>CACPHX010000001.1 GCA_902633975.1 uncultured Marinoscillum sp.
ATCATATCAAGTCTGCTCAGAGATACAAAAAATGTGTATACCCTTAGAGACAGATTTTAGTTTTTTTAAAAAAATAGATTCAAAAGAGGTATTATCAGTTGATTATTTAAATGTAAAAGAGAATGAATCATTGTTGTCCTTTGTTTTATTTTCTTTTTTTGCGGGTTTCTTAGCAATTTTAACTCCGTGTGTATTCCCAATGATACCTATTACGGTTTCTTTTTTTGCTAATAAAACTCAGAGAAATTCAACACTTGACGCCTTAATTTATGGGCTTTCAATTATTATAATATTTACATTTTTTGGCGTCTTCCTCTCATTATTAATGGGTCCACAAACAGCTAATGATATAGCAACAGGTTTGGTTCCTAATATAATTTTCTTTATACTATTTCTAATTTTTGGTGCATCACTAATTGGATTTTTTGAGCTGACACTTCCTTCTGGCATAATTACGTCAATAGACAAAAAGTCTGACCAAGGAGGATTTATTGGTTTATTTTTTATGGCCTTAACATTGGTTCTTGTTTCATTCTCTTGTACAGGTCCTTTGGTTGGTAGTATACTAGTTCAGTCCGCAAGTGGCTTAAAGATTCAACCAGTACTTGGTATGTTAGCTTTTTCTACCGCATTTGCTACACCATTTACTCTTTTAGCTATATTTCCTGACAAAATAAAGTCCTTACCAAAGTCAGGTGGGTGGATGATAACTTTAAGAGTTATACTTGGTTTTATTGCGATTATTTTTTCATTTAAATTTTTAGGTGTTGTTGACAAAGCCTATCACTTTAATTTGTTAAGTAGAGATATAATCCTAGTAATTTGGTCGGCTTTACTATTTATTCTTGCTTTATATGTTTTTGGAATGATTAAGCTTCCTGAAGGATATAATTCAAATAAAGGAATAGTGAACTCAATGCTGGGTGTTTCCATTTTGTTATTATCTTTTACATTACTATCTGGTATTTTTGGAAATAGGCTAAAGTACCTTGCGGCGTATTTACCACCACAAAGTTCGACATATGTTGACATTAAAACATTTAAGAGAACACCCTTCTTTTCGGATTACCTTGAAAACGATACATTTTATGATAATATAAAGTTTGCTGATATTTTTGAATTGCCACATGGTCTCAAGGGCTTCTTTGACTTTGATGAGGGTATGAGTTATGCAAAAGAAGTTAATAAACCAGTACTTTTAGATTTTACGGGACATGGTTGTGTTAATTGCAGAGATATTGAGGCAAGGGTCTGGCCTGACCAAAGGGTAAGAGACATATTAAATAATGATTATGTTTTGGTATCACTTTATGTTGATGATAAAACCCTTCTTTCTGAGGAAAACTGGTATGTATCAAGTTACGATGGTAAGGTTAAAAAGTCTATAGGAAGGCAAAATTCTGATTTTCAAATATCTCGTTTTCAGAATAATGCTCAACCCTATTACGTTGTTATAAACCCTTTCTCTGATCAAATAATTTCTCCTCCATGGGGTTATGAATTGAATATAGAAAAATATATTGATAACTTAAAAAAAGGTATTGATGCGTTTTATGAGAATTGAAATATTTTTTTTAATTTTTTTTCTAATATTAAACTCCTGTTCTCAAAAAGAATCTACAACTTCTTTAACTGAAAACTCCGAAGAAATAATTGTTCATACTCCTGAATTTAAGTTTGGTATAAATTTAGATTCTTTTAGGTATGAAACACATAAGATTAAATGGGGTCAAAATTTCTCGGATATTTTATCTAAACGTGGACTATCTAACAAAAAGATTTATGATGCAAGTCTTACAATAAAACCGTTTTTTAATTTAAAAAAACTTAAAAATGGAAACTTTTTCACCCTTTTTTATAAACATAATAACCCAAAACCATCCTTCTTTGTTTACGAGACAAGTCTTTACGATTACCTAGTTTGTTCACTTGATGAAAGAGTTGAGGCTAGTATTATAAAAAGAAAGATAACCTACAACGAAAAGAAAATTGAGGGTAAAATAAATTCGAGTCTTTATTTAAGTTTTGATGACCTTAACTATCCTATTGAACTCGTAAATAAAATGGTTGATATTTTTGCGTGGCAGATAGACTTTTTTAGAATTAATCCTGGAGATAATTATGAAATTCTTTACACTGAAGAAATAATTGACAGCGTTGTTGTTGGAATTAGTAATGTTAAGGCTGCAAGGTTTACACACAATGAAAAAGATTTCTACGCCTTCTCATATAATCAAGGTTTAGGTAACGATTATTTTGATGAAAACGGAAAGAGTTTAAGGAAAACTTTTCTAAGATCTCCTCTCACCTTTTATAGAATATCTTCCAGATATAGAAAGAAAAGGTTCCATCCAGTCTTGAAAAGATACCGAGACCACTTAGGAACGGATTATGCTGCACCAAAAGGCACTCCTATAATGACTGTTGCTGACGGAAAAATAATTGAAGCTAGATATGGTAGAAACAACGGTTATTTTGTTAAGGTAAAACATAACAATATTTACTCAACACAATACCTTCACATGTCTAAATTTGCAAAAGGAATAAAGCCAGGTAAAAATGTTAGACAGGGCGATATAATCGGATATGTTGGCTCTACAGGCTTGGCTACAGGCCCTCATGTATGTTACAGGTTCTGGAGAAATGGAAAGCAAGTAGATCCATATAAACAAAAGGATCTTCCAGATGGTGAACCAATTCTTGCTCAGCACCTACCAGCTTATAATTACGTTAAAGAGAAGTATTTAAAAATTTTAGACGGATAGATTTCCCAGTTTATCTTCTACTTTTGATCCTATCTCCTCCAATACCCTTATCAAAAAATCAATATCTTTCTTGTTCCTTCTGTGATTTATGCAATTTATCCTAAGGACATTCTCTTTATCTATAACAGTTCCAGAAAGAAAAACTCTACCGTCTTTTTCTATTTCCTCAATAATTTTTTTATTTAAAATATCATCTGAGACATTTTTAAATTTACTTATATACTTGAAACAAAAAATTGACAATTCAGGCTTGTGTAACGCCTTGAATAAATCATTATTTTTAATTTTCTCATATGCATATAAAGCCATCTCTATATCGTTTCGTATTGCTTTTGAAATGGCAGAATGTCCGTAAACCTTAATAGTCATCCAAACTTTTAATGCTTTAAAATCTTTTGACAGTTGAATGCTGTAGTTCATTAAGTCTTCTCTCTCATCAATATCTGCACCACCCATTAAATATTCGGGGATTAAAGAAAATGTGTTTTTTAGCTGTTGTTGATTTTTAACAAGAACGCATGCCACCTCAAATGGGACAAACATCCATTTATGTGGATTAAGAAGAATAGAGTCTGCTTTTTCCATTCCCTTAAATAAACTTTTATATTCCTTAAGACCAGCTGCTGGTCCACCATATGCAGCATCTACCATGAACCATAAATCAAATTTTTTACAAACCTTTTCTATTTCGTCCATAGGATCAACACTACCAGTATTTGTTGTACCGGCTATTCCTATTATCCCTATTGGTTTAAGTCCAGATTTTATGTCATGGTTTATTTCTTTCTTTAATTCATTAATTTGAATTTTAAAATTTTTATCTCTTTTAACTTTGACAAGATTTTCAGATCCTAGCCCTAAAATATCCATTGCCTTATCGATACTTGAGTGTCCTTCCTCAGACACATAGACCCTCATTACTTTTTCTTTATATATTCCTTTTTCTTTAATTTTTTTACCTCCTTTTACTTTTCTCATTACAGCTATGTTCATAAGATTTGCTACAGAACCACCACTGACTAAAACCCCTCCACATTTTTGATTGTACCCAATAAATTCTGATATCCATTCGATAACAATTTTCTCTATTTCACTATTTGCAGGAGCACTATGCCACTTGAGGTTATTTTGATTTAGTGCTGCTTTAATATATTCAGCAATTATTCCAATTTGATTACCTCCCCCAGTTATATAACCATAATAGTTTGGGCTTGGATTAAAATTTGACGAATCAATTAAATTTTTTTCAAGTTTTTTAATTACTTCATGTGCTTTGGTCCCTTTATTTTTACTCTTAATTTTAAAAGTTTCTCTGATTTCTGCAGGACTTTTGTTATTGTATATTTTAGATCCCCGAAGCTTTTTATCATACCAGTCTGTAATCATATCAGTAGCCTGATATATCAGCTTCTTGAAATCTTCATTAGATATTTCCATATATTAATTATTATACTCTTCTCTTTTCGGTGTAAAAACATCAATCAATTTACAGTCAGATAGTGCAATTCCAGAGTGATTCTTATTAGATGGAATAACAACTATCTCGTTTTTTTTGACAGTAATTTTTTCGCCTTCTAAGGCTAGTTCAAACTTCCCACTTTGAACAAATAGAATTTGTTCATGAATGTGGTTGTGCTCAGGTATAGAGGACCCTTTCTTCACTTCCCAAAAAGCCAAGGTCATCTTATCACCATGACAAAATTTTCCAAAAAAACCTGGTACTATTTCTTTTTCTTTTATTGTTTTAAGCTTTATCATAATTCTTTTTTATTAAAACTCTTTTCAATCCTAAAATACTCATATATGGTGGATTTGCTATACAGTATTGTTCAATTGTTTGGTCATCTACTAATTTACTTTTTAAACTTTTCTTGATATAAACTTTAAACTTTTCTATCAGAACAGTTTCATTTTGATCTTCATTTTTTTTTACCCATATCAACCACTCTTTCAAAGTATTTTGAAGATTTATTATTTCATTTTCTTTATATGAGAATTTACCAAAGTGAGTAAAGTAAAGAAACTTTGGATTTTCTTTTTTGATTATCTCCAAACTCTTTTCCCATTCCTCAACGTTAATGTCTGGAGGCGGACAAGCTGGTACTAGGGGGCCATTATTTATTTTAGCTCCCGCAACATCTCCAGTAAATACTGAGTCTCCAATAACCCACGAAATATGATGTTTAGCATGGCCTGGTGTATGTAAAGCTTTTATTTCTACATGATTAATTTTAATTTTTTCTTTATCGTTCACTGGTATTACCTTATTTTCATCAATTCCCTCAATATTACCCCATAGTTTATTCATACTTTTGCCATATATGATTTTTGCAGAAGCAATTAATTTCTCAGGGTTAATTAAGTGAGACTTACCAAACGGATGGACGTAAATATTTGCTCCATTTTTTGCAAACCACCATGCAGCACCTGCGTGATCTAGATGAATATGTGTAAGGAAAATATGCTTTATGTTTTCAGCACTTTCTCCATTTTTTTTGATCTCACTCTTCAGATTTTTCAGGCAACTCTCTGGTCCACATTCAATTAATGCAAGTTCTTTGTTTATCTTTAACAGAAAACATGCAACTGTTGACTTTATACCTTGAAAATTTAGATCAATAGTTTTTATCATACTTACTAATATTATTTAAGATAGAATGTTATCAAAAGATTCACCAAAGATTTTTCAGAATAATATGCCTGGTAATGTTTGTTTTGGATGTGGTAGAGAAATCAAGGATGGTTTACACGTAAAAAGTTTTTGGGATGGTGATGAGTCTGTATGTTTTTGGAAGCCTAAACAATTTCATCAGGGCTGGAAGGATATTATGAATGGGGGTATAATATCGACTATAATTGATTGCCACACAATGGGAACAGCTATGGCTTATGCATATAAATTTGAGAAAAGAGAGTTAAGCTCAAAGCCACATTATAGATATGCAACCGGAACAATTAAGGTTAGGTTTATAAAACCTACACCAAACAAAGAAGTTAAGTTACGAGCAGTTGTTAAAAGCTATACTCCAAAAAAAGTACTTATTAAATGTTATGTTGAAAGTAATAATGAAGTAACCGCCGAGGCGGAAGTAGTTGCTTTTAGGGTTTTTGACAGCAACAATACATCAAAAAATTTATTTAGTAGTTAAACTAGATGTATATAAAATTGCCTTCTCTATCATTTTAACAAACCTAGAATCTTTATAGGTTTCCGCAACATGCCCCAAACCTGTATAAAATGACCTTCCACCTTCAAACTCATGATACCACGAAATGGGGTGATAATCACCATTTTCTCCACCCTCATAACTAGTCTCTTTTAAACTTAATAAAACATTTATATCTGGGTTGAAATTTTTGAAGTTATACCACTCATCTTTTATGCTCCATCTATCTTTGAGGTGGTCTGTTAAAAAGTGGTGTTTTTTTTCTGTTATTATTGTTGCTTTCTGAATATCTGGATGATTCATAAAATAAGCTCCAACTAATTTCCCATACCATTCCCACCCATATTCTGTGTCTGTAGCTGAATGAATTCCAATAAATCCCCCACCATTTCTGATAAAGCTTTCCATTGCTATTTTTTCATTATTATTCAAAATATCACCAGAAGTATTTAAAAAAACAATTACTTTAATATTTTCCAAAAACTTACTGTTAACGTAAGTTGATTCATTAGATATTACACAATCATAGTTTTTTTCATTGCATATTAGGTCAAAGAGTTTTTTTCCAGCTTCTATTCCTTCTTTATGAATAAAGCCGCCTGTTTTATATATCACCAGTAATGATATTTTTTCATTATTTAAACTTTCACTTAGTGGGGTAAAGTTTAATATTGAATTAATTATTAGAATAAGCTTTATTATCATAGGTTTTTTTAAAATGTTAACTTTATAAATATAATGAAATTAAGATTTTTAATTTTTTATTTTACCTTCTTGTCATGTTCTGAAATTACTAATCCGGAATATTATGAAGACTGGAAGTTGAGAAGAAAAAATGATTTATATGCTGAGAATGGTTTCCTTAACTTGGCGGGACTTTATCAGGTTGAGGATGGAAAACACACAATGGGATCTGCATCAGGAAATGATATGTTGATGCCAAATGGTTTTCCTGAGAATTTTGCTGAGTTTACAGTTAAAGATTCTATCATTACATTTAAATATTATGTGCCTGTCTTATTCGAAAATAAATTAATTAAAGAGATATCTTACAATTACTTTGAAGACTCAAACTTTTTTGATAGGGGTTCTTTTAGGTGGTTTGTTCATGTTGATTCTGGAGTTATAGGGATAAGGCTTAGAAATTTTAATCATCCAATGTTAAAAACCGATTTAGAAATTAATCACTTCACTTACAACAAGAACTGGATAGTAAATGCAACTTTTAAACCTTTTGAAAATCCAAAAAGAGTAATTATTCCAAACTTTCAGGGGGGTAATTATTATGATACCATTCCAGGTAAAATATATTTCAATTATGAAGGAACTGAATATTCATTTGAACCTACAGTTAGATCCTCTGGTAGATATTTTATTCCTTTTGGTGATTTGACAAACGGTGAATTAACTTATGGTGGGGGAAGGTTTTTATATTTAGATCCACCAGACAGTAACAATAATATTACAATTGATTTTAATATGGCTTACAATCCGCCTTGTGTTTTCTCGACTTTTACTACATGTCCTCTCCCTCCAAAAGAAAATATTTTACCATTTAAGATTCCTGCTGGAGAGTTAGATTATAATGGTGTATTATTTAGTAGTGTCTATGAATAATTTTTTTTAAATTAATTGTATGAAAAGAAGAGATTTCATATTTAAATCGATACTTGCGGGAAGCGTAATTCCAAATCCAATCTTTGCCTATCAAAGGCAATCTCCTTTTTTTGAGATCGGACTCGCTCAGTGGTCACTAAACAAATCCTTAAATTCAGGAAAGATTGATAACCTTGATTTTGCGAGAATAGCTAGAGAGAAATTTGATATAGGTGTAGTTGAATATGTAAATCAATTTTTTATCAATAAAGCAAAGAATAAAAAATACCTGAGCGAAATGTTAAACATATCTGAAGATAATGGGATAGTTAATAACTTAATTATGATTGATTCGGAAGGCAACTTGGGTGACACAAATAAAAGAAAGAGACTAAAGGCTATCAATAATCATAAGAAATGGGTAGAGGCTGCAAAGTTTATTGGTTGTTCCCACATCAGGGTAAACGCTGCAGGGAATGGCACTGAGGAAGAGGTATCAAAAAATGCATCCGAATCTTTAGCTGTTCTTGGAGAATTTTCTGAAGACTTTGGTATAAATGTTATTGTTGAAAATCATGGTGGATACTCTTCGAACGCAAAATGGTTAGTTAAGGTAATTGAGAATACAAACAGAAAAAACATTGGAACTCTTCCTGACTTTGGCAACTTTTGTATTCGTCGAGCAACTGAAAATTCATCAGGTTGTGCAGAAGAATATGACAGATATCTTGGTGTTAAAGAATTATTACCCTATGCTATGAGCGTTAGTGCCAAAAGTAACGATTTTGATTCTGATGGAAATTGTATTGAGACTGATTTTTCAAGAATGATGAGTATTATAAAAAACTCTGAGTATAGAGGTTATATTTCTATTGAATATGAGGGGTCTAGTTACAGTGAGCTGGAGGGAATTAAACTAACCAAGTCTCTACTAGAACGCGAGGGAGTTTAACTCCTAATTTTAATACTATTTATATATACTCCTATAATAATCAATCCCATACCACTGAGCTGATAAATGTTTACTATTTCACCATCCAGTATTCCAATCACAACTGCTACAATTGGCATTAAGTAGGTAACTGTTGATGCAAAGACTGTATCTTTTATCTTTATTAAATTATAAAAAATCAATGTAGCAATTGAGGTGCTTAATATCCCCAAAATAAAAACATAAATAAACTCGTCTTTATATGTATTGAAACTTTGCATGTGAATAAGAAATGGGGTATGTTTAAATAGTACATATAAAGTGATTGGTAATATTAAAACAATGGAAAAGCTGGTTATAGTAACTGGTTTAAGATGATTCAAATGGTATTTTACCAGATTTAAATTAATCCCGTATAGTATTGTCGCCAATACAACGTAAAGTCCATATAAGTTTGATTGGTTAGTATCTGTATTTTCTGATAAGAGTATTAATGCTGCTGTTCCTGAAAAACCTATAGTTAAACCAATAATGTTATTTTTGGTTGCTTTTAGTTTATAGAAAAATACTCCAATTAATAAAGCAAAAAATGGAGTGAGAGAAGTTAAAACACCTGAGGTTCCACTGTCTATATTTGTCTGAGCTATTGGATACAAAAAATATGGAATCACGTTTCCTACTATTCCAGAAATAAATAATATTGGTATATCTTCTTTTTTAACCTTTTTAAAATTTTTTGAAAGAAATGGTATAAGAACAATAGCAGCAAATGATAACCTTAGCGCACCAATTTCAAAGGGCCCTAATGATACTAATGATTTCTTAATTAATATTGGTGAGCTACCCCAGATTAAACTTAAAAGAATCAGCAATAACCAGGCGTAAGCATTTTTGTTTTTGATCATGTTAAACTAGTCTCTCTCTTCGTAGTATAGATACTAGAAATTTCCTCTAAAGTTTCCATTGATGAATTGATACTTTCGCTAAGAACTAACTTCATTCGATATTCTTTAAAGTTCTCAATTCCTTTAAAGTAATTATTATAATGTCTTCTCATCTCGACTAGACCAAGCTTCTCACCCTTCCATTTAATTGAAAAGTAAAGATGTTTTTTTACTGCATTAATTCTTTCATCAATAGTAGGTATGCTTTTTCTCTTTTTATGTTTTAAATAATATTTTATTTCATTGAATATCCATGGGTTACCAATTGCCGCCCTTCCAATCATTATTCCATCTACACCATATTTATTTTTATATTCTAGTGCTTTTTCTGGAGAATCCACATCACCGTTTCCAAAAATTGGTATTTTAATTCTTGGATTATTTTTTACTTCTGCAATATAATTCCAGTTTGCTTCTCCTTTGTACATCTGTTTTCTTGTCCTTCCGTGAATTGATAATGCTTTTATTCCAACATCTTGTAAACGTTCAGCCACCTCCATAATTTTGATGTTATTTTCATCCCAACCTAGTCGAGTCTTAACAGTCACAGGAATTTTAACTTGCTTAACAATTTCAGCTGTCATTTTTTGCATTTTGTCAAGGTCAAGTAATATTCCTGCACCAGCTCCTCTACATGCAACTTTCTTGACCGGACACCCATAGTTAATATCTAAAATCTCCGGTTTTGCTTTTTCAGATATTTCTGCTGCCTGTCTCATTGAATCAATCTTATCACCAAATATCTGAATCCCTATTGGTCTCTCATCATCGTATATATCAAGTTTCTGTACACTTTTTTCAGCATCTCTGATTAAACCTTCTGATGATATAAACTCAGTGAACATAAGGTCGGCGCCATTTTGTTTACACACCGCTCTAAACGGCGGATCGCTTACATCTTCCATAGGCGCTAGAAGTAGAGGAAATTCACCGAGCTCTATATTGTCAATTTTCATTAAATGACATTTTTTAATTTAAATTTGTTTGCAAAGAAAATCAATTATGAATAAACACGTAAAAGAATTATTATATATCTCACTTTGGTCTTTACCAGTCATACTTATGTTCTTGTCTTCAGCGGTGACTGAGGTAGATACCGAAATACCTTTTGAAATTTTTGATAGGAAGATAATGCTCATATCAAATTCATTAGCTCTAATACTATTGGGTTTGCCCTATTTTGCTATTTGGAAGAATACCAATTATAACATGAATTTCAAAAAAGTATCTTTAAGCTCTATATTTTTTGTTTTTATACTCACTTTCCTTTTCGTACTCGTGGACTCACCAATAGTTATCTGGAACAAATCAGTCATTTTTCCGGATTTCTTAAGTTCTTTTGAGTCGTGGGCTAAGTTGAAGGAATCTCAGCTTGAGGAACTAACAATATATCTTGTCTCATTTGATAATTTCAATGAGTACCTTATAGGTATAATAGCAATTGCTATTATACCTGGTTTTTTTGAAGAATTTTTATTTAGAGGGATTATTCAAAAGAATTTCTATTTGATTTCAAGAAATCATCATTTAGCTATTTGGCTTAGTGCTTTTATTTTCAGCACTATACACATGCAGTTTTATGGTTTTTTCCCAAGGCTCCTCATGGGTGTTCTATTTGGTTATCTTTTCTACTGGTCTGGAAGTATTTTCTATGCTGTTATTGCTCATGCGTTTAATAATTTTTTTGCTGTTACTATGTGGTATGCTGCTCAACAAGGTTATTTTGGTAAAGAATATGAACTAGGTGTAAATGATCCTCCAGATTTACCAGTTGTGGTTATAATTCTTTCATTAATTCTATTTTTAATTACTATTTATTTTGTCAGACAAAAACTGTTAAATGAAAGAGCAGATAAAATGGGTTAGTCTATTTAAGACAAAGAATAGAATTGAAGCTTACCAGGTCTTATCACTTCTTGAAAGTAAAGAGATAAGGTGCATACCTCTTGACAAAATAGACTCCTCATACAATAATTTTGGTTATTTTGAGGTTTTAGTATCCGAAAAAAATTATCTTAAGGCTAAATCTTTACTAACTGAAAATAAAAAAAGTGGATAAAACTAACCTTAAAAATAGGTTTTTAACTGCTCTTTTTGGAGGGTCGCTCTTGATTCTTTCAACCTTCCATGAGTTATCTTATTTATTAGCTTTTGTTGTTATCATATATTTATCATCTAGAGAGTATTATAGAATTCTTAAACAAAATAATTATAGACCTAATGATATTCTTGGAGTGTTTTTATCAGTTTTGATCTTTATAACTTCATATCTCTATTCAAGTAATGGAGAGATGTGGGGGATATATTTTATTCTCATACCTATTCTCCCAATTGTTTGCCTTTCTGCTCTTTATAGTTCAAAAAGTAAAGAAGCGATAAAAAATGTATCAGTAACTTTTTTTGGAATACTTTATATTTCTCTTCCACTCTCACTCATGAACTTTATAGTATTTGCGCAAGGCAGTTACGATTCTATATTCTTACTTAGTGTCTTTATTTTTTTGTGGGCTAGTGAAAGTGCTGCTTTTATTGGTGGATCTTTATTTGGAAAAACAAAGTTATTTGAGTCGGTATCACCAATGAAAACATGGGAGGGCGTGTTTTCAGGTTTTTTTGTTAATATGTCTATTGCTTACTTGCTACATTTCTTTTTTGATATGTATTCATTTTTATTTTGGGCAATATTCTCTCTAGTTGTATTAGTTTCAGGTGTTTTTGGTGATTTGTTTGAATCATTAATCAAAAGAAACTTTAATCTTAAAGATAGTGGAAACAAGCTTCCAGGCCACGGTGGTTTTTTAGATAGATTTGATAGTTTTTTCTTTGTGGTTCCCTACGTATTTTTTTATCTTAAAATTATGTCTCAGATAACTTAAAATTGTAGATTTACAAAGTCAAACCCAAAAACTGATATGAGTTATAAAGAACCAGCTCCTATCCTGCACGATAAAGATCCTCTCGAGTCAATGATGAAGAGGTTTCATGTTGCAGCAGAATACCTTGACCTTGATGAGGAGGTCTATAACGTTTTAAAATCTTCAGTAAAGAAAATTATTGTTTCGCTACCAATCTCTATGGATGATGGTTCAATTAGAGTTTTCGAGGGATATAGAGTGATACATTCTAATATTCTAGGCCCTTCAAAAGGAGGCATAAGATATGATTCTTCTGTCAATATAAATGAGGTAACAGCCCTTGCTGCTTGGATGACTTGGAAATGTGCGGTTGTTGATATTCCTTATGGTGGAGCCAAAGGGGGTATATGTTGTGATCCAAAACAAATGAGTCTTTCAGAGCTGGAAAGGTTAACAAGAGCTTATACCCAGTCTATGAACGATATATTTGGTCCAGACAAAGATATACCAGCGCCTGATGTTGGAACAGGACCTGATCAGATGGCTTGGTTGATGGATGAATATTCAAGAGCTCGAGGGGTTACAATTAATGCTGTTGTCACTGGAAAACCAATAATACTTGGAGGTTCCGCGGGAAGGATAGAAGCTACTGGACGGGGAGTTATGGTAGCAACATTAGCCGCTTTAACAAAAAACAAAATAAATCCATTTAATGCTAAAGTTGCTATACAAGGTTTTGGCAATGTTGGATCTTGGGCAGCTTTGTTATTGAAAGAAAGAGGGTGTAATGTTGTCGCAATTTCTGATATATCTGGTGGTTATTATGACGAGAAAGGAATAGATATAGGTAAGGCAATCCAGTACAGAAATGAGAATAAAGGAACACTAGAAGGGTTTAAGGAAGCCACGAAAATTTCTAATGATGAATTGTTAAAGTTGGATGTTGATGTTTTAATTCCTGCGGCTCTTGAAAATGCTATAACTGAAAAAAATGTTAATTCGATCAAGGCTAAAGTAATTGTTGAGGGTGCAAATGGCCCTACATCACATGAAGCTGATTCTATTATCGAAAAAAAGGGAATTGTTGCTGTTCCAGATATTTTGGCAAATGCTGGTGGTGTTATTGTTTCATATTTTGAATGGGTTCAAAACAGGCTAGGTTTCAAATGGACTAAAAACCGAGTTTATAGAAGGAGTGATTCCATAATAAAACAGTCTTTTAACAATGTCTATGCAATTTCCAAAAAATATAAAGTATCATTAAGAACTGCTGCTTATATTGCAGCAATAGATAAAGTTTCTAGAACTTATAAGTATAGAGACGGTTCATTCACGTTTCAGAAAAATGCTCAGAATACATAAGGAGGGACATAAGTTTTTATTTGTGTTGTTCGTTATTGGTTTTGCGATTAACCTCGTTATCTTCCTATTGGATCTTTCTATATGGGTAAAGAGTTTTGTTTTACTATTAACTTTATTTGAACTATTCTTTTTTTTACAGTTCTTTAGAAGCCCCGTAATTAAAAAGAATATTGGAGACAAAAAAATAATTTCTCCAGCTAATGGAAAAGTTGTTCATATTGGAGAGGTTTTTGAGGATGAATATTTTAAAGAAAAAAAACTTATGATATCCATATTTATGTCTCCTTTTGATGTGCACATAAATAGGAATCCAATCAGCGGTTTTGTTAAATATTATAAATATCATAAAGGAAAATACTTGGTTGCTTGGCACCCTAAATCAAGTAAGTTAAATGAGAGAACAACTACTGTCATTGCAAATGAAAACATTGAGTTAATGGTTAGACAAATTGCAGGATTTGTTGCAAGGCGAATAGTAAATTACTCTAAAGAAGGATCAAAAGTCAACCAAGCTGATCAGTTAGGTTTTATAAAATTTGGGTCAAGGGCAGATATTTTTCTTCCTCTTGAAACTAAAGTTTGTGTTAAAAAAGATCAAATTACTATAAGTGGAGAAACATTAATAGCTGAGTTAGATTAATTTTTTTTCTATTAACTCAACAATTTCTTTTAAATACTTTTCATCAACTTCATCGAAGTTTCCATATCTAGTATCGTCAACATCCAATATACCAAAAACATCATTACCTCTAAATATTGGTATAACAATCTCAGATTTTGATTTTGAACTGCATGCAATGTGACCTGGAAATTTTTCAACATCATCTACTATAATTGATCGTTTTTCTTCCCAAGACTTTCCACACACCCCTCGCCCAAAACCAATCCTTGTACAAGCAACAGGGCCTTGAAAGGGTCCTAAAACTAATTCATTTTCCTTAACAATATAGAAGCCTGTCCAAAGGAAATTATGTACCTCATTAATTGCAGAACATGTATTAGATAGATTGGCAATTAAATCTCTTTCATCTTTAATTAGTAAACTAACTTGATTTACTAATTCAATGTATTTTTCCTCTTTATTTAAATTTTGTGATATTTTAATTTCTTCCATTGTTATAAATTGTATACAATTTGTCATTATCTATATTTTGAAAGTGTTTCGGTAATTTAAATCTAGGCGCTTTAATTCCTTCGTCAAATTTATTATTTCCAGTGAATACTCTTGCTTCATCCCAGATATTTTCTTTTATTATATTATTTAATGTTTTTGCTCCTCCCTCAACTAATAAACTTGAGATTCCTTTTTTATATAAAATATTTAATACTTTTTTAAATGACAGATTTTTGGTTTTATAAAACTCTTTACCAGAACAAGAAGAAGATTCAACTTGATTAATAATTAATGATGGTAATTCATCATTAATTACTTTTTTGTTTTTTAGTGATTTAAGCTTCGGATTTATGATAATCCTCAAGGGATTATCTCCTTTCCATTTTCTTACATTAAGTTTAGGGTTATCAATTAAAACCGTATTAATTCCAACGCAAATACCGTCTTCCTCTGATCTCCATTTATGAACAAATTTTCTTGATAAACCATTTGATATCCATCTAGAGTCTCCATTTTTTCGGGCTATAAAACCATCAATAGTCTGTGCCCATTTCATGATTACGTATGGTCTATTTTTTTTAAAATTAGTAAAAAATCTTCGGTTTAGGATTTCACCTTTTTCTCTTTTAATTCCTTCTATTACATCTATACCATTGTCCCTAAGAATATCAATACCTCTACCATTTACTCTCTTGTTTGGATCTTTATTTGCTATTATTACTTCCTTAGGCTTATGCTTTATTATTTCTAGAGTACAAGGAGGGGTTTTTCCATAATGGCTACAGGGTTCTAAATTTACATAAATTGAACTTCCTTCTATTTCTTTTTTATTAGTTACAGATTTTATAGCATTTATTTCTGCATGTTCTTTGCCATATTTTTTGTGATATCCTTCACCAATTATTTTATTATCCTTTACAATAACACATCCCACCATAGGGTTTTGTTTCACATTCTCCAAACCTTTCTTAGCTAAATAAAATGTCCTTTCTATATATTTATGATGAGTTTTATCCATATAACAATTACGTGAAAACAACAGCAAGCAAAATTAGCAATAAACTTAAAGAAATGATAACTACTTTAAATGGAAGTGATTTGGAAAATATTATCGTAAAGTATCTATATCTAAAATTTGATATTTCACCAACTGACATTTTACTTGAAAAAGAAATTATTTTGAAAAAAAATGAAAATGATCTTTTAATAAATGATATAAATAAATTAAATCAAAACATACCAGTGCAGTATGTTGCCTCATCTGAGTTTTTCCTCTATAAAAAATTTTATATAAATGATAAAGTTTTAATTCCTAGACCTGAAACTGAGGAACTTGTAAATCTGATTATAAGAAGAGAAAAAAAACGAAAGCCTATTAATATAATTGATATAGGTACTGGTTCAGGTTGCATTGCAATTTCTTTAAGAAAAAATATTAATTCAAAAGTAATGGGAATTGACATTTCTCCTGAGGCTATAACTGTAGCAAGAAAAAATATTTTGGATGACAGTGAAAATGTTGACTTAGTTAACGAAAGTATAGAGAAATTTAAAACGGACAGAATGTTTGATGTCATTGTAAGTAATCCACCTTATATACCAATAAGTGATAAAAAGTTAGTTGATAGTTTAGTATTAGATAATGAACCTAAAACAGCTTTATTTACACAGGATGATCCTCTATATTTCTATAGAAAAATATTAGTTTTTGCAAAAAAAAATTTAAATGAGGGCGGAAGAATATATCTGGAAATTAATGACCTGTATGTTAATGAGGTATTAGATTTATTCCAAGGCTATAACCCTGAAAGCATGAGAGATTTTTATGGAAAAAATAGATTTATAATTTGTAATACGGATAAGTAATTAATCTTTATATTTTAAGGTTCCTTTCGAAATTTTTAAAACAAATACACTTCTATACTTATCTAAAAAATCTCTAACCTCATTATTTAAAAGTTCAATTATATCCGAATAATCACCATATATTAGTGAACTTAAGCCATTAGTTTCAATCTCCAAATTTTTATTTTGAATACTCTTTAAAAACTCTTTGACAATCAGTTTGTAATTGCCATTAGAGTCTTCCTCTTGCAGTTTATAAAGACTAATTTCTACTGTGGTTTTCATTTATATTTCTATGCTTATGGAAAACATAATATTTCTTGTTGCTTGAGGGTAAAAGTAATTCTCTCTTACTTCGTAATCCATACCTCCATAATACCCAAAAGTATATCCATTACTAGAATATTTCATATTAAATATATTGTTAATTTCTATCTTAAAAAATAAATTATTAAAGACATTATTTGTGAGGTTAGTCTGTATCTTAAAGTCATTTATTAAAAAGTCTTTAAGCACTCTTTTCTCGTTTGATGTATTGTCTAAATATTGTTTCCCAACATATTTTGAATTTAAAATAAAACTTAAAAACTTATTAACTTTCCATTCAAAATGATTATTCAACAGAACTCCTGGAGAGAACGCTAAGTCAGTTATGTCGTATTTATTTTCGATGATATTATACTGAGAAAAATCAGCACCATAATCATATAGAGTTTCACTGAAATTATAAACAAGGTTTTTTGATAATGATAATGACGAATTAATATAAAAATCTTTCGTGTTAAGTACATTCGTTAATTCAACACCAAACCTTCTACTTTTCTTAACATTTTCTCTTATGTAAGCTCCTACATCATTGACTTCACCTGTAGTAATTAATTGATTATTGTATTCCATCAAATAAAGATTTGTATTAAAGCTACCTATATTATAATTGATACCTTTTCCGAGCTCAATGTTTACCAAGCTCTCATGTTTTGGCTCAATCTTTGAATCAATATAATCACTCCTTATAGGTTCTCTATTTGCTACAGCAATTGATCCATACAGAATAACTTTATCATTCAGTGATTTGGTTAATCCAATTTTAGGATTAAAAAAAACATTATTCTTATCCACATCAATAATAGACTTGTCATTATCATTTCCTTTCATCTTATGGGAAAATCCCCTTAATTGCATATCAGTAAATAACTCTACTCTTTCAGTGATATTAAGGTTATATTTTATAAAAATATTACCATCCTTTTTGAATGATTTAGAAAAATAGTAAGGCTCTGAGACCATGACCTTGGGTTGAATAATTTCTCCAAAATGATCGGCGTCATACTCATTCAAAGCACCACCAATATTTATTTCACTTTTATCAAACTTCTTTGAAAAAGAGTAAGTTAATCCATAAAAATGGTTGGATAACCATCTCCTTCTGATTAAGTCGAGAGATTTATTTTCTAAAAAGTCATAGTAATTAGATAAATTATCATCTTCTCTAAACTCTTCGTAATAACCCCTTCCGTAAGTATAGTGAAGAGCCAAATGTAAATTAGCTGTATTTGATATATCATGGTTAAAATGCATTTGGTAGTGATCTTGTTGATAATTATCAGTCTGATTATCATATGTATAGTAATTAAATGTTCTCCCTGAACTCAAAAGATTGTCAGCTTGTTCATCGGAGTAACCATTATTTGCAATTACATTATTCATTTCCTCAATATCATTATTTATTCTTCCTTCAGGAGTTCCCCACCATGATTGATAAGTTCTTTCTTTTCCTGAAAAATTAATTAGATCAATAGATGTTTTATCCGAGTAGTAACTTGCAGAGGTATAATATGACTTAAGGTCTGATGTGGCCCTGTCAATATATCCGTCTGAATTTATTTTAGATAACCTTAGGTTCAGATTAATCTTATTTTTTATCAAACCCGAATTTAGTTCTAATGTGTTTTTGAAGCTTTTATATGATCCAGCCGAAGATGAGTATTTTAACTTAAAATCTTCATACGCTTTACCTGTTTTAATACTGACTGTTCCTCCAAAAGCTCCTCCTCCATTTGTTGAAGATCCCACACCCCTCTGTACTTGTATGCTGTTAGCTGATGAAGCTAGGTCAGAAACGTTTACCCAAAAAACTCCATGAGATTCGGAGTCGTTGTAGGGGATGCCATTAATGGTAACATTTATTCTTGTGGCATCACTTCCTCTTATTCTTACACCAGTGTAACCTATCCCATTTCCAGCATCAGATGTTGAATATGTAGAGGGTGTTGAGTTTATCAGAAAAGGGATGTCCTTTCCTGAATTATTTTTTTCAATGAATGATTTAGAAATATTCGTAAATGCAAAAGGACTGTTATCTTTAGCTCTTGTAGAAATTACTTTTATTTCGTCTTTCAATATTATGCCATCATCTAAAACGATATTTACTTCTTGATTTGGATTTGAAAATTTAATTTCCTTTGTTAAATAACCTACATGTGATACCTGGATGTCTATATTTGTTGAGTTAGAGTTTAGATAAAACTTACCCTTCTCGTCCGTATAGGTAATAAGATTTGATTCTTTAATTAAAATGTTCGCACCAACTATTGGGTCTCCACTACTATCAGTAACTCTACCAACAAAATTATTCTGTGCAATGGATGTGAAGTTTATAAATAAAAGTATAATAGTCCTCATTTTATATAAATTTAAAAAGGGACTAAAAGTATTAGCTTTTTTACTACGCCAGCATTACCTGGATCAGTTTTTAGAGTATAATCTCAGCTTTTGTATTAAGCACCCCTTGTAAATACAATTTTAATGTCAATTTTTTATAAAATCAAGTGCTGTTAGAAGTCTTTCTTGAAGATTTCCTTCTACTATTTTATAATTTAAATTTCTTTTTTTTAGAGTTGTTTCATAGACATCGAATATATCATCTCTGTTATTAGGATTCTCTCTCAATCTATCCTCTTCCCAGGGGATATCAGGTTTACATAGTAGATAAAAGTCAAAGTCTTCATTCAATGATAAATATTTTAAATCAACATCCACATGATTGAATTTAATTCTGCTCCATAACTCGATAACAAGACATGATGTATCTGCTATAAAGTAATCATTACCTTTCTTGATGTTATTTGTTATTATTTTATTTTGTTCTTTCGCTATTTTAATTAAATCATGAACATCGTATGTCTCTTTCTTATCAAGATAGGTTCTTGCATACTCTTCAGAGTAATTGCATTTTAATGTTTTTGATAAATATTTAGTTAGGGTGGTTTTTCCTGATGATTCAGGACCAATTACAGAAATTCTTTTCATTTTTTAATATTTTTTTTCCATTCTATATATCCACTTGTTGCCAATAAAAGAAAGACAAAATATTGAAGGCTTGCTATGTAAAGACCTTTATATAAAAATAAAGGTATGTATATAAGGTCTGCTATAATCCAAAATATCCAATTTTCAATTTTTCTTCTAGCAAGAAGAAGCATTGCCGTTAAGCTTAGAGAAGTAGTTAAGCTATCAAGTATTATTACATCGCTATCAGTGTTTTCTAAAATATTATAAATTATTATGAAGAATATAATGAATATAGTTATTGAAAAAATAATTTCATCCTTCGAGCTTAAAGAGATCTTTTTTTGAATTTTTTTGTTTTTTGATCCCCATAGTATCCATCCATAAATACTCATTACAAAATAGTATATATTGACACCAGTTTCTGCATAAATTTTATTTATGAAAGTTAAATACGCAAAAATTAGAACACTGACAATCCCAGTTGGAAAAACATATATTATGTTCTTTCTTGCATACCAAACACTTAAAATACCAAAAAAACTAGCTAAAACTTCTAAAAACAGATTCATGTAGATAATTTATAAAGAATTTTTTAACTCAATTATAATGTATTAGTTTTGCTTGGCAAATAGATAAAATTCTTATTTGCTATGACAAAAGACAACAAATTTCAGATTGAAGCTTTAACGTTTGACGACGTTTTGTTGGTTCCCTCTTACTCTGAAGTATTACCTTCTGAAACCAGTGTCAAGACTTCTCTTTCTAAAAACATAAAACTAAATATTCCTATTATTTCAGCATCAATGGACACAGTGACGGAATCTAAACTTGCTATTGCTGTTGCCCTTAAAGGTGGTATTGGTATAGTTCATAAAAATTTATCTCCTGAGAGTCAGGCTGATGAAATTAGAAAGGTAAAAAGATCCCAGAGCGGTATGATCAAAGATCCTATCACTCTCCCTAATAATGCAAGAGTGATGGATGCCTTAGCTATTATGAAAAAAAATCAAATTGGTGGTATACCAATAATTAATAATGAGAATAATCTAATAGGGATCGTTACAAACAGAGATTTGAGATTCCAGAAAGATCAAAGTGTGGAGCTTGTAGATATTATGACAAAAAAATTAATTACAGCCAAGAAAGATATAAGTCTTGATAGTGCTGAGAAAATTCTTAAAAAACATAAAATTGAAAAGTTACCAATTGTTGATGGTGAAAAGTTAATTGGACTAATTACCTATAAAGATATTCAAAAAAATAAATCTATGCCAGACGCGTGTAAAGATGAGTTGGGTAGGTTAAGGGTTGGTGCTTCAATTGGTTTATCTGATGACTGGGAAAAAAGGGTAGAAATGTTAATCAGATCTAATGTAGATATAATTTCAATTGATACTGCTCATGCTCATACAAAATCTGTTATTCATCTTTTAAAAAAAATTAAGTCAAATTATTCAGTTGACGTTATGGTAGGAAATATTGCAACTGGGTTAGCTGCAAAAACACTCGTTGATGCTGGTGCTGATGCAGTCAAGGTTGGTGTTGGGCCTGGAAGTATTTGTACTACGCGAGTTATAGCTGGTGTTGGTATGCCTCAACTATCTGCAGTTTATGATGTTTATCAAAAAATTAAAGGTTCTAATATTCCAATCATTGCTGATGGTGGTATAAGATTTTCCGGTGATATTGTTAAAGCCTTAGCTGCAGGTGCAAATTCTGTAATGATAGGATCTTTGTTAGCAGGCACTGAAGAGGCACCAGGAGATGTAATTATCTATGAAGGAAGAAAATATAAAACATATAGAGGAATGGGTTCAGTTGAGGCAATGGAAGCAGGAACAAGAGATAGATATTTCCAACAAGATCAAGATAATCCAAAAAAATTGGTTCCTGAAGGTATCGTTGGTAGGGTACCATATAAAGGCAATATATCTGAAATTCTTTATCAATTAAATGGAGGTATTAGATCTGGAATGGGTTATGTTGGTGCAAGAAATATTGATAGTCTAAAAAAAGCAAAATTTGTAAGGATTACTAATGCTGGATCAATAGAAAGCCATCCTCATGATGTCTTTATTACAAGAGAGGCTCCAAATTATTCTAAGAAATAATTTTTTAAAATGAATATTAGAATAAAGCCGAAGATTTACCTTTTTATTGGATATGTGTCATGGTTCTTTTTTGGTCTATTTTATACAACTATTTATTTTACAAGTCAAAGTTTTCATAGTACCCTTAATGGTACATTTTATTTATTTCTTTTAGGAACTTTTTGTTTTTCATTTTATAAATATTATGATCTAACTCTTATAAAAGTTAGCAGAGATGATATTTTTAATACACTTTTTAGATTATTTATTCTTGGAATAAAATGTTTTATCCCGATTATTTTTACTTATTTATTTATTTTACTAAGGATTAATTTTGGTCTTTTTAATAAAATAATTGATTCTCTATTGATCAATTTAACAATTGGTTCATCAACAATATTTTTAATAATTACATATCTTATTTCTTATCGATTAATATCATTTGAGTCATCTAAAATTATGAAGACTATATTGAAAGGTTTGAGTTACGGGTTGGTGTCTATGTTTATTTTTGATATTTTATATAATTTTTTTCCTACACCAATTTATCAATATATATTTCTTGTTTACTTTATACTAATTGGTGTTTTGTTCTTTAATCAGAAATGGGTTGCTTTTTTACCTTTTAATCAAAAGTGGAGAACAATACTGCTTTCATTAGTTATAATATTTATTCATATCCTAATTTTTCTTTTTTTTACATCTTTCAATAAAGTAGAAATTTTATATGATTTTAAATCATCTCTTTTTTTTATTTTATTATTTTCTTTCAATTTTACGTACTTATCAGTTTCTACTTTAATAAATATATTTAGTTTACCTACAACACCAGTATTTGACAATATTCAAAATGAAAGGATAATTGCTCAAAAAGTGCAAGAAAATCTTATTCCTAATATTTTACCAAATTCTAAAAAATTAAAAATATTTTCATTGTATCAACCACATTTTGCTCTAGGTGGAGATTATTTTGATTATATTCCAATTAGCAGTAATAAGTTTTTAGTTTGTATTGCTGATGTTTCAGGCAAAGGTATCCCTGCGGCACTGATGATGTCAAATGTTCAGGCTTCAATCCGAACCATGATTAGAAATTCAAAGAATCTAAAAAAAATTGTTGAAGAGTTGAATTATCAAATTAATCTTAGAGGACTAAGTGAAAGATTTGTAAGTATGTTTATATGTATTTATGATTATAAAACAAAAGTTTTGGAATATGTTAATTGTGGTCATCCTCATCCACTTCTTGGTTATAGAAATAAAATCTCAACCTTAGATAAAGGGGTAACGGTACTAGGCATGTTTCCAACATTATCAAATATTAAAATTACTAAATTAAAGGTTGATGATAATTTTGATTTATTTTGTTATACTGACGGATTGATTGAAATTCAAAATGTTTATGGGGATTTTTATGGATCTTCAAAAATTAGGGCCTTATTCGAGAAAAGAACCTCTTCTGAAAAATTTATAAATATTGTTAAAGAGGATGTTAATAACTTTAAAGGAAATAATATTTCATTAGATGATACTACATTACTAATGATATCCGTAAGAAATGTATAAATATTTAATATTTATTTTTTTGATTTCATGTTCTTATGTTAAAGATAATAATAAGAAGACCAATCAAATCCTAGCAAGAGTTGGAGATAAGGTTTTATTGAGAGACGATATAATATATGAAGAATCAATGGGAGATAGTTCAGCAGTTTTTTCCAATCAAATTAATATTTGGTTAAAAAAACAACTTTTATTGAAATCTGCATATCAGACCGAAGAACTTAAGTCAATTATTGAAAGAAAAGTCCAGAGCTATAGGGATGATTTAATACTGTATGAATTTGAAAAACTTATTTTTATGACTAATAAAATCCCAGAAGTAAGATTTGAAGAGGTAAAGAAATATTACGATAAAAATATTAACGATTTTATATTACGTTATAATTTAGTTAAGGCTCTCTATGTTGAGTTACCATTAGATTCTCCTAATCTTAGTTCATTTATTTCTGATTTTAAAAATTATCCTAAAGTTGACAAATCAAGCTTTAGATCTTATATATATCAATTTTCAGAAAAATCATTTTTAGAGGATTCAATATGGATAAAGTTTGATGACATAATAATGAACACAAACTTCCCAAAAAATATTGATAAAAATAGATTTCTTAAATTAAATAATTACTATAGAGTTAATAGTGATTCAAAAGCTCAATTTTTTAGATTTATAGATAAAAAATTAGTTGGTGATTTTTCACCTTTAAGTTTTGAAACAGATATAATTAATACAATTATTTTGAATAAGAGAAAACAAGATTTATTTAATAAATTACGTGACAGTATTTTTTTTAATTCAAAAGAAGGATTAGACTATGAGATACTTTAGATATGTGTTGTTAAAATTAGTTTTCTTTTTTAATGTTAATTTTGCATCTAGTCAATCGTCAGTTATAGTAGATGAGATTATCGTTAGGGTTGATGATTTTATAGTTTTAAGATCTGAATTGGAAAGTACTTATTTAGACATCCTTTCAAGGGGTCAAAGAATTTCTGGTAATACAAAATGTGCAGTTCTTAAGGATCTCATAACAACTAAGCTTTTAGTAGCAAAAGCAGAAATAGATTCAATTTTGGTAGATGATGGTGAAGTGGATCAAGAGTTGAACTCTAGAATGGCATTAATAATTAATCAAATTGGGTCTGAGGAGGAAATCGAAAGATATTATAATAAAACTATTGCAGAATTTAAGAGAGAACTCTTTGATGATATAAGAGAACAACTACTTGCAAGAAAAATGAGACAAGAATTATTGAATGATATTGTTGTTAGTCCAGAAGAGGTAAAGAGATTTTATGAAGATATTCCAAAAGATAGTTTGCCTTATTTCTCTACCCAAGTAAAAGTATCTCAAATTGTTGTATCACCTGAAATTGGTCGATCACAAAAAGATAAAGTCAAAAAAAAGTTAATGGAAATACGTGATAGAATTTTGAATGGAGAAAGTTTTGAGATTTTAGCAACACTCTACAGTCAAGATCCTGGGAGCGCTCAAAATGGAGGTAATTTGGGTTTTGTAGGAAGAGGTGCATTTCAGCCGGAATTTGAAGCTGAAGTTTTTAAACTTAAACCTGGTGAGGTTTCAATGCCAATTGAAACTCAATTTGGCTATCATATAATTCAACTTATTGAAAAAAGAGGAAACTTTTTTAATTCACGTCATATTTTAATTCAACCTGATTTTTCTGAAAGCGATATATCAAAAACTATTAGCTTTCTTGACAGCTTAAAAAAAATGGTATACTTAGATTCTATATCATTTGAGGAATTAGCAAGACAATATTCTGAGGATAAGTTTACTTCTTCTTTTGGTGGATATTTTACTGATGAATTAGGTGGAGAAAATGTTCTTGTTGAAGAATTAGATCCTGTTATATTTTTTACAATTGATACAATGAATGTTGGTGATATTTCAGTTCCTTTTGAAACTAGAACAGATCAGGGAAAAATTGCCTATAAGATAATTTATTTTAAAGAAAAGATTCCTCCACATTTAGGTAACTTAGAATCTGATTATCAAAGATTTAGAGCCTTTACGTTAAATAAAAAACAAACAGAGAAATTAAATTTTTGGTTTGAAGAAGCTAAAAATGAGGTTTTCATTAAAATAGATCCTGAGTATAACCCTTGTGAAATTTTAAAATAAAAAATTGCTAAAACCTTTTTTATATATACTTATCTTAATTAATAATTTGTCATTTCAAAATATCAAGGTCTGGAATAACTCTGAGAACTTTATTAAAAATATTTATGATAACTTTTGGACAATTTCAAAAAACAGTAAATTTTTTGTAAAAGCCTCCAATGATGATCTTGGAGAAATATACTATTATAAAGAGAATACTCCAGAAAACTTTGCAAATACTTTTGAAGTCAAGCTACATAATAAGGATGTTATGCTTAATATAAGAAATGAGATTAAGAGTGAATGTAATTTTCTGAGGACATTTAAAGTTGATGGTGTGGTCCACTCATTTTATAACTGTAAAAATAAAGGTTACTTCGGGCTCATAGGGATTGGTATTATTAAAGATGAGAGTGGAAAGGAAAGCTATTCAATTCTTAACCGCGACTCTTTTGCTAATTAGTAGCTGTTTATTCAATAGATTTCTATATAGAAGAAAAACACTAAAGAAGGTCATTTTGTAACTGAATCTGCAGTAATTAAATATCATTAAAGTAGAATCAATTGTTTTTTAAGATTAATAAGTAAGATTAAAGTTTAAAGTATCTGATAGAGAAAACACTTAATTTATAGAATATGATAAATAATTGTGAGTTTAATGGATCCCTTTAAATTGCTCGAGAAATCTCTTATCATTTTCTGAGAATAGCCTTAAATCATTTATTCCATATTTCAACATTGCAATTCTTTCGATACCCATTCCAAAAGCAAAACCTGAGTATACTTTAGAGTCAATGTTACAATTTTCTAAGACATTTGGATCCACAAGTCCTGATCCAAGTATTTCAAGCCAGCCGTTCTTCCATTTGATATCCATCTCAGCACTAGGTTCTGTGAAAGGGAAATAAGATGGTCTGAATCTTACTTCAGTCTTATCTCCAAACATTTCTCTTGCAAAATAATATAGCGTGTCTTTTAGATCTTTGAAACTTACACCCTTATCAACATAAAGTCCTTCAACTTGGTGAAAGAAGCAGTGAGATTTTGCGGACACAGTTTCATTCCTATAAACTCTTCCTGGTATAACTACTCTTAATGGTGGTTTTTCTTTCTCCATCAACCTTATCTGAACATTTGAGGTATGGGTTCTGAGAACAACATCAGGGTTTTTTGAAATGAAAAATGTGTCTTGCATCTCTCTTGCTGGATGATTTTCTGGAAAATTTAGTGCAGTAAAATTATACCAATCTTTCTCTATCTCAGGACCATCTTCAATGCTGAATCCAATATCCCTAAAGATTTTAATTATTTTATTCCTTACTATTCGTAATGGATGTTTTGATCCTACAGTGTCATCTTGAGGAGGAAGAGAATAATCAAAATCTAGATCTTTTTTTTCTCCTGCCTGTTCTTTTATACTTGAAAGTTCAATAAGCTTTTTCTTTGCTAATGTTTTAATATGATTTATTGGTCCCCCGAACTTTTTTTTGTCTTCTACCGATAAATTTTTAAAATCTTCAAAGATTTTATTGATTACACTTTTTTTACTAACAAAGTTGATTCTAAATTTTTCAATTCCGACTTTTGATGAGTCGGAATAACTTTTAATTTCTTCTTCTATATTTTTTATTTCTTTCTCCATTACTTTCAAATATAATTTAGTATCAATATAATTCTACGAAATCACGGTTTAATTATAAAAAAAGGATTTAATAAATTTTCTTTGTTATAACTTAACTCTCTTCCGGTATCAAGATTCATTACCATTATGTCAAGAGATGATAAAATAGAATGTGCTGCAGCTGTATCCCATTCCATTGTTGGACCAAACCGCGGGTAAATATCAGCTTTGTTATCAGCTATGTAGAGAAATTTTAATGAGCTACCACATGATATTAGTTTTGGCTCATTTAATTTTTTTATGTATTCATTTGTTTCATCATTTATGTGTGATCTTGAAACAACGACTCTTAAATTTTTATCATTATCATTAACGCTTGTGCGTTTCTTTATTTCATTTACCGTAAAGTTCTCTTTTTTATACACTTTTCCTTCGTATTCATTCCAGTAAAGTACTTTAGTTACAGGACAATATACTATGCCCATTTTAGGTGAACCATCTTCTATTAATGCAATATTTACTGTAAACTCACCATTCTTTTTTATAAATTCTTTTGTTCCATCAAGAGGGTCCACTAGCCAAAATTTACCCCAGTCTTTCCTTTCGTTATAATTAACAGAATCACTTTCTTCACTAAGAATATTAAATCCTGTTTTTGAAAGGTGATGCATAATGATGTCATTAGACCTCTTATCTGCAATAGTTAAAGGTGACTGATCTGATTTTTCTTGATAATTAATTGTCTCATTAGAATCGTATACATCCATGATTTCGCCTCCAGCCTCTTCAGCTGCAATCATTGCAATTTCTAACATTTCTTGCATAGTGATTTATTTGATTTTTTGGAGAATACCCTTAAAAATTTTGTTAACTGATTCTTTAACACTTTCATTTTCTGTGTTTACTGTAAGACTAGGATTTTGCGGTATTTCATATGGAGAATCAATTCCAGTGAAATTTTTAATTTCACCTGATCTTGCCTTTTTATATAATCCTTTTACATCCCTCTCCTCACACTTTTCTACAGAACACTCAACATGGACTAAATAAAAGTTTTCAGCTTTTACTAAAGTGCTAGCCAGCTTTCTTTCTTCCTCAAAGGGTGAGATAAAAGCTGTTATAACAATTAATCCGGCATCAATCATAAGCCTTGAAACTTCAGAAATTCTTCTTATATTTTCTTTTCTGTCGTTATCAGAAAATCCAAGATCTTTATTTAATCCTACTCTTATATTGTCACCATCAAGAAGGTAAGAGAGATATTTATTTTCATATAATTTCTTCTCAAGTTCATTAGCTATGGTTGATTTTCCAGAGCCTGATAGTCCTGAAAGCCATATTAAAATAGGTTTTTGTTTGATGAGTTTTCTTCTTAGGTTGGCATCAACAAAATGTTTATGAGGAAATAAATTTTTTGAGGTGTCCATTAGATTTCTTGTTGTTAATTTTGTAGGACAATGATAAATAAAATATTTTCAATTTTGCAGAAAGACCTTAAAATCGAATTTAGCAAGGGTCATCTGTTTTTTTCTGTTATATTGTACGTAGTTAGTTCTATATACATAGTTTATCTCTCCTTCCAACCTAGCGGTCTATTCAACTTAGAAGTTTGGGTATCAATTTTTTGGATACTGATTTTATTTGCTTCTGTCTCATCTGTATCTAAGAGCTTTTTTCAAGAGTCCCAAAAAAGAAACCTTTATTATTATTTTATAGTTTCTCCTGACGAACTTATCATATCTAAACTGGTTTATAATTTTCTTTTCCTCTCTGCAATTGTTCTACTCACTTTTATTGTTTTTTCATTTTTATTGGGTGATATAATTATTTCTAAAAATTTTTTTGTAGTTCTATTGATATTAGGATCCTTAAGTATATCAAATTGTTTGACTTTAATATCAGCAATATCTTATCAGGTTGAAAACAATTCCTTGATAATAAGTGTTCTTGGTTTTCCAGTGATATTACCTATTCTGTTATTGTTGGTTAGGATTAGTAAAGTTTCGTCAATAGATTTTTCTTGGAATCTTATTAGAGAAGACATCTATCTCTTAATTTTGTTGAATATAATTTTATTGGCCCTGACAAAAGTTTTGTTTAATTATTTATGGAGAAATTAAGTTATGAAATATATTAAAATAGGATGTATTTTTCTTTTAACATATACCTTTACTGCGGGGTACTTATTTGATGTTCCGGCCTTGCCAATTCTTAATGAAACGGTAAGAGCTTTATACCTTCATGTCCCCATGTGGTTTACTATGATTTTTTTATTACTTCTATCTTCTTATCATTCATATATGTTTGTATCAAAGGGTGGTGAACTTCATGAATCTAAATCTTATAATTATGCCCATGTAGGCGTATATTTTGGTATTTTAGGTCTTTTAACAGGAATGTTTTGGGCAAAATATACTTGGGGGACTTACTGGACTAATGACCCTAAACTTAATGGGTCTGCGATTGGGTTACTTATTTACTTTGGATATTTTATTTTAAGGAGTTCAATAGATGATGAATCAAAGAAAGGGAAAATTTCGTCTGTGTATAATGTTTTTGCGTTTTCCATGTTAATACCATTAATATTTATTCTTCCTAGGTTGACGGATTCCCTTCATCCTGGTAATGGTGGAAACCCAGGGTTTAATGTTTATGATATGAATTCACAATTACGATTAGTTTTTTATCCAGCAGTAACTGGTTTTATTTTTTTAGGTCTGTGGATTTCAGACCTTAGGCTTAAAATGTTGAAATTAAAATAATTAATATGAACTTTTTATTTTTTTTGTTTCTTATTCTACAAGAAGTTGCGATGGCTGATGCTATGAGAAGCAATGGAAAAATTTATGTAGTTGTAGTTATTTCTTTGATTATTCTTTTCAGCTTATTTTTGTATTTATATAGAATTGAAAAACAGATTAAATCAATAAAAAAAAATAAATGAAAAATTCTCTAGGTCTTTCAATAGTCTTTATTGGAATAGTTCTGGTTATAATTGTGACAACTTTTGGTGACGCAAGTACCTATGTTTCTTTCACTGAAGCTAGAGAACTTTATTCAAATGGTAACATGTCTAAAATCCATGTTGTTGGAAAGTTAAATAGGGACACTGAAGATAACATAACCGGAATTAAAAAAAGTTCTGACATGTTAAGTTTCTCTTTCGAGATGGTAGACGAAAAAGGCCTAAAAGAAGATGTCTTTTTTGGAGAACCCATGCCACCTGATTTTTTAATGTCAGAACAAATCGTAGTAATAGGGTCATATAATAACAACAGGTTTATAGCTGATGAAATATTACTTAAGTGTCCATCTAAATACACTGAAGAGAATATAAAAATTTAATTTCGATGCCCTCAATTGGATCTTTTGGACATTTATTTATTATATCATCATTCGTCTTTGCTATACTCTCAACGATTAGCTTCTATCTTGTTGATTCACGAAAGAATAGTACTTCCTGGTATAAATTTGGAAGGTTATCATTCTCACTACACTCATTCTTCCTGTTAGCATCAATAGCTTTGCTGTATGCAATTCTTATGGGTAACAGATTTGAATATTATTATGCTTTCCAGCACACATCTATCCTTTTACCTATATACTTTAAAATTTCCGCTTTCTGGGAAGGACAAGAGGGTTCTTTTCTCCTTTGGATGTTTTGGAATATTTTAATTGGAATTTATTTTATTTCAAGGCCTTACTCTAAATGGAATGCATCAATTGTTATGGTTATTTCACTTGTTCAATGCGCTTTGACCTCAATGGTTTTAGGAGTTAATTTTTATGATGTAAAGATTGGAAGCTCTCCATTTATCTTACTTCGTGATGTTATATACGCCCCAATTTTTTCAGTTGATCCAAATTATGTCCCAGAGGATGGGTCTGGACTAAATCCATTATTACAAAATTATTGGATGGTAATTCATCCTCCCACTCTATTCCTAGGTTTTGCAATATGTATTATTCCTTTTTCATATGCTATCTCGTCTCTAAGGCTAAGAGACTATAAAAACTGGCTTAACCCAACACAGAAATACCTTTTATTATCTGTTATAGTCCTAGGTATTGGTATTATGATGGGATCATACTGGGCATATGAAACATTGAACTTTGGAGGATATTGGAATTGGGATCCTGTTGAGAATGCGGTGTATGTTCCTTGGTTATTTCTTGTGGCAAGTTTTCATTGTATAATATTAACAAACAGGAAAAAGCAGTATTACAAAATGTCTTTTATTCTTTCTCTATCTAGTTTCATACTTATATTATATTCTACATTTCTTACAAGAAGTGGTGTTTTAGGAGATAGCTCTGTCCATTCATTTACAGATCTTGGGCTAAGTGGGCAATTATTGTTATGTCTATTTTTATTCATTTTAATTTCTTTGTATTTACTTATAACAAGATGGGGTGATATTCCAGAGACACTAAAAGAGTCTAAGGCATATTCAGGTGATTTCTGGCTTTTTATTGGAATACTGACACTAATACTTATGTCTTTTCAGGTAATTTTACCAACATCTATTCCTGTATACAATGCAATAGTTGAACTATTTGGTGGATTTTCTAATTTAGCTCCTCCTGCTGAGAAAGAGGTTTTTTATTCTAATGCACAGATATGGTTTGCCTCGTCACTTGCAATATTTTCATCTATAGCTCAGGTTCTGTGGTGGAGAAAAAATAAGTCAAAAAACATTGTGTCTCTTTTCTCTAACCCTTTAGCAATTACTCTTGTACTTTCCTCTTTAGTTATTTACATATACCCTATTACTAAACCATCTTACATGATTTTATTAACAGCGTCTATTTTTTCTATTTTTTCTAATGGAAGTGTTCTTATTTATTTTATTAGGAAAAAAGACTTGATATCATCTGCTTCTGTATCACATATTGGATTAGCCGTAATGTTAATTGGAATATTATTTTCTTCTGGCTACTCATCTATAGTATCTAAAAATTATACTGGTCTAGTTTGGAATAATGATTTTCCAGATGAAGTAAATGAAGATAATATGTTACTTTTTGTAAATGAAGATAGAAATGTTGGAGACTATAGAGTGAACTATTTAGGCGAAAGAAAAAAATTAAAAGATTATTCAGGATATATAAATAAAAATTTTCTGGAACTCATACCATTGGAGAATAAATATATTATAAAGAAAGACTTGTCTCTTAAAGGAATTGATTTTAAAGAAAACGATACTGTTGACGTTGACAATAATGATATAACTTACTTCGAATTAAACTTTGAAAAAGGGAAGGAAGTTTTCACATTATATCCCAAGGTTCAAACTGACCCAAACTCAGACATGATTGTTTTCTCTCCCGATGTTTCAAATGATATCTTTCAAGATCTTTATGTACATGTCAGAACATATCCTGATCCTGAACAAGAGATTAACTGGTCAGATACAGATTCAATTTTAGTTCCTATTGATCAGACTTTTTTTCTGAATGACTATGTTTCTAGATTACTTAAAGTATCAACAAAAACGATAAGTGAAGATTCAAAACAGTTTGTGGCTGAAGCACAAATCAAAATTCTTGCTTCAGGTCAAGATTATGTTGCAAGACCCGCATTTATAATTAATGACAATAAAGTAGGTATAGTCCCTGATATAATAGATGATTTAGGTATTAAAGTTTCTATCACTGAGATAATCCCAGAAAAGGGTTTATTTAAAATTAAGTATGAGACAACTCAAAAAAACTGGGTTATTGTTGAGGCAATGCAAAAACCCTTTATAAATTTCATGTGGATAGGTTTTTTCATTTTGACTTTTGGGCTTGCTTTATCTTTCAATAAAATTAAATTGAAAAGAATATGATCAGTATCTCTTTATTTGCATCAGGATCAGGATCAAATGTTGAAGAAATATTTAAGTACTTTAAAGACCACCCCAAAATTAAAGTTGATTCTCTTTTTTGTAATAATGATAATGCCTATGTTATTCAAAGAGCTAAAAGCTTGAACTTACATCATATAATATTTGATAATAAAATTTCAGATGAGGACCTTCTCAAATTGATAGATTCTAGAAATATTTCATATATCGTGTTGGCAGGTTACTTAAGATTAATTCCACAGACTGTGATAGATAAATATGAAAATAAAATTATAAACATCCATCCTTCATTACTACCAAAGTTTGGTGGAAAAGGATATTATGGTTCTAGGGTTCATGAAAGCGTTATTGGTTCAAAAGAAAAATATTCTGGAATTACAATACATCTTGTGGACGAGGAATATGACAAAGGAAAAATTTTATTTCAGAAAAAAATCCAAATAAAGGATGGAGAAACACCTAACTCCCTTGCACAAAAAATTCATAAATTAGAACATATTTATTTTTCTCAAATACTTGAAAAGTACTTATTAGATAAATTATAATATTACTTTTGTCTATGAGAAAAATTAGTACTGCATTAATTTCAGTTTTTAATAAAGATGGTATTAAGGAGATAGCCACCAAATTACACAATCAAAATATTAAAGTAATATCAACTGGTGGTACCAAAAGTTTTATTGAGAATTTAGGTATACCAGTAACTTCAGTTGAATCTATAACAGATTACCCACCAATATTAGGTGGAAGGGTGAAGACTTTACATCCAAAAATATTTGGAGGTATTTTGTATAGAGATAAACAAGTTGATCTTGATGAAGTTAAGAAGTTTAATATTCCCAAGATTGATTTAGTGATCGTTGATCTCTATCCGTTTGAGGATACGGTTACATCTACAAATGATGAATCTAAGATAATAGAGAAAATAGATATTGGCGGCGTCTCACTTATACGGGCAGCTGCTAAAAATTATAATAAAACACTCGTTGTCTCATCTAAGAAAAACTATAAGGAAGTTATTACATATCTTGAAAAGAATAAGTATTCAACAGATATTACTTTTAGAAAAAAATTTGCGTTAAAAGCTTTTAATATTACGTCAGAATATGATTCTCAGATTGATGAATATTTTGGTTTAAAATCAGGTCATTATCCTGTTTTGAGGTATGGAGAAAATCCACATCAAAAAGCATTCTTTAAAGGAGAATTAGATAATGTTTTTCAAAAGTTAAACGGCAAAAATTTATCTTATAATAACTTACTTGATATTGATTCTGCAATTAAATTAATTTCAGAATTTTCTAGTGTAACATTTGCTATAATAAAACATAATAACGCCTGTGGAATTGCAAGTTTTTCATCTGTGCTCACTTCTTATAAAAAAGCATTGGAATCGGATCCTTTATCTGCTTTTGGTGGTGTCCTGATTACTAATCATAAGGTGGATGTGAATTCTGCATCCGAAATGAATAATTTATTTTTTGAAATATTAATTGCGCCTGACTATGATGAAGAATCTTTAAAAATTTTAAAATCTAAAAAAAATAGAATTTTACTTAAGTTAAAGGAAACCAATTTTGATTCTAGATCTTCAAAAAAAGTTCTAGGGGGTTATCTAAATCAAGAACTTGATATAGCTGAAAATAAAATTGAAAATTGGAAAGTTGTTACTCAGAAAACACCATCGAGTAAAAACTATGAAGATTTACAATTTGCTAATAAGATTGTGAAGCACTCTAAATCAAACGCAATAGTATTAGTTAAAAATAGTCAAATGATTTCAAGTGGAGTTGGTCAGACTTCAAGAGTTGATGCTTTAAAACATGCCATTGAAAAAGCTAAAACCTTCGGTTTTGATATAAAAGGCTCAGTAATGGCATCTGATGCTTTTTTCCCTTTTCCTGATTGTGTAGAGATTGCAGCAGGTTCAGGAATTTGCAGTATTGTACAGCCAGGAGGTTCAATAAAGGATGATTTATCAATTGATATATGTAATAATACTAACATATCTATGGTTTTAACAGGTATGAGACATTTCTATCACTAACTTTTACCATCACATAATATATTTTCTTACTTTTGCATTATAATATTAACCTATGGGATTTTTTGATTACTTTAATAATGACCTCGCGATCGATCTAGGTACTGCAAATACCTTAATTATCAGTAAAGGTTCAGTTGTTGTTGACGAGCCTTCAATTATTGCTATTGATAGAATGTCAAATAAAGTTCTTGCAGTTGGTTCAGAGGCAATGCAAATGCATGAAAAGACCCATGAAAATATTAAGACTATTAGGCCTTTAAAAGATGGAGTTATTGCTGACTTCCATGCTGCTGAGCATATGATAAGGGGTCTAATTAAAATGATAGATAGTGGAAAAAGGTTTATACCTGTATCTCATAGAATGGTTATTTGTATTCCTTCTGGGATAACCGAAGTTGAGAAAAGAGCAGTTAGGGACTCCGCTGAACATGCAGGCGCAAAAGAAGTTTACATGATTCATGAGCCACTTGCAGCTGCTATTGGTATAGGTATTAATATAGAGAGGCCAGTTGGATCAATGATTGTTGATATTGGAGGAGGAACAACAGAAATTGCAATTATTGCACTCTCAGGTATTGTAACGGATCAGTCTATTAGAGTTGCGGGTGATAGTTTTACAGATGACATTTTAGACTATATGAAAAGACAACATAATTTATTGATTGGAGAGAGATCTGCAGAAAAGATAAAGATAGAAGTAGGTTCTGCAATGACTGAGTTAAAGGATGCTCCTGAAGACTTGGATATTAGAGGAAGAGATTTAGTTTCTGGAATTCCTAAAGTTGTAAAGATAACATACTCCGAAATTGCCTTTGCAATGGATAAATCAATTTCAAAAATCGAGGAGGCAGTTTTAAAAGCACTCGAAAATTCTCCTCCCGAGTTATCTGCAGACATATATGATAACGGCATTTATTTAACTGGAGGTGGAGCTTTACTAAGAGGTTTAGACAAAAGATTAAACTTAAAAACTAAACTACCGATTCATGTTGCAGAGGAACCTTTAAGAGCTGTAGTAAGAGGTACAGGAATAGCACTTAAAAATCTAGATGGTTTTAGACCAGTATTAATGTCGTAATTAATGCGAAATTTATTAAAATTTATATCTAGATATAATTACACTATTACGTTTTTTTTGCTTCTTTTTTTTTCTTTATTTTTTGTCTCAAATGAAAGCTTTATTTTAAGATCATTTTATTTTAATTCTTCAAATTATTTATCAGGAAATTTTTATAAGCTACAGAATGGAATTATAAGTTATTTTTCTTTAGAAAAGAAAAATAAAACTTTGATTATTGAAAACCTTAAATTAATTAATAGAATAAAAAAACTTGAATCGGAGTTTAGATCAGGAGAAATTGATACTTCTACTTTTGGTTTATTAAATGCTCAGGTAATTAATAATTCATTAAATAAATCAAAAAATTATATCACAATTGATAAAGGATTTAAAGATGGGGTTAGAGAAAATTTAGGAGTAATCTCTTCAAATGGAGTAATAGGAAAAGTTAAATATGTATCCGATAATTTTTCAACAATTATATCTCTTTTAAATACCTCTTTTTATTTGTCAACTTTGGTTGATGAGACAAAAACCTTATCGTCAATAAATTGGGATGGAAAAAACCCTCAAAAAGTTAAATTGCTTTATGTCCCTAAACATGTGCCTCTTGAAATTGGATATTCTGTAATCACTTCCTCGTTTGATTCAATTTTTCCTAAAGGAATTGAAATTGGTAAAATTAGTAATATAAATAAAGAAATAAATTCAAATTTTTATGATGTAGACATTCTTTTATCAGAAGACTTTTATAGTATATACAATGTGTATTTGGTGAAAAGTTTTCCATTTGAAGAGAAGATAGTTCTCGAAAATATAGATTAGATGAAAAATAAAATATTGATTTTTATTGTGTTATTATTTATTCAAGTTTTTGTTTTAAACAAAATTATATTTTTTAGTTTTTTTGTTTTATCTCCATTGATATTCATTCTCTTATTGTACAGTTATAAGAAAGATTCAATAGAAAATTTATTGGTAGCATTTTTTCTTGGTCTTTTAGTTGATATTTTTAATGATTCTTTAGGTGTGTATTCTATGACATCAATAATTATAGTTTATTTTAGAAATCTTTGGGTCCTTAAAATTATTGGTGAGGAAAAAACAGATGAGTTGGACGAGATTTCAGTTCACGAGTTAGGAAATATTCAATACTTTATTTTTTCTTTTCCAATTCTGCTAGTTTATTTTTCTATTTTGATTATTCTTGAATCCTCATCTATTTTTATCTTACAAAATGTAATGTTCATTTTATTTTCATCTGCATTAAATTATCTTTTTATGTTGTTTTTTCAGTATTTATTTTTAGAGTCAAAACTAAGAGATGAGTGGAGATAAGACATTAATTTTTAAAATAATATTAGGCTTAGTTTTAATTTTATTTTCCTCAAGACTATTTTATTTACAAGTATACAATTCTGAATACAGAACCTTGTCTGAGGAAAATATAGTTCACTTAGAAACAATTTACCCTTCAAGAGGAATAATATATGACAGAAATGATTCGATTTTAGTTGAAAATAGACCTAGTTATGATTTTTATATAATTCCAAGAAAATTTTCACTAAAAGATACAGCATCTTTTCTTAATTCATTTTCCATCAAAAAATATCAGCTAGAAGAATTAATAAAAAAGGCTGCAAGCTATTCTAGATATAGACCATCTATTTTTTATAAGGATATGAGTCATAAAAGATTTGCACAAATACAAAGTGACCTTTATCACTTTAATGGAATTTATCATGTATCAAAGCCAACTAGATATTACCCCTTTAAAAGCCTTTCTCATGCTTTGGGATATGTTGCTGAGGTTAACAATAATGATATTTCATCCGACACAACTAACTATTATAGACAAAGAGATTTAATTGGGAAATCAGGTATTGAAAAAAACTTTGAGAAAGATTTAAGGGGTAACAAGGGAGTAAGGCTTAAAATTTATGATGTAAGAGGAAATGAATCAGGTAGCTTCAAAGGTGGTGTGGATGATATAATTGTTGATAACGGAAGTGAACTAAAACTATCTATTGACATTAATCTCCAAAGGTATATTGAAAAACTTTTAGAGGGTAAAACAGGTAGCGTTGTAGCCATTGATCCGAGTTCTGGAGAATTACTTGCTATTGCTTCAGCCCCTTCTTATGATCCTAATGTTCTAAGTGGAAGGGATTATTCTAAAAATTATAGAAATCTTCAGCTGGACACTTTGAAACCAATTTACAATAGAGCTCTTACTGCCACATATCCTCCAGGGTCAATGTTTAAATTAATTCAAGCGTTAATTGGTTTAGAAGAAGATGTTGTTAGTAAAGATGATCAGATATATGTTGATTTATCCAGAATCGGTGACCTTGCACCTGCTGGAATTTATGACCTGAATAAGGCTATTGTTAATTCATCAAATAACTATTTTCATATGCTATTTAGAAAACTTATTAATCAAAAAAGAGATAACAATACTTTTATTGACTCAAGAATTGGATTAGACAGATGGTCAGAATATGTTAAAAAATTTGGTCTTGGATCAGATTTGGATTTTGACATTTCAAATATGAGTTCTGGTTTTATTCCATCTTCAGAATACTATGATAGATTTTATGGAAAAGGAAGGTGGAAATTTTCTAATATTTACTCTTTAAGTATTGGTCAGGGAGAGCTTTTAGTTACACCTATACAAATGGCAAACTTTGCTTCAATTATTGCAAATAGAGGATATTATTATAATCCAAATATTGTTACTCACATCAATGGGAAGAAAATATCTAATAATCAAAGAAAATATTTAGATATTGATAAAACTCATTTTGATTATGTTGTTGATGCTATGGAAAAAGTAGTTATGAATGGTTCTGCTAGAAGAGGTTTTATGAAAGAGTTAATGTTATGTGGAAAAACAAGTACAGTTCAGAATCCCCATGGCTATGATCATTCTGGTTTTATTGGATTTGCCCCTAAAAATAATCCAAAAATTGCTATTGCTGCATATATTGAAAATGCTGGTTGGGGAGGTAGAGCAGCTGCTTCAATTTCAAGTTTAGCTTCGGAATATTATATCTTTGGCAAGACAAAAAGAAATTGGCTAGAGGATTATGTGTTAAATGGTGACTTTATAGATGAGGAAAATTAATATCAGTATCTTTTCCAATGACTTCATAATAACTTTATGTTATATAATATTAGTTTTTTTTGGATTTATTTCAATTTATTCATCTCAACATTCAGAGGATTTACCATTCTTGTCATTAAAGAATGAGTCATTCAAACAATTAATTTGGATTTTAATTTGTTTGATTATTTTTTTTATAATACAAATTTTAGAGTACAGGTTTATATTTGATTTAGCTGTTCCTTTATATTTTTTGTCTATAGTTCTTTTGGTTTTGGTTCTCATCTTTGGTCAAGAGGTAAAAAGTTCTATTTCATGGTTTAATTTTTTTGGTTTTAAATTTCAACCATCTGAATTTGCTAAATTTTCTACTGCATTAATTCTAGCAAAAGTTTTTGACTCTTCAAATTTAAAAGTTGATAGTTTAAAGTCTTTGATCAAAGTTTCAACTTTAATTCTTGTTCCTTTTATTTTAATTCTTTTTCAAGGCGATACAGGAACAGCACTGGTATACTTTTCTTTCTTTTTGGTCTTATTAAGAGAGGGTTTAAGTTTAAAACTTTTCTTCATTGCACTCTCTTTTGTTTTTATTTTTATGATGGGAATTATTTTAGAAAAAACAATACTCTACACCATTTTTACGATACTATTTTTAATTATAGTTGGTTTATCAATTAAAGATTATAAAAGAATTATAAATTCATCAATATTTTTTGTCCTAGTAATTTTAGTTATTAACGGACAAGACTTCTTGATGAATAATGTCTTAAAACCCCATCACAAAAAAAGAATTGAGTCTTTAATTAATCCAAATGCAGATCCACTAGGTGCAGGCTGGAATGTTACTCAATCTAAAATTGCTATTGGTTCAGGTAGCTTTTTAGGTAAGGGTTATATGGAAGGATCTCAAACAAGCTTCAATTTCGTTCCTTTTCAAAGTACTGACTTTATTTTTTCAGTAATTGGAGAAGAGTTTGGGTACTTCGGATCAATGATATTTATAATTTTATATTTTATTTTCCTTTATAGAGTTTTAACGTTAGCTGAAAATCAAAAAGATAAGTTTGCTAGAGTATTTGGTTACTCTGTTTTCTCAATAATTTTTTTCCATTTTTTTATAAATATATCTATGACCTTAGGTCTTTTTCCTGTCGTTGGAATTCCATTGCCTTTTGTAAGTTATGGGGGTTCATCTCTTTTATCTTTTAGTTTATTAATTTTTATTTTTCTTAAATTAAATAGTTTTAAACCTTCTTTACTTTCAAGATAGCTGAGTTTTAAGTATAGTTTTGTTTAATCTCTCTTAAGAGTGATCTTAATTGCTGGTTTTCTCTCTCATCCATAAACTCACTTTTTGTATTTTCTAAAATTAAATTAGCTGCATCATGAAAAGAATTTTTTCTTTTTGCTCTTTTTACAATTTCTTTATAATCATTTTCAGAACAATCAAAAAGTTCTTTATAGTTAACTGGTTCAATAATTATTTTTTTTAATTCTTCTGATTTACAATCAAGCATTAATTCAATTTCTTCAATTAATTCTTGATTGATTTCAAATAAATATGAATTAATTATTTGACTCATTTCAGTTGAGTTAAGATCTTTTTCTCTAGAAGATTCTATCAAATTGATAAATACCTTTTTGTTGTCAACAAAAAATTTTGATCTTCTATTTATGCTTTCACCTGATAGGTCTATTTCTTTAAGTATGTCATCATTAATAAAATTTTTAGGGTTAAAAACATACTCTATAACTTCTATAATTGATTTTTTTATTAAATCTTTCAAATTTTCGATATCAATTTCAATATGGTTTGACAAAATATTTTTTAATGATACAATTGCACTTAAAACTTTTTTATCCTTATAATTGAAATAAATACTCTTATTTTTTTCGAAGTTCTTATTCCATGCATCATATATATTTTTCAAAATAAAAAGATTTAATTGTTTGGATATGGTAAGTTCAATTATATCATTTCCTTGTAAAACTTTTTTCCCAAGATTATCTTGAAGCTTTTTAATAAAATTGCTTATATATATACTCAACTTTTTTTTTGTCGTTTAGAATTATAAATTAATAATTAAATATGCTATTTATTATGCATATATTAATAATAAGCAAATGATATTTTTCGTAACATTAATTATATCCTTTCTTTTTTTAGAGCCTAATTTTTATTTAGAAATTCAAAATAAGAGTAATTGGAGATTCCATTATAATCTAGAGGATATAAAAGAATTGATCTTATATGACAATAAAATTTATTGTTTTGCAGAAAGAGGTTATTTTTATTTAGACCTTGAGTCTAATAATATTATTAAAAATACTGTAGACTTAAACATATCAGGTATTGATGTTATTAAGGCCTTAGATTATTATGGTGAACTTGTTTTAATATATTCTTCCGGAAAAATAGATTTTGTTAGAGGCAACAGAGTTTCATCTGTAGACTTAGCTATAACTGAAAATGTTAAGATAAATCATGTAACTCATAAAGAGAAATATATTTATGTTTCCTCAACGGAAGGGGTATACGTTATTGATGCCGAAAATAAACTTGTTAAAGAAAGGTATGAATATTTTTATGATCCAAATGATATGGCCAATGTATCCTTTTTAAATTTTTCAAAAAATAAAATTTATGTTATCTCGAATGAAGAGATCTTTTTTTCGGATATCAATTCTAATCACAAAGATTTTAGAAACTGGAATAAGATGTCTCTTTTTAATGATTCTATCTATGGATCTTTTATTAAGGATGATCAGTTATACTTTTATAACAATAATTCTATTTTTTCTGAAATTGGAGTTAGTGTTGGAACAGATGTAGATGGTGAAATTGTTATGATCAAAGAAATGGACAATATGATATATAAACTGTTTAGAAGAAATCAGTCTATGTTTTTAATTGTTCAGGATGAATTTAATGATACTACAAATTTAAATATACCCCAAAACCTGAAAGTAAATAATTTTGATATTTACAATAACGATATGTGGTTAGTTGGAGATGCTTTTTCATTGTATAATGTTGATGAAAATATTTTTTACTCTCCCTCTAATTTTCCTGTTAAGAGTATTCTCAAAATATACGATGAAGACAATATTATCTATACATTTTCGGGTGGTGATAAACTTTCATACTATGATCAAGGTATATGGGAATTTGAAAATTTAAATGGATTTGATAGTATTTCATCAGTTACAAAAAATGATTTAAATACTTTTTATGGATCCTTCTCTAATGGTATTTTAGACTACAATAATTTTATATTTATTGACGATAAGTATCCCAGCTCACTTCTTAAAAAGAATAGTAATTCCTCAGATATTGTAGTGACTGACATTGAATATCTACAGGATATGCTTTGGATTCTTAATTATGGATCTAATACACCTTTAGTTTCTAGAGATATAAATAATAATTGGCAATCATATGATATTGGTGTTGGTTTTAATTATCCGTTAAGTCTAACATTTAATGGTTCAGAGACTTTATGGGTTATTCATGATAAAAATAAGCTTGGAGGAATTACTTTATTTAACACATCGTCTAAAGAAAAGTTTAATTTGACAATAACTGAAAATAAATTAAACTCGACAAATGTAAATACCATTGCAATTGATCAAAATGATTATGTTTGGATTGGTTCAGATGAAGGGTTAATATATTTTACTACTTCAAAATTCGAAGGTGTTAAAAATTATGATAATTATTTAATTCCTAATAATGGTGAGAGAAATATTTTTCAGAATATTAAAATTAATGATATATTAGTTGATTACTCAAATAAAAAGTGGATAGCTACGGATCAAGGTATTTTTGTATTTAACTCTGAAAGTAAGACAATTGAATCTATTAAAACCGATAATTCTCCTCTACAATCTAATAATGTATTATCTATTGATATGGATAAAAAGGGCGATTTATTTATTCTAACTGATTACGGATTAATCTCATACAAAACTTATAACGAGTTACCTAATTTAGACTACAGCAAACTAAAAATATTTCCTAATCCTGTTGATTTAGATGTAGATAAAAATGTAAAAATCACAGGTCTAGTTGACAATAACATAATCCATATTACAAATCAGTCAGGACGTTTAATATTTTCTGAAATCTATAAGGGGGGAGGTTTTTTATGGAATTTGAATGACAGTAAAAACATGAAAGTTAATTCAGGAATTTACTATGTTTTTATATTATCAAACGATGGTTCTAGGGAACTTGTAGAAAAAATATTTATAAAATGATCATAAAAACAAATGGCATTGTTTTAAAATATTTAAAATATAAGGAGTCTTCAATAATTTGTAAAATTTATACTGAATCTGATGGTCTTCAATCATTTATAGTGAATGGTGTAAGAAGTTCAAAAGCTAGTCAATTAAGTATTTATCAGCCTTTAAATCAATTAAATTTGATTTTATATAAGAAAAATAATTCTACTCTTAATAGAATAAAAGAATCAAAAATCTCAAAAATTTATAAATCATTACACGCAGACATTTCTAAAATTTCAATATGTTTTTTTTTGTCTGAGTTTTTGTCAAAAGTTTTATCTTCAGAGGAGCGCCAAAGTTCAAAGTTTAAATTTATATCCGAGTCAATATTATATTTTGATAAGATGAAAAATAGATATAATGATTTTCATATTCAATTCTTACTTAAGTTATCAAATCATTTTGGATTTGGAATATCCGATGGAAAACAGTTGGTAAAATATAACAAAATGGATTCTTTTTTGATAGATTATGTAAACAAATGCATTAATAATAATTATGATATTATTATTAAATCAAATAATAATTTAAGAAATAATGTAATAAATTTAATTATTGAATATTATAGAAGCAATCTAGATATAAATTTAAATATAAAATCAAATGATATTTTACAGCAGGTTTTCAAATAAATCATATATACTCCTTTTAACTTTATTTACAATTCTATTCTCATGTACTAATAGTCAAAAATCAAAACAAGAAGGAGTTGAATCAACTAGTGATAAACAAACAAAAAGAGTATTTTTTAAGTTTCCTAGAGATGGTGCTACTGTAGCTAGTCCAGTCTATATTGATATGGGTTTAGAAGGAATGATGATTGAGCCGGCTGGCCCTGTAAGAGAGGGTTATGGCCATCATCATATTCTAATTAATCAAACACACTGGCCAAAAGGATCGGTAATTCCAACCAGTGACTCAACACTACACTATGGAAAAGGCCAAACAGAGGTTTCAATTGATTTAGAGCCTGGTGACTACGTTATTTCTTTACAATTTGCTGACGGTGTACATTCATCGTTTGGTAAAGAGATGTCAAGCTCAATTAATATAACAGTTGAATAATAACCCATGAATGTACCTACACTTGATCTTTCTAAATTTATAAGTGGCAATGATCAAGAGAGAAAAGCATTTTCTGATGATTTAGGTATGTCATTTAATCAGACTGGTTTTGCAATAATTAAGAACCATGATTTAAGAAAAGAACTTACTGATGAATTATATAAAGTTATAAAAGCATTTTTTGATTTAGATGACGAGAAAAAAATTAAATATTATTTTCCTGACTTATATGGACAGCGAGGGTATGTGGTTAAAGGTCAGGAACACGCCAAAGGTAGTAAAAAAGGGGATTTAAAAGAATTTTTTCATATAGGCAGTCCTTCAATTTCTAATCCTCAAAATATTTGGCCTCATGAGATAGAGAATTTTAATGAAATTGGTTCCGAAGTTTTTATCACACTTGAAAATATTGGTCTTTCCTTATTGAGAGCTATTTCTATGTATCTTAATCTTAATATGAATTATTTTGAAGAAAAAGTGAAAGGAGGTGAAAGTATTTTAAGGTCGATTCACTATTTTCCATTGGATCCGTCAGATATATCAGATGGTGCAGTAAGAGCTGCCGCTCACGGTGATATCAACTTAATAACAATACTAATGGGTGCTAGTGCTGATGGTCTTGAAATTCTTACTAAACAAAATAAATGGATTCCTATTAGCTCAAAAGAAGACGAACTAGTTATAAATGTTGGAGATATGCTAGAGAGATTAACAAATAAAAGGCTTTTATCCACAGTCCACAGAGTTGTTAACCCACCTATTGACAAGTTAGGTACTTCAAGGTATTCTATACCCTTTTTCATGCATCCCAAACCTGAAATGGATTTATCATGTCTTGAAAGCTGTTATTCACAAAACAACCCAAAACAGTTTGAGGATATTACTGCTGGTCGTTTTCTTGAGGAAAGGCTAAGAGATATTGGCTTGAAATCTTAATCCTTTGCAGGTGGAGGATCGATACCTAATTCTGCAAGTACTAAATTCGATATGTCATCAGTTGGCTTAGCATATAGCAAAACATCAACTCCCGGTACTCCAGCGCTAAACACATGAGTAAATTTTTCTCTTTCCGACACAACATTAATTGCATTACTTATTTTCTCAAATAAAGGCTTAAATAAATCCTGTTCTTTTTGAACAATTGAAGTTTGAGCTTCATTTTGGAATTTTTGAATTGATGCTTGTAAATTTTGAAGTTCCTCTTGTTTATCAGCTCTAATCAAGTCAGTCATTGTTGCTGCAGTTTTTTGAAACGCATCAGCTTTACTTTGAAAATCTGTAATCTTGGACTGCAATTGATTTTGCAACTGTGTACCATAGGCTTGTACTTCACTTTGTACTTGTTTGGTTTCAGGGAGAAAACTGAGAATATAATCTGTGTTAGTATATCCAATTTTTAATTCCTGAGCAAAAATATGTTCAATATTAAAATTGATTGATAGTAAAATAACCAGTAAAATGTTTTTCATTTTTTAAAATTTAGTATCTAAAATTAGTTAATTTTTTCAGTTAGTCCTAAATCTTCTAAAACATAATCCGTATAATCATGAATTGGGTTGGTGTATAGAAGAATTGGTTCTGATGATTTATCAAAAACGATTTGCAATCTATTTTTTTTCGCTACTCTTTCAATTGAATCAAATATTATATCTTGAATCGGCTCAATCAATTCTTTTTTTTTCAAAAAATATAGACCTTCAAATCCAAAAACTTTATTTTGATAATCTCTTATCGTTTTCCACTCCTTATCAAGATTTTCTCTCTTGCTATCATACATATCCTTTGTTAATAAAATTTGTTCGGTTTTTAATTCAATTTCTTTTTTTTCAATATCAATGTACATATCACTTATCTCTTTTTCCCAAGCTTTGGAGAGAAGTTCAATTTCATCTAATGCAATTTTATATTCTTTCATATTTGATAGAATGAATTCCGAATTAACATATCCAAATTTTTGAGAAAAAACTATATGTGGAATTGATAATATAATAATAATTATGTTTCTTTTGATCATCTTAATTGAGTTCCAATTGAAAAATGAAATTGGGATCCTGATATATTAGGCTGTCCTTGTAGTTTATCAAACCCGTATCCCCAATCTATTCCTAATAATCCAAAAGCAGGCATAAATATTCTAACACCAATTCCAGCAGATCTTTTCAAATCAAACGGATTGAAATCTTTTTGTGAGTTCCAGTTATTTCCAGCTTCAATAAACGATAAAGCATATATTGTTGCACTTGGATTTAATGATACTGGATGTCTGATTTCAAATACTAATTTATTATATATGGTACCACCCCTAATGTTATTTATAATATCATATGGAACAAGAGAGTTATTTTCATAGCCCCTTAAGGCAATTCTTTCTGTACCAAGTAGAAAATTACTATAGGATCCTGAAAGTCCATCTCCACCAAGATAAAATCTTTCAAAAGGACCAATTTTATCTTCCCCTGAGAATGAACCAATGTATCCTAAGTGTGCTCTAGATTCAAGTACAAGATCTCCTATAATTTTTGTATAGAATTTTGCATCAAACATCCATTTATGATATTCTGCCCATTTGTATTTTTCTTTTGGTGTAGCAGTTTCATAATTTAAATTGTTCCATTTTGAATAGGGAGGTGTAACAGCAATATCAAGAGAAAACATAGAGCCACCTCTTGGAAACATTGGGTTATCAATGCTATTTCTAGATATATTTGTTTTGAAAGCAAATGTATTTGTTATTCCAGTATCAAAACCTAAAGACTGTCCAAAATTAAATAAGTCATAATTATAGTATACTAAAGAATTTGATATTACAAAAAAATCATCTGGCCAATTTACTCTTCTTCCTAAACCTAGTGTTACTGCGTGTATTTTCATAGATCCAATAATTTTGCTGTCTCTGGTTGATTGATTTCCGTAACCATAACCTCCATAACCGTAACCTCCATAACCATAACCACCGTATCCTCCGTAGCCTCCATAACCACCGTATCCTCCATAACCACCGTATCCTCCATAACCACCGTATCCTCCGTAGCCACCGTATCCCCCAAATGGATTGTATCTTCCACTTCCATAAAAATCCAGCATCCTATTAATTGAATAACTATAGTTGATGCTAAAATTATTCGGTTTTCTACCACCAAGCCAGGGTTCAGAAAATGTAAAAGAGTAAGTTTGAAACTGGCGTCCATTTGCTTGTACTCTCAGCGAGAGTTTTTGGCCATCACCCACTGGGAGTGGTTTCCACTTTTTAAAGTCTGAAATATTCTTAACAGAGAAGTTGCTAAAACTTAGGCCAACAGTTCCAACAAATCCAAAATAACCACCCCATCCTCCTGAAAGTTCAACTTGATCACTTGGTTTTTCTTGAAGTTCCCAAGTTATATCTACGGTTTCATTTTGCGGGTTAGGAAGAGGGATTGGATTTATACTTTCAGGGTCAAAGTAACCTAATTGTGATAATTCTCTTTGAGTCCTAATTAATTCTGACCTATTATACTTTTGTCCTGGTATTGTTCTTAGTTCTCTTCTAATTACATGATCGCTTGTTCTGTCATTACCTTTAATAAATACTTTATTTATAGTTGCTTGTGCACCTTCATATATTCTCATCTCTATATCAACCGAATCACCAATAACACCAACTTCAATTGGTTGTATATTTGAAAAAAGATAGCCATTATCTTGATACAATGAAGAAACATCAGAGCCCTTGGGGTTATAAGTTATTTTTTTTTCGAGTGTTTCTGTATCGTATACATCTCCCTTTGAAATTGCAAGTACTTCATTTAAAACCTCTTTATTATAGATGTAGTTTCCTGTCCAGTTAATATTTCTAAAATAATATTTTCTTCCTGGATCTATCCTTAACTCAATGTCAACATAATCACCATTTCTTACAATGTCTTCATCAATGATTTTAATATCTCTATAGCCTTTAGATTCGTAGAATGATATTAAATTTTCTTTATCGTTTTTAAACTCCTTTTCAATAAATTTACTTGATTTAAGGAAGTTTATTTTTGCATTATCAGTAATGAATTCAATAGATTTATTCTTATCTATTCCTTCTTTTTCTGCAAACAGATTCTTAGGTTTTAATAAGTTTATACTTCTTTTGAATATCTCTTTAAAAATTGTTAACCTAACTCTTTCCCCACTTTTTTTAAGTTTGCCCTTTAATTTTGCATCAGAAAACTCTTTATTTCCTTCAAATTTGACATTATCAATTTTTACTTTTTTATTCCTCTCAACTGTAATGTTTAATTTAATGCTATTGGCAACTATAGAGTCTTCTATTTGTTGAATCGTCACTTCTGTATTAAAAAAACCTTTCTTATTATAAAAGTTTTTTATAATGTTTTGTGTGTTTTTAATTGTCGCATCAGTAACTATTCTTCCCCTTATCAAATTAAGTTTTTCAGTTAATTCAGATTTCTGGGTTTTTCCAATTCCTATTATTTCAAACGTACTTAATCTTGGCCTTTCAGTTAAGTTGATTAATAAATATACCTTGTCTCCATCAATTTTTTTTATTGATATTTTTATATCACCGATAATTCCTTGCTTCCACAATTTTTTAATTGCACCTGAAATTGCTTCTCCTGGAATTGATATTTCATCTCCGATTTTTATTCCAGCTAATGATTTTAGAGCAATTTCATCTAAATACTTTTCACCTTCTATGTCTATTTCAGCAACAACATATTTTTTTGGATTTGTATAGCTAATAGCAATCTGTTCATCATTAGCATTCATATTATATCGAATCTGAGCGTATGCATGATTTAATAATATTGGTAGCAGAAGCAAAACAACTAAAAATATTTTTTTCATCAATTTAGACTTTTCCAAATCTTCTATTCCTTTTATTAAACTCGAAAATAGCATTATTTAATTCTTTTTTATTAAAATCTGGCCATAAAATATCTGTAAAATATAATTCTGTATATGCAGTTTGCCATAAATAAAAATTACTAATTCTTTGCTCTCCACTAGTCCTTATTAATAGTTCTGGATCTGGGATATTAGATGTAGAAAGATATTTTTCAAAATCTTTTTCGTTAAAGTTCTTTAAAATGTTATTATTTTTTAATCTTATTATGCTTTTTACTGCGTTCTGTATGTCCCACCTACCTGAATAATTAATCGCCATAATTAGATTAAGACCTTTGTTTTCTTTTGTTAGTGTTTTTATTTTTTCAATACTTTCAATAGTTTTTTTAGGTAACTCATTTATTTCTCCAATACATCTAAACTTTATATTTTTATCCATTAAATTATTAGCTTCATCATTAATTACAACGTCTAGCAGAGACATTAAAGCACTTACTTCAATTTTAGGTCGGGACCAATTTTCGGTAGAAAATGCAAAAAGGCTCAGATATTTTATTTTATTTTCTAAACAGAACTCAATACATTCTTTAACACTTTTTTTTGCATGGATATGGCCTTTTATTCTGGTCTTATTTCTTTTTTCAGCCCACCTGCCATTACCATCCATTATTATGGCTATATGCTTTAGTTTATTTTTTTGTTTAGAATCCATACGTAAAGTTAGTATATACTATTGATTGGTGCAGAATCTTTTGGACAAGGAATTCTGTAAAAAATATAACTGATACTTATTCCTGTAAAGTAGTAAAAGTCTTTATCGTTACCGCTACCATATTGATAATTCTTACTAAAGTTCTGAATGTTACTATTAGGAAGGTTTAATCCAGTTATATTATCAATATCACTAGTGTTGGCACCATTGGTTAAATCAAAGTCATCGTTAAATGTTTTTTTTATTTCAAACTCAAAAGCTACTGAAAATTGTTTATTAATTAAATATTTAAAACCCATACCAAATGGTATGTTAATTAATAATTTCTTGTTTTTGTCTAGTGAGTTATTTCTTTCGTAAGTGTTTTTTAATAATGTAGATCCTAGTCCCATAAATAGATATGGTGTAAAGTTTTTTTTATTGATCTCATCGAAGTAGTTTAGAAAATTATATTCAAATTTTAGTGAAATCTCAGAAAATTTTGCCTTAAACCACATATTTCTATTTGATGAGAGATTGTCGTTAATCCTTTCACTACCTTTTAAATTTCCTCTTTTATATGAAAATTTAAAAGTTTGGTGTGAGCTTATATTGAATCTGTTAAAAATTTCAAGTCCCATTGATCCGTCTGACAGACTATATCCTCTTTTAAGGTCACCAGAGTAACTATTAATACCAATACTAATTCCTGGTTCTAAAAATTGAGAGAATCCATTAATTGCAAATAGATAAAAAATTATAATTATTTTGAATTTCATGATATCAATAACGCAAAATGAACAATTATCTTATTAATTTCTCAGATCATATCCCCAATTCAATTTTTTTCTTAAGGTTTCGAAAAAATCAAAGCTTTTTGGGTGAATAAGATTTGCTCTAAATGTAGATTTTTTAATAATAATATTTTGATCACTTTTTAAGGTTATTGATCTTGAGTCGAGAGATACTAGATAGTTGACCCCTTCACTTTCTACCTTTAGGGTAATTTCTGATTCGTCAGAAATTATTAAGCTACGAAGACCTAGATTATGTGGACTTATTGGTGTAATAATTAAATTATTTGTGTTTGGTGTTAATATGGGCCCACCACATGATAGAGAATACCCTGTTGAACCAGTTGGAGTAGAAATAATTAATCCGTCTGACCAATAAGTACAAAGAAATTTATTATTAATGTAACAATGAATTCTAATCATCGAGGAAGAGTCTTTCTTGACAACAGATATTTCATTCAGTGCGAAGTTTTTTTCTATTTTTTTTTCTTTATTAACCAGTGTTACTAGTGATCTTCTTTCTAGTGTGTATTTTTTGTTCTCAATATCATCTATCATTTTTTCAAAAACATCATAGACATCGACTGAGAGAAACCCAAGCTTACCTATATTGACTCCTAAAATTTTTGTTTCATGTTTTCCTACCTGAGATACTGTATTTAATAATGTTCCATCCCCACCTAGACTTATTATGAATGAAAATTTAGAAAGATTCTTACCGGAGAAAGATTTATATTTTTCTTTTTTAAAGGTTTTTATAAGATCACTTGAAAGATAAATTTTATATCCTTTATCTTTCAGACATTGCAACAAACTTTTAAGTTTTTTTCTATTCTTCCCCTTAATGTTAATTCCGTTTATTCCTATTCTTTTCCTACTCATCTAAAAAAGATTTTAAAATTTTGTTAAATTCTTCTGGCCTCTCCATCATAGGAGCATGACAACATTTATCAATAAATTTTAATTTTGATTTTGATATCAACTTATTGAATTGATGTGCTACTGATGGTGGAGTAATGGTGTCATTTAATCCCCATATCAAATATGTTGGACATTTTATTCTATATAGTTTCTTGGATAAATTATTTCTTTGTGCTGATCGCGCAATTGTAATAATATTTAAGCATTTGGCATTATCATTTAATGTATTAAAAATGTTATCTACATATTTTTTAGTTAAGATGTTTGGATTATAAAAAGTATGATTAACTCTTTCGTTTATATATCCATAGTCTCCTCTTTTTGGAAAAGACCCTCCAAATGAGTTTTCATAAAGACCCGAGCTTCCAGTCAATACTAATTGTTTAACCTTATTTGGATTTTGGATAGTATACATCAGACCTATGTGTCCACCCAGTGAATTTCCTATTAGTGTAAAGTTTTTAAGTCTGTTGCTTGTTATAAATTTACCAACTAATTTAGTTAAGCTTTCAAGATTAGCATCTTTTACATCAATATCTGTCAATGGAATTTTAGGTATAATTACTCTGTAATTTTTTGAGAAAAAATCAACTACACTCTTCCAATTACTAAGCGCACCAAATAGACCGTGTAATAAAATAATAACTTCACCTTTTCCTTTATCAATAAACGGTTTTGTTGTTTTCATTAGACATCAATTTTTTTTAACTTATCACTACTCTCCACTATCACTTCAAGTGATTGAAAGAAGTCAATAAAAATAGAAAGGGTTTTTGGTGCAAAATCCATCAAAAAATAACTTATGACTGAGCTCCTAATTTCTTCTTCCATGACAGTTACGTCAAAATATTGAAAAATATTAACAAAAAAGCTTATGATTAGTGATGTTTTAAGAAAGCCGAATAAAGCACCAGAAACATCATCAAAAAAACCAATAAAGGTTAAATCAATTATATTTTTAATTGATTTTGTTAACCAACTTATAATAAAAAAACTCAATATAAAAGTAGAAAAAATTGACACGAAACCTATTATAAGGTTATTTGATTCGGGAAAAAATTGTACTAATATGTTAGAGAAAAAATTTGAAAAATTTAAGGAAATAATTATGCTCACAAAGAATGAAAATAAGGAGACAAAACTCACAATTAAACCTTTTTTATATCCCTTATAGGTATAAAATATCAAAAAGAAACTAAATATTATATCGATTAAGTTCAAGCTAAAAGTTTTTTTACAAATACAGAAATCCTAGAATTATCAGCTTTACCATCTAGTTTTTTTACAGCAATTCCCATGATTCTTCCCATATCTTTCATGCTTGCCCCTCCTTGCTCATTTATAATCTCCCCAATTTTCTTTTCAAGATCACCATCACTCATTTGTTCAGGAAGAAATTCCTCAATAATCTTTATTTCATTAGACTCCTTTTCTGCTAAATCTATTCTATTTTCTTTCTTGTAAAGATCTCTTGAATCTTTTCTTTGTTTAATTAATTTCATTAATAGTTTAACAGGATTTTTTTCAATACCGTCTCCACTTTTTTCTTCTAAAAGAATTGCTGACTTAATTGCTCTTAAAGCGATCAATCTAGTCTTACTTTTATTTAACATAGATTCTTTTATTTGATTATCTATTATATTTTTGAAGTCCATAATTACAAATTTATTAAATACTTATATTAATTATGACCAGATTAAGTGTAAATGTAAATAAGGTTGCAACATTAAGAAATGCTAGAGGCGCCAACAATCCGAATTTGATTGAGGTTGTTAGAGACTGTGAAAAATATGGAGCTGAAGGCATAACAGTGCATCCAAGAAACGATGAGAGACATATAACATTAAGAGATGTTTATGATATTGCTTCTGTTGTTAAAACAGATTTCAATATAGAAGGTTATCCAGATAAAAGATTCTTGAAAATAATAGATGATATTGCCCCTGAACAGGTAACACTTGTTCCAGATCCTCCTGAAGTTTTAACATCTAATAGGGGGTGGAAAAAGTCCGATATTAAAATTGACCTAAAAAAAATTATAAAACATATTCAGTCCTTAGGCTCCAAGGTTGTAATATTCATTGATCCAGAAAAAGAAATGCTAGAATATGTAAAAGAAATGGGTGCAGATAGAGTTGAACTTTACACAGGAACTTATGCATCAGAATATGTAAAAAATAGAGATGAATCAATTAGAGATTATGTTAAAGTATCAAATTATGCTAAGGAAATTGGAATTGGAGTTAATGCTGGACATGATCTTGATCTAAATAATCTAAAATATTTAAAGGAATCTATTCCATTTATTTACGAGGTTTCTATTGGCCACGCCCTTATCTGTGATGCTTTATACTATGGTTTAAAAAAAACAATTACATCCTATTTAAATTGTTTAAAGTGACTAGAAATTTAAATTTTAAAGAATTTGGCTCAGGTAAACAGATAATAATTTTACATGGATTGCTTGGCTCTTTGGATAATTGGGTTTCAATCGCATTGAAACTATCTCAGAATTACAAAGTAACGATATTAGACCTTCCAAATCATGGTAGATCTTATCACAGTAATACTTTTTCTTATTACGATATGGCAACATCACTTAATGAATTTATAAAAACTAAAAACATAAATAAGCCAACTATTATAGGTCATTCAATGGGGGGTAAGCTAGCAATGCAATTTGTGGAGTTATTTCCTAAAATAGTTTCATCCCTTGTAATTGTTGACATATGCAATAGAGTATATGACACAACTAGGTTTAAACATGTTTTTGAGGCAATTAAAAAAATTTCTTCAGAAAACATTCAATCTAGGAAACAGGCTAGTGAATTAGTTAAAGAAATTGTTGATAGTGAAGGCGAAAGAAATTTTATTTTAAAAAATTTAAAAAGAGATGAAAATGGTTTCTCTTGGACACCAAATGTAAATTTATTGATGAACTCAATTAGTGAGATATCTGCAGCAGTTGAAATTAAAAATATTGATATTAAGACTCTTTTTATTAAAGGGCAGAAGTCAAGTTATATACTTGAATCTGATATTGCTGAATTTAAAAAAACATTTTCAAATTTTGGTATAATTGAGATTCCAAATGCTGGTCACTGGGTACATGCTGAGAACCCATCTCATTTTGTAAAATCAGTTAAGAGTTGGATATAATTAATTTGCACGGGGATGTGATTTCTTGTGAGTTTCTTTAAGCTTCTCTATAGAATTATGAGTATACATTTGTGTTGCAGCTAAACTTTCATGGCCTAGCAGGTCTTTTATAGCATTTAAGTCCCCCCCTTTATTCAGTATATGTGTGGCAAAAGAATGCCTTAGAAGATGTGGATTATATTTTTCACTGTTTATGAAAGATGATAAACATTTTTTTACTATTCTATACACCATCATTGGGTAAAGCTTATTTCCTTTATCTGTTAGAAAGACAAACTCACTTTTAGAAGATTTTCTTTTTTTATGATTTAGGTAAAGTTTTGCTTTCGATACAATGTTTTGATTAATTGGTAATATTCTTTCTTTATTCCTTTTACCAAGAACTTTAATTTCATTTCTTATAAGATCTAAATTTTTATTTTTAAGATTAATTAATTCATTTATTCTAATTCCAGTTCCATATAATAACTCTAAAATTAAATCGCTTCTTGTCTCATCAATGGTGTTGGACATATTAATTGTTTTAAAAAGACTAACCAAATCTTTTTCCTTTAAAAAAAGTGGGAGTGTTTGTTTTGCTTTCAAACTTTTTACAAGTGTGGAAGGATTTTTTTTTATTACTTGTCTTTTAATTAAAAATTTGAAAAAAGATTTGACAGAAGCAATTTTCCTGTTAATTGATTTATTTGATAGGTTTTTAGTTGATAGCTCTATGATCCAAGCTCTAATTGTTTTGTTATCAATAGAAGATATTTTTTTATTATTCTCGTAATTTTCACTAAATGTTAGGAACTGACTTAGGTCGTTATCGTAACTTTTAATTGTATTTTCACTTACTCTTTTTTCAAATTTAAGATGACGGAGAAATTTATCTTTCATAAATAACTATGAAAGTTATAGAAAATTATAATTCTTTTGACCTTAATCTTTGTATGTATGCAGCTTTGAGCTTTTCTTCTCTGAGTGTTACAGACTTTTTAGTATAGTAAGTATTATCTCTGTAAGTTCTTATTACTTGAGCTTTTTCAAATTTTTTTTTGAACCTCTTAAGAGCTCTGTTTATATCCTCGTTTTCTTTAATATTGACTTTAACCATTTTTAAAATTTAGTGTCGCAAATATAAGAAATCAATTGAATTATTAAAATTTTTGATTCCAATCGATTGATTACTCATTATATACTTTCTTCCAGTGTTTGAGCTTAGTCGTTTTACCTATTCCTGGATTAAACCTATTAGTTGGATCTAATTGCTTGTAAAAGTTTAATAGAGAAGGTTTCGCATGATACTCGTGACCCACGTTATGTTCAGCTGGATACTCTGCTCCTCTTTTGTCATAGATTTTTAATAATTTTTTCTTTAGCTCTTCACCATCCACCCCTTTTTTTACAATATAATTCTGGTGAAGAACATGACAAAAAAGATGTCCGTAGTAAAGTTTCATTTCTAGCAAATCATCAATTTTTTTAGGTAGTTTCTCAAACCAATTTTTTTCATTTCTTGGAAAAGCGATATCCAGTGACATCATGTCACCATGATTTTTAGAGTTAAGAATATGGTATCTACCAATTGCACTTGCAGAAACAAATCTGTGCAATGAAGCTTTTTTCGATTCAAATTCATTACAAATAAAATAATCACCATCTTGATTTTTAAAAATTTCACTGAAATACTTTTCTGCCTCTATTATACCTTCATCAGACATTTCAATAACCCAGTGATGTTCGTACAGATCTCTAAAACTCTCCATCCTTTTTGGTAAATGATTTGGCCAGAAATTACTTAAGAACTGCATTAGCCTGTCAGAAAAATTGTCGGGAAAAAATTTGAGTTTCTTAGCTAAAATGTCAACCCTTCTTTTTAATTCGAATAATGTCGGAAGAAATTTGGTCCCTAATCTTTCTATGACAAGAAATGTATCTTTACTATATTTTTTTGCAGCATCATAACAATCTCTGTGTAAATAGTCACCAAGCGTTGGAAGTGTTTTAAATTTTGAAAGAATATCCCTTCGAATATTCCAAAAAACATCAGGGTCGTTAGTTCCAACGTAAAATACTTTATTTTCTTTTGGCAAAGGATAAGTATCAAGCCTTACAGCAAAAACTGCAAGTTTCCCAGCACTACCTGAAGCACCGTATAATAATCTACTATCAGAATTAAATCTGGACGGGCTGTCCTCATCAATTTTTCTAATAATTTCTGTGTATTTATCATCAGAACCAAGTTTTCCTGTATTTTTTATATCTGACTTTTTGTAGTTTTTACTTTGGAGGTTGCTTAAAATTTCTTCGGGACTTGAGCCTAAGTTTATATCTAATTCGTTAATTAGTTCTAATTTTCCATATTTATTAATTTTGGCGTATAATGCCATCTGTGTATATGATGGCCCTCTTTGGACAAGTGATCCGCCGGCATTATTACAAATTCCACCAATAATCGAAGCACCAATAGATGTAGAGCCAATGATTGAGTGAGGTTCTCTTTTGTATGGTTTTAATTTTTTTTCAAGATTGTAGAGAGTGCTTCCAGTAAGGCCAATTATTTGTTTTCCATCATTTATAATATGGATATCATCTATTCGCATTGTGTTTAAGACAATTACCGGTCTCTCGTAATTGTCACCGTAAGGGGTAGATCCTCCGGTTAAGCCTGTATTTGCAGCTTGCATTATTATTATAATGTCTTCTTTCACACATAATTCTAAAATCTTCCATATTTCAATCAATGTACCCGGCTTTACTACTGCAAATGCATTTCCCTTACCATATCTCCATCCCTTAGAGTATGGTTGTTTTTTCCAATCTTCTGTAATTATATATTTGTTTCCAGAAATTTTTTTTATTTCACTAATTATATTTTTAATAGACATATTTGCTTATTCGGTTATATAATTAATAGGATATTCTCTCTTTGTTATTCTCAATTATTAATTCTTTTTTATCAGAATTTTCTACTCTGCCGATAACTTTTGCATCAACATTATATTTTTTTGATATTTCTATAATTTCATCTGCATATTCTTTATCACAATATATTTCCATTCTGTGACCCATATTAAATACATTATACATCTCTTCATAACTACAACCTGATTCACTTTTTATGATATTAAATACTTCAGGTATATCAAATAAGTTATCTTTTATAATTCTATTTTTGTTTGTAAAATGAAGGACTTTTGTCTGCCCACCACCAGTACAATGTATAATTGCAGATATATTTTTTTTGTAATCCTTAAGTATTTCTTTTATTATAGGTGCGTATGTTCTTGTGGGGGATAGAAGAAGTTTTCCAATGTTTAATCCAGATTCAGTACTATCTGATAACAGTTTACCTCCACTATAAATAAACTCACTTTTTGTTTCTTGGCAATAAGTTTCTGGATATTTATTTTTATAATAATTCGAGAGAACATCATGCCTTGCGGATGTTAGACCATTACTGCCTATCCCACTATTATATTCTTTCTCATAAGTTGCTTCTCCAGATGATGATAGCCCCACGATAATATCCCCAGGTTTGATATTACACTCAATTATTTTACTTCTTTTTTCCCTGGCAGTTATAGTGCTGTCAACCAGAATAGTTTTTGTGATATCACCAACATCAGCTGTTTCTCCTCCTGATGAAGTAATATTTATATCGTTACTTCTTAATAATGAAATCACATCGTTATTGCCATTTATAATTTCAGATATTATTTCCCCTGGAATTAAGTGTTTGTTTCTACCAATTGTTGACGACATAATAATGTTGTCTGTAATACCTATAGAAATTAGATCATCAATATTCATTATTAATGCATCCTGGGCTATTCCCCTCCATACCTTTATATCATTTGTTTCCTTCCAGTATAAGTATGCCAGAATTGACTTTGTACCAGCCCCATCTGCGTGCATTACATTACAATAAGAATTGTCATTTGATAAAATATCAGGAACAACTTTACAAAAAGAGTTACTAAATAAGCCTTTATCAATGTTTTTAATTGCATTATGAACATCCTCTTTATTGGATGATACACCTCTTTCTAAATATCTATTCTTTGACATAATTAATTATTATTAAAGAATCTTTCCTCATCACCAGCTTGATCTTCATCAATAAATTCATAGCTTGTAACTTTAAACTCAGTCCTTCTATTAATTTGATGTTCTTCTTCTGTTTGCGCATTTGTAATTAATAGTTGTGATTCTCCGTACCCTTTAGCAATAATTCTATCCTTATTTATTCCTTTATCAATTATGTAAGACACTGCTGACTCAGCTCTTCTTTGAGATAAATCTTGATTATAGTCAACAGATGCCCTATCATCCGTATGTGAACTTAATTCAATAGAAATAGATGGATTGTCTCTCATAATAACAACTAATTTATTTAATTCTACAGCAGCATCAGGTCGAATATCAGATTTGTCTAGATCGTAGTAAATATTATCAAGGAGAATAGCTTTATTCATAACTATTTTATCAAGCACTAAATTTTTTTCAAATTCTACTTCAGTTATAAATTCCTTTAATTTGGATTTATCTAGAGATTTCCCAATAGTTGAAAAAATACCTCTCGTATTGAAATAATTTTCCTTCTCCCCAATCAAAATATAATCTTCTTCAGAATATACTTTGAACTCAAAATTACCATTATTATCTGTGAATGTTTCGTCAATTAAATTCTCGTCTTTATTTAAAAGCTTTACAACACTGTTCCCAAGAATTTCTAAATCTTCACTATCACCCTTAGGAGTTAGAGTTGATCCTTTTAGTGTATAATTAACAATTTTTAGATTAGGATCATTATTAACAAAGGTGTATATATCATCGTCCCCCTTACCTCCAGATCTGTTTGATGTAAAAAATCCTCTTGTTGGATTAAATGGATTTACTCCAAAATCGTCCCCAGTTGAATTCAACGGCTTACCAGGATTTAAAATTTTAATTTCTCCACCAAACCTTGTAGCTACAAAAATATCCAAACCTCCAAAACCCTCATGAGTATCAGAAGAAAAGTATAATCTGCCGTCATCTGTTACTGATGGAAAAACTTCATTTCCTTCTGTATTAATTTCAGATCCAAGATTTTGAATATTTATCCATCTGCCTCTTCTGTTAAGATTTGCTTTATATATATCCGTCCCACCAAACCCTTTATCTCTATTTGATGCGAAATAAAGAGTTTTGCCATCTTTTGTCAGAAAAGGAGTGGAGTCCCAGCTTCTGCTAGTATTTACATTAAGTAATCTAGGGTTTGTCCAAGTGCCTCTTCTGTATCTTGAAAAATAAAGATCAACATTATTTCTTCCAGAACTTTTTCCATTATTTCCTTTTGCAAAAATCATGTATGTACCATCTTCAGAAAATGTTATAGATCCCTCATTAACATCTTCATTATTTATGTTTTCGTTAAGTCTTTTCAAAGTACCTAATTCAACATTCGCTCCTTTTGTAACTACTTCGAATAAATCAGTAAATGGTGTACCAGTTCCTTTATAAATTTTTTCCGTTAATCTGTTGGAGACAAAATATAATTTGCCATTAGAGTAAGATGGTGCATAATCAGCGTAACTTGTGTTAATAGCTTGAAGATTTTTTACTTTATAAAAACTAGTATCTGGATATTTTTTGAGATTGGAAATATAAACTGATTCATTTTGTACCAATTTAATTATTTCTTCGTTTTGTCCAGAAAGTATATATTTTTTTGCTATTGAATCTGCTACATTATATTTATTATTTGCTTTCAGTGATAGAATTAAGTAATAATAAGCCATTTCGTTGTTTAAACCTTGTTCAATACTTTTCAGATAATATTTTTCTGATTCATATATTTGATTAGATTTTCTATATGCTTCAGCTATTAAAAAATTAGTTTTTGGGTCATTCTCTTTTACAACCTTTTCAAACTTTTTTGCTGCATTATTATATTCAGCATTATTAAAACTTTTTAATGCAGATCTTTTATTAATACATGATTTTAAAAAAATTGATACTATAACAAATAATAAAATATTTTTTGTTTTCATCTAATAAAGTTTTTTAACCAGGAATTTTTTAACATTAATTTCCATGCATTTAAATACTCTTTTTTGTTTCTTATGGTTGTATTAATTATATGATTTGACAAAGAAAATTTATTTTTATTAATCAAATCAATAATTTCTTCTTTATTGTAAAAGAATATATGCTCATCTCTAAATATACCTATTTTAGAGTTAGGAGCTAAACCAATATTAAGTGCATTTAGTAGTTTTAATAATTTTCTATTTGATGAGTCGACAGAGCAACCACTTATATCATTTTCCTCAGCAAAAAGTAATATGAAATGCTTTTCTTCTATTCTATAACTTGACTTGATCATTTTTCCATGTGATGTCCAATTTTCACATATGTGATCTAATCCTTTTTTTAAATTTTTAAGAATAGAATTACTTATTTCATTTCTAGTTATAAATACCCAACATCTTGAATCGGGAGATAAATTTTTGAATTCAATAAGCATTTATTTTAATGTTTAGCCATTTAATACGAGATAATTTCAAAAATAATAATTTTGGTAGATATGTTTATTTATTTAGGTTTGCAATTGATTTATTTGGTGCTGTAGCTCAGGTGGTAGAGCATCGGACTGAAAATCCGTGAGTCGGTGGTTCGAGTCCGCCCAGCACCACTTTCATATGAAATGGTTTTATCTTTTAATCGCTATTGTAACTGAAGTAATTGCTACTAGTGCTTTGAAAGAAAGTGAAAATTTCTCTAAAATAATACCTTCAATTGTTGTAATTATTGGTTATTCACTTGCATTTTTTTTTATGTCATTGACTCTTAGGGAGATGTCATTAGGGATAACTTATGCAATTTGGAGTGGTATGGGAATATTTCTTATTGCACTAGTTGGTTATCTTAGATATGGCCAAGCTCTTGATACACCTGCATTACTAGGTGTTTGTTTTATAATAATTGGTATAATTATATTAAGAATATTTTCTAAATCTCTTAATATATAACCTTTTAGATCTTAATTTATAGCTATTTATTGAACTAAAGCCTTTTCCTTTTTATTACACTATCTTATTTTTTGAAGCATTTGTATTTCATTATCATTTAATTTTCTCCACCTGCCTCTAGGTAAATTTTTTTTAGTTAGTACACCAAATAAAACTCTATCTAACTTTTTGACTTTATATCCAAGAGTTTCAAAAATTTTTCTGACTATTCGATTTTTTCCAATATGAATTTCAATCCCTACCTCTTTTTTTTTTTCAAGTTTAAATATTTTATCTACAATTATTTTTTCATTATCAATGTTTAGTCCTTCTCTTATTTTTTTAATATCTAATTCATTAACTTCTATATTAAGCGTAACCAAATATATTTTTTTGACTTTGTGAGAGGGGTGTGTTAACTTTTTTGATAATTCACCATCATTTGTAAATAGCAAAAGACCAGTTGTATTTCTGTCAAGTCTTCCTACATAAGATATTCTTTCTTTTATTCCTTTTAAAAGTTCATATACTGTTTTTCTATTATTTTCATCTTTACGTGTGGTAATAAAATCTTTAGGTTTGTTTAGAAGAATATATAATTTTTTTTCAGGTCTAATTTCTTTTCCTTTAACCTTAATTTTATCTTTCAAGCTGACTTTTTTTCCAAGTTTGTCACATTTCTTCCCATTTATATAAACTAAACCTTTTTCAATAAGCTTATCTGCCTCTCTTCTTGAACAAATTCCTGAACTGGAAATAAATTTATTTAATCTAACCTCTTTAGAATTAGATTTCTTCATTATAGCCAATTGAATTTTCTTCTTCTCTAAAATCAGTTATTGTTGGTAGTTGATCTAGGTTATTAATACCAAAATAATCCATAAACTTTTCACTTGTTATATATATTAAGGGTCTTCCTATTCCTTCTGATTTTCCATTAATAGAAATCAGCCCCTTATCAAGAAGTTTTTGTATAGTATAATCACAATTAACTCCCCTTATCTCTTCAATTTCTGATTTAGTAACAGGTTGTTTGTATGCTACTATTGATAATGTTTCTAGAGATGATAACGATAGTCTTCTTTTTGATCTTTGTTTTAGTAATATTTCATTTAAATCTGAAAACTTTTTTTTTGTTAGAAACTGAAATCCTCCACCTGATTCCACCACTTCAAAAGGACTATCACCTTGCTTGTATTTTTCAATAATTTTAGAAAGAATTCTTTTAATTTTTAACTTATCATGTTTAGTATTTTTAACTTCATCAAAAACCTTAATTATCTCATCGATTTTTAGTGGTTTTGGTGAGCAAAAAATTAGAGATTCAATTCCTGATTCAAGGTAACTCAAACTTGTCTCTTTTTTAATTTAGCTTCAATGGATTGTGTTGCATGTGGAACAGCCATCAATCTTTTCTTATCAATCAACTTACCAGAATCTTTACAAATTCCATATGTTCCATTTTTAATTCTGATCAATGCTTTTTCAAGATTAATAATGAATTTTTGCTGTCTTCCAGCAAGTTGGCTCAAACTTTCTTTTTCCATTGTATCTGCCCCATCTTCTAATGTTTTGAGGGCTCCTTGAGTTGAATCAGTTCCTGACAAGTTTTTTCTTACTAGTGATTCTTTTATAAATTCTAATTCATTTTTTGCATCATCCATTTTTTCTTGAATGAGTTTTTCAAATTGTTTTAGCTCTTTTAAGGTATATTTTGTTTTAATTTTTGCCATGATACAAATTTAAAGTTTTCTTTTAATTTCTCTTATTTCAAATGATTCTACGATATCACCTACTTTAATATCATTGAAGTCATCAATACTTAAACCACATTCATAACCATTTTTAACTTCATTAACGTCATCTTTGAATCTTTTAAGCTGCTTAATTTTTCCGGTGTAAACTACTATGCCGTCCCTTATTAATCTTATTTTATTTTTTCTCAAGATATTTCCATTAGTAACATAACAACCAGCAATTGTCCCTACTTTTGATATTTTATACGTCTCTCTGACCTCAATATTTCCAGCTATTATCTCTTCTTCTGTTGGCTCTAGCATCCCCTCCATAGCACTCTTTATCTCGTTAATAGCTTCATATATAATAGAATACATTCTAATATCAATTCCCTCTTTTTCTGCAAGTGATCTGGCATTTTGTGAGGGTCTAACTTGAAATCCAATAATTATTGCATCTGAGGCTGAAGCAAGAAGTACATCAGACTCAGTGATTTGACCAACTCCTCTATGAATTATATTTACCGATATTTCCTCTGAAGAAAGTTTTTCCATTGAATCAGATAATGCTTCAATCGATCCATCAACATCACCCTTTAAAATAATATTAAGTTCTTTAAAGCCGCCAAGAGCAAGTCTTCTTCCAATTTCATCTAAAGTAACATGTTTTTTGGTCCTTAGTTTTTGCTCTCTTATCAATTGTTCTCTTTTTGTTGCAATATCACGGGCTTCCTTATCTGTATCAAAAATATTAAATTTATCACCTGCTTGTGGTGCTCCATTTAGTCCAAGCATAAGAATTGGTGTTGCAGGACCTACTGTTTTTTTCTCAATGCCTCTATGATCAAATAGTGCTTTTACTTTCCCATATTGAGAACCTGCTAAAACAATGTCTCCAACATTTAAGGTTCCTCCTTGAACCATCATTGTTGTAAGGTATCCTCTTCCTTTATCTAACTCTGACTCAATTACAGTTCCAACTGCCTTTTTATTAGGATTCGCTTTCAATTCAAGCAATTCTGCTTCTAATAAGACTTTTTCCAGTAATTCGTCAACACCTTCACCCGTTTTTGCAGATACTTCTTGACATTGATACTTCCCACCCCAATCTTCAACTAGTATATCAATTTTTGAAAGATCCTCTTTGACCTTATTTACATTAGCGTTTGGAGAATCAATCTTATTAATTGCAAAAACTATTGGCACTTCAGCAACTTTACTGTGGTTTATCGCCTCTTTTGTTTGAGGCATTACAGTTGAGTCGGCTGCAATTACAATAATAACTAAGTCAGTTATTTTAGCTCCCCTAGCTCTCATTGCAGTAAAAGCTTCATGACCTGGTGTATCCAAGAATGCAATTTTCTGACCACTTTTGGTTTCGACATCATATGCTCCTATGTGTTGTGTTATACCTCCAGCTTCACCCTCAGTAACTCTTGATTCTCTAATATAATCTAGTAGAGATGTTTTTCCATGATCAACATGACCCATAATTGTAACAATAGGGGCTCTATCTTTCAATTCTTCCTCATTATCTTTCTCCTCAACAACTACAATTTCTTCATCTTCTGAAGTTGTAAATTCAACTTTATATCCAAACTCTTCTGCAATAATTGTCATTGTCTCAGCATCTAATCTTTGGTTGATTGATACAAACATTCCAATTTCTAAATATTTTGATATAACATCATTAACACTTACATCCATTAGTTTTGCAAGATCATTAGCAGATATATACTCTGTTACTTTTAGTATTTTTGACTCTTCTTCTAGCTTTATTTTTTCTTCCTCTACTGCTTCTGCATGTTGTGATCTCTTTTCTTTCCTATATTTTGATCTTTTTGTTTCTGCATCTTTTGTTCCACTTAATTTTGCAAGTGTTGATTTAATCTGGTTTTGGATTTCTTTATTTTTCTTTTCTTGGTCTTCTTGTTTTACTTTTTTCTCCTCATTATTTTTTTTGGAAATTATTCTTTTTCTTGGTCTTCTTTTCTTTTTTGATTGATCCGAGGAAGCAACTCTATTTTTGTCTTGCCCTAAATCAATTTTTTTTATTATTTTGATTTTAATTTCTTCTTTTTTTTCCTCTTTTTTACTATCACCAGATGCATCTTTTTCTTTTTTATCTTCTAACTTCTCAGTAAATGCTTTTTTCTCCTCTAGACCAATTTTAATGTTTGAAGCAACTTTTTTCTCAACAGCTGAATCTTGAAATGCATTTTCAAGAATTGTAAAAATTTCTTCATCAATTTTTGTATTTGGATTGGAATCAATATCATAACCCTTGTTATGAAGAAACTCAATAATTGTGTTTCTTCCAACATTTAATTTTCTCGCGACTTGACCTAATCTAATTTGTTTTGACATAATTTGTTCTTACTCAAACTCTTTTTTTAGTGTATTAACAACTTCCTCAACAGTATTTTCTTCTAAGTCTGATCTTTTAATTAAATCACTTTTTTCTATATTTAAAACTGCTTTAGCAGTATCTAAACCTATCCTTTTTAGTTCATCAATTATCCAACCTTCAATTTCATCAGAAAATTCATCTAAATCTACGTCCTCTTCTTGAGATTCATCTAATTCTCTAAATACATCAATTTCCATTTCAAGTAGTCTGCTTGCTAATTTAATATTTTGCCCACCTTTACCAATAGCTAAAGAAACTTGGTCTGGTTTAAGATATACTGACACTCTCTGTTCTTCATTATCAATATTCATACTAGAAATTTTTGCTGGACTTAATGCCCTAGAAATATATAATTCCTGATTATCTGTAAAATTTATTACATCAATATTTTCATTTTGCAATTCTCTTACTATTGAATGTATTCTGGATCCATTCATTCCGACGCAAGCTCCTACTGGGTCTATTCTGTCGTCATAAGATTCAACACAAATTTTTGCTCTTTCACCAGGTTCTCTAACAGCTTTTTTTATTGTTATTAAACCGTCAGAAATTTCCGGAACTTCGTTTTCAAAAAGTTTTGTAAGAAAATTTGGACTAGTTCTTGACAAAGTTATTTTTGGATTTCCTCTAAACATTTCTACACTTGTCACCACTCCTCTGAGAGTATCACCTTTTCTGTATTTATCTTTATGGATTTGTTCAGATCTAGGTAAGGATATTTCATTACCTTCGTTGTCTACAAGTAAAACTTCTCTACTTAATATTTGATATATCTCACCTGTTATAATCTCTCCAACCAAATCCTCGTACTTATTAATTATTACTTCTTTTTCTAAGTCCTTTACTCTTTGTATAAGTGTTTGCTTCGCTAAAATAATTGCTCTTCTCCCAAAATCTTCAATTTTAATCTCTTCAGCCACTTCATCACCTACTTCAAAGTCCTCCTCAATTTTTTTTGCATCTGTTAGTTTAATTTTATCAAAGTCCCATATATCCTCCGAGTTATCATCTACTATTTCTCTGAACCTCATTATTTCCAAATCACCTTTATCAGCGTTTATAACAATATCAAAATTATCATCATGCTCAAATTTCTTTTTTATCATAGCCCTGAAAACATCTTGTAATATCCTGATCATTGTAGGCCTGTCTACATTTTTTTGTTTTGCAAATTCTGTAAACGTTTGTATTAGTACTCTTGTATCCATAATATTTTTCAAAAAAAATGGGGACAAATGTCCCCGCTTCCATTTAAATTAGTATGCAAACTTAACTTTTTTTAGAAAGAAGTCAAATTTTGGTAAATAAATCTACATCCTTGGAAAAACAAACTCTAAAAATTTTTAATTCCTTAGGTAAAAAAAAAGAAACCTTTAAGACAATTAATAATAACAGGGTTTTAATGTATGTGTGTGGTCCAACCGTCTATGATTTACTACATGTGGGAAATTTTAGAGGTCCTATTTTTTTTAATTTTTTAAGAAATTGGCTAGAGTATCTCGGGTATAGTGTCGAATATGTATACAATTATACAGATATAGATGATAAAATCATCAATAGATCAAATCAAGAAAATAAATCTACAAAAGAGATTTCAGAGCAATATATAGATGAATTTAAGAAAGACTATGAATCTTTAAAAATTAACTTTCCAACTCAAACACCAAAGTGTACTGAACATATAGATGATATAGTTAGGTTTATTGAAGATTTAATTAAAAAAAATTGTGCTTATGAATCAGAAGGTAGTGTTTTCTTTTCTATTGATAAGTTTAGCGATTATGGAAAGCTTTCTGGAAAAAAGCCAGAGGATCTTCTAGCAGGTCACAGGGTTGAAGTCAATAAGAAAAAAAAGAATCCGATGGATTTTGTATTATGGAAACCATCGAAGGAAAATGAGCCAGGATGGGTTTCACCTTGGGGTATTGGCAGGCCTGGTTGGCATATTGAGTGTTCGGCTATGTCTAGCAAAATATTAGGACCTAAAATTGACATTCATGGAGGTGGAGTTGACCTGTTATTTCCTCATCACGAAAATGAAATTGCCCAATCTGAATCAAATTTTTCTAACCGATTTGCAAATTTTTGGATTCATAATAACCTAATAAACTTTGACAATCAGAAAATGTCTAAATCTCTTGGAAATATTGTAAAAGCAAGAGATTTTATCAAGGAAAATAATGCTGAAATATTTAAGTTTTTAATTCTTAGTGTTCATTACAGATCAATATTGAACTTTAATGACAAAATTCTAAATCTGACAATAAATAATTTATTAAAAATTTATTCCTCATTAAAACTTAGCTCCGAAATTAATGAATCACAAATAGTTTCAAATCCTGTTAGTAGTTATGAGGATTATTTTCACAATAAGAAAAAGGAGATCAACGCACATATTAATAATGATTTTAATACACCAGGGGCCCTTTCAATAATTTTTGAATTAGTTAAGAAATTTAATTTGTTGGCAGTAAACAAAAAGGTGACACCTGAAATAAAATTTTTTTCTGAGAAGTTTGATGATTTTTTTATTTTGTACGGAGGTATTTTTGGTTTATTTCAAGAGAAAAGATCAACTTTTCTTAAAAGTTTAAACAATTTATTACTCAAGTCAAGGGGTATCACAGAAGATTATATTAATACTAAAATTAATGATAGAAATTTAGCTAGAATCAAAAAAGATTTTATACTATCTGATAGTATAAGGGATGATTTAATAGATCTTGGAATTGAACTGAAAGACAATCCTGATGGATCAACTGGTTGGTATGTTAAAATTTAGTCTAAACTCCCTCTGCAACTACCTCTTCAACTTCTGGGACGAATCTCTTTAATAATTTTTCTATACCTGATTTTAACGTAATCATAGATGATGGACATCCACTACAAGCTCCTTGAAGAGAAACCTTTACAGTTCCTTTTTCAAATGATTCAAATTGAATTGCTCCTCCATCCTGCTCAACAGCTGGTTTTATATACTCTTCAAGAATTTGAATTATTTTTTTGTCAATTTCCTTAAGTGACTTTTCTTCCTTTTTGTTACTTGATTGAGGATTAATAATTTTTCCATCTTCTTCAATGAATTTTTTAATAAAATTCCTTAGCTCAAGTTTTACTTCTTCCCAATCTACAAGATCATTTTTGGTTATTGTAATAAAGTTACTCATTATGAATACTCTTTCAATATATTTGAATTCAAATAAGGCGAGAGCAATCGGAGACTCAATTGCACTTTTAGGGTCTGGATAATCTTTTATTTCATTGTTTTGTAAAAGCATTCTATCCGTCACAAACTTTAGAGAGTTTGGGTTTGGATTTGCTTCAATATATATATTCACACTATTCATTATCTACATATTTAATTTTCTCACCTTCAGTAGACGCAACAACACTTGCAACAGTTGCATCTCCAGTTACATTTACTATTGTTCTACACATGTCTAGGGGTCTATCAATTGCAATTATAAGTGCAAGACCTTGAGGGTCTATGCCAATTGCCCCAAGTACAATAACCAACATAATAAGACCAGCTCCAGGTACTGCTGCGGCACCAATTGATGAAAGTGTAGCTGTTAAAACAATCACCATTTGATCTGCTAGAGTTAAGTCTTGTCCAAAAGCTTGAGCAATAAATACAGCAGATATCGCTTGGTGAATACTTGTCCCATCCATATTAATTGTAGCTCCGAGAGGACAAACAAAACTTGTTACTTCATCTGATACATTTAAGTTTTTTTCAACTCTTTTCATGGTAACAGGTAATGTCGCGGCACTTGAACTAGTGGAAAAAGCTAACATTTGAGCAGGGAAAATTGCCTTAAAGAAACTTCTGAAATTGACTCCTGTAACAAAGTAGATGATTAGAGGATAAAAAACTAGAACCATAAATGAAAGTCCAATTAGAACAGTAACTGCATAGTAGAGAAGAGGTTTAAGGGTTGTAATAATATTATTTGGATCATCTCCAGCTAGATCTACAATTAAACCAGCAAGCAGCGCAAATACACCAATTGGTGCGTATTCCATAATAATTTCAACTATTTTAATTATTATTTCATTAAGTCCATCAAATGCTTTCTTTATAGGATCTGATTTTTTCTTTGATGATAATACTAATGCGATACCAAATAACACAGAGAAAAATATTATTTGAAGCATATTTTTGTTGTTACTTGCTGAGTAGAAAAAGTTGTCAGGAACTACATCAATCATCATCTGCAGTGGACCTGAATCTTCAACGTTTTTTGCACTTGTTATTTTCATGTTTGCATCAGATGCATATTTTTCTTTGAGTTCGGCTGTTTTTTCTTCAGGAAAATACTCTCCAGGCTCAAGAGTATTAGCTAATATTAATGCAAGTACTATTGCAGATATTGTTGTAAGAACATAGATGCCAAATGTCTTTCCTCCTATTCTTGAAAGTTTTGATGTATCTCTCAAGTTTGAAATGCCAGATACCAAGGAAACAAAAATTAAAGGGACAGCAACTAATTTTAGCATTTTGACAAATATTGTTCCAAAAGGCATTACCCAGTCTGTTATATAATTACCAATGCCAATAAATACGGATGCAATGCCTAAAAGAAGACCAAATATTAAACCAGAAATTATTTTATTATGAAGCGGCATACCTTATTTCTTACTCTGTAAATAAAGATCAACAATCACATTAGCAGCCATGCTTTCTACAATCGGTACTGCTCTAGGCACTACGCATGGATCATGTCTTCCTTTACCCTTCAAAGTTACAACCTTATTTTTTGAATCAATACTGTTTTGATCCTTCATGATAGTAGATACAGGTTTAAATGCAACATTAAAATATATGTCTTCTCCATTACTTATACCTCCTTGTATTCCTCCAGAAAAATTAGATTTAGTTTTAACTTTTCCTTTTTTAGAAACATTGAACTCATCGTTATGATCAGAACCATTCATTGATGAACCATGAAAACCACTTCCATATTCAAATCCCTTAACTGCATTAATTGAAAGCATAGCTCTACCAAGTTCTGCGTGAAGTTTATTAAAGATTGGCTCTCCAATTCCAACAGGGCAACCCTGAACTACACATGTGATAACTCCACCAACAGTGTCAAGTTTTTTTCTTGTCTTGTCTATTAAGTCAATAAACATTTCTGCATATTCATTATCTGGACATCTGACAATATTTTTCTCGGTATTTTTTAAATCAAGATCAGAATAGTGCTTTGTTAGTTTAATATTTCCTACTTGTGAAACATAAGCATTAATTTTTATATCTAAATTCTTTAAAATTTGTTTTGCAATTGCACCAGCAGCTACCCAATTTGCTGTTTCTCTTGCTGAGCTCCTACCACCACCTCTGTGATCTCTATTCCCATATTTTTTGAAGTATGTATAATCAGCATGAGAAGGTCTAAAGGTATCTGATATATGCTTGTAGTCACTGCTCTTTTGATCTTTATTCTTGATTTGCAGGCTTATAGGAGCACCAGTAGTTTTATCTTGAAATATTCCTGATAAAATTTCCACAGAATCGTCTTCTTTTCTTGGAGTTGTGATTTTTGATTGGCCAGGTTTTCTTCTTTCTAACTCATCTTGAATATTTTTTTTATCAATTTTTATGCCTGGAGGACATCCATCAATAACGACTCCTATTGATTTTCCATGTGATTCTCCATAGGTAGAAATTTTAAAAATCTTTCCGAATGTATTACCCATTTTTCCTAATTATTACAAGTATTGATGTTGTAACCACTAATGTAATTATAATAAAACTTAGAAATTTACTATTAAAAAAGTGTTTTTTATTCTCTTTTAGTTCATTTGATTGATTTTTAATAAAATCAATAAATGTATCGGATTCAATATTCTTAATTATACTATTTTTCATTTCTCCAAATGCGTTGATTATTATTTCTGATCTAAGGGTATCATAATTTTCAGATTGTCTATTAAAAAAAATCCAATTAACATGTTCAGAGAAGTCATAATCACCAGCCTCATAAGGTATGCCATAATAGCTATATTTTTTTGACCCAAATACTTTTCCTCTTTCTCTCTTGATTATTTGTTCAGAGTTGGGTGGGTAAAGTTCTATATTGTTTAGATTAATTTCTGGTTCATTGATTGCTGATATATTTCCCTCACCTATAATTTCAAATTCGTAATTAAAGCTATTACCGGTCTCTATATTTTTTGAGTCTATACTTTCTTTGAGTTTGAAGTTGCCTACAACCACGTTGTCTCTAAGAGGATGTTCAGGAAGATCACTGACATTTACTTTTATTGGCTTTGAAAAAAACTTCTCATAATCTTCTATCTTATTTCTACCAAAGAATGATGGTCTTTTTGATACTTTATATTTTATGAGTTCAAGTTCTAAACTAGGAAAATTTATATCTTCATTATTGAAAGGGTAGTATGTTGCTTGAAAAATCTTATACTGATTATATCTTTTATTATTTATCACTACTGGTATACTGTTGATATTTTCAATATTAAAGTTTTCCTCCCAACAATTACCTGGTTTGATTTTCTTTAGAATATCAGTTAATTGTCTTCCTAACTCATAGAATCTCATGTCCGCTACATTATTTTCTGATACGTAAAAGGCTAATGTTGTATTAAAACCTTCACCAACAAAAACATTTTTTTTATCTGTACTTAAACTTAGAAACGCATCAGCTTCTACTTCATAAAATTCATCATTATCCCTGTCAAAAAAATTGTCAAAGGGGTCATCAAAAGGATCAAAAAAGTTCTTGAAAGGAGAGTTGTTTTTAGAACCAGACTCTTTTGTAACAGTGATTTTTTTTCCTCTAACATCTATTTTTTCGTTATTAACATTAATTTCAAAACTCGGAATTTCAAATTCACCTTCTTGCTTTGCAATATAGTTTTGTATGATGCTCTGGGATGAAGACATTTTGCCATTTATAAAATTTGTTGAGCTTGAAGAAGATATTCCTGCTTTTAAAAATCCATCGATTTCAGGAAATTGTGAATAATTCTTTATCTGGTCATTTTGTATTGAAACAGTTATTTGTAATGCTCCACCAACTCTAATTTTTTCAGGTTTTATAGATACACTTATTTCCTGAGCAAAAGTAAAAATACTTGTACTTGAAATAAATAGAACAAGTGTTAATATTTTTTTTAATAACATAAGTAAAATTAATAATCAAATGATTTTTTAGTCCTAAAAAAAAATTAAAAAAAGTTAAATTATTTTGCTGCTTTTATATTTCTGATGATGCCTTCATATTTGGCTCTTTTGACGGCTGAACCCTCAAAAATTTTATTAAATGTATCTTCAGTAAGTTCTACCCAGTCTCTTTTTCTTAGTGATGAAAGCTCCTTTTTTGGTTTAAAACTATCCTCTTTATGGGGTCTGGAAAACTTATTCCAGGGACACACATCCTGACAAATATCACACCCAAAAATTGCATCATTAAGATTACTTTTTAATTCATTAGGAATTTCTTTCTTATTTTCAATAGTGAGATATGAAATGCATTTATTAGCATCAATTACCTGGGCTGAAGTTATTGCATCAGTTGGGCATGCGTCTATACACTTTGTACATTTACCACATCTGTCTTTTGTTATTGTATCATACTCGAGTTCTAGATCACAAATTATTTCTGCAAGAAAAAAATAGCTTCCTTTCCTCTCATTAATTAGGAGTGAATTTTTTCCAATCCAACCTATGCCTGATAACTTGGCCCATGCTCTCTCATGTACAGGAGCAGAGTCAACAAAAACTCTTCCATCTACATCACCAATTTTTTCCTTCATGTAGTTAAAGAGTATTTTTAATTTCTTCCTTATCACTTTGTGATAATCCTTTCCATAAGCATATTTCGAAAGTATAAAATTATTTTTTTTATCAATTTTTTCCTTTGGGAAATAATTATAACTAAGTGAAATTACTGATTGAGCTCCAGGAACTAATTTTCTTGGGTCTAATCTTTTATCTAAATTTTTTTCAAGATAATTCATTGATCCCTGATAACCCTGAGATAACCATTTCTCAAACTTTTCCTCCTCCTCATGAAGATGTCTAGCCTTAGAAATACCACAACTTGAGAATCCTAATTCTATCGCTTTATTTTTAATTAGAGTTGTATTTTTTTCAACCATTGAAAATTTCATTTTGGAAACCACCTTGTGGGTTTATACCAAGATGATCATATGAAAAGTTAGTAGCTACTCTGCCTTTTTGAGTCCTTTTTATGTATCCCTCCTGCACAAGAAAAGGTTCATATACTTCCTCAATTGTATTGGCCTCTTCACCACATGCAGTAGCTATTGTCTTTATACCAACAGGACCTCCGTTAAATTTTGTAACTATTGCCTCAATTATTTTATTATCCATTTCGTCTAATCCTTTTTTGTCTATTTTTAGGGAACTAAGACTTTTCATTGTTATTTCTTTTGTTATTTTTCCATCTCCCTCAACTTCAGCAAAATCTCTTACTCTTCTTAATAAATTATTTAATATTCTGGGCGTTCCTCTACTTCTAGAAGCAATTTCTAAAGAAGCTTTTTCTTCTATAGGTATTTTAAGTATTTCTGCAGACCGGTTAACAATTTTTGTTAGTATTTTTTTATCGTAATACTCTAACCTAAAATTTATTGAAAACCTTGAACGCAGTGGTGCAGAAAGTAGTCCAGATCTTGTAGTAGCTCCAATAAGTGTGAAAGGATTTAATTTAATTTGTACTGACCGCGCACTAGGTCCTGAGTCTATCATTAAATCAATTTTAAAATCTTCCATTGCTGAGTAGAGATATTCTTCTATTACTTTATTTAACCTGTGAATTTCATCAATAAATAGAACATCGCCTTCCTCTAAATTTGTCAAGAGGCCAGCTAAATCTCCTGCCTTTTCAAGAACTGGACCTGAAGTGACTTTTAAGTTTGAAGAAAGTTCAGTTGATATTATATGAGAAAGCGTAGTTTTTCCAAGTCCGGGGGGACCGTGAAGTAATACGTGATCAAGAGGTTCAGATCTTTTTTTTGCTGCCTTTACAAAGACTTTGATATTTTTTAGAATTTGATCCTGACCAAAAAAATCATTGAACGACTTTGGCCTAAGAATATTTTCAAATTCTTTATCTTTGGAGGTAGTATTTTTATCTGAATTTAAATAGTCTTCTCTCATACAACAATTGCTAATTTAATTATTTTTATGCGTCGTATATTAATCTCTCTAGTTTTTGTTTTGGTTGCAACCATTTTTTTTCTGACTAGAAAAAATCGAAATGAATTTGTAATTACAGGGACAACAATGGGTTCAATCCAGTATACTGTCAAGTACATATCAGATGAAAAAAAAATATTAAAAAATGAGATAGATTCAATCCTAATTCAATTTAACAGAATTTTTTCAACCTATATCCCAGACTCCGAAATATCAGTCATTAATAATTCAGAAGGTAGAATAAATGTTAGTAAAGAGTTTGGTAAACTTATTTATGAGAGTAAATTAATTTATGACATAACAGATGGAATGTTTGATCCAACCGTTGGTCCAATTGTTAATAAATGGGGATTTGGGCCAGATAAAATAGATAAGGTCCCTAGTGAGGCAGAAATAAATCAGTTAATCAAATTTGTAGGATTTGATAAAATAACTTTTAATGAAGGCCATATTTACAAAAAATTTAAAGAATCATATATTGACTTTAGTTCTATTGCAAAAGGGTACGCTGTTGATGTTATTCATAATCATTTAAAACTAAAAAACTTAACTGATACCTATGTTGAAATTGGGGGGGAGGTAAGAGTAAGTGGGAAAAATATAAAAAAAAATAATTGGGTTCTGGGTATTAGGGAACCTAGTTTTGACGGTAATATTAATTTGTCTGCAAAAGTATCTTTACCTAACATGTCGCTTGCTACCTCTGGAAATTATCTTAATAAATATTATGTTGATGATAGTCTTTTTTTTCATACTATCAATCCAAAAAGTGGTTATCCAGCTTATACAAACATGCTGAGCGCTTCAGTTTTTTCTGACAATTGCCTAACTGCAGATGCATACGCTACAGCGTTTATGGCTATGAACTTTAAAGACTCAAAAAGAATTTTAAATTCATTAGATAACCTTTTCGGATATTTTATTTATATGGATAATGGTGAGGCTAGAATATATATATCCGATGGACTAAAGCCATATATATCTGTTAATGAAAAATAAATTATTAATAATTTCTTTAGTATTATTCTTAGGTTCAATTTTATTTTCAGTCATAGTTGGATTTAAATATGGCTTAATACTTTTTTTACCGTTGTTATTATTCTCCTTTAAAAAATAATTGTTTTAATAAAACTTATTTAAATAGTTAAAGGAGTTTAATCCTTGTAAGGAACATATCTGATGTCATGTACAGATATTGAAAATTTTCGTCAAATGCACAATTTGCAGTTCTAACCTCAGTTCTAATTGTACCAATATGGTCACCATTCTCTTTGATTACAAGAACACCACCTGGACCGGTAGCAAAAACATTTCCTGTCGGGTGAACCTTTAGACCATCAAACAATCCGATATCTTTTTTAGTTAATTCTCTCCCGTCAAAGAAAATACTTGGGTTTTTTGCTCCCTCTTCTGACAAATCATATTGCATAATTACAGGATTATTCTTATCAGAATTAGCCACATACAAAATTTTTTCGTCATTAGAAATACTTATTCCATTAGGTCTTGTTAGATTTTTTACTAGAACTTCAATATCTCCATTGGGGGATACCTTATAAACTCCATTGAATTCAATTTCTTTTAATTTATCATTATCACCTTCAAGAAGTCCATATGGTGGATCCGTGAAGTAAAGATTTCCTTTAGAGTCGTAAACCAAGTCATTTGGACTATTCAATAAATTACCATCAAATGAATTTACAAGAGTTACTTTTCTATTAATATTTAATTTTTCAAGTCTTGTAATTTCTCTATCACCGTGCATACATATTATGAGATTTCCATCAGCATCAATTGTCAATCCGTTTGTTCCTGCTTTTTTAAGATTTGGAACTTTACCACTGTATCCTATTGGTCTTGTAAAAGTCCCTAACCCTTTATCCTCGTTCCAGCTATATATTATATTTTCAGGTACATCAGAAAATAGAATAGAATTTAGTTGGCTTGACCATACTGGGCCTTCAGACCATTCAAAACCATCTGCAAGTATTTCAATTTTTGCACTTTTTTCAATCAGATTATCGATTTCAGGAGATAATCTTTCTACAGATCCAATAAATTTGTCTTGACTAATTACGGGAAGATTAATTAAAATTAAAATAAGTTTTAGTATCATTATTTAATAAGATAATGTATCGAATGCTGTACTAACTTCCACACATCTCACAATCGTCCTGGTTGTCTATGGAACACTGCACTGCAGCTTGTTTATCTTCCATTGTCTGAGACTTTTCATCTTTTACGATTGTGAATTTAATTGCATCTGCAGCAGCTTTAGTCCTCAAGTAATAAAGACCAGTCTTTAGGCCCTTTTTCCATGCATGAAAATGCATCGAGGTTAGTTTTCCAAAATTTGCATCTTGCATATGAATATTCATGCTTTGACTTTGACATATGTAAGCACCTCTGTCAGCAGCCATATCGATGATACTTTTTTGTGAAACTTCCCAAACAGTTCGATACAGAAGTTTGATGTCATCTGGAATTTCTTTAATTCCTTGAATGGAACCATTTGCCTCCATTAATCTATCTTTCATGGGCTCATTCCAAAGATTTAACTTAATCAAATCTTTAAGAAGATGTTTGTTGACAACAATAAACTCACCAGATAGAACTCTTCTTGTATAAATATTGGATGTATAGGGTTCGAAACACTCATTATTTCCAAGAATTTGTGATGTTGATGCAGTTGGCATAGGTGCCAGTAATAGTGAATTCCTTACTCCATGTTTTTTAACTTCTCTCTTCAGTTTTGTCCAATCCCATCTTTTTGAGCTTGGAGCAATTCCCCACATGTCAAATTGAAAAATTCCCTTAGAAACAGGTGACCCCTCGTAGGTCTTGTATGTTCCTTCTTCCTTTGCAATTTCCATAGATGCTTCCATCGCACCAAAGTATATTGTCTCAAAAATTTCTTCGTTCAGTTTTTTAGCTTCTGGAGAATCAAATGCATGTCTCATTAATATAAATGTGTCCGCAAGGCCTTGCACACCAATACCGATTGGTCTATGTCTCATATTGGAGTTTCTTGCCTCTTCAACTGGATAGTAATTTACATCGATAACCTTATTTAGATTTCTTGTAATAACTTTTGTTATCTCATATAACTTCTTGTGGTCATAAGTCAAATCATCTTTGACAAATTTGTTGAGTGCAATAGAAGCTAAATTACAAACAGCAACTTCGTCTGGTGATGTATATTCGACAATTTCTGTACATAGGTTTGATGATTTGATTGTACCTAAATTCTTTTGGTTAGATTTTATATTACAAGCATCTTTATAAAGTATGTATGGATTACCAGTTTCAATTTGTGCTTCTAATATTTCAAACCAAAGATCTTGAGCCTTAACTGTCTTTCTTGCTTTTCCTTCTTTTTCAAATTTTTCATATAACTTCTCAAACTCTTCACCATATGTCTCGTGTAAATCTTTTGCTTCATCAGGTGAGAATAAAGACCAATCACTGTTTGACTCAACTCTTTTCATAAATAGATCTGGGATCCACATTGCATAAAAAAGATCTCTTGCCCTAAGCTCCTCTTTACCATGATTTTTCTTTAATTGTAAAAATTCAAAAATATCAGAATGCCAAGGTTCTAAGTATATTGCAAAACTACCTTTTCTTTTACCTCCACCTTGATCGACATATCTGGCTGTCATGTCAAAGTTTCTTAGCATTGGTATAATACCATTTGATACTCCGTTTGTACCTTTAATGTATGATCCAGTTGCTCTAACATTGTGAATACTAAGACCAATTCCTCCAGCAGATTGTGATATTTTGGCACATTGTTTCAAGGTATCATAAATACCATCAATACTATCTTCTTTCATGGTCAACAGAAAACAAGATGATAATTGAGGTTTAGGAGTACCAGCATTAAAAAGTGTTGGTGTTGCGTGTGTAAACCATTTCTCAGATAATAAGTTGTATGTTTCAAGTACGCTATCCATATCATCCATATGAATACCAATAGCCACTCTCATTAACATATGTTGAGGTCTTTCAACGACTTTACCATCTAACCTTAAAAGATAAGATTTTTCTAGAGTCTTGAAACCGAAATAATCATAGCTAAAATCTCTATCATATATTATAGAAGAATCAAGAAGAGCTGCATTTTTATTAATAACACCATATACCTCCTTAGAAAGTAAAGATGCATTTTCACCCGTCTTAGGGTTAACATAAGTGTAAAGTCTTTTCATAGTTGATGAAAAAGATTTACTTGTAGTCTTATGAAGATTTGATACAGCAATTCTTGCTGCAAGCGTTGCAAAATCTGGATGTTTAGTAGTTAAAGTAGCAGCAGTTTCTGAAGCGAGTTCATCTAGTTCTTGAGTTGATACCCCATCATACAGACCATCTATTACTTTTTTAGCAATTTCTATTGTCTTTACGAACTCGGTATTTAACCCATAGCTTAACTTTTCGATTCTTGCGGTTATCTTGTCAAACTTGACAGATTCCTTTCTACCGTCTCTTTTTATTACTAACATCTATTATAAATTAAAAATCCTCTTCAAGTGAAAATTTTGGAGTATCAGCCTCTTCATCTTTTTTGAGAACTCCAGCTTTTTGGTATTCAGCAACTCTTTTCTCGAAGAAGTTAGTTTTTCCTTGTAATGAGATCATATCCATAAAGTCAAAAGGATTTGATGAGTTATAGACTCTAGGACAACCAAGCTCAACTAAAAGTCTATCAGCAACAAATTCAATGTATTGACACATTAAATCCGAGTTCATACCAATAAGCTTTACTGGTAAAGCATCGGTTACAAACTCCTTCTCTAAATCAACTGCATCTTTAATAATCTCAATAACAGTTTCTTCTGGGAGTCTGTTTACTAAGTGTTTAGTATATAAATGACATGCAAAATCACAATGTAGACCTTCATCTCTTGAAATAAGTTCGTTAGAGAAGGTTAGTCCAGGCATTAAGCCTCTTTTCTTTAACCAAAATATTGAACAGAAACTACCTGAAAAGAATATTCCTTCAACTGCGGCAAATGCAATTAGCCTTTCTGCAAAAGTCCCGTTATCAATCCACCTTAAAGCCCAATCAGCTTTTTTCTTAACGCAATCAAGTGTTTCAATTGCATGTAAAAGTGTATCTTTTTCTTTTGTGTCGTCAACATAAGTATCAATTAGTAGAGAATATGTTTCAGAATGGATGTTCTCAATTGCTATCTGGAATCCATAGAAGAACTTTGCTTCAGTGTATTGAACATCTGAGACAAAATGTTCAGCAAGGTTTTCATTTACAATTCCATCGCTTGCGGCAAAAAATGCAAGTACATGCTTAATGAAGTGTTTTTCTCCATCATTTAAATTTCCCCAATCTTTTAAATCTTGACTTAAGTCAATTTCCTCAGCAGTCCAGAAGCTGGCTTCTGCTTTCTTATAAAATTGCCATATATCATCGTGTTCAATAGGAAATAAAACAAATCTGTCTGCGTTATCTTGTAGGATTGGTTCTGGTTTTAAATCTATCTTGGACATTATATTTTATAATTTAATTTTGTTTAACAATTAAAAAATGACAAAAAATCCCTGAGTCATTATATTAGAAATAATAACATAATGACTAAAAATTTAGTCAATAAGTGGTTTATAATCTGTTGTGTTTGGAAGCTGTGACCGAGTGATTTCCTAAATAAAAATCATTTCGGTCTAGGCAGTACAAATATTATAAAAAGACTTTTAAATATCAAAACATATTTAAAACGTTTTTTAGTTTTTTTTAATTTTTTTCTAATTTGATTTTTTTGATTTGAATAATTAATATAAAATCATAAATTTGCAGACATTAAAAAAAAAGGTATGTACGCAATAGTCGACATTTCTGGTAAACAATTTAAGGTTGAAAAGAATAAATTTATTTACACAGATAAGATAGTACCTAAATCCGGGAAAAAGGTTGAATTTGATAATGTTCTTTTTATATCTGACAAAGGAAAAACTAAAATAGGAAAACCAGTTATTAAAGGATCAAAGGTTACTGGAGAGATATTGGATCAGGTCAAGGATGACAAGGTTCTTGTTTTTAAGAAGAAAAGAAGAAAGGGTTACAAAGTTAAAAATGGACATAGACAACAACTCACCAAGATTTTAATTAAAGAAATAAAATAATAACATGGCACATAAAAAAGGAGCAGGAAGTTCAAAAAATGGAAGAGAATCACACAGTAAAAGGCTCGGTGTAAAAATTTTTGGTGGACAAAAGATTATTGCAGGTAACATAATAGTTAGGCAGAGGGGAACTAAGCATCATCCTGGAGAAAATGTGGGTATTGGTAAAGATCATACATTATTCGCACTAAAGGATGGAGTAGTTGAATTTAAAAAAGGTAAAAATAATAGATCTTTCGTTTCTGTTGCTGAGGTCAACTAACTCTAACCATAATCTTTTCAAAATATTCTTTTAGCAAAGCCTTGTTATTCAAATTACATTCTATTTGGTCAAGTTGTTTTAGCGCTTTTTCGAAGTAACTGTTAATATTCTCTTTTGTAATTCTGTTAATCTTATATTTTAACATAAGTTCACTGATAACATTAACTTTCTTTTTCTCTTCATTACTTTTTTTGATTTCATTAATTTTTTCTAAATCATCTTTATCAGACTTTTCTAATAATTTAATCATCAAATAAGTTTTTTTATTGGATACAATATCACCACCTATTTTCTTCCCAAAATCTGAGCTTCCAAAAACATCTAGATAATCATCCATTAATTGAAACCCTATACCCATCATCTCACCAATTTTGTATAAAATTTTTGTTGTTTTTTTATCACAATTTGCTACAAGTCCGCCCAGTTCCAGACTGAATCCTATAAGAACTGCAGTTTTAAGTCTAATCATTTCAAGATAATTTTTTTCTCCTATTGAATCTTCCTCTTCATAATTCATGTCATATTGTTGACCTTCACAAACTTGAATTGAGATTTCATTAAATCGTTTTATTATTTTCCCACTAATTTTTGGACTTAATTCTTCAAGAAGTTTATACGCATATATCATAAGAATATCACCAGATAAAATACCAATGTTTTTATTCCATTTCTTATGAACAGTAATTTTACCTCTTCTCAGGTCTGCATTATCCATAATGTCATCATGGATTAAGGTGAAATTATGAAACAGCTCTAAGGAAATTGAAGGGATAATTATATTATCAATTTCATTTTGAAATAATTTGTATGATAATATAGATAGGGTAGGTCTTAACCTTTTACTCTTTAGTGATAAGATATATTTTAATGGTTCGTATAGATTTTTTGGTTTATCAGAAAAGTGAATTTTACTTATCTCATCATTTATTAACTTTTTATATGTAATTATTTTTTCATTCATAATAGGTCTAGATCTATTGTTCTTTTCTCGATATTTGTTCCTGTAACGTTAACCTTTACTGCTTTACCTAAACTATATGATTTTTTATTTCTTCTCCCAATTATAATTACTTTTTCGTTATCAAAATCATATTTGTCATCAGTTAAAGAAGATATCTTAACTAACCCTTCGCATTTAGTTTTGGTTATCTCAACATAAATGCCCCACTCAGTTATTCCTGAGATTACCCCATCAAATTCTTCTCCAATAAAATTTGCCATAAATTCTGCCTGTTTATATTTAATGGATTCTCTCTCGGCCTTTGTTGCATTAACTTCCATTTGTGAGCAATGCTTACAAAGCACTTCATAATAAAGCTTATCTTTTGGTTTACTTCCATTTATATAATATTGAAGAAGTCTATGAACCATCACATCAGGAAATCTTCTTATTGGTGAGGTAAAGTGTGAATAATTCTTAAAGGCCAATCCAAAATGTTTTTCTTTATCAGTAGAATACCTTGCTTTTGACATTGATCTTATAGCAAATTTTTCAATAGAATTTTCTTCTGGTTTTCCTTTTATTTTTTTCATTAGATCATTTATTGATGAGGAAAGGTTTTTTTCATCAACGTTAATGGAGTATCCAAATTGTTTAATATATTTTTTTAGCTCAACTAGCTTTGCTTTGTCTGGATCTTCGTGAATTCTATAAACAAATGTGTACCTTTTGTTATATTTTTTTTCATATTCATTTATTTCTTCAGCTACTATTTTATTCGCAAGAAGCATAAATTCTTCAACCATCTTGTGAGTATCTTTTCTCTCTTTTTTAATAATTTGAATCGGTTTCTTTTTTTCATCAAGTTGAAATTTTACTTCGTTTGATTTAAAATTAAAAGATCCGTTTTCAAAACGTTTTTTTCTATGATGTTTAGCAATTCTATTTAAGTTAACTAGCTCCTCTAAGAACTCACCTTTATTTTGGTCAATTGTATCTTGAGCATTTTCATATGTAAACCTTTTCTTTGAGTGTATGACTGTTCTTCCAATCCATTTATCAATTATTTCATAGTCTTTATTCATCTTTATCAAAACTGAGAAAGTCAATCTATCTACATTTGGTCTCAAGGAACACAAATTATTTGATAATTTTTCAGGTAGCATTGGTATCGTTCTGTCAACTAGGTAAACTGATGTAGCTCTCTTTTCTGCTTCTTTATTTATTAAACCTTTTGTATTAAAAAAATGAGATACGTCAGCAATATGAATACCAATTTCATATAAATCATTATTTATCTTAATTGAAAGGGCATCATCAAAATCTTTTGCGTCATCAGGATCAATTGTAAAAGATATTTCTTTTCTCAAATCTTTCCTTTTACCAATTTCTTTTTCAGATATTATATCATTTAATTTTTCAGTTTCTTTTTCTACCTCTTCAGAAAATTTATATGGTAAATTAAAATCATGCATAATTGTATGTATTTCGGCTTCATTACTTCCAATATCACCAATTGATCTAATTACTTTGGCAAATGGTTTTTTTCCACCAGTCCAACTTGTGATCTTTGCCAAGTATTTTTTTTTATTACTGAATTTTTCTGAATTTCTTTTTTTGATAAAAAAGTCAGAATAAATTTTTTTATTGTTTGGAATAAAAAAAGCAAAATCTTTATTGTCTTCAATAGTTCCTGTGAACTCAGATAGTTTTCTCTCAATAACTTTAGTAATTCTACCCTCTATCTTTGAAGAGAAATTATTTATTAGATGTAATTCAACAGCATCTTCGTGAATAGCTCCATTCATATTCTGAGCTCTTACTTTAATATCCTCGGTCATCCCATCAACTGTTACAAAACAGAATCTTTTTTTGACATGATCTACTACACCTGTTAATTGAACGGAACTTCTTTTCTTCTTTTTATATCTCTTTTTCAATTTATTTTATTTTGAAACCAAATACCTTAGATAGGTTTTTGATTACTTTCTTTTCCACTTCTCTAGTTGTTATTTTTTTTTTAATTTCTTTTTCAATAGAGGTGACATCTTTATTTTCAATTCCACAAGGAATAATATTTTTAAAATATTCAAGATCTGTACTCACGTTTAGAGCTAAACCGTGCATGCTTACCCACCTGCTTGTTTTAACTCCTAGAGCACATATTTTCTTTGGGTTATTTTTTTTATGGTTAACCCACACCCCAGTAAGACCCTCCACCCTACCAGAGTCTATATCATAATCTTTTAGAGTTAATATTATTGACTCCTCTAATAACCTTAAATATTTATGGATATCCGTAAAGAAGTTTTCTAAATCAATTATTGGATAAACAACTAATTGACCAGGTCCGTGGTAGGTAATATCACCACCTCTATTAATCTTATAATATTCTAATTTTCTTTTTTCAATTTCACTCCTACTAATTAACAAGTTTTCCTTATCACCACTCTTCCCAATTGTGTAAACATGTGGGTGAGAGCATGTCAGTAAATAGTTGTGAGTTTTTTTTGGAGTCTCGGACCTTCTATTCTCTATCTTCGTCTGTATTGTTTGTTTGAAAATTTTTTCTTGTTTTTCCCAAGCATCTTTAAACCTTATCTCACCTAGACTTAAAACTGTTACCTCTTTACTAATTACCGAATTCAAATTCTAAAATTGAGTTATAACTATTCTCTAATGTATAAATTTCTATCGTATATCAATTTACCATTATTATTCCATTCCCTCGATATATACGATGGATTTGTAGAGAATGGTTTATCACCATAATTAATTTCTCTCTTTTTCTTTCCTGTATTGAAGAACTCAGTCCAGACTCCAACTCTAGAATCACTCACATACCTACCACGAGCTGCTACTTTTCCATCTTCAAAAAAAGCATAATAGTTACCATGTCTCTCTCCAAATTTAATAGGTATAATTTCTTTAAGTTTGCTTTTTTCTAAATCCCAAAAAAATCTCAAAGATTCATTCAGCCAACCTAACATATAGTTTTCCTTGTCTTGTAGTATATCAGATCTATTTAATCTAACCCACCTTCCTTGTTTTAAACCATAATAAAAATATCCTTCCTCGACAACTTGATTATTAAGTCTTTTAACATAAGGGCCATGTAAAAGAAGTGAGTTATCGGATATAGTTCTTGAACGATTGATCTTCCTTGATTTTTTATCAAAAAAATGAATTTCTTGTGCATATGGATTTTTCATCTCGGAGCTTATAATAAAATGAAAATTTTCATAAATATTATTTCTTCCCTGGGCAACTCTTATAAATCCTTTTTTTGTCTTGACACCAAAAAAAACATTTTTTTTTGTTTTCTTTTTTTTATTAAAAAGAAGTGTGTCTTCAGCAGTCCTAAATAACAGGTCATCTCCAGATATTGTGTCTGCATTTAATCTGAAAATATCTTGTGAATTGACACTAGAACTTGCCAGAAGAAAAAAAAGGATAAGTCTTATCTTCATATATTATTTAAACAGCTTAATAACGAAAAATTACTTAGATAGTATATCAATACTTCTCTGGACAAAACCAGTAAGCTTTGATCCCGTCAACATATTCTGAGATAAAAGAGCAAGATCATAAATTTGAGATGCTATTTTCTCTTTGGTTTTGTTAGTTTTTGCCTTTAGAATTTTATCAATAAGCCTATGGTTCCCATTAATACTAACAGATATCATCTCACCCGGTCCGCCCATCATCATTGGATTATTACCACTAGATTTTGCCATGTCTTGCATTCTCCTAAAAAATTCAGGTAGTGTTATAATGACTGGACTTTCATCAGGATTTAATGACTCGACATTAACCACTGTAGACTGGTTATTAATAATTTTTTCAAATAATTTTTTTAATGACTCTTTGTCTTCATCCTTTATCACTGTTTCTTTCTTCTCATCTTTATCGATCAGTTTATCAAGAATATCAGCATCAACTCTTTTTATCTGTACTTTGTCAAGTTTTTGTTCAATATGGTTGATGTAGTGACTGTCGATTACATTGTCGAATAGAACAACATCATAATTTCTCTTCTTAGCGTCCTCAATATAGGAGTCTTGTTTTTCTGCATCATTTGAATATAAAATAACTGTATTCTTATCTTTATCTTTCTGAGTCTTTGAAACAAATTTCTTATACTCTTCAAATGTCCTCATGTTATTATCTAGACTTTGTAATAGAGCTATTTTTTCAACTTTTTCGTAAAACTTTTCTTCTGATATCATACCATATTTTACAAAAAGATTTATATCCTTCCATTTCTCTTCATATGATTTCCTGTCATCTTTGTATAGTTCAGTAAGTTTGTCAGCAACCTTCTTTGTAATGTAAGAGTTTATTTTTTTGACATTTCCGTCAGACTGTAAATAACTTCTTGAAACATTTAGTGGAATATCAGGAGAATCAATTACCCCGTGCAATAACATTAAAAATTCAGGAACGACATCTTTTACCTCATCTGTAATAAAGACTTGTCTTGAATATAACTGTATTTTATTTTTTTGAACTTCAAAGTCATTTTTAATTTTTGGAAAGAAAAGGATTCCAGTCAAATTAAATGGGTAGTCTACATTTAAGTGTATCCAAAAAAGTGGATCCTCTGAAAATGGGTGAAGTTCTTTATAGAAATTTATGTAATCTTCGTCCTTTAAATCTTTAGGACTTTTATTCCATATAGGATCTGGATTATTAATGATATTATCTTCTTTGACAGATTTATACTTCGGTTTACCATCTTTATCTTTTCCATCTTCAACAGATTTTTCTTTCTGACCAAATTTGATTTTTACAGGTAAAAACTTACAATATTTTTTAAGTATTTCCTCTACTTTTCCTTCTTCAAGAAATTCTTTTGAGTCATCATTTATATGTAAAATTATATCTGTGCCTCTCTCTTTTTTTTGTGATGGTTTAATTTCGAACTCAGTATTCCCGTCACACTTCCAGTACGCAGATTTATTTTTTTTGATGTAAGATTTAGAATTTATCTCAACATATTTGGAGACCATGAATGCAGAATAAAAGCCAAGTCCAAAATGTCCAATTATCTGACTTGAGTCATCTTTCTCTTTATACTTTTCAATAAATTCAGTAGCCCCAGAAAAAGCAATTTGATTTATATATTTTTTAATCTCATCAGCAGACATCCCTATGCCCTTGTCTGAAATTGTTATAGTTTTCTTCTTTGCATCTAGTTTTATTTCAATAGTTAAATCCCCGAGCTCATCTTTCATTTCCCCCATCTGAGATAGGCTCTTAATTTTTTGTGTTGCATCAACAGCATTGGAAATTAATTCCCTGAGGAATATGTCCTGATCAGAATATAAAAACTTCTTTATAATAGGAAATATGTTTTCCGTATTAATCGATATGTTACCTTTTTCTTTCATAATTTTTATCTAATTCTTTCTGATTCCCTAACTAACAATTCATCTTTTCTAATAAATCTATTTGAAAGGAAATTGAAAAATATCGCCAAAAATATCAAATAAAATGAAATAAGAAAACTTATTTGGTCATCGATATTTAGGTATATTTCTTGATAAAATGTCTGATATAAAAAGAAAAAGATTAATAAGGATGTAAGGAAAGAATTTAAAGTTCCAATTTTAATTTGAGTTAGTCTGTTTCTATAGCTGAAAACTGAATACACGGCAAGTCCACAACACAACATTATTATACCAGGTATGTAAAAATAGTCATGTACTTCTGCATTACCTTCAGATATATTTTCTATGTAACTGCTTGATATGTAACCGGTAGCCATAATTTCAGGAGAATTTTCTTCTGAAAACTCTATTTTTTGCCATACTGGGAAAAAGTATGTAGCTATCAAACTTGCAATAAATAAGATTAGGAATATTGTTTGGATTCTCTGTATCATGAATGTATTTTGTACAAAGAAAAAAAAATTAGCTCATAAAATATTAAATGATGAGGTATTTTATTGATATATCTTATAATGGAAAAAATTATCATGGCTGGCAGATTCAAAAAAATGCTGTGACAGTTCAATCAACTATCCAAGATGTGATTTCAAAAATATTAGGCAAGCGCACTGATATTGTTGGAAGTGGAAGGACTGATACTGGTGTACACGCTAAATCACAAGTAGCCCATTTTGATGTAAATAAAGAAGTTGATAATGATTTTATTTATAGAGTGAATGCATTCTTGCCACAAGATATTTCAATAAATTCAGTTACCCAAGTTGTTGATAATTCCCACGCCCGATTTGATGCTATATCTAGAGAATATATTTATAAGATACACGATCTCAAGTCTCCATTTGTAGATGGGCTGTCTATATTTTATAATAAAAAAATAAATATGGATTTAATTAATGAAGCCTGTTCAACAATAATGAAAAACTCAGATTTTCAAAGTTTTTCGAAAGTAAAGACTGAAGTCAAAAATTTTAATTGTATTATTTCCCACGCATCAATACGAAGAAAAAATAATTTTTATTTGTTTAAGTTTTGTGCTAATAGATTTTTAAGGGGTATGGTAAGGGCACTTGTTGGAACTTTACTTCAATTAAACGAGGGCAAAATAAATCTAAAAGAGTTCAAATTGATTTTTGAAAAAAAAAATAGAGAATATGCTGGTCCTTCAGCACCACCTTATGGTCTATATTTGAATAAGGTTAATTATAATTCTGATATTTTTCATGGCTGAAAACAAGAATAAGGTAAGTGGAAATCTTTTTGATTTTAAAATAATTAAGAGGTTGATGATTTTTTGTAAACCATACATGAAATTTTTTTATTTTCTTGTCTTCCTTACATTGAGCCTTTCATTACTTCAACCCTTAAGGCCTTTTATTACTCAAATAATTATTGATGATTATGTAAGTATTGGAGATTCAGATGGCTTATTAAAGATGATTATGCTTCTTCTTGTTCTTCTAGTAATTAATGCAGTGGTGATGTATTATCATACATATTTTTCGGGTTGGCTTGGTCAAAACATTATAAAGGACATTAGAATTAAGTTATTTAAGCATCTCCAAAGCTTTAAACTTCAATTTTTTGATAAAACACCTATTGGTAGAGTTGTAACAAGAAATATTTCAGATATTGAGACGATTGCTGATATATTTGGTCAAGGTATTGCATCTATAATTGGTGACATTTTACAACTAGTGGGAATTGTTGTTCTCATGTTTTATCTAAACTGGAAATTGACTCTAATAAGTTTAGCCACTTTACCTTTTCTATTTTTAACTACATATATATTTAAAGAAAAAGTTAAAATATCTTTTAACAATGTGAGGACGGCTGTAGCGAACCTAAACTCCTATGTTCAAGAGCATATTGTAGGTATGAATATTGTTCAGATCTTTGGTAATGAAGATAAAGAGTACAATAAGTTTGTAAGCATAAATAAAGATCATCTTAATGCTAATTTAAAAGCGGTTTTATATTATTCAATTTATTTTCCAGTAATGGAATTACTTACCTCTGTAGGTTTAGGACTTTTGATTTGGTATGGTTCTGGTCAAGTTTTTGCAGAGGAGGTAACACTTGGTGTGCTCATTGCATTTATAATGTATTTACAACTCTTTTTTAGACCAATCAGAGCTATTGCTGATCGTTTTAATACCCTTCAAATGGGCGTAGTGAGTTCTAAAAGAATTTTTGATTTATTAGATCGTGATGAAACAATTATTTCTAATCAATCAAATTCAGTTGAATCTATAAATGGAAGTGTTGAATTTAAAGAAGTTTGGTTTGCATATAATTCAGATAACTATGTCTTGAAAGATATCAGTTTTAAAATTGGTGTGGGGGAGTCAATAGCATTTGTTGGGAGTACTGGTTCAGGAAAAACATCAATAATAAATTTACTGAACAGGTTTTATGAGTTTCAAAAAGGAAAAATTTTAATTGATGGAAATGATATAAAAAAATTAAACTCATCAGACCTCAGAGATAATTTAGGTCTTGTTTCACAAGATGTATTTCTTTTTTCCGATACGATATTTAACAATATTACATTGTTTAACCATAACATAAGTGAGTCGCAGGTATGGGACTCAATAGATCAGGTTGGAGCTAGAAGATTTATCGAAGCACTTCCTAATAAATTAAATTTTAATGTAAAAGAAAGAGGCGCTTCCTTATCAGTTGGACAAAGACAACTGATATCATGTATAAGAATTATGTTGTATGATCCTAAGATAATTCTTTTAGATGAGGCAACTTCTTCTGTTGACTCTGAGACGGAGTCCATGATTCAGTTAGCTATATCTAAAATTTTAAAGAATAGAACCTCTATAGTTGTTGCTCACAGGTTATCTACTATTAAAGAGGTAGATAATATTATTGTATTAGAAAATGGTGAAATAAAAGAAATTGGAGATCACAACTCTTTAAATAAATCTGGAGGGTATTACAGAAGACTTTATGAGATGCAAAATAAAAATATTTTGACTTAATTAATTTTTTCTACCTCTATTTGATTTTTATATATTTTATAATACTCGCCTCTATTTTTTAAGAGATCCTGATGATTTCCTTCTTCAATAACTTTTCCCTCATCCATAACTAGTATTTTCTTTGCTAGTTTAACAGATGATATCCTGTGGGATATAATGATAGTGGTTTTATCGAGCATAATTGTTTTTAAGTTTTCTAAGATTTTATTTTCTGTCTTTGTATCAACTGCAGATAAACAGTCATCTAAAATTAAAATTTTAGGTTTTTTAATTATTGCCCTTGCTATTGATATTCTTTGTTTTTGACCCCCCGATAATGTGATTCCTCTCTCGCCTACCATAGTCTTATATTCATCTGGAAATGTTTGAATATTTCTGGTAAGATCAGCATTTTCAGCTGCCTCTACCACATGGTCAAAGGTTTTATTTTTAGCTCCAAAAAGTATATTGTTTTCAATTGTATCAGAAAATAGGAAAACATCTTGAGGCACATAACCAATTTGACGCCTTAAATTAACTACATCAAAATCTTCAATCTTATTATCGTCTATCAGAATATTACCTTCACTGATATCAAATAATCTTAATATGCTATTTGCTAGTGTGCTTTTGCCAGATCCAGTTGTCCCTATCACACCAAGTGATTCTCCGGACTCTATTTTAAATGAAATATTTTTTAAGCCAGTAATATTAGTATCTGGATATGTGAAAGAAACATTTTTAAATTCAATTTTACCTATTAAATCAATAGTTATATTTTCACTAGATGTAATATTATTTTCTTCTTTGAGAAATTGATTTATCCTTTTTTGAGAGGCTGAAGCTCTTTGAACGATACTGGTTATCCAACCTAGTGAGGTGACTGGCCAAGTTAGTAAATAAACATAAATAAGAAACTCAGCAATATTACCAATTGTGATATTATTGCTGAACACCTCAATTGCCCCAATATAAACTGTTATTATAATACTCAGCCCAATTAATGTCATAATAATTGGAAAGAATAAGGATAAGACAAATTGGAGACGTAATGACTTGTCTTTATATTCAACACTTTTCTTTGAAAAAACTGAAGAAAAATTTTCTTCTCTTACAAACGATTTAATTAACCTTATTCCTGAAAAAGTTTCTTGTACGTATGTTGAAAGGTCGGATAATGACTCTTGTATTTCTTCAGACCTTTTATTTATGATATTTTGAACATAGTATATTGATAAGACCAATAATGGAAGAGGAAGAATGCTGTAGAAGGCAAGTTTGGAGTTGATGTAAAACATAAATGGTATAATCGTCAGCATTAAAATAGTAACATTCATTCCATACATTAAAGCCGGGCCAATGTACATTCTTACTCTGCTGACATCTTCTGAAATTCTATTCATTAGGTCCCCAGTGTTATTCTCTTTATAGAATTGAGAAGGTAAAGTCTGATAATGAAAAAAGATCTCATTTTTTAAATCATATTCTATATTTCTCGAGGCAACTATTATTGTCTGACGCATCATATACATAAATAACCCTCTAATAACTGCTGCTAAAATTATGCCGCCAGCATAAATTAAAACATACTCTAGTGTTTCATCTCTAGAAATTAAATTACCATCCGAGTAAGAGGCAACACCCTCTTCAATTAAATCAAAGGTTTCTCTTATAAGAGTTGCCGGCACAAGAGCAAAAAAAGTAGAGATTAATATGAATCCAGTTCCTAAAAGATAATATTTTTTGTATTTGAATAGGTATTTATTTAAATAGGATAGCTCTCTCAATTTTTATAGATTTACAAAACAACTAACCGTAAATCTATTACTTAAAATCATAATTATGAGTAAAGATCTAACTAAATCAATTTTTGAATTGTTAAATAAGAATGATCACGAGCAACTTGTTTATTGTTGTGACAAAGAAATAGGTTTAAAGGCTATAATTGGGATCCACAATACGGCACTTGGACCCACTATGGGAGGTACTAGAATGTGGAATTATAACTCTGAGGAGGAGGCATTAAATGATGTAATTAACCTGTCCATGGCTATGTCATATAAGTCATCTTTAGCAGGCCTCAACGCAGGAGGTGGTAAGGCTGTTATTATTGGTGATCCAAAAATTAAAAATGAAAAATTTATCAAAAGGTATGCTGAATTTATAAACGATTTAAATGGGAAATATTGGACTGCTCAGGATGTAAATATGACCTCAGACGACATTATTAATATTAAAAAAACAACAAATTATGTTGTAGGACTACCAAAAGAGCATGGTGGGCTTGGTGATTCATCAGCTCCAACGGCATTTGGTGTATATCTTGGTATGAAATCGGCGATGATGAATATGACAGGTAGTGAGTCTTTGGAAGGAAAAAAAATATTGGTTTTGGGTGTAGGTAAGGTTGGCAGTAAATTAATTAACTACCTTCTTAAAGAAAGATCTTTAGTCTATGCTTATGATATAGATCCCAAAAACTTAAATGTATTTTCTGGTAGAAATATTAAGATTTTACAAGAAGACATGATTTATAGTTATGATTATGATATTTTTTCTCCTTGTGCGTTGGGTGGTGCAATAAATAAAGATTCAATAGATAAGATTCGGTGTAAAGTAATTGCTGGTGCTGCTAATAACCAGATTGCTGATGAAGAAATAGTTTTGAATAAGCTTAAAGAGAAAAAAATAATATTCATCCCTGACTTCTTGATAAATGCTGGAGGTATAATTAGTGTTTACCATGAACAAATTGGTGATCTTAATTCTCAAAAAGTTATGGATATGACAAGTAATATCTATGATAAGGTGACTGATGTTTTAAAATTCTCTCAAAAGAATGACACCTCAACATATAACGCTGCTATTCAGTTGGCAAAAAATAGAATTCACAATATTTCTGAAAAATAACTAATATTGCACCTCGTTCTTTAAATGAATTGCTATGCTAAATAGGAGAAGTATAAGAATTAAAGTTTTGCAACATATATATTCTTATGAACATAATGTTGAATTATCAGATGATGTTGATTCACTTAAATCTCATATCTTAGAAGATTTAAAAAAGTCCATTTCTAATATAGATAGCTTTCTTTATCAGTTATTATCATTATCATTTAGTTTTCAGGAGATAGATCTAAGAAAAAGAGAAATAAACGAGAAATCTTTAACCAAGAAAAATAAATTAAAATTTAACTTTTCTAATAATAAGATTTTAGAGTTTTTAGTAGAAAACGATAAAATTAAATCTGAAATTATAGACTTTAAATCCTCATTAGGTAGTGAAGAGGAATTAATAAAGGATTGGTATAAGTTATTAATCAAGGAAAGTTTTTTTAATGAATACAATAACTTAGAAAATCCTACATTTAATGATGATCTTGAGTTCGTAAGAAAATTGATCTTGAGTTTTTTTCTTAAAAATGAGGATATAAATTCATTTTTCGATTCAAGGAATATTTATTGGGACATAGACAAACAAATAATCAGGTCAATGTTAAAAAAAACTTTTGAATCCTTAAATTCAAGAGATTTTAATACATTTGCAGTCGCAAGTTTATCTGAAAACATTGAGGAAGATATAGAATTTGCTTGTTCTTTGTACGAATGTGTTGTTTCAAATTCAAAAGAATTTGATTCCTACATCAATGATTATGTAAAGAACTGGGAGCTAGATAGAATTTCTAGAATGGATCTTTCAATTATTAGATTAGGAATAGCTGAGATGATATCTTTTAGTTACATTCCAGTGAAAGTTACAATAAATGAGTGCATTGACTTAGCTAAAAACTTCAGCTCCCCAAAGAGTGGGAAGTTTGTAAATGGTCTTTTAGATGTAATTTCATTAAATTTGTTAGAGAAAGGTCAAATTAGAAAAACAGGAAAAGGTTTGATCGATAATAAATAATAAAATTATGAGTAAAAATTCTACAAATTCATTGATAAGCTTACTAATAGGATTAATAGTGGGTGGTGTACTTGGTATATTATTTGCCCCAGATAAGGGGAATAATACCAGAGATAGACTTAACTTTAGACTTAATCAGTATAGAAAGAAATTAGAAAATCTTATAGCTGAAATAACTGAGGATAAAGAATTAGTAAAATCCGAGGCTAAAACTAAAGGAAGAAAAGTTGTCAATGAAGCTAAAACAAAAGCAGAAAGATTACTTAAAGATGTAGATGGAATTCTATCAAAAATTAAAGAAAATTAATATTACTTAATATGAATAAATTTATAACAATACTAGCAATTATAATTTTAACATCTTGCGGATCTCAAGTTAGTGACCTTGAGTTAAGAGTTGCAAAATTAGAAACAGAAATAGCTTCGATGAGAAAGGGTGGAGTGTCTTCTATCGTTCCAGCAGGAGCTTTCCCAAAATTCTCTTTTGATCAAGAAGAACACAATTTTGGTCAAATTAAGGATGGTGATATTGTCAGCCATACATTTAGATTTACAAACACAGGTCAGGCACCACTCATTATATCAAAAGCAACTGCCGCTTGTGGATGTACAGTGCCTCAGTGGCCTAAGCAACCTATTCCTGTAGGAGGATCGGGTGAAATACAAGTTCAGTTCGATTCAAGTAATAAACCAGGTATGCAAAATAAGGTTGTGACAATAACTGCTAATACAGAATCAAAAGTAAAGAAGTTATTAATTAGAGCGCAAGTTAATCCAAGATCGTAATATATGATTTTATTACAGTCCTTTGGATCAGGATTAGCACAGCTTTTTTTTCCATTAGCTATACTGCTTGTATTTTATTTTTTCATTTATAGGCCAGACCAAAAACGTAAACAAAAGCAATCTGATTTTATTTCTTCTCTTAAAAAAGGAAAAAAGGTTGTGACTATGGGAGGCATTCACGGTAAGATTGTTGGTATAGATGGTGATAAGGTTACACTCGATGTAGATAGAGGTACTAAAATAAAGTTTGATAAAAACTCTATCTCTTTTGAGATGTCTTCTCAAGAGAATAATTAACTTTCATTAAATAAAAGTATTCATCTTATATTAAATGTCTTTTCTAGTTGGTATTACAGGAGGTATTGGATCTGGAAAAACAACCGTATCTAATATATTTTCTCATTTAGGTTATAAAGTCTACAATTCAGATGAAAGAGCTAAATACCTCATGCAAACAAATGATAAAATTATAAAAAAAATTACTGGACTTCTTGGTGACTCAGCATACAGTAAAGGGGCACTCGAAAAGACAATAATTACAGAAGCTATTTTCAACAATAAAAGCTTAATTGAGAAAATAAATTCCATTGTACACCCAGAAACAATAAAGGATTTTAATTCTTGGGTATCAGAAAATAAAGATTCCATTCTAGTTAAAGAATCAGCATTAATTTATCAGTCAGGTTCCTATAAAGATTTGGACGAGATTATTCTTGTTGAGGCAAAGGATGAAATTAGAATTGAAAGAGTATTGAAAAGAGATAAGCACAGAGATAAAGATGATATTCTTAAAATTATAAGGAGCCAAAAATTAAAAAATAAAGAAGACTTAAATCCAGATTATATCTTAGAAAATAATGGAGAAGACATGCTTCTCCCAAAAGTCATTAAAATAATTCAAGAACTAAAATTAAAAGTTTAATTATCAATTAATAGTTAGGATATAAATATTTAGATACTTATTTTTAAATATTATGAAAAAAATATTGTTAACATATTTTTCGATTTTTATTCTTTTTGCCTGTGGAGGTCCAACTCAACAACAACAAGAGGTAATAAATGCTCAAGCTCAGCTTGAAAAAGACCTTGAAATGTATAGATATGTTTGGGGAGAATTTTTTAAAGGAGATACATCAATTGTAAATGACAAATATTTTACTGAAGATGTTGTAATTGTAACCCCTGAAGGAAATCTTGTTGGTATAGAAGCTGTAAAGAATTTTTATTTAAATTATTTCATTGGATTTTCTGACATAGAATTTACAATTGTTGATGCTTTTGGCCAGGGTGATAAAATCGTTAAATATTTTAATTTTAAAGGCACACATACTGGTGATTTTTTTGGTTTACCAGCTTCAGGTAATAAATTAAATCTCTCTGGAACCACATTAGTTAAAATTGAAAACGGAAGAGTATCAAGGGAGCAAGATTTTTTTGATTATGCATCTTTGATGAGCCAACTTCAACAAAATACAGGAGAAGTAACTATTGATTCACAGAGTCAAGGAGTATTATAATTAATTTAATACTAAATTAATTTCTCTTTCTAAATCCTCTAGACTTAATATATAAAGTCTTAAGAAGCTTAACTTATAATCAAGATATCTCTTTACCATTATAAAGTTAGCTTTTAGCTTTTTGTCACTTTTTATAGATTTAGATAATATATCTATATATTTTTTCATTGATACCGAGCTATCATCTCTAGCCAAAATTATCTCTGGATGATTTTGAGAAATGAAAGGAAGAAAACTTTGTTTTAGCTGTTTCTCATACTCAACCGTTGTTTCAACATATGAAAATGAGGTGTTATGTAACCTGCTTAATATCTCTTTAATTTTATTAGATTTTACATATTTTAAATCTCCAGAATTAATAATAGAGTAGTATCTGTTCATTGGTGGATCAAAAACTCTATAAATAACTAAAAAAGTTTCTATTCTGGATTTTGCTGTTGTAATTTTTAGAATTGAATCAGTGTCAACGATCCCCCCTCTTGGTAAAATCAATTCATTAAGAAGTCTGAGATCTGTCATCCAGGTTTTTTCACGTTCATAGGTATAATCCCTAATCTCATTTATCTCCATTTTTAAACTAGTTAAAACTTTAAATCTTTCAACTTCATTCTGATTATCTATTGATAATTCATTAAGCCAGAACGATACACTTATACCTAAAACGATAACAACAAACTCGAAAGAATATTTAATGATATATTTTTTATTAATTTTGATCATTATTTAAAATCACTGTTAATCATGATAAGATACTTAAATATTTTGATTTTTTTCTTATTTCTTTCCTCGTGCTCTGAGGAAGAAATTGTACTTGATACAGTTAATGAGGAAGAAGATACTGTTGAGGATATTGATGAGCAAACTGAGGATATTGATGAGGAGGAGGATAGTGATTTTATTAAAGATATATTGAAAGCAAAAGGATATGATTTAGATAAATTTTATGTAGGAGCTACCCTTAATACTCAACAGTTAAATACTAATGTAGAAAATGCCTTCCTTAAAGAGTTTTCATATTCAACTGTTGAGAATAGTGCAAAGCAAAGTATAGTACATCCTGAGCCTGATGTTTGGAAGTGGGAAAGATTAGATAGTTATTTACTCTTTGCTCAAAGAAATAATATTTCAATAAGAATTCATGGTCCGGTTGGTCCTCAAAGTTCTAAATGGGCTAAAAATGATTCAAGAACTCCAAATGAACTTTTAGAGAACATGACAGAATATATGACGAATCTTTCACAAAGAATAAATCCAGTTAATTCTGTAAAGTGGATGGATGTTGTCAATGAAACAATTACAACTGATGGGAAATGGTTTGGTGAAAGACCAGGAGATGATTTGTGGGAGAACCCATGGAAACAGATCGGGATGAACGATGATAATGTTCCAATTTACATATTGAAATCTTTTGAAATTGCCAACCTGTACGCTAAAAATGTAAAGCTAATTTTTAATCAGCATGGAGGTATGGAAGAAATAATGTGGGAAAAAGTTAAGGAAACTATAATTTACTTGAGGAATAAAGGTTATAGAATTGATGGATTGGGCTGGCAAGGTCATCTAAAAGACAACAAAAAATTATCATTGAGTGAAGATCATCTTAACTATTTATCGGAATTGATTGACTGGGCACATGAAAATAATTTAGAGTTTCATGTAACTGAAATCGATTATGCTTTATATGATGATCCTCCTTCAACTACCTCTCTTGACAGACAAGCTAACGGATATTCGAATATACTTAAGCTTTTGATTAATAAAATGAATAATGGTGTTGTTACGTTTAACACGTGGGGTATGGTTGATAAGACAAATCAGTACAAGTTTATTTTTGATAAGAATTTAAATCCAAAACCGGCTCTTATAAAGCTTAGAGAAACATTAAAAAATAAAAGTACGGATCTTGTAATCCTTGACTAATGAAGAAAATATGTTATTTAATTATTATATGTTTTTTTTCAATTTCTGATTCTGTATCACAAAACTTATCAAAAAGAGATAGCATTAAGCTAAAAAAAATAAATATAGATTTAAATAATATTAGTGTGAAAGATCAATTTCAACTTGAGAATATTTTGTATTTTGACAGGAGAATAAAAGTAAATAAAGCGTTTAATATTATTCTCCAAGTATTTGCAGCTCCATATATATCGTTGGGAGTTATTTCCCTTGCAACCGTAGGAAGAACTGATCCGACTTGGAGGGGTCTAAATGTTGTTGCTGGAGTAATTGGTTTTCTAGTGGGAGGATCAATTTATGGTATTTCAAGACCATTTAAGAAAGGGATTATGAGAAATAAAATTTTGAGAGATAGGCTTATTCATAAATTATCTAGAGGAGGTGATTAATTAAAGTTTCGATTAATTAAAACATATTTAATTTTAATTTCTTAGATTTTATTCATAACCATTTTAATAATTTTTAAAATCTACATCTTTTTTTTATTTTAGTAAAATGAATTGTGATTGTAAAGTATGTGATTGTAAAGAATCTTGCAGTTGTTCTTGCTGTGATTACTAGTTCTTAAAATAAATATTGTTTATGTGTTATGAGAATATCGATTGAAAAGCCAGATAATTATGGTGTAGCCTTTAGTTCTCTCTGTATGCTTCACTGCTATTTAACTCCTTTTTTATTCCTTACGCAAGGCCATTTATCATTTGTGCCTGGATGGTGGCAAAGTCTCAATTTTTTATTCCTTGCTTTATCCTTCCTTGCAATCTGTTTCTCAGTAAAAAATTCAACTAGTTTGGTCGTTAAATTTTTATTATTCACTTTTTGGTTTGCATTGGCATTTCTTCTAATTAGTGAGGAGTTCGAATTTTTTCATTTGCCAGAGGCAATGACATATGCTGCAGGATTTTCCCTTGCTTTCTTACACATATATAACAAGAAATATTGTAATTGTAATGAAGGTTAGTGCTGCGTAGACTAATAAATATTCTAGCAAATATTCACTAAATCCATCTCCTAGTTTTCTTCTTGTATGATAAATATTCATTACCAAATTTTTCTGTAAGAAATTCCTCTTCTCTTTTGATTTGAAATTTATTTATCCATAGCACAAATAAGATAGGGGTTAGTATAGAGTAAATATTTAAATAAAATATTGACGTGGATAAAATAATCATCAACATACCCAGGTACATAGGATTTCTTGAATATTTAAATATCCCTGAGGTTACTAGTTTATTGACTTCCTCGAACTGGATTGGATTAACAGTTGTTTTTGATTTTATGAATTGCAGCACTGGATTTAGAAAAATGAGTATTCCAACAGAAAGTATAAAAATTGATATTTCCAGTTGCAATGGTATATTGATTAGATCAATTTTTTTTGATGAAAAATAAATGGAAATAATTAAGACTAAAACTATAAGTGGGGGAGGTATTTTTATCATTATTTATATATTTTAATTATTAGATATGGGTAATATTAACCGCAGGTTTCATACGTATTTTTTCAATTTTTTTTAAGATCTTTAAATACTTTAAACTCTTTTTCACCAAAATACATCTTGCTTACTAGTAGTATTACTTCATCAGTTAAATCTTGTGCATTTTTAGATGATAGATTAAATTTAGTACCATCCATGCTAATTAACTGATTTTTTTCTGAATTTAAATCAATTGAGGTATAAAAATGATACCTAATAACGTAATCAAGGGTTAAATTGGTATTATTATAATATTGTTGAAACAAAGATTTATCAGAAATTGTTGTTTTTAAAACTCTATATGGTTTTGAAAAGTTATTACTAAGTCTGAGTGCAGGTAACTCTTCTTCATGATCTATTGACTGGCTAAATGATGTTAAAGGAATAAATATTAGTAATATTAGATGTTTCATAAAAACAAAAATAATAAATCACCTCACTTTAAAAATCTTTAAATAATTGAAAAAGATCGATTAATCAAAGAAATCTGATATGTGTTAAGGTTTTAACTTTATTTAATCAATAAATTTATATGTTGCTGTTTGAAAATCTTTTAAAATACCAAAATCAGGTTCTATTGAATTTGACATAAATAAACCATATAATTTATTTGTAGGATCAATCCAAAACCATGTATTGTGATATCCTGACCATCCGTATATTCCATTGGGAGCTCCTGAGCCCCAGGCATCACTATCCTCTAGTACACTAAAGGTAAACCCATAAGCCTGTCCCTCTAATGGAAAAACATTAGGTTCATTAGGGTCTGGATATCCATTCGAATATTTTGAAGTCATTATTTTTATGCTTTCCTCAGATATAATTCTATTATTATTATATATACCACCGTTAACAAGCATTTCGCAAAATTTAGAGAAATCTGACATCGTAGAAACTAAACCTTCACCACCAAAATGTGCTTTATTATTTTCATCATATGTATATCCATCTAAGGCTCCTGTATATCCTTCTAAATGAAAATCAGAATTATTGAAAGCAGTATTAGGTTTTATATTAACTCTCAATGGCTGAAACCTTTCTCTGTCATCAGCTGATAAATGAAATTTAGTGTCATTCATTTCCAGTTTGTCAAAAATGTTTTCCTTTAAATAAGAATAAAAACTCTTATTTGTAACAACCTCTATGAACCTTCCTAGGATTGCTTGATTTATACCATAAGTATACATTGTACCTGGCTCAAAATCTAAAGGTATTTTAGAAACGAATTTCGAGTAATCATCAAGATTATTAAATCTAACTGGATTTGTAAATGCAGGGTGTAAATCAGTGTGCAGAGATGTTACCCAATTTGCGTAATTGTTTGCATAGTATGAGTAACCGGACCTATGTGTTAACAAATGAATTACTTTTAATTTTTCCTCACAAGGATAAACTCCGTCAGATCCTTTACATTTAATATCACCATACTCAGGCAAGTAATCAGATAAATTATCATTAAGGTTGTATTTACCCTCTTCTAACAAAATCATCATAGCAACAGTGGTTACAGTTTTGGTCATAGACCATATAGGAAATATAGTATTTTCATCAATATCTTTATCTCCCAAAGCACCAGAGTTAGCAATATTATTGTATACTATTTCTCCGTCTTTAAATACCTGTGTCACATTTGAGCCCGTGATACCTTTATCCACTAAATTTTTTTGAAACTCTTCAATTGGATTTGTGTTTTGATTGGGACTTTTACAACTAAATGCAATTAGTATTATTGAGTAAAATAGAATAATTTTTTTCATGCTTAAATATCTTAATGTTTATGTAAACCTAAAATAATTAAAAATATAATCAATCCGAAATGTTTAGTTTAAACTACTTATAGGGTTCATTATTCTTATATTAGATGGAGTACAGAGGTGTATATATTAAAAGAAAAAAATGGTGGAAGACCGGACTTGAACTGGCGACCTCCAGAACCAAAATCAGAACTGTTAAAGAAGTTTTCATATTCTTTGATTAATCAAGTTTAGACTTATCTTCTTTTATATGGATATTGCCCAATCCAATTTCCTGCTGGATAATATCTAGCTACTACATATACAACCCCATTGTTTTTTACTGATGCAATTCCAACTTCTTTAGTATCATCCCAAACCATCTGAGTATAATGTCCAACCATTTTAGTGCTGAATCTAAACTTACGTATTTTCGAATATTTATAATCTTTTTTTTTCTTCATACCAAGCTATCGAAGCATCATATAACGGGTAATCTGAATATGTATATGTAATGTTTTTTCTAGAACTCCATTCCCAGGATGATTCCTTATATAAATTTTCTCCACTTTTGGTTTTGCTATGTTTAAATTTATTATTCTTAGCAAGAAATCTGGCATAATTCAGGGCTTGTTTTTCTAGTTTTTTAGACCAAACTAATGGCGCAACTCCAACTAGTTTTCTCGCTTTATTATGAATTTCTAGTGCCTTTTTTTTATCATTTTCTTGTGAAAACGTGATAAAAGGAAGAAGAAATGATAATAATATAATTTTCAAAATGTAATATTTAAATCTCTAACGTAAATAAGTTTAAAACATTGTTCATTGAACCAACCTTAAAGGCCTCAAAAGATTGATTAATCAATAACTGTAAAATAACTGTCAGAATTATTTATATTGTAGAAGAAAAAACTGCAAGCATTGTAAGAAAAAAGGGTGGAAGATCGGACTAGAACCGGCGACCTCCTGAACCACAATCAGAAAAACAATATGTTAAGTTTGCTTAACATAATTAATTTCCTATATTTGTAAAGTTAACTTAACATTTAATATTTATGAAAACTAAAATTTTAAGAATTATGGGTTTACTTGTAGGAATTATTGCATCGTTAATTATTGAGCTTTTTTATCAAGGAGGTGTACTTTTTATGTCTATCATAACAATTCTATTAATAGGCACTATTGTTAGTTATTTTAAGTATCCAGAGAAAATTAAACTGTTTGGTAATATGTCATTAGCTGTTGGTATTCTCGGGTCATTTATAGGTCTTTATACAGCTTTTGAATTTATTCAACAAGCTGGAAATGTATCACCAGCTATCTTAGCAGGTGGGCTTAAGGTGGCTTTTACAACAACTATGTATGGTCTTATTGTTTATATTTTTTCATTAGGCTTGAACTTAGTTAAAGGATAAAATTTTAATATGAATTTTTCGAAAAAAGAATTATCAATTTTAATTGAAATTGTATTTAGTATTTTATTTGCAATTTTTTTCTTACCATATTTTTATGATAACAGATTTGAAACATATGATTTAAATAAATCTGTAAATAAGCTAATTCAAATAACTATTTTTTCAATAATATATTTTTCATTAGCGTATACATTACTTGAAATTTTTATTAAGAAAAAATTAATTAATGATGAAAGGGACATTCTCATCGATTTAAAATCATATAAACTCGGATATATTTTATATGAAATCAGTTTATGTTTATTTATTGGAGTTATTTTGTCAGTTGCGATATTTGACAGCCAAATGTATCAAAACAGCGGGGGATTAGTTTTTATGATTGTGCTATGGTTAGTATTAGTATCATTTATTAAATCTGCATATCAACTCTATTTGTATAGAACATCATAGTATGGTATTAAAAAATATTTTGAAAGAAGTTCGTCAGAAAAAAAAACTAACTCAGGAAGAACTTGGAGATTCAGTCGGTGTAAGTAGGCAGACAATAATATCTATTGAAACTTATAGGTATAAACCAACTTTAGAATTAGCAATGAAACTTTCAATGAAATTAAATTGTAAAATTGATAAGTTATTTTATTTTGAAAAAGATTGATTAATCAAAGGTGCCAAATAAGTGCCAAGATTTTATATCTTTATACGTAAGTAAAGTGCAAGCATTGTAAGAAAAAAGGGTGGAAGACCGGACTCGAACCGGCGACCTCCTGAACCACAATCAGGCGTTCTAACCAACTGAACTACAACCACCATTTTGATTCAGCAAATCTAGAATAATGTTCTAACTAAGACAAATTAAATTATTTAATCTCTATCGAACTCAAGTCTCATAGAGTCTGGGTCACCATTTAACTTCCCGTCTTTAAGTATATGATTTCCTGAAACAAAAGTGTGGATTACTTTCGAATTAAAAGTTTCATTTTTTAGCGGACTCCAACCACACTTTGAATATATGCTTTCACCTGATACATCTGTTTTTGAATTTAGATCAAAAAGTACCAGGTCTGCAAAGTATCCTTCTTTTATGTAACCTCTATCCTTAATCTGGAATAGCTCAGCTAAATTGTGAGATGTCTTTTGCACTATCTCTTCAATCTTAATTTTTCCTTTTAAACTCATTTCAAGAAGAAGAGGTAATGAAAATTGTATCAGCGGCCCGCCCGAAGGTGCATTTAAATAATTATTGGATTTTTCTTCAATGGTATGTGGTGCATGATCTGTTGCAATTACGTCAATAAAATTATTTTTAACAGCATCTATTATTGCATCCCTATCCTCATTACTCTTGATCGCTGGATTCCATTTAATTAGACTCCCAAGGTCTTGATAGTCCTCATCTGTGAACCATAGGTGGTGAAGACATGCCTCACTAGTTATTCTTTTTTCAGATAATGGAATATTTTCAAATAGCTCAATTTCTTCTTTAGTTGATATGTGAAGGACGTGAAGTCTAGATCCATGTTCTTTGGCAAGCTCAATTGCTCTTGAGGAAGATTTGTAGCAAGCCTCTCTTGATCTAATTCTTGGATGCTCTTCTATTGGTATATTTTCTCCATATCTTTCTACGGCTTTTCTAAGGTTTTCTTGAACTGTTATCTCATCTTCACAGTGAGTGGTTATAATAACTTCAGAGTTTTTAAATATTTCATTTAAAGCTTTCTCATTATCTACCAGCATATTTCCAGTTGAGGATCCCATAAATATTTTTAAACCGCAAACTTTTTTCTTATCTAATTTATTTAGCTCGTGCATATTATTATTTGTTGCGCCTAGATAAAAAGAATAATTGGCAAATGATTTTCTTTTTGCTATGTCGTATTTTTTTTCAAGTTCGTGGATGGTTGTTGCTTTTGGGATAGTATTGGGCATCTCCATGTATGTAGTAACACCTCCAGCAACAGCTGCCATGGATTCAGTAAATATTTCAGCTTTGTGAGTAAGACCAGGTTCTCTGAAGTGTACCTGATCATCAATCAGTCCGGGGATTAAAAATAAACCTTCAGCTTCAATGGTATCGTGATATTCATCGGTACTAATATTTCTATCAATTTTTTCTATCTTTTTACCTCTAATTAAGACATCTGAAATTGTTCTAGAATTTTCGTTAATGATCGTAGCATTTTTAATAAGAATAGTGGACATTTTTAATATCTCTTTGATGCAAATTTAATTTTTTAGAATTAATCTATTTTCTTTAATTCAATCTATTTTCTTTTTAAACTTCTTGTATACATTTGCGTATATTTTTTCATCAATAATATTATGAATATTTCATTATTTAATTCTGACCAATTCTCTAAAAGACACAACTCTATCACACCTAAAGAAGAACAGGAAATCCTTGAGCAGATTGGATTTAATTCTGTTGATAGCTTGATAGATAAAACCATTCCGGACTCAATTAAATTAAATGAACAGATGTCTCTTGATGAGCCTAAGACAGAGACAGAGTTTCTAAAGTCCTTCAAGAGCTTAGTTGGCAGAAATAAAAATTTCAGGAGCTTCATCGGAATGGGATATTATGATACCATCACTCCCTCAGTAATAAAAAGAAATATTTTGGAGAATCCTGGTTGGTATACTGCATATACTCCTTATCAGGCTGAGATAGCTCAAGGAAGATTAGAAGCACTGATTAATTATCAGACTATGGTAACTGATCTTACAGGCATGGATTTGGCAAATGCATCTCTTCTTGATGAGGGAACAGCCGCTTCTGAGGCGATGACTATGTTCTATAGGGTAAGGAAAGGTTCCAAAAAATCATCAAGTAAATTTTTTGTCTCTAATAAGACATATCCACAGACCGTAGAGTTATTAAAAACAAGATCCGTTCCTCTGGGTATTGAGCTTGTTATAGATGACGTAAGTAATTTCGATTATTCCGATGACTTTTTTGGTGCATTAATTCAGTACCCTGATTCTGATGGAAATATTGAGAGTCCTTCCTCACTTATTGAAAAATGTAATGAGAAAAATATTTTTACATGTGTGTGTTCTGATTTGATGAGCTTAGTCCTATTTAAACCGCCTGGTGAGTTTGGAGCCTCAGCTGTAGTAGGTAATTCACAAAGATTTGGTGTACCGATGGGATTCGGTGGCCCTCATGCTGCTTTCTTTGCAACTAAAGAAGAATTCAAGAGACATATTCCTGGGAGAATTATTGGAGTTAGTATTGATAAGTCCGGAAATCCAGCATATAGGATGGCTCTTCAGACGAGAGAACAACATATTAAGAGAGATAGAGCAACCTCAAATATTTGTACTGCACAAGTCCTCCTTGCAGTCATGGCTGGTATGTACACAGTTTTTCATGGAAGGCAGGGTCTGTTAAATATTGCTAAAAAAATTAACCACCTCACAAAAACTCTAGAGACTGGATTGCAAAAGCTAGGCTTTAATCAGGTGAATGCAACTTTTTTTGATACACTAAAAGTTGAAATTGACGATAAGGATAAAAAGATTCTAAAGAAATTATCAGAGCATGCTAAAATTAATTTTAGATATTTCGAATCAAATCACATTGGTATCTCCCTTGATGAAACGAAGAGTCATAAAGATGTTTTTGATGTATTAGAAATATTCTCTGAACTGTCAAACAAAAACTTAGAGATTGATCTAGATTCTCTAGAAAATTATAATCATGAAGAAAATCAAAACTTAATCAGAAAATCAACCTTTCTAGAGCATGAGGTATTTAATAAATACCAGACAGAACATGAGATATTAAGGTACATGAAAAGACTTGAGAATAAGGATTTATCTTTAGTTCACTCCATGATCTCATTAGGTTCTTGTACAATGAAGCTTAACTCTACCACTGAAATGATTCCAGTAACTTGGGAAGAGATGAACCTTCATCCTTTTGTCCCAATAGACCAGTCTGAGGGCTACGAAAAAATGATTAAAGATTTAAATATATGGTTGTCAGAAATCACAGGTTTCTCATCTCTATCTTTCCAACCAAACTCTGGTGCTCAAGGTGAGTACACTGGTCTTATGGTAATAAGAGCTTATCATTTAGATAATGGAAATGATCAGAGAGATATTGCCCTAATTCCATCTTCAGCACACGGAACCAATCCCGCCTCTGCAATAATGGCAGGTATGAAAGTTGTAGTAATTCAATGCGATAAGCATGGAAATATTGATATAGATGATTTAACAGAAAAGTGTGAACAATATTCTGAAAACTTAAGTTGTCTAATGATAACCTATCCATCCACTCACGGAGTTTTTGAGGATCATATTGTTGAGGTCTGTAAACTGATTCACGATAATGGTGGTCTTGTCTACATGGATGGTGCTAATATGAATGCCCAAGTTGGTTTAACTAATCCTCAGAAAATTGGTGCTGATGTCTGCCACCTTAACCTTCATAAGACATTTTGTATTCCACACGGAGGAGGTGGTCCAGGAATGGGACCAATAGGAGTTGTTGAGAAGTTAGTTAAGTATTTACCAAGAAATATTTTTGCCGACTACGATGAAAAGACTATAACACCAGTTTCAAGTGCACCCTACGGCAGCGCCAGTATTCTTGCAATTTCCTATGCTTATATATCTATGATGGGAGCCAAAGGTTTAACAGATGCAACAAAAACAGCAATATTAAATGCAAACTATATAAGGTCAAGACTTGAAAATCATTACTCAATATTATATAAAGGTGTTAATGGAACTAGTGCTCATGAGTTCATTATTGATTGTAGGGAATTCAAAGTAGAGTTAGATATTGAGGTAGAAGACATTGCAAAAAGACTAATGGATTATGGATACCACGCACCAACTGTGTCCTTTCCAGTCCCTGGTACCATGATGATTGAACCTACTGAGAGTGAAAATAAAGCTGAGCTTGATAGATTTTGTGATGCCATGATTGAAATTAGGAAAGAAATTGAGGAAGTAAGAAATGGAACATATGAAAGAGATAATAATGTGCTTAAAAACGCACCTCATACTTTAGCATCAGTAACCTCATCATCTTGGTTGTATACATATACTAGAGAAAAGGCTGCCTTTCCTTTAAGTTTTGTTGCTCAAAATAAATTCTGGCCTTCAGTCAGTAGAGTTGATAATGCTCATGGCGACAGAAATCTATTTTGTAGCTGTATACCTGTTGAGGAATATTCTGAGTAGGTCCTTTTAAATATTTTCTTATTTTTGGGTATGGAATATCTTCTTCTTTTAATTGGTCTCCTCCTTCTTGCCGGGTTATCATTCATTATATATAAAATGAATACTGATGATTCTGATAAGACTATTGACTCAACAGAGGAGTTAGATAAAATTAAAGAGATCTTAGGTTTAGAATTCAAGAATCTAGCAAATGAGATTTTTGATGAAAAGACAAAAAAAATTACAGATCTAAACAAAGAAAACATCTCAAGTATCTTGAATCCACTGAGAGAAAATATTGAAAGGTTTGAAAGGAAAGTAGAGACGTCAAATAAAGATGCCTTGGAATTTAATGCAATATTAAAGTCTGAAATTAATCATCTCAAGAGCGAGACGCTCAAGATGAGAGATGATGCTAATAATCTAGCAAATGCTCTTAGGGGTGAGAGTAAAACCCAAGGTAACTGGGGGGAACAGCAAATGGAAACAATATTAAATGCTGCAGGTTTAGAGAGAAATATTCACTATGAAAAAGAGAAAAATATTAAAACAGAAAATTTAGACAACCAAAGGCTAGATTATATTGTAAAGCTTCCTGGAGATAAGTGTATTGTAATTGACTCTAAGGTTTCATTGGTAGCATATGTAAATTACTATAATGCAGAGAATGATGAGGAGAAAAAAATTCATCTGAAAGAACACTTAAAAAGTATTAATAATCATATCACTACCTTATCAAATAAAAATTATCAGGATTTGGACATTAATCAACCTGACTATGTTTTAATGTTTATGGCAAATGAACCTGCATTTAAGCTTGCTGTTTTGGAAGACGTAAGTATATACAATAAGGCAATTGATAAAAATATTGTTATGGTTACAAATTCTACCTTGTTTGCTACATTAAAAACAGTTGCATATATGTGGAAACAAGATAAGGCAAATAAAAATGCAATTGAAATAGCCCGACAAGCCGGATCCCTATATGATAAATTCCAGTCTTTTTCTGAGGATTTAATAAAGGTTGGTAATAATTTAAATACAACAAAGAATACTTATGAAGATGCAATGAAAAAATTAACTGATGGTAAAGATAATTTAGTTAGAAAGACAGAGAGGTTGAGAGAGTTAGGGGCAAAGACAAGTAAAAAGATTAATCCAAAATTAGTTGATAGATCAAAATAGTTATTATGGAAAAAAATGTGAATTCACTCGATAAAATAAATGTTGTTGGTGACAGGGTTCTTGTTAAACCTAGAAAAGAATCAGAGAGATCCGAGAGCGGATTATATTTACCACCAGGAGTAAAGGAGAAAGAAAAAATTCAGTATGGATATATTGTTAAATCTGGTCCCGGCTATCCAATACCTCTTCCTATGGATAATGATGAACCATGGAAATCTGAGGATGAAAAAGTTAAGTACGTACCCCTTCAAGTAAAGGAGGGAGATTTAGCTGTATTCCTACAAGGTGGAGCTTACGAGGTAATGTATCAAGGAGAAAAGTACTTTATTGTACCTCAATCTTCAATCCTTATGATAGAAAGAGACGAGAGTTTATTTAATTAGACTTTGAAAACTCTTTTATACTTTGCTCAATTATTTCACAAGATTCATCTACCTCTGATTCGGAAATAACAAGGGGAGGGGCAAACCTTATAATATTTCCATGAGTTGGTTTTGCAATAAGTCCATTATCTTTCATTTTCATACAGATGTTCCAGGCTGTCGAACTATCTTCGTCGTCATCTATTACAATTGCATTAAGTAAACCTTTTCCTCTAACTTTTTTTACAAGCTCACTTTCATTACTTAGGTTTTTAAGTCTATCTCTAAATTGATTCCCTCTAAGAAGAGCATTACCAACTAAATTTTCATCTTTTACAACTTCTAGTGCAGATTTTGCCACAACACATGCTAATGGATTACCACCAAAGGTTGAACCATGTTCACCTGGCCTTATGCACATCATTATCTCATCGTCAGCAAGGACAGCTGAAACAGGTAATACACCTCCCGATAGCGCTTTTCCTAGTATAAGTATGTCAGGTCTTGCATCCTCATAGTCTGTAGCCAGCATTTTACCAGTTCTTCCAATTCCTGTTTGTACTTCATCTGCTATAAATAAGACATTATATTTGTCACATAATGTTCTAATACCTGAAAGATAACCTTCTTCTGGAACCACAACTCCTGCTTCACCCTGGATGGGTTCAACCATAAAAGCGCAAACATTCTTGTCTTTAAATGATTTCTCAAGAGCGTCAAGGTCATTATAAGGAATTGTCTCATATCCTGGCATATAAGGCCCAAACCCTTTGTAAGACAATGGATCATCAGATGTTGAAATTGCTGCTAAAGTTCTTCCCCAGAAATTTCCATTTACAAAAATTATTTTTGCTTTATTTTCTTCTATTCCTTTAACTTCATATCCCCATTTTCTGGCAATTTTATTTGCTGTTTCTCCACCTTCAACTCCTGTATTCATTGGAAGTACTTTATCGTATTTAAAATATTCTGTAATAAACTTTTCATACTCCCCTAAAGTATCATTATAAAAAGCCCTAGATGTTAAAGTTAATTTTTTTGCTTGATCTGAAAGACAGCTAATAATTTTTGGATGACAATGTCCCTGATTTACTGCTGAATAAGCTGATAAATAATCAAAATATTTTTTTCCCTCTACATCCCAGACATAAATTCCTTCACCTTTTGATAGTACAACTGGTAAAGGATGGTAATTATGCGCACCATATTTATTTTCTAAATCAATTGCTCGTTTACTGATATCTATCATTTTTCTGGATTTTTTTTTATCCAAAAATAGCAGAATACCAAAAAATAAAAAATATTGAACAGGTTTGTTATTTTTTTCAGTTTTGCGATATTTGCGTGCTAATAAAAAACTATGTCAAAAGTTTGTCAGATAACAGGTAAAAGAGCTAGGGTTGGAAACAACGTCTCAAAGGCTAATAATAAGACAAAGAGAATGTTCTCACCAAATTTACACCTTAAGAGATTTTACATACCAGAAGAAGACAAGTGGATAAAAATTAAAGTATGCTCCTCTGCTTTGAAATCTATCAATAAATATGGCATTAGTGCAGTTATTAAAAAAGCTAAAGAAAAAGGGACATTATCTATATAAGCCATGGCAAAAAAAGGAAATAGAATACAGGTCATACTTGAGTGTACAGAACATAAAAATTCTGGACTACCAGGTACTTCAAGATATGTTACCACTAAGAATAAAAAAAATACTCCTGACAGGATGGAATTAAAAAAGTACAATCCTATCATGAGAAAATACACAATACATAAAGAAATTAAATAATGGCTAAAAAAGTTGTTGCTTCATTAAGGGATAAGTCAGGTGTTAAATATGCTAAGCTTATAAAGTCTGTTAAGTCAGAAAAAACTGGAGCCTATGTATTTAAAGAAGAGATAGTAATTGAGGATTATGTCAAAGATATTCTTTCAGGAAAAACTCAACAAGAAGTTATTTCCGAGTTGAGAGCTAAAGAGAAAGAGGCTGAAAAAGCAAAATCAGAAGCTGCTGCTGAGGCCCCTAAGGAAGAAGCTCCAAAAGAGGAAGCACCTACTGCTGAGGCCCCTAAGGAAGAAGCTCCAAAAGAGGAAGCACCTGCTGGTGAGGCCCCTAAGGAAGAAGCTCCAAAAGAGGAAGCACCTGCTGGTGAGGCCCCTAAGGAAGAAGCTCCAAAAGAGGAGGATTCAAAGAAATAGATCTCATCTATTTTAAAATGTCATTTCTGCCAGATTTTAAACTAGAAACTTATTTTTCACAGTGGGAATTTAATACAAAATTCAACCTTTGTGCTTCAGATACTGAGTCATTAGATCTTAAATATTTATTGTCTATCTGTTCTAAAGATGAAAAAAAACTTTGGGATGGTATGGGACTTGGTTATACAGAAACTTTTGGTTCTGATATCTTAATCGACTCTATTTCAAAAACATATGACAAGGTTGATAAAAAAGATATTTTGACATTTGCTGGTGCTGAGGAGGGGATTTATATATCAATGAATTCTATATTATCATCTGATGATCATTGCATCGTTATAACTCCAAATTACCAATCTGCCCAAACCATACCAAGTTCAATTTGTGATGTAACTAATGTTGATCTGGACTCAAAAAATAATTGGAATATGGACTTGGATATTCTCAAAGATTCAATAAAACCAAATACAAAACTTATATCAATAAACTTCCCTCACAATCCAACAGGTAAAATTATTTCACAAGATGAGTTGAATCAATTAGTTGATATATGTAGAGATAAAGGAATATATTTATTTAGCGATGAGATTTACAGGCTGATGGAGAGAGATAAAACATCAAGACTGACTCAGATTTCAGATATATATGAGAAAGGTATTTCACTCAATGGTATGTCAAAGTCCTATGGAATGCCAGGTGTGAGGATTGGTTGGATATCAACAAAGGACCATAAACTCATTTATAGGATGGAGAAACAAAAACATTATCTATCAATTTGCAATTCAGCGCCAAGTGAGATATTGTCTGTTATGGCTCTAAACTCCAGAGATATAATATTAGAGAGAACTAGAACTATTATTTATAATAATTTGTTGGAGCTTAATAAGTTCTTTGAAGCATATAAATATTTATTTGATTGGAATCAGCCTGATGGTGGATGTATTGGATTCCCAAGACTTAAAACAAATGAAAAAATTGAAACCTTTTGTGAGAAGCTAATAAAAGAGAGGAGTGTTTTGCTATTACCATCAAACATTTATGATTCAAGGTTATCTAAATCTCCAGATAATCATTTTAGGATTGGATATGGAAGAGTTAATATGCCTGAAGCACTTGGTGAATTCAAAAAGTTTATAAATGACAATTATAAAAATTGAAGAATCCATTAATTTTAGATATGAGTCTAAAAAACTGTCTCGCTTTACTTTTTATTCTTTCATTTCTTTCTTTTTTGGTTCAGTCAGATTTTGGTAATGTTAATGTAAAATCCCATACATTATACTCATCAAATAACCAGTACGTTGTATATGATTTATATAAGCCAAGCTCTGCTTCTAAAGAAAATAAGGCTCCATTTATTGTTGTTGTTCCAGGATTCCAAAGATCAAAGGAGGCATTATCCAATATAGCTATAGAATTATCAAGACGAGGTAACGTAGTTGCACTAATAGATCCTTATGCCCAGGGAATGTCTTCATCTTCATTAAGCAGGAGAGCAGCTACAACTGAAGGTTATGGTATGTTTGCATTGATTGATACTGTGAGTAAGGGAAATCTATTCGATTTTGTAGATACAGATAAAATGGCCTCAACTGGTCATTCAATGGGAGGTAATGCGGCTATCAGAGGTGCAAATTATTTTGGAAGAGAGGCAATAAGAGAAAACAAAAAAAGTAAACTACATTCTGTTTATGTTTCAGGATATGTTTTGACTTTAACCGAAAAAGTTCTAGAAGATGTAAGATCAAATGTCGGTGTTAGTTATGCTTTTTATGATGAAGGAGCATTTAGAAACGAGCTTCAGGGTTGGGACGCAGGTAATATGAAGATAGCACCTGAGGCTTTGAGGACTGTAAATTCTATACTGGATGAAAATCAAAAAATAGATGTTATTGAGTTAGAAAAATTTTATGGAGAAATAGATAAAAATACAGCTAGGGTAATATATAACGAGAGATTATTACATCCCTTCCAGCCCTATAATAATATAGCAACAGCCAATCAATTAATTTATTTTGATAAGGTATTTAATTCTGATATGAAACTGGATCCTTATGATCAGATATGGCAATGGAAAGAACTATTCACTTTACTAAGTATGATTACCTCTCTAATTATGATTATTCCTCTAACTAGATTCTTATTGAAATTAAATTTCTTTTGTGAATTAGTAAAAGAGGTTCCAAAACCGTTACCCATACAAAATAGAAAAGGGAAAGTTGTTTTTTGGTCAATATTTATAATTGGTGCCACAGTTGCATGTATGACCTTTATCCCAATGGTTGATATAGCAAAAATTATTTTCCAGAAAGCTTCAAATAGAGAATTAACCTGGTTTTTCCCTCAAAGGATGAATAATTCTGTTATGTTGTGGGCCACATTTAATGGTGTTTTTGGTGCCATTTTATTTTTTGGCTCTTACCATTTATTTGGAAGAAAAGCTGGAATTAAAAAAGATTCTTGGGGTATAAAAATAACTACTATAGAAATTTTAAAAACATTTTTGTTGGGCCTATTGGTATTCCTTATTTATTATGGAACCCTTAATGTCATTCACTTTATTTTTCATGTAGATTATAGATTTTGGTTTATGGGTGTAAGAATATTTCAACCTCAGATGCTACTAGTTCTTGCAATGTACTTTCCATTCTTTTTTTTATTCTTCTTATCAAATTCTCTCAGAGTAAACGGAGCTATGAGATTTCAAAATCAACCAGAATGGATTTCAAGGTTAGTTGCAGGATTAGCAAACTCATCAGGGTTAATTATGATTATTGTAATCCAGTACTTTGTTTTCTTTTATACGGGATCTGTTTTTTGGACTACAAACTGGTTAAGTGTAAATCTTCTTTTTGGAATAGTTCCCATGATGTTTTTCTTACCTTACTTCAATAGAGTATTCTTTGAGATGACTGGAAGAATTTATTTGGGTCCTGTTATTACATGTCTAATATTTATCATGATTCTTTCTACAAATACCGTTGTTTATCTACCGATATAAATTAATTAACTAATTCTTTAGTACAGTTTTTAGTATATTTCAAAAAAAAAATAATGGGTCTATTTGATTTTATAAAAAAGAAACTCTTCGGTAAGACTAAGAAGGCTGAGGATTCTAAAAAAGCTCCAGAAAAAAAGTTAGAGAAAAAGAAGACCCCAAAGGTTAGTCAAAAAGCTACTAAGCCAGTTAAGAAAAAAGTAAAGAAAGATGTCTCCAAACCGAAACTTCCTAAGAAGATAGAGGTTAAAAAACAAGTAAAAAAAGGAATTCTTAGTAAAATAAAGGATGCCATTCTTCCATCAAAAAAAGAAAAAGAAAAATCTATAAAAACTAAGGAGAAGCCTAAAAAAGATATAAAGAAAAAAGCTACTCTAAAAAAAGAGAAAACAGATAAAACTGTTACTTCAAAGAAAAAAGAAACTGTAGAGAAGGTTGAGAGTATTGAGGAAGTCAAAGAAGTCAAAGAGGTCAAAGAAGTTGAGGAAGTTGAGGAAGTTGAGGAAGTTGAGGAAGTTGAGGAAGTTGAGGAAGTTGAAGAGGTTATAGAAGAAGAGGAAGAAGACTCTGACCAAGAGTCAATCAAAAAAGGTTTAGAAAAAACTAAAAAAAGTTTTTTTGCAAAGTTAAAATCTGCAGTCCTAGGCAAATCAAAAATTGATGCCGATGTGTTAGATGATCTTGAGGAGATACTAATTACCTCAGATGTTGGAGTAGAGACAACGGTTAAAATTATTGACAGAATTGAGGAAAGAGTATCAAAAGATAAATACAGTAGTGTAAATGAGTTAAATAAAATATTAAAAGAAGAGATAGTTAAAATACTCGCTGAAAACAGTTCGGACTTAAAGGCCTTCGATGTTGAAGATGATGCTGTCCCATATGTAATTTTAGTTGTAGGGGTAAACGGTGTAGGGAAAACTACTACAATTGGTAAATTAGCTTCTCAGTTTAAAGATGGAGGGTTAAAAGTCTTGATTGGTGCAGCTGATACATTTAGAGCTGCGGCTGTAGATCAAATTAAAATGTGGGGCAATAGAGTTGGAGTGGATGTGGTATCACATGGTATGAATACAGACCCTGCCTCTGTAGCTTTTGATACAGTTAAAAAAGCAGTTGACGAAAAATATGACATAGTTATAATTGATACTGCAGGAAGATTACATACAAAACTTAACCTGATGAATGAGCTTTCAAAAATTAAAAGAGTAGTTCAAAAATTTAAGCCAGATGCTCCTCATGAAGTAATGCTTATACTCGATGGTAGTACAGGTCAAAACGCATTTGTTCAGGCTGAGGAGTTTACTAAAGCAACAGATGTAAATTCAATAACTATTACTAAATTAGATGGAACTGCTAAAGGAGGTGTAGTGATTGGAATAACAGATAGGTTTAAAATTCCAATAAAATATATTGGAGTTGGTGAAAAGGTTGGTGACTTAAAATTATTCCATAAAGGAGAATTTGTAAATTCATTTTTTGATTAATGAGTATTATAGATGGTTTTTCATCCTTTGTAATTGATTCTGCTGATTACTTATGGGATGGTCATATTCTAGTTTCACTATTACTTGGAGGTGGATTTTACTTTCTTCTTAGATCAAGATTTATTCCATTAATTTATTTTTTTCATTCTTTTAAAATTCTTTTTAATAATAAATCAAACTCTAAAGGCATATCATCCTATGAGTCAGTCTCAAGTCAAATTGGAGGAATTGTTGGCATGGGAAATATTAGTGGTGTAGCAGTTGCAATATCTATTGGTGGGCCTGGTGCAATATTTTGGATGTGGATTACATCTTTACTTGGTATGATTACAAAATTTTATACGTGTTCACTATCAGTATTGTATAGAGATAGAGTAAATGGAAAAAATGTAGGTGGCCCAATGTTAGTAATTGTTAATGGACTTGGAAAAAAATGGAAACCACTAGCCACTATTTTTTGTTTTTTTGGACTTCTTGGTGTTTCACCAATTTTTCAGTCTAATCAAATAGTTGAGACTGTAAATAATATAATTCTTCAAAACGTTCCACTTTTTGATAATAAGTTATACAACGATTTCTTTATAGGTATAACCATTATGACTATTGTTTCTTTAGTTGTTTTAGGAGGAATTCAGAGAATTGGGAAGGTTGCTAGTAAATTAGCACCTATTATGGTGATTACATACTTACTTTCAGTTCTCTACATAATGGCAATTAACTTTAGTGAAATCATTCCAACTTTTGGATTAATAATTACTGAGGCATTTTCTTATGACTCAATATTTGGTGGTGCAGCTGGATCGGTTATTATGGTTGGTGCTAGAAGAGCTTCATTTTCTAATGAAGCTGGAATAGGTACTGCTCCAATAATTCATGCAAGTAGCAATTCAGAGGATCCAATTGAAGAGGGAATGGTATCAATGATAGGTCCATTTATTGATACAATTGTGGTATGTACCTTAACTGCAATTTGCATTCTAGTTACTGAAACTTGGAGAGACTCTTCATTTGCTGGTATAGAAATGGTAATTGAATCTTTTGTAATATCAATGCCTTGGTTGGGAAAATATCTTATTCTTTTCACTACTTTAACTTTTGCAATTTCAACCCTTTTCAGTCTTTCTTTTTTTGGTGAAAGGTGTCTCGCATTTTTAGTTGGTGAGAGATATAAAAATTATTATAGATATATCTATTTAATTTTGATACTAGTTGGATCAACTTCGTCATTAAAGTTTGTTATTAGCGTAATTGATTTGTCATATGGGATAATGGCTTTTCCTACTATGATTTCTGCAATACTTTTAGCACCTAAAATTGAGGTTTATTCTAAGAAATATTTTAAAATGCTTAAATGAAGGATATGTAAACAAATTGGTATATTTGTAATCCCAAATTTAATTATATGAAAATTATTATTGCGGGTACTGGTGAGGTTGGGTTTCACCTATCTAAGTTACTTGCACAAGAGTCTCACGACATTGTCGTTATTGATTACAGCCAAAAAGCTCTTGAGAAAGCTACAAAAAATTTGGACGTCTCAATAATTAAAGGCGACGCAACATCTATAAAAATATTAGAGAATGCTGGAATTTCCAAAGCAGACTTATTAATCGCTGCAACCTCTACTCAACAAGTAAATATATTATCATGTGTAATTGGTAAGAAGTTGGGTGTTAAAAAATGTATTGCAAGAATATCTAATAGTGAGCTTTTAAGGAGAAGAGACTCTTTTGACTTTAAATCGATCGGAATTGATGAGGTAATATATCCAGAAACTTTAGGCGCATCAGAAATAAAAACACTTCTAAAAGAGTCTGCCGTTTCTGATTCCTATGATTTTGATAAAGGAAAGTTAAAACTTATGGGAATTAAAATTGATGATAGATCAGACTTGAGAGATAAATCCCTAGCTGAAACAACCTATCTTAATCCTAACACAAGTTTTACCCCTGTCTCAATAGTAAGAGATATTGAAGATAAAATCGAAAATGAAACAATTATTCCCAGATCACACAATGTCCTAAAAGAAGGAGATATTGCTTACTTTATTGCTAAGGCAGATGAGGGTGTCGACACAGTTCTATCTTTATCTGGAAGAAAAAATTTGCAGATTAAAAATATAATGATATTTGGAGGTTCTGATTTGGCATTTATTTCAGCTAAGCACTTGTCAAAAAAATATAATGTTAAATTGATTTGTGAGGATTTACCTAGATGTGAAAAATTTGCTGATGAATTGCCAAATGTTATGGTTTTAAATGGACTTGGAACAGACGTCGACTTTTTACGAGAAGAAGACTTGGAGTCAATGGATGCCTTCCTTGCATTGTCAAATGAGACTGAAAAAAATATTTTAGCTTCACTAGCTGCTAAAGAATCTGGTGTTAAAAAAACAATATCACAAGTTGAGAATATTGAATTTGTACCTTTAGCTCAAAACATGGGATTAAATACTACTATCAATATTAAATATTTAACAGCAAATTTTATTGTAAATTATATCAGAGAGGGAGAATTGCTAAATTTTACCACCGTTGAAGGTTTAGATGCTGAAGTAATTGAAATTGAGGTAAAGGATGGTTCAAACGTATTATTACAACCATTAAAAAATCTAAACTTTCCAAAAGATGGTATTGTTGGAGGAGTAATAAGGAATAATGAAGCAAAAATTCCTAGGGGTGATTTTATTTTTCAAGTAGGTGATAGGGTTTTGATTGTTACTAAGAAAGAAGGTAAGAAATCAATTGAGTCAATGTTCAAATGAAATTTAATTTAAATGTTATAGGTAATATAATTGGCATTCTGCTGATGATTAATGGTTTCTTGATGCTGACAGCGGTTCCTTTTGGTCTCTATTATATGGAAACTACTTGGAAAGGTATTTTGATTTCTAGTTTTATAAATTTTGTTTTTGGATTCTTACTGTATTTTAGAACAAAAGACACAATAAATAAAGAATTGAGAAGAAGGGATGGATATCTTATAGTTACATCAAGTTGGATTTTTATGTGCTGTTTTGGGATGTTACCATATATAATTACTGGTCAAATCCCAGATCTAACTAATGCATTTTTTGAAACTGTGTCAGGTTACACAACAACTGGTGCAACAATTTTGGATGATATAGAATCTCTTGATAATTCAATTCTTTACTGGAGAAGTTTAACTCAGTGGATTGGAGGAATGGGAATAATTGTTTTAGCAGTTGCTATTCTTCCATTCTTAGGAATTGGTGGAATGCAGTTATTTGTTGCTGAGGCGCCCGTATTCTCTCTTGACAAATTACAACCAAGAATAAAGGAGACGGCTCAAAGACTATGGTTAATTTACATATCTTTTACCATTTTACTCTTTTTCATATTATGGGCTGAGGGAATGGAAATTTTTGATGCTATTAACCACGCTATGACCACTTTTGCAACTGGTGGATTCTCAACAAAAAATGCAAGTATTGGTTATTTTGAATCTCCTTTAATTCAATATACGATAATTTTATTCATGTTTATATCTGCTACAAACTTCACATTAACATATTTTGCCATAAAATTAGACTTTAGTAAAATTATTAAAAATGAGGAGTTCAACATATACTTCTTATTTATTACTTTTCTTACACTTATCTTATTTTCAACATTGTATGTGATTGATAGTTCATATGCTGAGGAAACTTTTAGAAGTGCTTTTTTTAATATTGTCTCAATAGTTACAACAACAGGTTTTACAACTGCTGACTTTACAGGATGGAATGATTTTATAACAATTTTATTTTTTATTTTAATGTTTTTTGGAGCTTGTGCAGGATCAACATCAGGTGGGATAAAACTGGTAAGACATGTCGTTTTATTAAAAAATAGTTATAATGAAATTAAGAGGCAGTTACATCAATCTGGTGTATTTACTTTGAAATTTAACAACAGAAAAGTTCCAAATGAGGTAATATCAAATATTCTCGCTTTTATGATGCTTTATGTTGTTATTTTTTCATTTGGTTCAGTCATAATGGCTTTTATTGGTGTTGATTTTGAGACGGCTATTGGTTCAGTTGCTGCTACACTTGGTAACGTCGGTCCTGGAATTGGAGACGTTGGACCCTCGGGGACATATAACTCCATACCAGTTGCAGGTAAATGGTTTTTGTCTTTATTGATGTTTATTGGTAGATTGGAGCTCTTTACTTTTTTAATGATAATAACTCCAATTTTTTGGACAAGTAGATAATGGATTTATATTATATTATTTGGAATGCTAACCCGGAAATTATTTCAGGACTTCCACCTAGATGGTATGGTGTTTTATTTGCATTAGGTTTTCTTTTGGGGAGTTATATAATGAGCTGGATATACAGGTTAGACAAAAGGGATCCTAATGAAGTCGACAGACTTACTCTTTACATGGTTATTTCTACAATTGTTGGTGCAAGGATAGGTCATTGTTTATTTTATGATCCTGTATACTATTTATCAAATCCTTTAAAAATACTTTATGTGTGGGAAGGAGGTTTAGCAAGTCATGGAGCAGCAATATCAATCATAATAGGTATGATAATATACTCTAGAAAAGTGAACGAAAATTTCTATTGGGTTATGGATAGAATTGTAATTGTTGTCTGTCTTGCTGGAGCATTCATTAGAACTGGAAATTTTATGAATTCTGAAATTTTAGGTTTACCAACAGGTACGGATAATGGTGTTGTTTTTGTTAGAGGTGTCAATGATATTTTATCCTACAGATTTGATGGAAGAGTTGATCGAATTTCTTTTCAAAGTCGTGATGAAGAATTTTCTGAAAACGGTGTTCCTATTACAATTAAAATTAAATATCAAGATGATCTTGTAATTGACGAGGAGTTCGAAAATAATTTCTATTCGTCGAGTATTAAAAGTTTTATGACTGGTTATGAGGGTATAAGAAAACATATCTATGAGGAGGAGGGAAAAGATTTAGATTATAAAATTTTTAAAAATAAAAATGTCTACTACGCAGAAATTTATACCCAAGGTATACCAAGACATCCTGCGCAGCTATATGAGGCGTTTTATTGTTTATTACTTTTTATAGGATTATTATCTTTATGGTACTTCAAGAGAAACAGCTTAAACGATGGTTTTATTTTTTCAATTTTTATGATAGTATTATGGTCTCTACGAATTATAGACGAGCTCTTTAAAGAAAACCAAGTAACTTGGGAGGATGACATACCATTTAACATGGGTCAGTGGTTAAGTATTCCTATGATTATTTTGGGTATTTATATTTTTATCAAAACTTTTCCAAGTAAAAAATCTATATAACTCTTATAGCAAACCTATCGTTTACTTATAGTCGTGAAAGGAGTAATATTTAAAAAGTTAATTGGTTTAGTTAAAAATCTCAATATAAAAAATTTTGAAGATCTTTTAAAAATTTATCAGCAGCTACTGCTAATTACTTCAGGAGATTTTAATAAGACCATATCTATAATGACAGAGTTAGATAGGAAACATAATTTTACACCTGAAAATTATGGAATTGGAGATTTTATAGAGGACTTAAAGAAAAAGGGATATATAAAAGAAAACTCCAATGATCAGAAAATCAAAATAACAAAAAAGTCTGAACTTGAGTTAAGACATTCTGCTCTTGATGAAATTTTTGGAAAATTGAAAAAGGATAGATCAGGTAGCCACCAAACAAATTCTTTTGGTTCTAGTTTAGATTTTGATTCATCGACAAAGCCATACGAGTTTGGTGATAACATAGAAAATATTGCTTTTAATGAATCAATAAAGAATGCTCAGAAAAATTATGGAATTGAAAACTTTCAACTTTCTGAGAATGATCTTGAAACCTATGAGACCGACCAAAAATCACAAACCTCAACCGTATTATTGATAGATATAAGTCATTCGATGATTTTGTATGGTGAAGATAGGATAACTCCAGCAAAAAAAGTTGCTATGGCATTATCTGAAATGATTATGAGAAAATATAAAAAAGACACATTGGATGTAGTAGTATTTGGAAATGATGCCTGGGAAGTTAAGATTAAAGATATTCCTTATCTCAGTGTTGGACCTTATCATACTAACACAATTGCTGGTTTAGAATTGGCTATGGATCTTCTGAGGAGAAGAAAAAATAAGAATAAGCAAATTTTTATGATTACAGACGGGAAGCCAACTTGCATGAAAGTAGGAATTAATTATTATAAAAATGCTTTTGGGCTAGACCCTAAAATATTAAATAAGACTTATAACTTAGCTGCAGTATGTAAAAAAAATGGAATCAGAATAAATACTTTTATGATTGCCTCAGATCCTTATCTAATGGAATTCGTAGAAAAGTTTACAGAAATTAATGACGGTTCAGCTTATTTTGCTGATCTAAAAAATCTTGGGTCAATGATTTTCAAAGATTATAATAGAAATAAAGTTAAAAGGTACTAGTATGGAACCAAATAAATTAAAAACAATAGCAGACTTGAAATCATGTGGTTGGGAGTCTAAAACCGTTAAAGATGAATTAAGGGATAACCTTATAAATTCAAAAAAAAATAAAATTGATATCTTTTCTGACATTCATGGGTATAATGAAACAGTAATTCCAGATCTTGAAAGGGCTATTCTTTCTAAGCATGACATTAATTTCCTAGGATTAAGAGGACAAGCTAAAACTAAGATTGCAAGAAATTTAGTTGAATTATTAGATGAATATATTCCAATTGTTTCCGGATCTGTCCTAAACGATGACCCGTTTAACCCAATTTCTTTTTACGCTAAGGATTTAATTAATGAAAAAGGTGATTCAACTCCTATATCATGGATTCATAGAGACAGGAGATTTACTGAAAAGCTAGCCACACCTGATGTAACAGTTCCTGATTTAATTGGAGATGTTGATCCCATAAAGGCTGCTAACCTAAAGTTATCTTTTTCAGATTATAAAGTAATTAATTATGGTCTTGTTCCAAGATCCAATAGGTGTATATTTGTTATTAATGAAATTCCTGATCTTCAACCAAGAATTCAGGTATCATTATTCAACATCCTTCAAGAAAACGACGTTCAGATTAGAGGTTTTAATTTTAGGATGCCTCTGGATATTCAATTTATTTTTACAGCTAATCCTGAAGATTACACTAATAGAGGTAATATAGTTACTCCTCTAAAGGATAGAATTGGAAGTCAGATACTAACGCATTATCCCAAATCAATTGAAGTTTCAAGAAAAATAACAGACCAAGAAAATCGATCATCATCTGTTGCAAAAGAAAGTATACATGTCCCGGAGCTTGCTAAAGATCTTATCGAACAGTTGGCCTTCGAGGCAAGAGATTATGAATTTGTTGACACTAAGAGTGGTGTTTCTGCAAGATTAACAATTTCTGCATATGAGTATATGTTAGCATCTGCAGAGAGAAGAATGTATCAAGAAGGAAAAGATTTTACAACAGTTAGGGTATCAGATTTTCTTTCAATTATACCGGCGGTTAACGGTAAATTAGAACTCGTATATGAAGGTGAGCAAGAGGGATCTTATATTGTTGTTTTAAATTTAATAGGAAAGACTATAAAGACAATGTTTAATAAAATATTTCCAGTTGTTGATAAGAAAAAATCAAAAGAAAATCACTATGCGGAAGTACTTTCTTGGTTTGAAAAAAATAAGTTGGAGCTGGAGAATAATATAACAGATTCAAAATATTCAGAATCGCTTTATTCTGTAAATGGTCTTGACAGTTTAGTTAAAAAACATATTAAAACGATTCATGATAATGAAAAAGAATTTTACATGGAATTTATTCTTCATGGGATTTCTGAGAATAGTTTGATTTCGAAAAAATATACCTCAACAAGTGTTGATTTTAAAGACTTAATCTCTGACATATTCAAAGGTCAACAAGATATAAAGTAGGTTATCGTGATTGAGGAAAACAACCACAAGGTCTCTCTTTAAAAGAGTATCCAATACCAATCTCAAAAGTGTTACCGATATTATTCCCTATCGCCATCTTTGCATAGACTTTTAATTTTTTATTAGAAATACCCAAAGTTGGTTTAATTATAGCTTCACTAGCATTATTGAACTTTTCAAGACCAAATCCAATTCCCAAAAATGGGGACAACTCATAGTCAAAAAAATAGTAGTACGCATTTATAGTTATTGGTATTATATATTTATTAGCATTTTGATTCTTATCATTTAAGAATGTAGCTAAAAATCCTGTTTCTAATGAAATTTCATATTTTGCTTTTTGGTCAATTGTATAAATAACTTCTCCAACCATTCCAACTCCTTGATCGAACTTATGCAAATTTTCATTCTCAGAATTTGTACCTATTTTAAATTTGGTCAGAGCAGATAATGATATTCTTAATGGATTGTAATATTTATTTTGTTTGTTTTTAGAATAGGAAAGTGTTGGCAAAAAAATTAATATTATTAAAATTAGCTTTAAATTTTTTATGTGAGATAACATAAAAATTATATTATTGTTTATTGTATCAACACATAAATCTATGAAAAAATACTTTTCTTTTTTATCAATACTCATATTGTTTTCTTTCTTTTCTTGTGAAAATAAGACTAGTGAACCAATAATAGTAGATTTACTCATATACAATGGAATGATCTATGATGGTTCTGGTGAGAAGCCGTATTTAGGTTCAGTCGGAATTAAAGATGATAGAATAATATATGTGGGTGAAAATACGGCTTTTGAATCTGATACAATAATTGATGCATCAGGTTTATCGGTTTCTCCTGGATTTATTAATATGTTAAGCTGGGGATATAATACATTAATGAAAGACGGTAGAGGGTTATCTGATCTTGTTCAAGGAGTAACATTAGAAATATTCGGAGAGGGAACCTCACCTGGTCCTTATTATGATAACGGAAAATTAATATCCTTTGAGGATGCAATGGTGAAACTAGAAAAAAATGGTGTTTCACAAAATATTGCTTCATTTCTAGGTGCCGCTACAACTAGAATTTTAGAAGTTGGCTATGATAATAGAGATGCAACAGATTTGGAGATGAAAAAAATGAGAGATATTGTTAGAAAATCAATGGAGGAAGGTGCTATGGGTATTGGTTCTTCCCTGATTTATGCGCCTGGGGACTATGCATCTACTGAGGAACTTATTGAATTATCTAAAGTTGCTTCAAAATATGGTGGCATGTACATTTCTCACATGAGAAACGAGGGTAACACACTCCTAGAAGCTTTAGATGAGTTTATTAGAATTGCTAAAGAGGCTGATATATCAGCGGAAATATATCATCTTAAAGCTTCAAGAGAACCAAATTGGGAAAAGTTAGATAAAGTTATAGAAATTGTAGAGGAGGCTAGAGATCAGGGTTTAAAAATTACAGCAGATATATATACATATAATGCAAGTTCTACAGGTTTGACAGGAGTAATCCCAACCTGGGTACAAGAAGGGGGACATGATGCATGGATTAAGAGAATGAAAGATCCATCCGTAAGACCCAGATTACTTCAAGATATCAGAGATGAACTTTCAGAACAACCACCCGAAAAAATTCTAATGGTTGGTTTTCAGACCCCAGACATGTCAAAAAAATATTTAGCTAAAACTGTTGCTGAGGCAGCTCAGATGAGAGGTCAATCTCCAGAAGAAGCAATTGTTGATATGGTAATAGAAGATAATCACAGAATACAGTGTATTTATTTTAGTATGTCTGAAGAAAATATTAGAAAAAAAATACAACTTCCTTGGGTATCTTTTTGTTCTGATGCTGGAATTTACAGTGATATCTCTAAAAGTTTTAGAACTCATCCAAGAGCATTTGGAAGCTTTACGAGGGTCCTAGGTAAATATTCTAGAGATGAAAAACTTTTTCCTTTAGAAGAGGGAATAAGAAGGTTAACAAGCTTTCCAGCGTCTAATTTAAATTTGAAAGATAGGGGTATGCTAAAAAATAATTATTTTGCTGACATAGTAATTTTTGATTCTGAAAAAGTAAATGACAACGCTACTTTTGAAGATCCGTTGCAATTTTCTGATGGAGTTGATCATGTTATAGTGAATGGAACACCTGTTCTTTTAAATGGGCAACACACAAATAAATTTTCAGGTAGATTTGTGAGAGGCCCTGGTTACTCAAAAGAAGATTAATTCTTTTTCTTATTTTTATTTAGATACTTTTGAATATAAAATTCGTTTAACTCATCAGAGTCTTGATACTTATCCCTTAGTTTTTCAAGTCTTATGTGAAGGTTTTCCCTAATATCTGAATATTCCTCGTTCTCGTAAATATTGTTCATCTCATTAGGATCATTTTTTCTATCATACATTTCCCATTCATCCACATCGTAATAAAATCTCACTAGTTTATAATCCTTACTGACAATTCCGTAATGTCTTTTAACCATATGGACAGAGGGATACTCGTAGTAATGATAATATACTTCTTCTCTATCCCATTTGTCATTATCTCCTTTTAGCAATGGCATAAGGCTTTCTCCTTGCATATCTTTTGGAGCATCAATCATTGCAGCCTCTAAAAAAGTTTGTGCAAAATCTAGATTTTGTACCATTTCGTCATTAGTAATCCCTGGTTTTATAGTATTTGGCCAACGGATCAGCAATGGAGTTTTAAAAGACTCGTCATAAATAAACCTTTTATCAAACCAACCGTGCTCACCTAAATAAAACCCTTGATCCGATGTATATACAACAATCGTATTTTTATCAAGTCCGCTATCATCTAAGTAATCAAGTACTCTTCCAATATTATCATCCACTGAGGAGATAGTTGCTAAATAATCTTGCATATATCTTTGAAATTTCCATCGCATTTTTTCAACGTTATTCATTTTTGGCCAGTTCTTTTTGAAATCATCACTTATCTTATCGAGGGTAATGTCATATTCGGCTTTCTGCATATCATTTGCTCTACCATACCTACTAAAAAATTGATTTGGATTTGATCTTACAAGGTTTTTTTGAGAGTTAACATATACAATTTCTGGTTCAGCGCCTCCCATTTCTTTTATAGTTGAAGGTCTTACTTTACTGTCTTCCATGTATCTCATATGTGTAAGTAAATTCATTTCTGCTGATTTAGCTGCACTACCTCGATTTGAGTAATCATCGAAAAGTGTTGGTGGCTCAGGGAATGTCTTCTCATAAAACTCAGCAAATTTATCTGCTCTTGGCCACCAAGCTCTGTGTGGAGCTTTGTGTAAATACATCATAAGAAAAGGTTTACTTTTATCTCTTTTGTTTTTAAACCAATCTAGTGTTAAGTCGGTTATAATATCTGTTACATAACCTGTTATTATAGTATCTTTCTCTTTACCCAAAAATTTAGGATTTATATAATCACCTTGTCCCGGAAGTATTAAGAAATCATCAACACCTTTTGGATTATTTCCAAAGTGTAGTTTACCAAACATAGCTGTTTGATAACCAGCATTTTTAAATAATTGAGGAAAAGTAATTTGAGCGGTATCAAAAGGAGAGTGATTATCAATTTTTCCATTTAAGTGGCTAAATTTTCCTGTTAGAATGGTTGCTCTTGATGGTGCACAGATTGAATTTGTAACACATGCATTTGTGAACATTATACCTTCCTCAGCTAATCTATCGATATTAGGTGTATTTATCAGTCTGTCATCATAGGCGCTAATAGCTTGGTAAGCATGATCGTCAGACATTATAAATAATATATTTGGCCTATTATCTTCTTTTGTGTTACACGAGAAAAGATAAAGATTTATTAATAAAAAAGTTAGTATATATTTCATGATATTAATCTATGAGTGAAACAAAGAAAGCATATTCCATAGCTGTTTCTTTATAGGCTTCGAATCGACCTGAAGCACCACCATGACCGGCTTCCATATTGCAATACATTAGTAATGGCTCATTATTAGTCCTCCTGTCTCTAAGCCTTGCAATCCATTTAGCTGGTTCAAAATATTGTACTTGTGAATCATGATAACCAGTAGTTATGAAAATTGCTGGGTAATCTTTTTCCTCTACTTGGTCATATGGTGAATATGAGAGCATGTAATCATATGAGTCTTTGTTATTTGGATTCCCCCATTCATCATATTCGAATGTAGTAAGAGGAATATCTTCGTCAAGCATTGTAGTTACGACATCAACAAATGGTACCCCAGCAACAATTCCTCTAAATAAATCCGGTGCCATATTAGCTACCGCACCCATGAGTAAACCACCAGCACTACCTCCCATAGCAAATAGTTGATTTTCTTTTGCATAGCCTTCATTAATTAAGAATTTACCTGCATCAATAAAGTCAGTAAATGTATTTTTTTTATTAAACATTTTCCCGTCATCATACCAACTCCTTCCAAGGTATTGACTGCCTCTTATGTGTGCAATTGCATATACAAACCCTCTGTCAAGAAGACTCAATCTTACTGAGCTGAAGCTTGCATTGATAGTATTCCCGTACGACCCATAACCATAAAGAAGAAGAGGGTTCTGTCCTTCATTAAACATATCTTTCTTGTAGACGAGCGATACTGGGACTTTTTTTCCGTCCCTAGCTTCTGCCCAGACTCTTTTGCTTTCGTAGTTGTTTTTGTTAAAATCTCCTCCAAGAACCTCAGTCTCTTTCATAACTTTTTTTTCCTTAGTTATCATGTCGTATTCTATTACTGAATTAGGTGTCGTCATGGAAGAGTAGCTGTACCTAAACTTAGTAGTGTTCATTTGAGGATTATCACTTGAATACAGAGAGTATGCCTCTTCCTCAAAATTAATGTAGTGATTTTCTGTATCACTCCATGGTCTAATATCTACTCGCCTTAAACCATTTTCTCTTTCAGTTACAACAAGAAAATCATCAAATACTTCAATCCCTTCTAATAAGACATTGTCTCTGTGATTAATATAATCAACCCAATTATTTGAGGAAGTTTTTAACTCAGGGCAGCTCATTAATTTAAAGTTTGTGGCTTCATCCTTATTGGTCACTATAAACCATTTGTCATTAAAATGTGATATTGAATACTCTAGTCCATCAACCCTTTTTTGAAACATTTTGAATTTACCTAAAGGATTATTAGCATTGATTATTCTATACTCTTGTGATAATGTAGAACTAGACCCAATAACAATATATTTATCTGATTTTGTTTTATAGGAGAATACGCTAAAGGTTTCATCTTTTTCAAAATACACTTCATCTCCATTTCCACTATCACCTATCTCATATCTCATAACTCTGTCGCTTCTTAGGGTTTCAAGGTCTTTAGAATTATAAAAAATTGTTTTGTTGTCATTAGCCCAAGTAATTGAACCAGATGAATTAGGAATATTTTTATCTGAAATTTTTCTAGTTTCCAAATCCATAAAGTGAATGGTATAAATTCTTCTACTCACAGTATCAATGCTGTATGCCATTGTTTTGTTATCAGGACTGATTTCAATCATTCCAACTCTAAAGTAGTCGTATCCCTTGGACATTTCGTTAGCATCGATAAGAATTTCTTCCTCGTTATCAAGAGAACTTTTTTTTCTACAGTAAATTGGATACTGCTTATCTTTCTCGTACCTAGTATAGTAGAAATAATCATTATAAAAATAAGGCACCGAACTATCGTCTTCTTTTATTCTTGATTTTATCTCTTGAAATATTTTGTCTTCGAGTGGTTTATAATCTTTCATATATTCATCCCTATAATCGTTTTCCTCATTTAGATATCTGATTACATCATCATTCCCTCTTTGATTAAGCCAATAATATTCATCAATTCTGTCATCGCCGTGTATCGAAAGAATTTTTTCAATTTTTTTTGCTTGAGGTTCAGTAAGGTTAGTCTTTTTCATATCACAAGAGAAGATTAATATTAATATAAATAGTGAAGTTATTCTCATAATTTTTTTTCAATTAGTAAAATTAGAATGTGTATTATCTTTATGTGAATTTCTTGAATTCTATCTGAATATCCAAAATGAGGAACTCGAATTTCAATGTCAGATAAATTAGCAAGTTCTCCCCCATCTTTTCCTGTTAGTGAAATAACTTTTATTCCTTTTTTATTAGCTTCTTCAGCTGCTCTGATAACATTAGCGGAATTACCGCTTGTGCTTATTGCAAGAAGAGTATCTCCATTCTTTCCAATTGATTCGATATACCTTGAAAATATAGCATCAAATCCGTAATCGTTTCCAACACAAGTTATGTGAGAGGGGTCCGAGATTGAGATTGCAGGTATAGGTGATCTTTCATCTCTGAATTTTCCTGTAAGTTCTTCGGCAAAGTGCATTGCATCACTCATTGATCCACCGTTTCCACAAGAAATGATTTTTCCTTCGTTTCTTATACATTCAATCATGATTTCTGCTGCCTCATTAATGGCATTAATTGTTACTTCATCTGCAATAAAGTTGTCAATAACATTTCTTGCTTCATTAAGTTCCTTTAAGATCAGATCTTTCATACATTCTGCATTTTAATAAACTTAGAGTAAACATTATTAGATTTTATCAAATCCTCATGTTTACCAATTTCGACAATTTTACCATTGTCTACAACAATAATTTTGTCAACATTTTTTACTGTGCTTAGTCTGTGTGCAATAATTATTGATGTTCTATTTTTCATGACCTCCTCTATTGCCTTCTGAACAGAACTTTCAGACTCAGAATCAAGTGATGATGTAGCCTCGTCAAAAATTAGTATAGGAGGATCCTTATATATAGCTCTTGCTATACATATTCTCTGTCTCTGACCACCTGAGAGTTTGAGTCCTCTTTCTCCAATTATCGTATCAAATTTATCCTCAAGGCTGTTAATAAATTTAAAAGCATTAGCCACCTTTGCTGATTCAATAATTTTATTTTCGTCAATTGATTCAGCTCCAAAACAAATGTTGTTTTTAATTGTGTCATGAAATAGGATGGACTCTTGAGTTACTATACCAATAATTTTTCTAAGGTATGCTGTATCGTATCTACTTATTTCAATGCAATCAATCAACAATTCTCCCTTATCAACAAAGTAGAATTTTGATAATAAATCTATTATTGTTGACTTACCACCACCTGAAGGACCAACTATCGCTACTTTCTCTCCTTTTTTAATTTTGAATGATATATTTTCTAGAACATTCTCCTCATCGTATGCAAAACTTACATTCTTGAATTCAATCTCTTTGCTTAATTTTTCAATTTTTTTATTACCGCTCTCTGATTCTCTAATCTCTATTTTGTCAACATATTCGAAAACTCTTTCTGCAGATGCTAAACCTCTTTGTACTGTGTTGAATGTTGTAGTTATAGTTTTTGCTGGTGGAATTACTTGAGAGAAAATAATAATGAATGCTATAAATTCAGATGCACTAATGTCCGATGAATTATCAAGTACCATACTTCCACCAATTAATAGAAGTACCGCAACTGTAGTAATACTAAGAAATTCAGACAATGGATTTGATAGCTCAAATCTTTTGTACATAGAGAGGTTCTGTCTTCCATATTCTTTAACTTCATTATTAAACTTATCTTTCATATTGTCTTGAGCAGTGAAGAGTTTTATGATTCTTATTCCGTCTAAAGTTTCATTAACTATATTATTAATCTTTCCAAGAGCAGTCTGACTAAATGCAGCCTTAATTTTCAGGTGTTTGGCTATGTAAGCTATAGCACCACCTGCCAACGGAATTAATATAAAAGTATAAAGTGTTAGTCTTAGAGATATTGAACTTAATATGAAGAATAAACCTAAAATAAGAGCTGGTTCTTTGAATAAGACTGTTATAGAATTTATGATTGAGTTTTCAATTTGTTGAATATCGCTTGTTACTCTTGAGATAATATCTCCCTTTTTCTTTTCTGTGAAAAAATTGATTTTAAACTTAATTATTTTATTGTATAAAGACTTTCTCAGGTTTGTTACAACTCTCACCCTTACTCTTGCCAGTATTACTGCAGAAAAATATCTAAAGAGGTTTGCAAGGAAAACAGAGCAAAGGACAACAAGACATACAAACTGTAAAGCTTCTTTTCTTCCACCATCCGTAATTAAACTATTAAAATACATATAAAACAGTGATCTTATGTAGTCAACTGAAAAACTAAAATTATTGCTTTGACTTAATTTTTTTGTCTCCTCGATATCGACTTGATCGAATAGTACCTCGAGTAATGGAACAAGTATAGAGAAGTTAATTATACTAAAGAGAATATAAAAAGTAGTTAAAATTATGTAGAGTGGTATAATTTTACCAAAAGGAGAGGCATGAGCTAATATTCTCAAGTAAGTTTTCATGATGCAAAACTAAGAATAATATTTCACTCATTTTTTGTAAAAAAACAACATTTTGATAGCTTTGCAAACCTTTAGTTTAAAATTAAGGCATAATTATGAAAAAAGATATTCATCCAGATTACAGAGAAGTCGTGTTTCAGGACGTACAAAGTGATTTTAAATTTCTTACAAGATCAACAATTAAATCTGAAGAAACTATCAAGTGGGAGGATGGAAAAGAATATCCTCTAGTAAAGGTTGAAGTAAGTTCAGCTTCTCACCCTTTTTATACTGGAAAGAAAATATTTGTTGACACTGCAGGTAGGGTAGATAAGTTCAATAAAAAGTACCAATCTCTACAAGCTGCAAAGGATGTTGCTGATAAAAAAATTAAAGAAGAGAAGTCAGAACCAAAAGTTAAAAATGAAATATCTGAAAATTCGGCTCAAGAAAAAGAAATTAACATTGGAGAAATCTCAGAGGATGTAAGTAGCAAAGAAATAAAAGATGAACCTACTCCTGCTGCTGAAGAGTCTAAAGAAGAAGCTCCTGTTGTTGAAGGGTCTAAAGAAGAAGCTCCTGCTGTTGAAGGGTCTAAAGAAGAAGCTCCTGCTGTTGAAGAGTCTAAAGAAGAAGCTCCTGCTGCTGAAGAGTCTAAAGAAGAAGCTCCTGCTGCTGATTCAACTTCTGAAGACACTCAAAAAGAAGACAGTTAATTCCTTTCAACTCAGAATACAAAAGCCTTCAATTACTTGAAGACTTTTTTTATACTTGTATTTATTCACTTATTTATGAGGTTTTCTGATATTCCAGGTTTACAAGAAGAGAAAAAAAGACTAATAAGTTTTTTTAAATCAGGAAAAATTCATCATGCACTTTTATTTTTTGGTAAGGAAGGTTCTGGAAATCTACCACTTGCGCTAGCGTTCGCAACCTATCTGAACTGTGATAAAAAAATTGAAAATGACTCTTGTGGTGATTGTCCATCATGTAACATGATGCAAAAGTTAATTCATCCTGATTTGCATCTTATCTTTCCTGTAGCATCTTCTCCTAAAATTACAAAGGAGGTTGTGAGTGATAAGTTTCTTGAGAGTTGGCGTATTTCTTTTACTGAAAATCCCTACATGAATATAAATGATTGGTTTGAAATTTGTGGCATAGAAAACAAGAAACCAAACATTTCCAAAGAAGAGGCAAAAAATATTATTAAAAAATTATCTTTAAAGCCTTTTCAATCTAAACAAAAAATAAATTTAATATGGTTACCTGAGTATATGCATAATAGTACTGCAAATGCCTTATTAAAAATATTTGAGGAACCTCCAGGTGATACACTATTTTTTCTTGTATCTAATAACTATCAAAAGTTATTAAAAACTATCATTTCAAGAGTTCAGATGTTTAAGGTAAATAATTTTGAGCCTGTTGATATAAAGAAATATCTGGGTAAATACGACGATTCATCCGAACAAGAAATTGATTCTGCAATTTTTTTATCAGATTCAAGTATAAACGCTGCAGAAAAAATCTTGCTTAATTCAGAAGACGATAATCTTTCTTTTTTAAAAGATTGGTTGAGAAATTGTTATTCTGAAAATTTTTTAGAGATAAATAAGAAAATGGAATGGTTCAATAACCTATCAAAAATGAGTAAAAGAGCTTTTCTTCATTACTCACTAAAGCTTATGAGGGAGGCTCTGGTTTCAAAAATTGAAACATCTCTAGTTAAGGTTTCTGCTGAAGAAGAAAAATTCATTAATAATTTTAAGAAAACTCTTGACAAGGATTCCTTGGCGGATATTATTTTACTTTTTGACATGTCAATAAGTAATCTGGACGGAAATGCAAACCCTAAAATTTTATTTTTAAATTTGTCCATCAAATTATCAAATTTTTTTCAAACGATAAAGACTTAGGATAATGCGAAAGTTTACATTTATATTTTTAATTATTATACAATCCTGCTCTATGAATAAAGACATTATAATAACGATTTCAACTCCTTATGGTGAAATGAAAGCAATTCTCTACGAAGAGACGCCGCTCCATAAAAAAAATTTTATAAAACTTAGCGAGTCAGGTGATTTTGATTCCACAATATTCCATAGGGTAATTGAAAATTTTATGATTCAGGGAGGTGATGTAAACTTAATAAATGACGAGGATGTAATTGATTATACTATACCCGCAGAAATTAATAATCAATTTTTTCATAAGAAAGGAGAAATAGCTGCTGCTCGTATGGGAGATAATGTTAATCCTGATAAAGAATCGAGTGGATGTCAATTTTATATAGTTCAAGGTAAGGTGTATGTAGAAAGTGAACTTACACTTGATATTAATTCTTTATATTCTGGAGTTAGAACTCTCTTGCAAGATGAAAATTATTCAGATGTAAGAGAAAAATTTATTGCAGCCCAATCAAACCCAGCAGAAACCCAAAAGCTGGCCATTTCTTTAAGAGAAGATGTAGAAAAACTCGGAATAAAGACCACAATAGACATTCCTAAAGAAAGATTAGAGGCATATACAACTGTTGGAGGTGTTCCACATCTTGACGGTGAGTATACAGTTTTTGGAAGAATTGTTGAGGGCTTAGAAGTAATTGATAAAATAGCCTCAGTAAAAACCGGACAAGCAGACAAGCCGATAGAGGATATTCCTATGACATTCAAAGTAGATAAGATTAAAAAAGAGGAAATAACCAAGAGGTACGGATACACATACCCTGAGTAATGAAAATACTAGTAACAGGTTCTAATGGTTTATTGGGAAATGCAATCCACCTTGAACTTAACAAATCAAATCATAAGTATTTAAATACTTCTCATACAATTGGGGGCTTAGCAAAAAAAGTTCTTGATATAACAAGTATGGATTCAGTGGAAAATGTAGTATCATCATTTCAGCCTGAAGCAATAATTAACACCGCTGCAATGGCAAATGTTGACAAGTGTGAAAAGGATAGAGGCACGTGTTGGGATGTGAACGTAAATGGAGTAAGAAACCTATCAGAAGTATGTGATAGATATAATATTCATCTTATCCATATATCAACAGACTATATCTTTGATGGTCTTAAAGATGATGGAATTTATTTTGAAGATGATAAGCCATCTCCCCTGAGCGTTTATGGTGAGAGCAAATTAGCTTCAGAGAAGGTCATAATATCAAGTGGGATTAGGTCTGCAATTTTAAGAACAATTCTAGTTTATGGAAATCATGAAAGAAAAAATATCGTGACATTTATAAAAGAGAAATTGGAAATGGGTGAGAAAGTAGATTTAGTTAGTGATCAGGTTAGGATGCCAACTTTTGTTGATGACCTTGCAAAAGCATGCATAAGTGCAGTAGAAAAAAAAGCAGAGGGGATTTATCACGTATGTGGAGATAAAAAGATGAGTTATTACGATCTTGGTATAGCTATATCTAGTTATTTTTCATTAAACTCAAATTTAATTAACCATGTGCAGACAAAAGATCTGAATCAGATTGCTGCGAGACCACCCATTACGGGTTTTGATTTGAAGAAGTCTATTAGTGAATTAGATTTTGACCCTACAAAACTTGAGGATTCACTAAAAAAGATTTTCAACTAATAAGTTTATTCAATATTTTTTTTTAGGTTTAAGAAATTATATCTGTCAATTACTTTAAAAACCAATTATGAAAAAACTTATTCTACTATTAATTCTATTTAAGTCATCATTTCTGTTTTCGTTTAACTCTGGTATTAATTATCAAGCAGTTCTAAGAGATTCTGAAGGTAATATATTATCTAACCAAAGCGTTACAATAGAAGTTGCTCTGACTGTATCAGACGGGTCAGAAGTTTATATTGAGCAGCACTCAGCACAAACCAATGCACATGGTCTTTTTAATATTGTTGTGGGTGAGGGTAGTTCAAATTTTATTTTTTCCGATATTGATTGGAGCCAGAAATATGGTCTCGAAATTAAAGTAAATGGAGAACAGTTTAGTGCACAACCACTTAACAGTGTGCCATATGCCTTGTACTCAGAGAACGGTTTAACACAAGAACAAGCCTCTGCCATAACAGCAAATACAGCAAAGGCAGGTATAACCTCAGAGCAGGCAGCAGCCATTATAGCAAACACAGCAAAGACAGGTATAACAGCTGATCAGGCATCAGCAATCGAAGTAAATTCTCAAAAAATTTCTTCTGATTCGTTAGGTAACACAGCTTTAGGTTATGTTGCTTTAGTTTCAAATACATCTGGCGGCAACAATACGGTTTTAGGTTCTGGTTCAATGTATGTTAATAGTGAGGGTGGGGGAAACACTGCAATAGGTAAGTTAACTTTACCATCTAATACCTCTGGAGATAATAACACGGCAGTCGGTAATCAAGCTGGATATACTCTGACTACAGGTCAAAATAATGTGTTGATTGGTGCCAAATCAAAAACCTCATCTGTAGACTCTGAAAATCAGATTGTAATTGGTTATAATGCTATTGGAGCCAATACAAACAACAACACAATTACATTGGGAAATACTGACATCGTTGACGTTTACGCTGCTCAAGATGGAGAAGCAATAATTCATGCTGGGGGTATTACATTTTCTGATGGTACCACCCAAACGACTGCTTCAGTAGGTGGAGATGATAATGCCGTTTCAAATTTATCTGGACTTAGTGATGTAGAAATATCAGTAGGCGACAGCACCTTTTACCTCGGAAATATTCCACCAAATTCAACCGGACCTAATAATATGGCATTTGGAATCTCGAGTTTGAATTCAAACACTACTGGATATGAAAATGTAGCAGTAGGAAAAGATGCATTAAAATCTAATACGGAAGGATATGAAAATACTGCGGTAGGTTCAAACTCATTAATGTCTAATACAACTGGAGCTAACAATGTTGCAATTGGTGAGAGAGCACTGGAAAATAATACAACTGGTAGTAGAAATACTGCAGTGGGTGTTGTAGCTCTAAAGAATAATTTAACAGGCTTTAATAATGTTGCTCTTGGAAATGGTACTTTATATTACAACACTGAAGGTTTTTTTAATACAGCTCTTGGATATAGAAGCCTTGGCGGTAATACTACCGGTGATGAAAACACTGCCGTAGGTGAGAAAGCAATGCTTTCAAATACGATTGGAGAAAGTAATACAGCAGTTGGTGTTAAGACTCTCTATTCAAATACAGAAGGAAATAATAATACTGCGATAGGGATATATTCACTTTACGCTAATACAACAGGAAGTGAAAATGTTGCTGTAGGTAAAAATGTTTTATCAGCAAATACTGAAGGAGAATATAATGTAGGCGTTGGTAGTTATGCTTTAAACCAAAATATTACTGGAGATAATAATGCTGCTCTAGGTTTAAACGCTCTATTTGCAAATACTACTGGGGATGATAATGTCGCAATTGGTAAACATGCCTTGCAACTTAATACTGAGGGACACAGCAACGTAGGAGTTGGAAACATGGCCTTAAACTCTAACACAACAGGTCAATTGAATGTTGCTGTTGGTATCAATGCTTTATTTACAAATCAAACAGGAAGGTTTAATGTTGCTGTCGGTGAAAGTGCCTTGCTTAATAGTAATACTGACAGAAATACTGCGATTGGATATAAATCATTGATAAATCAAACCTCTGGGAACAATAATACGGCTGTTGGAGGAGAATCGCTTACAAATAATACTGAGGGAGTAGGTAATGTAGCCATAGGTCTATATTCTATGCAAAAAAATACTACAGGAAATGTAAACGTGGCGGTAGGGTATAATTCTTTAATGGAAAATACTACTGGACTAAGAAATGTTTCCGTTGGTTTTACTGCTCTTAAACAAAATATAAGTGGTCAGAATAATACAGCAGTTGGGACGTTTGCACTTGAGAATAATGAAATAGGTTCAAATAATGTTGCTATCGGTTATACTGCTCTTCAAAATACTGAGGGTAATAATACAGTTGCTGTTGGATATAAATCCTTGCAAGCAAATACAACCGGTAGTGCCAATACAGCTCTAGGTCATGAAGCATTAAAGGTAAACACTATAGGGTCAGAAAATGTTGCGATTGGTAACGGTGCTCTAAACACTAATACTACAGGAAGTTCAAATACTGCTGTTGGGACATATGTACTAAACAATAATGATATTGGTTCAAATAATATTGCGATAGGAAGAAATACCCTCAGTAATAATAATAGTGGTAATGAGAATGTTGCAGTTGGGAATTATGCATTATTTGAAAATTCACTTGGGAATGAAAATACGGCTGTTGGTCATAACGCTTTGTTTTCTAATTCTATTGGCTCACAAAATACTGCTGTTGGTAGAGATGCACTTAGGGATAATCAATTAGGAATTGAAAATGTTGCTATCGGAAGTTCAGCATTACAACAGAATGTTACTGGTTATAGCAACACTGCAGTGGGAATTTTTTCATTGAGGTTTAATCACGCTGGTAACAATAACACAGCTGTTGGTAAACTATCATTAGAAAAAAATACAATTGGAAGAAGTAATACAGCTGTTGGTGAATCATCGATGAAGGAGAATGTGAATGGTCAAGACAATACTGCAGTTGGTCTTGGTTCACTTATGAACAATGTAGCAGGTTCATACAATACAACCATTGGATACGGTTCTGGAGACGGAATTATTGGTGGTTCTAGGAATGTTATTATTGGGAATAATGCTGATGCAAGTGGTGATAATGCATTTAATCAAATTGTTATAGGTGAGGGAGCTATTGGTACCGGTGATAATGAGATAGTACTTGGAAATACAAGCATAACAGCGATCAAATCAAATGTTACCTCGATTACCGCATACTCTGATGAGAGAATCAAAAGAGAGATTACTGATAATGCACTAGGCCTATCTTTTATCAATAAGCTTAGACCTGTCAGGTACAAACTAAAAAATCCTGCTGATTATCCATCTGAAATTTTAGAGGAGAGGTTTTTATCAATCCCAGGATCTGGTCCAGGTAACGTGGGTTATATAAGACCACAAGATGATGAGAATTATTACGACGGACTTATTGCCCAAGAGGTCAAGTCAGCTATGGATGAGGTAGGAATAGAGTGGAGCGGCTGGTCTGAGAATAGAGGTAATGGAAAGCAAGCCGTACAGTATGGTGCTTTAACAGTTCCACTTATCAAGGCTGTTCAAGAACTTTCCTCAGAAATCTTAAAACTTAAAGAGGAAATTAAAAATTTAAAAAGTGAATTGTAAATTTTATTTGCTATAAATTAATATACTGATATGAGATACATCTTTTTTTTCTTATTCATTTTTTTATCTACATCTTCATTTTCACAGAGTGTAATATCTTCTGCTGGAAATGAGTCAAGTTCAAGTTCTTATAATATTAGCTGGACTTTAGGTGAGACGGTAATAGCTACACTAGAAGGAACAAATATTAGCCTGACTCAGGGTTTTCATCAGCCAGTAGTTATTGATAATGTTCCTACCTTTTTAGAGGAAGAAATGGTTTTAGACATGGTTGCCTATCCAAACCCAACCTACGATAAGGTTCTATTTAAAGGTGGAAAAGATGATGTGGTTTACCATTTAAGACTAGTAGATAAGCTTGGGAGAGTTCTTGAACAAAAGTCAGTTCCTAAAAAGAACCTAGAAGTTGAAATGTCAAAATATACTAATGGTTCATACCTAATTGAGGTTATTGAAAATGGTTCTCAGAAAAGAGTATTATTTAATATCATAAAATCTACTAAATAGTAGAAGTAAAACATCAATTAAAGTATTATTTAGTTAAGAGTGAATTCGATAACTGCTGTGAATTTTATCGTATATTATGTAATAGGTTAGACTATTGTATCTATTTTAAAAACTAGAAGTGTTTTATATTCGTTAATTTTGCATCTCATAATTGATTATGCAGACTAAGGCAAAAGAAAAAATTAATATTGTAACTCTGGGCTGTGCCAAGAATCTGGTAGATTCAGAGGTCATTATGACCCAGCTCAAGGGAAATAAAAAAGATGTATTCCACCAGAGGGAAGACATCAACCCTGACGTAGTAATAATTAATACATGTGGATTTATTGATAAAGCAAAGCAAGAGTCAATTGATACTATCCTAAAACATGCCAAAGAGAAAGATGAGGGTATCATCAAAAAGCTTTTTGTCACAGGATGTCTATCAGAAAGATACAAGGACGATTTAAAAAGTGATATCCCTGAGGTTGATGGGTTCTACGGGACACGAGATTTACCCGAACTACTAAAGAATTTTGAGGCGAAGTACAGAAATGAACTTCTTGGTGAAAGAATTATTACAACAGATTCACACTATGCATATTTAAAGATATCTGAGGGATGTGACAGACCATGTTCCTTCTGCGCAATTCCACTCATGAGAGGAAGGCATATTTCAAAGCCCATGGAACAAATTGTTCTCGAGGCAAAAAATCTTGTTAGTAACGGTGTAAGGGAGATCATGCTTATAGCGCAAGATTCAACCTACTACGGAATTGATATATACAAAAAGAGAATGTTCTCTGAATTACTAAATAAACTATCGGACGTTGAAGGTCTTGATTGGATACGGATACACTATGCCTATCCTTCAGGGTTCCCAACGGATATTATTGAAGTGATGAAAGAGAAAAAAAATATATGCAATTACCTTGACATCCCATTGCAGCACGGTTCAACAAGAATGCTTAAAATTATGAGAAGGGGAATTACTAGAGAGAAGACAGATGACCTTATTAGAAGAATTAGAGATATCAATCCTGAAATTGCTCTAAGGACAACTTTAATTGCTGGCCATCCAGGAGAGACTGAAGAAGATTTTCATGAGATGTACGAATTTGTAGAGAAGTCACAGTTTGATAGACTTGGCATTTTTACTTATTCGCATGAGGAGGGAACGTCATCTCACAAGCTTGAGGACGATGTCCCAGAGAACATCAAACGTTCCAGATCAAATAAAATAATGGCTTTACAACAGAAAATTTCTGAAGAGAAAAATAGTAAGAAAGTCGGTAAGACATTTAAAGTACTAATTGACAGAGCAGATGCAAATAATTATTATGGGAGGACAGAGCATGATTCACCTGAGGTAGATAATGAGGTAATAATACCAACCAAAGAAATGCACCTTAGGGTAGGAGATTTTTATGATATTCTCATAACTGACTCTAGAGAATATGATATAATAGGAAAGGTAGTATAATGAAAGCGCACCGTTTAGATTTTAGTAAAACAAATATGTTCTCAAAGAAATTCAATGAGTTTATAGAATCTCATTCAAATGAATCTTACTTTCCAACATATAAAAATATTGGTAATGTTTTTAAGAAAATACATTTCTCATCCGATTCAAGAAAAAATCTATTTGATGTTTTAAAGAGCCAGTACGATGGTATTGACCTTAGCAAAAAAGTAAAAGAGAACCTCTTAAATATTAAAGATGAAAATACCTACACCGTAACTACTGGTCATCAGCTAAATATTTTTTCGGGCCCCCTATACATCATTTACAAAATAATATCAACTATTAAACTATCAGAGAATTTGAATCAGAGGTATGCAGATAAAAAGTTTATTCCTGTCTACTGGATGGCCAGTGAAGATCATGATTTTGATGAAATTAAATCATTTTTTTCAAAAGGGAAAACATATGAGTGGAGTATAAAGCCCTCGGGTGCGGTAGGAGAAATTAATCCTAGTTCAATTAAAAAATTGTCGGATATGGTTCCTGAATCAATCGAAATATTTGAGGATGCTTATTCTACTAGCAAGACTCTATCGGAGGCTGTCAGAAAATATATGGATGCTCTTTTTTCTGATTTTGGCCTCATAGTATTCGACCCTTCATCTAAAAGACTCAAAGGTAAAATTGCTAGCTTTATTAAAGATGATATTTTAGATAACACTATATCTACATTAGAGGATAAGTCAGAAGAAAAGTCAGAAGTATTTATTAGAAAAATTAACTTCTTTTATATGCGGAAAGGGCTAAGGGAAAGGATAGAGTCAGTAAAGGATAATTATATTGTGAATGGAACAGACATTTCTTTCTCCAAAGAGGAGATGGAAAGAGAGATATCAAAATACCCTGAGAGGTTCAGTCCTAATGTTATTATGAGATGTTTATATCAGCAGCTGATAATGCCAAATGTTGTGTATGTTGGTGGTCCAGCGGAAGTTATTTACTGGCTTAGTTTCAGAAAGTTTTTTGAGAAATATTCAATAGAGTTTCCAGTAATTGTACCAAGAGATTCAGTTTTGATTCTTTCAAAAAAGTCAGTAAAAACTTTAGAAAAATATGGATTGGGATTTGAAGATATTTTTCTAGGAAAAAGTCATCTAGAAAAAAAAGCTCTGGGTGTAATCGATGAATCAGATAAAAATTTTTCTTTGGAGATATCAGAAATAAAAACTCAGTTAAATACCATTGCTAGTAAGTATAAATCATTTGACAATTCTATGCCACCTCACGTCATGGCTCATTCTAAAAAAATTGAAAAAGTACTTTCACAGATAGAGCGAAGGTTTATTAAGTCTCAAAAAGAACACAATAAAATTTTAGTTGAAAAAATAGGTGAGCTTTTTTATGGCTGTTTTCCTGAGGGTATTCCACAAGAAAGAAAAGATAATTTACTATCTTATTACACCTCCTCAATTATAGGTGAATTATATAAAATTCTTGATCCAATGGATTTAAAATTTAAAGTTGTTAAATGAGATTTGATGTAATTGTAATTGGCGCAGGTCCTATTGGATTATGTTGTGCAATTGAGGCAAAAAAAAATAACCTCTCATACCTTATTATAGATAAGGGATGTCTGGTTAACTCACTTTATAATTACCCAAAGAATATGACATTTTTTTCAACATCAGATAAACTTGAGATTGGAGAGATTCCTTTTATATCACACAATGCAAAACCTACAAAGTCTGAAGCTTTGGAGTATTACAGGAGAGTAGCATCGTCCTGGGAACTAAATATGAACTTATATGAGGAAGTGATTGATATTAAGAAAGGGGATGAATTTGAAGTTAAGACAAATAAAAGTAATTATTTTGCAAGGAAAATAATATTATCTACTGGCTTTTATGATCTTCCTTACAAGCTTAATGTCGAGGGAGAGGACTTACCAAAAGTTAAACATTATTACGATGAACCTCATCCGTATTTTGGTATGAATGTGGCAGTTGTTGGTGCTGCAAATTCTGCTGTCGACGTTGCACTTGAAACCTACCGTAAGGGTGCTCAAGAGGTTACCATGATAGTTAGAGAACCTAGCATTAGTGAATCAGTAAAGTATTGGGTAAAACCTGATGTAGAGAATAGAATTAAAGAGGGTTCCATCAAGTCTTATTTTAACTCAAATATTACAAAAATTACAGAGGATAGTATACACGTAAAAACTCCTGATGGTGAAATTACTATTGATAATGATTTTGTTTTGGCTATGACTGGTTACCAGCCTGACTTTTCATTTCTTAAAAAAATTGGTATTAAGATTGGAGATGACGAACATAATACACCAGTTCATAATGATGAAACAATGATGACAAATGTTGAAGGAATTTATCTTGCAGGAGTTATTTGTGGAGGTTTAAAAACTAATAAATGGTTCATTGAAAACTCCAGAGATCATGCTGAAATTATTGTTAGTGACATACTCAAGAAATAACTAGGCTTTTATATTTTTCGTTATATATCACGAATGAAAAAAATATATCTACTAACTCTATTGATTTTTTTAAATCCGTTGCAAGTACTTCCTCAAGAAAGCTATACATTAAATGGTTATGTTAATGATGCCGAGACAGGTGAGGCTTTAATAGGTGCTACGGTTTATGTGAACGAATTGAATTCAGGGACAGTAACCAACTCTTACGGCTTCTATTCTCTGACACTAGTTCAAGGAGATTATAAAATTGATTTTCGTTATTTAGGATACGAGTCAAGCGAGAAAATAATTTCACTTAACTCTAATCAAAAGCTTGATATTGAGTTGTCAGGTCTTGACGTTCAGCTGGAAGATGTTATTGTTAGTGATATTGCTGAAGATTATAACGTTAGTAGTATTGAAATGAGTACTAACAAATTAGATATCTCTAGAATTGCTGAAATCCCAACATTTTTAGGTGAAAATGATATTATTAAGGCAATTCAACTTTTACCAGGTGTGAGTTCTGTAGGTGAGGGTGCATCGGGTTTCAATGTTAGAGGAGGTTCAGTTGGACAAAATCTTGTCCTATTAGATGAGGCACCAGTATATAATTCTTCTCACCTACTCGGTTTCCTCTCTGTTTTTAATCCTGATGCTGTTAAAGATTTAAAATTATATAAGGGGGGAATCCCATCAAGATATGGGGGCAGGCTATCATCAATTCTTGATATAAGGATGAAAGATGGAAATAGTAAAAGAACCTCAATTTCTGGAGGAATAGGTTCTATTTTTAGTCGGTTTACTTTAGAGTCACCTATTGTAAAAGATAAGTCTTCATTTATTTTAGCTCTAAGGAGGTCTTACGCAGATATACTTTTCAGGCCTTTTATAAAAAATTCAAGTTTCCTTGATGATGATGCAGCTCTTAATTTTTATGACGTAACTGCGAAAGCTAACTATGAGATAAACGAGAAAAATACTTTATATCTTTCAAGCTACCTCGGAAGAGATATTTTTATGTTTGATGAAAGGCAAGGTTTTAATTGGGGAAATAGAACGGGAACTCTTAGATGGAATCATCTATTTAATGACAGGCTTTTTTCAAATTTTACTCTCATCTACAGTAACTATGATTATCAGCTAGCCTTTGGTAGTGATGATAGAAATAAATTTGAGTGGGACTCCAGAATTGAAACAATAAACTTTAAACCTGAATTTAGTTATTTTATAAATACAGGGAATGAACTTTCCATAGGCGCTGAAATGATTAGATATAGTTTTGAGCCGGCTAATGCAGTGGGTGTAAGTGAAGGTGAAATAACTGACATTACCCTTCCTGATAAATTTGCATTTGAAGGTTCAGTTTATATTGGTAATGAACAAAAAATTTCAAATCTTACTTTTTCTTATGGTCTAAGAGCCTCTTATTATTCTTACTACGGTCCTGGATATAGATACAATTTTTCAGATGAGGGTATTGCAGGTCAAAGAAAAGAATTGATAAGTGAAATTAAAATTGATGATAATTCGTCAATAAAAAAATATTCTAGTATTGAGCCAAGAATATCTATTAACTTTCAACCGTCAGCTTCTTTCTCTTTGAAGGCAAGTTATAATAAGATGACACAGTATATTCATTTACTTTCAAATACTGCTGCTTCAAGTTCATTAGATGTATGGACACCAAGTACTAATAATATTAAACCTCAACTTGGAGACATATATGTTTTTGGTCTTTTTAAGAATTTTAAAAATAATTTGTTCGAATCATCCATAGAATTATACTATAAAGACTTAAATAATCAAATTGATTACATAGACGGAGCTGATTTATTGATAAATAAGTATTTCGAAGGCGACATCATGAGTGGATTAGGTAGGTCCTACGGCTTAGAATTTTTAATAAAAAAAAATAGGGGTAATTTCAATGGTTGGATAAGCTACACCTATGGCAGATCAGAGTTAAAGATTAATGGTATTAATAATTTCAATTGGTATCCAACTCGATACGATCAGACCCATAATTTTAAAGTAACATCAACATACGAGTTAAGTAAAAGAGTTCAGTTATCTGGTAACTTTGTTTATCTGACAGGGACACCTGTAACATTTCCCTCTTCAAAATATGTTATACAAGGTTTTGCCATACCTCATAATGCTGAAAGCACTAGGCATCAGTTCAGAATCCCAAACTATCACAGGCTAGACATATCAGCTACCATAAATGGAAAAAAATTAAAAAGAAATGGAAAAGAAAGAAAAAATGATAGCTCGGTCATAATTAGTATTTATAATCTCTACAACAGACGAAATCCATTCTCCATTTATTTTTCTCAAGGTAAGTCGAATGTCACTGAGAATTTTGTTCCTGGAGAAGTCACTAGACTATCCATTATAGGTTCTTTCGTTCCATCAATAACTTATAATTTTAAATTTTAATGAAAAAGTCTGCATATATACTCATTTCTTTATTTTTACTTTCTTGTGAAGATATTATAACCCCGGACCTCCCCAAAAATGATCCAATTTTAGTAGTTGATGCTTGGATTAATGATCTAAATTCACCCCAAAAAATATTATTATCTACAACTCAAGATTATCTTGATACTTTATCCTCACCGCCAGCCTCAGGCGCATTTATTCAAATTACAGACGACATAGGCAATGTTTTTAATTTTAACGAATCAGAGCCAGGCGAATATATTTGGGAACCTGATAGTATATTTCAAAATTTAGGTAGTGTAGGAAACTCATTTTCTTTAACTATTTTTTATTCAGGCAAAGAAATTATAGCACAATCAAAAATGAATAGAACATCAATAATTGATAGTGTTAATTTTGTAAGGGGTCAATTTCCAGAGGGCTCATATTATGCTGAGTTCTGGTCAAGAGAAGAAGAGGGTTTAGGAGACGCTTACTGGATTAAAACCTATAAGAATGGAGTTTATCAGAACAGACTTGGAGATATAATCACATGTATTGATGCCGGTGCATCCTCTGAAGGAGCTGAAGTTGACGGGATACCGTTTATACCTCCAATCAGACGTGGTATTACAAGGTTTGAAACCGACGAAGATGGTGATTTTTTATCACCATTTAAGAAAGGAGACTCACTCTATGTGGAGATACATTCTGTTACTTTCGAGGCTTTTGATTTTTTAAACAAGACTGCAATTCAAATTAATAGACCAGGTGGTTTTGGAGAACTATTTGCTGTATCTCTTTCAAATGTTCCAACAAATATTTTTGTTGTAAATGACGATAATTTTAAAGTTCTCGGTTTTTTTAATGTATCAGCTGTCCACGGTTTGGGAAATACTCTTGACGATGAGGAACTTGTAAAAATTGAGTTATATAACAGAGAATGGTAGGTTACTTTGTTGCCCTAGTCATTTCCTTTTTTCCCATAGGACCTGCCAGTATTTCAATTTTGAATTTGAGATTCTTGAGTATTCTTTTTAGTCTCTTGGTTGAGGAGTAAGTTACTATTACACCTTCGCGTCTCATTGCATATTTAATATTACTAAAGTTTTTTTTATCCCAAATATCCGGCTGTTTACTCGGTGCAAAGGCATCAAAAAAGATAAGATCATATTTTTCCTTTTTTAATGAAATTTCTTCTAATCGGTTAATGCTTCTTTTAAATTTAAAATTATTTGAGAGTTTGGTTACCGTTTGACTTTTACTATTATGAATTTTTTCGAAGATTTTAATATCAAATTCTTTTATTTTACGACTAAAGTTGAGTTTTTTTAGGATAGAGTTCTCAAGAGGGAATGGTTCAATGGCATGATAAAAAATTTTCATATTTTTTTGTTTCGCATAATTTATTGTTAATAAAACATTGAGACCGGTTCCAAGACCTATTTCAAGTATACTCACTGACTTATTCTTTTTATTATTCACCACTCTGTCTAAACCAGCATTGATATAAACATGCTCAGATTCTTTTATCGACCCATGTAAAGAGTGATAGCTTTCATCAAGTGCTTTATTGTAAATAGTATCTGAACCGTCATTAGTTCTTACTATTTTGAGATTCATTTCTTTTTTAATAGAGTAATACAGTGGGCAGCGACTCCTTCCTCTCTTCCTACAAACCCAAGGCCTTCAGTTGTAGTTGCTTTAATTGATAATTTCTTTTTCTTGATTTTCATGATTTCGGATAATATTTCAATCATTTTATTGATATAATTTCTTAGTTTAGGTCTTTCAAGAAGAATAGTAACATCAATGTTATTAATTGTATAATTTTTTTCTTTAAGTAACATTATTATCTTGGAAAGTAGCCTCTTGCTATCAATTCCTTTATACTTATTATCAGTATCTGGAAAATGTTTACCAATATCATCCTCAGAAATTGCGCCTAGTATAGAGTCACATATCACGTGTATTACAACATCTGCATCAGAATGACCTACTGCACCTTTGTCGTGATTAATTTCTATTCCACCAATTATAAATCTTTTACCGGTCTCTAGCCTGTGCACATCATAACCATGTCCAATCCTATAACTTTCTTTATTCATGAGGTAAATTTATAACTTTACTGTCTTATTATCGTCTTGTTTATATGAATAGATTATTATTCTTTTTTTCTTCAAAACCATTTCTTGCTGATTATACAAACTTTTTTTTTAGATTGGTTGTAAGCTTATCTTTAATGACTCATGGTTACTCCAAATTGATGAGACTTCTTGAGGGTAGAATATGGAGTAGAACCCATCTTTTCTTTAACGAGGAAACATCACTTGCACTTGTCACTTTCGGTGAATTTTTTGCTCCTCTTTTTGTGATATTAGGTTTGGGCACCAGATTATTTTCTATTCCTATAATTTACACATTCATTATTGTAGTATTTGATGCCCACTGGGGGGATCCTTTCACTAAAATGGAGAAAGGCATACTTTTTCTTATTTCATATATCCTTATTTTTATGTTTGGTCCAGGCAAATTTTCTCTTGATAATCTGATATCAAAAAGGTATAAATAGATTATTATTTTTATATATTTACTTAGGTAAACCAAACCGAAATATTTTACAATAATTAACCAAATAACCCGATTCAATATCAGTATTGACATGCTGTTCGAAAATGAAAATGTAAGTACATCTACTCTCAAAAATTTATATCTATCAATGTTAAAACCTCGATTGATTGAGGAAAAAATGTTGATACTGTTAAGACAAAATAAGATAAGTAAGTGGTTCTCTGGAATTGGTCAAGAGGCGACATCTGTAGGAGTTGCATTAGCAACTAATAGTGATGAATATATACTTCCCATGCACCGAAATTTAGGTGTTTTTACAAGCAGAGATATTTCACTTATAAAACTTTTTAATCAGTTTCAAGGAAAGTTAGACGGATTTACCAAAGGTAGAGACAGGTCTTTCCATTTTGGAGTCAAAGAATTAAATATTGTAGGTATGATATCCCACCTTGGACCTCAGATGGGGGTAGCAGATGGAATAGCTCTTGCAAAAAAAATGAAAGGTGAAAAAAAAGCAACAGTTGTTTTTACAGGTGATGGAGGTACGAGCGAGGGAGATTTTCATGAGGCCTTAAATGTTGCATCTGTATGGGATCTTCCAGTACTATTTGTCATTGAAAATAATGGTTACGGACTTTCAACTCCTAATGAAGAACAGTTCAAGGGTGACTCTCTAGCAAAAAGGGGAGATGGTTATGGAATGGAATCCCTATCTATTGATGGAAACAATATACTTGAGGTTTACACTACTGTTAAAAAAATCCTTGAGGATATCAGAGAAAAGCCAAGACCATTTCTTTTAGAGTGTTTTACTTTTAGGATGAGGGGACACGAGGAGGCCTCTGGAATAAAATATGTTCCAAAAAAAGTTATGGAATACTGGGAAAAAAAAGATCCACTTAAAAATTTTGAAGAATTCATAGTAGAAAAAAAAATATATAGTAAAGAAGAAATAGATAAAGTTAGAAAATCTATTACTGAAGAAATTAATGAGGCTGTTAAAATTTCTTTTGACAACTCAACCATAAGCTTTAAGGAGGAAGATGAGATTAATGATGTTTTTTTCCCGTACTCCCAGTCAATTAAAAATCCAAAAGAAAAGTCTATGTCTGATAAGCGATATGTAGACTCTATATCAGAATCTTTAGAACAAAATTTAAATAAGTACAAAGATCTTATAATTATGGGTCAGGATATTTCTGACTACGGAGGAGTATTTAAGGTGACCGAGGGCTTTGTAAAAAAGTTTGGTAAGGAAAGAATTAGGAATACCCCCTTGTGTGAGTCAGCTATTATAGGAACAGCATTAGGACTTTCTATTGAGGGAATAAAATCAATAGTTGAGATGCAATTCGCCGACTTTGTTACATGCGGATTTAATCAGATTATTAATAATCTTGCAAAAATACATTATAGGTGGGGTCAGAATGCAGATGTAGTTGTTAGAATGCCAACAGGTGGTGGAGTCTCAGCTGGTCCTTTTCACTCACAATCTAATGAGGCATGGTTCTTTCATACACCTGGACTTAAAATAGTTTATCCTTCATGTTCCATGGATGCTAAAGGCTTACTTAATGCAGCAATTGAAGATCCTAATCCATATCTTTTCTTTGAACATAAAGCTCTTTACAGGTCACATTCTGAAAAAATATTTAACGATTATTATACGATTGAGATAGGAAAAGCTAGAATCATTAATAAAGGAGAAGATATTTCTATAATAACATACGGCATGGGTGTTTATTGGGCTAAAGATGTATTAAAAAGCTTTAGTAATATTTCAATAGAAATTATTGATTTAAGATCTCTTCAACCTTGGGATAAAGAGACCGTAAAAAATTCTGTAATAAAAACTAATAAAGTAATAATCCTTCATGAAGATTGTTTGACAGGTGGAATTGGGGCTGAAATTTCTGCTTGGATTACAGAAAATTGTTTTGAGAGTTTAGATGGTCCTATACTCAGGGTTGGTGGTCTTGACACACCTGTCCCATTTAGAAAAGAACTAGAAGATAACTTTATGCCTAAAGATAGATTGAAGAAAAAAATAAATAAACTTGTGTCTTATTAAATTATTGATGTTTAATATTAAAAATTGATTTAAAAATCTTAATTTTAAGTTATGAAAAACTTTACTTACTTAAAATCACTATTTCTAACTTTATTTGTATCTGCACTGCTTTTTTCGTGTTCGAAAGACGATGACGACACGAGCGTAGATGATGTTGTAGATCCTCTTGATACGCAAGCAAACCTTCTCAATGGTTCTTGGGTCGTCAAGGACGCTAACTCTGTCACTAAAGACGGTAGTGTCGTAAACGTATTCACTGCTATGTCCCTAACTTTTTCTGGAGGTTCAGCAAGTGGTGGAGCCTACGCAACGCTAAACTCAGATAGCAACGAGATATGGCCAGCTTCAGGAACGTGGCAGTTCCAAGGTGGTAGCAGCGCCGCTCTATTAAGGAGTGACGGTGTTGTGATAAGTATAAGCGTTACAGAGACTACGCTTAGAACAACTTTTTCAACTAGTGGTGGAATTAAAGACGGAAATTGGGTCTTTGATTTCGTAAAACAGTAAACTTTATTTTCAAAAGTTAAATATAATATTTTGTTTAATTTCCGGATGAAGGCTCTTAGCCACTGGGCAGTTCCTCCCTACACTCTCAAGTTTATTTCTCTGAATATCTGTTAGGCTATTTTCTTCAAAGTTAAGTTCTATATGTATTTCCTTAATTTTTCTTGGATCAGAGTTCATTACTTTTTTAATTTTTGCTATTGAGTTTGGCATTTTAAAACCACCTTTTTCAGCACATATTCCCATTACAGTTGTCATACAACTACATAACGCAGATGAAACCAAGTCTGTTGGTGCAAAGGCTTCTCCTTTTCCGTTATTATCAACTGGAGCGTCAGTGATTATCTTTTGTCCAGATTTAATGTGTTTAGATGAGGTGCGCAAATCACCAACATATGTATTTTCAATTATATGTTTCATTGAGTATTAGATTAACTGAATTAAACTTAAATTATTTTTTCCTTTTTTTTCAATCAAATAGTAAATTTTACGTTAATAATTAAAGTGATTAAAAAATGAAACTTTTTGTATTAATTTTTACTTCTCTATTTTTTACTGTTTCTTATTCATATTCTCAGAATTTTGAATATTTTGACACAGACAAGGAGGTGCTCTGGGGAATCAATAAAAACTCATGGGGTGGCCTTTTAGGTGGAGGTGTGCTCAAGTTTTCAAATAAAATTTCTGATAATCAGTTCAAGACTATAGGCTTTGAACTTGTAAACATAAAACATCCAAAAGAGAACAGATATACATCTTCTATAGGTTACGGTAGAACATTTATCTGGGGAAAAAAAAATTATTTGTTTTCACTTCGAGTACAGTATGGTAGAGAAACAATATTATTCTCAAAAAAAGATCAGCAGGGCGTAAGGATAAATGCACAAGTTGCTGCTGGTCCATCTATAGGATTGAAAGTTCCTTATTACATTAAATACAGCAGAAATAACAGGATGTACATAGAAAATTTTGATCCCTCTTCTCAAACCTTCAATAATGTTATTGGTTCGGCAAGTTTTCTTGAGGGAATTGATGAATTGAGTATAAAACCAGGAATAAATATTAAGGCAGCAATTAATTTTGAATTTTCTCCCAGTAAGTCTACAACGGCTATTGAGGTTGGTTTTCTTGGTGATTTTTTTCCTGGGGGTGTTGATATTATGCCCACAGCAAAAGAATATAGCTTTTATCCAACAGCATTTATAACTTTATTCTATGGTAGAAAGTACTAAATTTATTTAAATTGCGAAAAAATGGCTGATGCAAATCTTAAATCTTCACGAGTGAAAAAACCTAGCTGGTTAAGGGTAAAATTACCTGTTGGTGAAGAATATAAAAAAGTAAGGAAAACTGTAGATAAGTATAAGCTCCACACCATCTGTGAAAGTGGAAATTGTCCAAATATGGGTGAATGTTGGGGAGCAGGAACAGCCACTTTTATGATTTTAGGTAACGTTTGTACTAGAAGTTGTACCTTCTGTGCTGTTGCGACAGGTAGACCCCCGGAGTATGACGAGCAAGAACCAATAAGAGTAGCTAAGGCAATTAAGAAAATGGGTGTAAAGCATGCAGTTATAACTTCTGTTAATCGGGATGAGCTAAAGGATAGGGGCTCCGAAATTTGGTATCAAACAGTTTCCCAGACAAAGAGATTATCTCCAGAAACTACAATTGAGACCCTAATACCTGATGTGAGAGGAAATTGGGATGCATTATATCGAATGATTGATGCGGGCCAAGAGGTTGTTTCTCACAACATTGAAACTGTCGAGAGGTTATATAAGAGAGTTCGACCACAAGCAAGGTATAAAAGAAGTCTTGAACAAATTAAGTTGACTAAAGAATATGGTAAAAGAACAAAGTCAGGAATAATGGTTGGTCTAGGTGAAAAAAGAGATGAAGTCCTAAAGACCATTGATGATATGGTGGAACATGGACTTCACATTCTAACCATTGGTCAATATCTACAGCCAACAAAGATGCACATTGAGGTAGATGATTTTATTACTCCTGAGATATTTGAAATGTATAAGGATGAGGGATTAAAAAGAGGATTAAAATACGTTGAGTCGGGTCCACTTGTAAGATCCTCTTACCATGCTGAGAGACACGTCAATGTTGAGATATAAAATCTTATCATTTCTTCTTTTTTCATTAACAGATTTAATTTCACAGGTAAATCCAAATAATATTTCTATCGTTAGGGATAAGTGGGGTGTTCCTCATATCTACGCTAAAACAGATAAGGAGGTAGCCTATGGACTAGCATGGGCTCATGCTGAAGATGATTTTAAAACTATCCAAAAAACATTCTTACCTGCAAAAGGACTGCTAGGAAAATTAGATGGATTAAATGGTGCAATTTTCGATTATGCAGTTCATTTATTAAGATCAAGAAAGGTTGCTGAAAGGGAACTTAAAAATTTATCTCCTAATGGACTAAGTGTTATTTACGGATATCTTGAGGGGTTAAATGCGTATGCTAAAAAATATCCAAATGAGGTTTTATTAAAAAATTCCTTTCCATTATCTATTTATGATTATCTAACTGGACTTAATCTAATGTTACACCTTTTTTCAGATACAGGTGATGTAATTGCTCAGTTATTAAATAATAACATTGATCCTTTAGACGATATGTCAGGTGTTGATAACATAGGTAGCACAATAGGTTCAAATGGTTTTGCATTCAAAAGTTCAAAGACTAAAGATGGTAAAACCTATCTAAATGTTAATACTCACCAACCACTTGAGGGGCCTTTCTCATGGTACGAGGCTCATGTTATAAGTGAAGAGGGTTGGAATATGCTTGGTGGTCTTTTTCCGGGCCTTCCTCTTCCTGTAATTGGAACGAATAAAAACTTAGGTTGGACACATACCTATAATTATCCTGACATGAATGATATATATCAATTGATTATTAATCCAAATAATAAAAATGAGTATAGAATCGATAATAATTGGAAGAGATTTGAGATCGAGACGGTAAAACTTAAGGTTAAAATTTTTCTTGGTATTAAGGTCCCAATCAGAAGAAAGGTAATTTGGTCAGATTTTGGTCCGGTTATCAAAAATAAAAAAGGTCACTTTGCTTTTTTTTCTCAATCATTGAATAATATAAGCGCAATTGAGCAGTGGCTACAGATGAATAAGGCAAACAATTTTCAAGAGTTTGAGTCAGCACTTAAACTTTTAGGTATTCCAAGGTTTAATATTATTTACGCAGATGTAGATGACAATATTTTTTATATGAGTAATGCAAGGTTGTCAGTAAGAGATTCTACTATCAACTGGAGAGAGGTAGTGTTAGGGGATAAATCATCATTGATATTGAATAAGTATCATCCATATGAGGATTTACCTAAGTTGATTAATCCAACAAGTGGTTATATTTTTAACACAAATAACTCTCCATTTAATTCTACCGAAAAAATGGATAACCTTAAAGAAATTAATTATAACTCCTCATTTAGTTTTAAGGAGAAAGAGAATAATAGAAGTTCAAGATTTATGGAGCTTATTTCAAGATATGATAGGATTAGTTACTCAGATTTTAAAGAAATTAAATATGATCAGAAATATCCTGATACTATCATGTTTATTGGAAACATTAAAAAAGTATTTGATCTTGATAATTCTAAATTTCCTGATTATAGTGATTTATTAGAACTCATTCAGAACTGGGATAGAAGGGGAGGTATTGAAAATATTGGTGCAGCACAGTGGAACCTATACTATAACTATATGCTTGGTGTTTTGTCAAAGAATAATTTAAATATTGAAGATACTATAGATATCAAATACCATATTGAGGCTCTAGAGAAGACTAGTGATCACCTTATGAAAAATTTTGGAAAATTAAATATTAAACTTGGTGATATTCAGAGACTTGTTAGAGGAGATAAAAATATACCATTATCAGGTCTTATTGATATGATTGCTCCGACTTATTCTGTCCCAATAAAAGATGGAAAATTAAGAGCTGTCTCAGGAGAATCATATATTATGCTAATTCGTTATTCGAAAGATGGACCTGAAATTGAAACAGTAATTCCTTATGGTAATTCCTCTGATCCTCGCAGTCCCCATTACACGGATCAAATGAAGATGTATTCAGAGAAAAAGTTAAAAATTATGACATTAGATAAAGATGAGATTTTTTTAAACGCAACTAATATTTATAATCCTAATTGATTAGACCCTTCATCTTCTTTAATCTTTGAATTCTCTTGAAAGATTCATTTATTCTTTGAATAGGTATTTCTCCATTCTGTACTCCCTCCTCAATGATTGAAATAATCTCATTTGGATCTACCTGATCTTTATAAAGTTGATTATTGGAGAAAAGTAGCAAATCAACACCCGCATTTATAGATAAAATTATTGATTCTTTTAATCCATAATATTTAGTTATAGCCCCCATTTGCATATCATCTGAAATAATAACTCCATCGAATTTTAGGAATTCTCTTAATAGTTTTCCTATTATATTATATGAAAGGGTGGCGGGTAACATTCTATCATCTATTTTTTTATTTACAACATGACTGGTCATAACTGCCAATACTTTTTTATCTCTTATAAGATTTTGGTATGGGTATAGTTCTTGAACAGACCAAGTCTCACTGATATCGGTAAATTCTTTATGTGTGTCTGTAGATGAGCTTCCATGACCAGGGAAATGTTTAAGTACTGTAATTATTTCATTCTCATCATGTGCATCAATAAATTTTTTAGCATGAAAATATACTTTATCAGTATCCCAACCGTAGCTTCTTTCTGCCTTGCTTATGAAATTATTTTCATTTTCCTCTAAGTCAATAGTTGGAGCTAAATTCATATTTATTCCAAGGTCTTTTAGTAAATCACTTGTTAATTTTGCATAGTAATATGTTGAATCTAAATTATTTAGACTTCCTAAATACTTGGCTGTTTTTGTTTTATGAAAACCATACTTTGGCTTCAATCTTGTGACGTTTCCTCCTTCTTCGTCTATGGCAATAAATGAAGGAATCTTTGATACTTTTTGTATTTCTGACGTTAGAGATTTGAGGTGATACTTTGATCTTTTATTTGCAATATTTTTTTCAAAAAGTATTATACCACCAAGATTCATATTTGAGTATGCTTTAAATAGAGAGTCCTCTTCTAAAACTTTATTTGCTTCTTTAATCCCAAAAATAAGCATCTGGGATATTTTAATTTTAAGTGAATCGAATTGAAATGTTTCTTTGCTTTTTAGTTCTTTTGCATTTGATACAAAAAATAAACATAAAAATATTACTTTAGATAATTTCATTGATTTCAATTATTTTATTTAATAATCTAATAAAAAAAGCTCCGTTATAGGGTCCATGCCAATTCATTGTATAAGTCTCGTAAGTATTTATATCAAGTCTGTCATACCATTCATCTTTAGTTATGTAACCAATATAACCTCCGTTAAAACTATTAATCATCAAATTTAATTTATTATTTGAAATGGATTCTTCGATGGGTGATGAAAGCTCACCGGAAAAATCGCATGGAGTACTAATAAGTAAATTATCTCCGATTCTAAGGAAAGATATGTATTTAGGACTTTTGCCGACTAATAATTTAAAAATCCATGGCCTTATTATTACATTACTTGATACCCTATAAGATTCTTCTCTAAGTTCAATATCTATCTTCTTACTGATTAATTTAGTTTCATATTTTGCTCCCATAATCCTAAAGCCATCGTATATTTTTTCGAAGAGTCCTGTACTTATTTCTTGTATTCTTTTAATACCTTCATTTGATCTAGTTCGTGGACTCATACTTCCAACTGCTCCTGCTCCATATACCGCAAAATCAATTTCATTTGTTTTTTCAAGTAAGGATGTGAGTTTCCCAGGATAGTCTCCGCTTAAATTTTTCTGTTTATGACCATAGCATGTAGCATGAGCCGCATAAGAAAATATAATGCTGTTTTTTCCACTTTCTGTATTTATTTTTAAAATTCTAATAAAAGGGTCATAGGTTCCTATGCTATCACCGACAAGTCTATTTGTGACGTAGTCTGCAGCATAAATTTTTCCATATCCAATTTTGGATTTTTCTCTTTTTCGGTATGCGTTCTCTAGAGCATCAATAGTTTTTCTACTAATTAACTCTAAAACTTTTTCATCGTATTCACCACCAAAGATTTTTCCTGCTAGACCTGTTAAGTACCCTCCAATACTGGAATGAGTGTGTGATGCGGTTAGGTATAAATTATCAATTTTAAAAGATAGACTATTTAAAATTTTATTTTGATCCAAATTAGGTGGTACAATAAGCAGATCCATTGAAACATATGCTGCATTAGATTGATTATTATCAAATACCACAGCTTTAACAAATATTGAGTCATTTATCCCTTCATAATAAGCTCCTTTTCTTGCACCATATCCAGCCAATGGTGTAGGTTCTTTTGGTATTAAAGATTCTTTTGACCACCCAACCTTAATTGTATCTCCGTTATAACTATTTGTCATGTCACTCCTAATCTCATCAATATTTTCTAGTGAATTATAATAGTATCTTTTGCCTTCAAGTGGAGACCTATCTAAAGGCTTAAATATTATTAACAGAAATGAAAAAAGTGAAAGTATTGTAACTGTATATTTATTAAACATTAAATTTCATGTTAAATTTGAACAACCATACTATAAAATTATGAAATACACTTTAATTATACTCTCTTTTTTAGTTTCATTCGTTGCGATGACGCCAGTTGAAAAAAATAAAAAAAACAAAAGTCAACCAATAGATTCTCTTATTTTAAATATTGGAGAATGGAGAAATATTGGGCCATTTAGGGGTGGTAGGTCAACTGCCTCAACAGGTATTACAGGAGATGATCAGATATATTATATGGGAACAACTGGTGGTGGAGTATGGAAAACAGTTGATGCTGGTACATCATGGTTTAATATATCTGATGGTTATTTTAATACAGGCTCAGTAGGTGCTGTAGCTGTTTCTGAAAGTGATAATAATATAATTGTGGTAGGTATGGGTGAATCTCCTGTAAGAGGCGTAATGACGTCATCAGGAGATGGTGTGTATAAGTCACTTGACGCTGGTGAAACCTGGCAACACATAGGACTTGAGAAAACAAAACACATATCTCAGGTAAGAATTCACCCTAAAGACCCGGACATAATGTACGTTGCAGCGCAGGGGAGTCCGTATGCAAGTACAGATGAAAGAGGTATTTACATGACCACAGACGGTGGAGAAAATTGGGAAAAGGTACTATACGTAAATGGATTTTCAGGTGCCAGTGACCTTTCTATGGATTATAACAACCCACGTGTCCTTTATGCTGCATTTTGGGATCACCAGAGATTACCATGGTATGTAAGAAGCGGAGGTAATGGAAGTGGTATTTGGAAAACCTCTGACGGTGGAATAACCTGGAATAAATTAAAAGAAGGGCTACCAAATACTTTGATGGGGAAAATCGGTGTATCAGTTTCAAGAGCTAACTCAAAGGTTGTATATGCAATTATTGAATCAGATGAAGGTGGTCTCTATAAATCTGAGGATGCAGGAGATTCTTGGACCCTAGTAAATGAAGACAGAGTACTTAGGGCTCGTTCTTGGTACTATATGCATATTTATACTGACCCTTCCAACGAAAACTTAGTTTATGTACTTAATGCTCCTATGATGAAGTCGGTTGATGGGGGTAAGACATTTACTAATATAAGTGTACCTCACGGTGATAATCACTACCTCTGGATTAATCCTAATGACTCTGATATCATGATAAATTCTAATGATGGGGGGTCAAATATCTCATTTAATGGTGGAAAGTCTTGGTCAACACAAAGAAATCAACCAACCGCACAATTTTATAGGGTAAATGTAGATAACAGGTTTCCTTATTGGGTTTACGGTGGACAACAAGATAATTCAACCGTTGCTATAAAGAGTAGTACATTCAGTAGTGGAATAAGTTGGAAAGACTGGATAGCAGGTGTTGGTGGTTGTGAAACAGCCTATGTCGCATTTGATAAAGATAATCCAGTACTTATGTATGCTGGATGTTACCAAGGCATAATTAGCGAGTATAATTTGGAATTAGATAACAGTAAAAACATAATGGCTTATCCTTCGATGGGATTAGGTGAGCCTTCTGATGAGCAGAAGTACAGATTTAATTGGAATGCACCAATTTTAGTTTCTCAACATGACAGCGACGTGATATATCATGCTGCTAATAAATTACTTAAGTCATCAGATAGGGGGATAAACTGGGAGGAAATAAGCCCTGATCTAACAAAAAATAAAAAAGAAAATATGGGTCCTGGTGGTGGTCCAATCACAAACGAAGGTGCAGGAGGTGAGGTCTATCATACGATTTATTATATCGCAGAGTCACCACATTCTAAAGAAGTTATATATGCGGGAGCCGACGATGGATTGGTTCATATAACCACTGACGGAGGTAACTCCTGGAAAAATATTTCACCAAAGTTGGAGGAGGGAATGATTAATTCTATTGAGGTATCACCTCATAATCCTTCAACTGTTTATATTGCATATAACAGATATAAGTTTGACGATTTCAAGCCGTATATTCTTAAATCTACAGATTATGGGAGCTCATGGAAAATGCTTGGGACTGGAATTGAGGAAAATAGTTTTGTAAGGGTAGTGAGAGAGGATATTGAAAAAGAAGGATTACTTTACGCTGGAACAGAACGGGGCATTTACATGTCTATTGACGATGGTATAAGTTGGCACAAGTGGCAAAGAAATTTACCTGTTGTCCCTATTACCGATCTTGTTGTTCATAAAAACGACTTAGTAGTGGCAACCCAGGGAAGATCATTTTGGATATTGGATGACCTTTCGCCTCTTCGAGAGTATTCTGATGAAATGAGATCAAAGAATATTCACATGTTTGATGTGAAGGATAGTCATAAAGTATTGAGGTCAGCTATGAGAAGACAAGGTCCAATGGGAAAAAACCCATACTATGGCACTGAAGTAAAATTTTTTCTAAGAGATATAGATGAAGAAGATTCAACTGTTCTCAAAGTAGAGTTTATGAGTGAAGATATGAAAGTGCTAAGATCATATAGCAGTGATAGCGAGTTAAGACAAAACAAAATTGATATAGCTGAAGGTTTTCATACTTTAAGGTGGGGAGGAAATGTTGAGGGTTTTGAATTGCCTAAGGGAGTTATGCCACCAAGAGGTTCACAAGGATTTATAGAGTCCTTTTCTGTTGTTCCTGGAAAATACAATGTAAAGTTATCTTATGGCGATTACGAAAAAATATCAAGTTTCGAGATTTTACCTGATCCAAGAAATAAAATTGAAATGTCTCATTTTACAAAGAAATCAGATTTTATGAAAAATATTCACCATGATATAAGTGATATATATTCTAGTCTAAGGAAGATGCAAAGTGCAAGAGATCAACTTGATGACTTAGAGTCGAGACTCTTGGATGTGAAATTTTCTAAAATTTTAGAATTATCTAAAAGGACCATTAAACTCATTGACGATACAGAGCTTAAGTTAATTTCTCCTAAACAGAAAACATTCCAGGATGTGATAAATTTTAGAAATCAACTTGATGCTCAATTCTTAGACCTTCTCTCCAAAGTTGATGGAAATGTTCCACCTATTACTAGTGGTGAAATGACAAGATATAAGGATCTGAAATCGGAATGGCTAAAAATTAAGACTGGATACGACCAGGTTGTTTCAAATATTCAGGATATCAACACTAAGTTGATTGAAAGTTCTGTCCCATTTATTTCTAGAGGAGGTGAGTAGATGGTTAGACTTCTTCTATTATTTCTTTTTTTTCAAATAATCACAATTAATTCAGTATTCTCTCAGAGTATAAAGAAGGCATATAGACATTATTATAAAAATGAGTTTGAAAAGTTGGAGGAAACTTTGATCAAGTTAGATGAAAGGTCTAGTGAAAATTCTGGAAAATATTATCTCTACTCCTTATTATATCTAAAAAACAAAGAGGATCGAGAAAAACTAAAGATAGCATATCAGAATATATTGAATAGTCAAAGAAATTATCTTAATCAAGATACTAAAGATCTCGAAGAATTATCAGATTTAAAAATTACCTTGAAAAGTATTGATTCTGTTAAGAATATTATTGATTCTCTTGAGTATGAATTTGTTAAGGATAAAAATTCAATTGAAGAATATAAATCATATATTGATTATTACTTAAACTCTAAATTTAAAAATGATGCCGTTAAAAGATGGCATTCTCTTGAATATAAAATTGTCTCTAATCAAAACTCATGGGAAGGATATAAAATTTTTATGGAAGAGTTTCCATTATCACAGTACTATCATATGGCTAAAGAGTTATATGAGAAATTGATTTTTGAAGAAAAAACAAAAAATAATTCCATAAGTTCATTTGAGGATTTTATTGCAAAGCACCCTGACACTCCTTATCGCGATTCAATAGAATTTACATTGTTAAAGAAATATACAGTGAATAATTCAGTAGATGGGTATCTTAAATTTTTATATAAATTTCCTCAAAGTGAATACTCTAAACTTTCAATAAATTTTTTATATCATACTTCCTTAAAAGAATTTTCAGCTATTAATGAGATGACTGATAACAAAAGTTTGCTTGATTCAATAGCTGAGATTTCCAATATTGATAAATTATCTCTTATTGGTTTTATTGAGGATAGTGTAACTTATTTTATTGATAAAAATGGTAATAAAATCTTATCAAATAGGTCTTTTGAATTTGAAAATAAATATTTGTGTTCATTTTTTAAAGATGACTTCTTCATAGTGAAAGGGCAAGACAGTAATATTATTGTTAATAGAAATTTTTCAGAAATTTATAGATCAAACTTCTCACATGTTGAGGACATGGGTGTTGGCTTATTAAAGGTATTCTCTGAAGATGATTTTGTTGTTATACATAAAAGTGGAAAGATTATTTTAAGAGGAGATTATGATGATGCATTCGTTGTTGACAACAGCTATTTATTGATGGAAAAGGATAATTATTTTACTTTATTCACTGTATTCGGAGAAAGAATTTTTGATAACGTATTTACTGATGTTTATAAAGAAGGGACATTTATAATTTTTGAGAGAGACATTGATAGTCGAATTGCTATAACTAACACTGATAAAATTAAAAAATTATTCTTATCAAGTGAAAATCCAGATTTCAAGTATGATGATTATGAATACATAAAAGATGATTTTATGATACTTATACAAGATGATAATGAATCTCTTGTAAATAAGAATCTTATTGAAATAATTTCTTCTGGTAATAACAAAATTATTGA
>CACPHX010000002.1 GCA_902633975.1 uncultured Marinoscillum sp.
ATTCTGAATTTTAATTTATTTAATCTATCCATGATACCTAAACCATCTTTTTCAACATTCAAATTTAATCTAAAGCCTTCTAATGGATAATTTTTAAAATCTCGGAAATCTCTATCAAATTCATATGATAGACTTAAATAACCTAGGTCTGAATTAATAATTTCTGAAAAATAATTTGTATTTAAAATAAATATTGAATCATTTAAGTTTATGTTATTATGTTTTAATTCAAAGAAATGATAATTATAAAATGATTCTCTGTGAGAGTATTCAACTGAGGTGATTAAATGTTTTTTTAATGAATTTTCAGATTTGTAAAATTGAGGAATATAATTTTCAGTGTTGAACTCAAGATGATCATAATTTATATAATTAATATTGAACTTCAGTCCTCCTTTTTGTTTTTTAGTTAAGTAAGGGATGTAATATGATACATAAAACTCTTTTATAAATCCTAATCTAAATGTTATTTCAAATTCATCAGATTTCCCTGTTAAATTATATTGAGTCAAACCTAAACCATAATTTATTCTATTTATATCATGATCAAAGTTTTGCCACCAATCATTGAAATTTCTATCAGATAATTCAAATAAAATAGATGGAATCCAATAAAAGGATTCTATAACATCTATATCTATATCAGCCTTTTGAGATTCCTTATTATTAGGTAATAACTTAATATTTATATTAACCTCATTAAATAAGTTTGTGTTAATTATTTTTCTTTTATCCTCATTAATTATTGATAAAATTTTTTCTTTATCAAACTCTTGGCCTTCCTTAAAACTAAGTTCTCTTGTTATTATATTTTTTTTCGTTTTTTTATTTCCATTAATATTAATCTTATTTATGATTACTTTTGAGAAAGTATTATTTAAAATACTATCTTGAATAGCGCTTGACTTACTAAAAAAAATAGTTAAAATGAGAATTAAAGTAAGAAAATATTTTTTTGAGATCATTTTATCATGCAAATGTGCAAAGTTTTTTTAAAAGATGTATACCAGAAAAATTTTAATATTACCTATTCTTTTTTATCAAAAATTCATATCTCCTTTTCTCCCAATATCTTGTAGATATAGTCCTACCTGTTCTCAATATTCAAAAGAAGCAATCATGAAGTATGGTTTTGCAAAAGGTTTTTTTATGTCTGTTAAGAGAATACTTAAATGTCATCCTTGGGGAGGGCACGGACATGATCCGGTAAGGTAACTATATATCATTAATATCTTCTAAATAATTCTTAGATAATATAGGCATTCTGTGCCATAGAGATGAGTCTAAACTGAATTCATCAAAGTGAAAAGATGGTGCAGCCCTTTCTCTTTTCCATTGACTTTTTCCATAATTTAAAAAGAATTTTTTAACGCTTTCCTTAATTTCTTCCTTTTCTCCCTTGATTTGATTAATAATTTCCTTAGGTCCAAGTCTTTTTTTAACAGCTAGATATTCAATTTTAGATAATAATCTATATGGCATTAAATCTTCTTCATCTGTTTGATTATATTTTTGTGGTTGTAGCTCTGCTGAGGGTTTAAGGTTTAAAACCAAATCAAGAATGTGATAGTTGTAATGTTCTGATAAGTACTTTAGTAATTTTTGAACAAATATTTTATCTAATCCAGCAATTGGAGAAATTGAACCACTTGAGTCTCCATCCATGGTGGAATAACCAACAGACAACTCACTTCTATTTGAGGTTGCCAAAAGTAAGAAGTTATTTGTATTGGCAATAAACCAGATGAAAGGAGATCTAACCCTAGCCTGAATATTTTGCAGTGATATATCATGTTTTTCCCAATTATATTCGACTCTTGTGTTTTTACTAATTTTTGATACTATTGAATTGACTTCTTGATCTATATTCCACTCGAAATGTTTACTACCAATGAAATCAGAAAGTTTTTTCGCTGATCTCATTGTTTCTTTTGAAGAGTTTTTTGTTTTCTGATATACAGTTATAAAAATTTTATTCAGAATATTTTTGATGTTTTTATTTTCATTCTTAGATGATGAAAAATTTGATATTTTAAGTTTTCGAATAAGTTCCTCTGATCCTACTTCATCAATATATCTTCTAACAGATTCATATACTAGTATAGCAATTGTTGAAGAGTCTAAACCCCCACTAAGAGATAGAGCAAAACCATTTAGACCTGATTTTTTTAGATAATCAATCAATGCTATTGAAAACGCCGATATGAATTCCTCGTTTGCGTTGAGTTTATTATAAATGTATTTATTTACATCATTTTCTAGATTAACAATAAAGATATTTAGATTATAATTTTTGAAAGAAAATCTCTTTGTAATATTAAGTAATCTTCCTTTTTGAGCCAGAATTGTATCTCCCTCAAATATAAATTTTCCAGACTCATTACCGAGTAAATTGGAAGAGATATATGTACAATTAAATTTTTTAGAGCTTTCCAAAACTTGATTTTTTCTAAATTCGAATTTACCAAATGCATAATGACTAGCTATTGGATTAATTATTAATAAATTTTTTTTTGTTTTAATATATTTTGCAGGTCTCTCACTATCCCATGAATCTCTACATATCTCAAAACCTAATGTTAGAGAATCACTGTATTCATATTGAATAGTTCCAATAGGAACTTTTTTCTTATCAAAAATATGTTCTTTGATTTCTCCTAGTCTCCATGGTTCAAACCATCTTTTTTCATAATGAATACCATCATTTGGTAAGTTGCTTTTTATAAAGCATCCTTTTATTTCTTCATTTTTTATAATAGATACTGCATTATATAGTTTTCCATTATACTTTAGCGGGTGACCAATTAATACTGTTATTCCGTTACATAATTTCACAACCTTATTAAGATAATTCTCCGATTTTTTAATAAACCAACTATTAAAAAAGAGATCTTGACAAGAGTAACCTGTAATACTTAACTCTGGAAAACATAATATCTTGACATTTTTTTTCCTGGCATCATTGATACTATTTCTTATGTTAGAAAAGTTTTTTTCCCAAGCTAGAGGTGTTTGGTTTAGATTTGAACTTGCAATTTTTAAATTCATTAACCTAACTGTAATTTTTCACATGCAATTCTAGAGGCGTCTTTTTCTGCATTCTTTTTACTTTTCCCATATCCAGTTGATACATTTTTTCCATCTATCTTAAGAATTGATTTAAATTCGCTGAGTCTACTAGATTTAGATGTTTTTTCAACAATGAAGTTGATAGATATTTTTTCTTTTTGAGCCCACTCTAATATTTTACTCTTAAAATTATGGGTTTGTGTTGTAAGTTTTTCTAAATCAAAATAAGGTAAAATAATATTTTTGATGACTTTTTTTTCACAAAAATCAAATCCTTTTTCGAGGTAACAAGCTCCAATAATTGCTTCCAATGCATCTCCATATATTGAGTTATAAGATTTAGACTTAAATTTTTTAACATTAATTAATTTTTTAAGCCCCATTTTTCTTCCAATATCATTTAGTGAATCTCTGCTAACTATTTTTGATCTAATTTTTGTCAAAAATCCTTCATCTTTAAATGGATACAATTTAAAAAGATGTTTAGCTACTATTAATCCAAGTATGGCATCGCCTAAAAATTCAAGTCTTTCATTCGATTCGTCAGATTTTATTGATTTATGTAATAATGCTAGCTTAAACAATTCTGGCTTTTTTGTGTTATACCCTAATATAAATTGAATTGCCTTAATCAGCTCTTTATTTTCTTGAGATTGAAAAAAAAACATAAATTAATTATACTTTTTAAAAACTATTGAGGTATTATGACCTCCAAATCCGAATGTGTTTGACATAGCTATATTTACACTTCTTTCTTGGTATTTATTGAGTGTTAAATTTAATTTTGGATTAATTTCTTCATCTTGATTGAAATGATTGATTGTTGGAGGTATGAAACCTCCGTTAATTGAAATTATTGTTGCTATTGACTCAATGGCTCCTGCTGCTCCAAGAAGATGACCGGTCATAGATTTAGTAGAGCAGATATTTATTTTTTCAGCATGATTACCAAATACATTTTCAATAGCTATAATCTCACTTCTATCACCTAGAGGCGTTGATGTGCCATGAACATTAATGTGGTCAACATCTTCAACTTTAATTTCTGCACAATTTAAAGCATTTTCCATTACTAATCTTGCCCCTTCACCCTCTGGATGTGGAGCGGTGATATGATAAGCATCACATGACATTCCAAAACCAATAATTTCAGCATAAATTTTTGCATCTCTTTTCTTTGCATGATTATAATCTTCAAGTATGAGAGCACCACCACCTTCTCCCAATACAAAACCATCTCGATCTCTATCAAAAGGTCTTGAAGCTGTTTCTGGAGAGTCATTTCTTTCTGATAAGGCCTTGAGTGCATTAAAACCACCAACTCCAGTTTCATTTACTGCTGATTCAGATCCTCCAGTAATAATAATATCTGAAGTATCAGAGACTATATAATTATATGCATCAATTATTGCATTTGATCCAGAAGCACAAGCCGATACAGTTGCAAAGTTTGGACCTCTAAAATCATATTTAATTGCTATCAATCCTGGACAGATATCTGGAATAAGTTTTGGTATAAAAAAAGGATTAAATCTTGGATTTTTTCCATTTTCGGCAAAATTTATTAATTCATTTTGAAAGGTTTCAATTCCACCAACTCCTGACCCCCAAATTACACCAACTCTATTTTTATTAATTTTATCTAACTTTAAATTTGAGCTAATAATAGCTTCATCAGCAGCAATCATACCAAACTGAGAAAAAATATCCATTTTTCTTGACTCTTTTTTCTCAAAATAGTTTAAGGGATCGTAATTCTTTACTTCACATGCAAATTTTGTTTTGAATTTAGATGCATCAAAGGATTTAATTTCTTCACAACCGCTTACTCCATTTTTTAAAGCTTTGGTATATTCTTTGAGATTACTACCGATCGGGGTGATAGCTCCAATACCTGTAATTACAACTCTTTTTTTACCCATGCATGCAATAGGATAGTACTATTTGACATTATCTCTTAAATAAGAGATTGCATCTCCTACAGTACCAATTTTTTCAGCATCTTCATCTGGTATAGATACATTAAATTCTTTCTCAAATTCCATAATTAACTCAACTGTATCCAAAGAGTCAGCACCTAAATCATTTGTAAAACTTGCAGAATTTGTTATTTCTGACTCTTCAATACCTAACTTGTCAATTATGATTTCTTTAACTTTATTATCAAGATTTTCCATAGAATTTAAATTTTATTTTAATGCAAAATTAATGATTTTTCGGTTCTTAAACTATTTTAGTTATATAGTTTTAATAATATCAGGTTTTAGTAATTTAACATAACAAAATGTTAATTAATAAGAGTAAAAATTTTTCAGAAAATCCAGTCAATTATGAACTAATTGGTATAGTATCAACATCAAAAGAATACAAAATTGCATGGCATCTAAATAAATTGCTTAATATTAAATTAATCAAAATGAAGGATGAAGTTATAAATTTAATTAATGGATCAAAAGTTAAAATTTCATATTTAGAATTTAAACTAGGAAAAAAACATATTAAATTAATTTCTAACAAATTAAGAAATTCAAATAGATCTTATTTAGTTTCAGCATTATCAAACTTTGACTTTTTTATTTTGTTTTCCGAGAATTTTTTTGAATTTGAGGATTATGATATAATTAATATATTAAAATCAAATAATACATTTCAATTTGCTAATTTTGTAGATATAACAAAGATAAAAGAAAGTCATTTTCTGAATTTATGAGTAAAATAAAAATTAATCGAACAAAAATAATTGCAACTATTGGACCCTCATCATCTGATTACAATATTTTAAAAGAAATGGTATCCAAGGGTGTTGATGTTATAAGACTTAATTTTTCTCATGGATCTCATAAAGATCATATCAATACTATTAAAAACATTAGAAAAATTAGTGATGAATTTAAAACTCCAGTAACTATTTTACAAGATCTCCAAGGTCCAAAAATTAGAATAGGAGAACTCAAAAAAGAAAGTTTTTTTTTAGATGATAATTCAACTATAATATTGACCTCAAAGAAAATTAAAGGTGATAAAAGTATAATTTCAGTAGATAGTGATATTATTGGTGACATAAAAGAAGGTGAGAGAATATTAATTGATGACGGTAAGTTAGAGCTAAAAGTATTAGAAATTAATAAAAATAATATTACTGCTAAAGTTTTAAGGGGTGGTTATATATATCCTCGTAAAGGTATTAATTTACCCGATAGTGATATTAAGCTTTCATCAATAACCGCAAAAGACATCAAAGATTTGAAGTTTGGATTAAAAAAATGATGTTGATTGGATAGCATTATCTTTTGTTAGGTCTGGTACAGATATAATTGAATTAAAGGATTTAATAAAAAAAGAAGGTTACAAAACGAAAATAATTGCTAAAATAGAGAAGCCTCAAGCAATAAAAAATATTAATGAAATTATTGAAGTTTCTGATGGTTTAATGGTAGCTCGTGGTGATTTAGGTGTTGAAATGCCAATGGAAACTGTTCCAGTTCATCAAAAAAGAATTGTAAATAAATGTAATTTATCTTGTAAACCAGTGATAATTGCGACACAAATGTTAGAGAGCATGATAAACTCTAAGACTCCTACCAGAGCTGAGTCGAATGATGTTGCAAATGCTGTTCTAGATGGTGCTGACGCCGTTATGCTATCTGCTGAGTCTGCTACTGGAGAGTATCCTATACTTGCTGTTGAAAGTATGGAAAGAATAATTAGCTCAATTGAAAGAACAAGCAATGAAATTTACTTCAAATTTGAAAAAAGAAAAAAATTAAAAGATATGCTGAGTGAAAGTTTAATAAATGTTGCATGTAGATTAAGTGATCAAATTTCTGCTAAGGCTTTGGTTACAATGACAAAAAGTGGTTATTCAGCTTTTAGAGTTTCTGGAAGTAGACCAAAAGCTAAAATATATATGGTTACTAATAATAAAAAAATCGGAAATGAATTAAATCTTTTGTGGGGCATAAGAGCTATTTATTATGATAAAACTGAAAATATAGATAGTACTTTTGAAAATATTGAGAAAATATTAGTTAATGAAGGGCATCTATCTAAAAACGATAAATATATAATTACTTCGTCAATGCCTACGCATTGGAAAGGTCACACAAATATGATGAAAATCAATGTTGTAGATTCATAAATTCAACTCCAAGTTATCATAAGCTAGTTTTATTTTTTTTGGAAGTTTTTTATTCACCTTATGATGAAGTCCTAAATTATGAGAAATATGAGTTAAATACACTTTATTTACATTAATCTTACTGACTAATTTTAACATTTCATTTAAATTAAGATGTGATAAGTGTTCTTTAACTTGTAGGCAATTAATTACTAGTATTTCCGATCCATCAATTTTTTTTAACTCATTATCATTTATAGTTTTTGCATCAGTTATATATGTAAGATTATTTATTCTATAACCAAGTATATTTAATTTATGATGTTTAACCCTAATTGGAATTATTTTAACATTTTCAATGTAAAATGTTTTTTCTATAGATGTTAATTCAATATTGGGTAAACCAGGGTATTTGAAATCAGAAAATATATATGAGAAATCCTTCTTTAATTGATTTACAAGTTCCTTATTTCCAAATGCTTTAATTTCTTTTTTTTGAATAAAATTAAAAGATCTTAATTCGTCTATACCTGAAACATGATCTCTGTGAGCATGAGTATAAAGAACATAATCAATTTTATTAATATTATTTTTTAAGGATTGTTGTCTAAGATCTGGTCCAGTATCTATCAAGATTTTTTTGTTTAAAACACTTATAATTACTGATGATCTTAGTCTTTTATCTTCTTTTTTATTTGATTTACATACCAAGCATTTACATCCAATAACAGGAATACCTTGTGATGTTCCAGTTCCAAGAAATTTAATTTTCAATTTTTTCTATCAATTTAATTTGATCTAAACTACATTTTTTTTCATCAATATCTATTTTACTAATTATTTCAATTAGAGAATTTATTTTTCCTTCTACTGTAAAGTATTTATTAATAATTACTATTTTATTTTTATTAATAATGCAATAACCAGATTTAAAATTTCCTTTTTCATATCTCACCTTATACTCTTGAGAAATTAGTATAGATTCTAACTTTTTTTGAAATTGTTTTGTTAATTTAATTTCCATCTTAATGATCAAATGAATATAAATAAAAAAAAATTAATTATGATTGTTGGCCCAACAGCAAGTGGAAAAACAGAAGCATCGATTTTAATTTCAAAAATATTTAATTGCGATATAATATCTGCAGATTCAAGACAATTTTATAAAGAGATGTCAATAGGTACTGCAAAGCCATCAAAAAAAGATCTTTATGAAGTAAGTCACCATTTTATAAATAATATTTCAGTAAAAGATAAATATTCCTCTGGGATTTTTTCAAAAGAAGTGAATGAATTTCTAAGTAATTATTTTTTAGAAAATGATTATGTTATAGTTGTTGGAGGTTCTGGATTATTTATTGATTCAATTATTTATGGTTTTGATGATTTACCATTAGTTCCGGAATCATTTAGAAATAAATTAAATAAAATGTATAAAAAAAAGGGTTTATCGCATTTATTAAATAGACTTAAAGTATATGATCCTAAATATTTTAAAATTGTTGATAAGAAAAATTATAGGAGAGTGATTAGAGCACTCGAGGTAAGTCAATATACAAACAAACCTTATTCATCATATTTAACTAATAAAAAAAAGAAATTAAAAAATTATTCCTTAGAGTGGTACGGTTTATATCCAACAAAAGAAAAATTAAGATCAAGAATTAATAAAAGAGTAGATGATATGATTAAAATGGGATTGTTTGATGAGGTAAAAAATTTAAAAAAATTTAAAGAATTAAATCCATTAAAGAGTGTAGGTTACACCGAGGTATTTTCATATTTAGAAGGAGAAATAAGTAAAAAAGAAGCAATTGATCTGATTAAAATTAATTCATGGAAATATTCTAAAAGACAGATGACTTGGTTTAAAAAAAATAAAGAAATTAAATGGTATAGGAGTATTGGTGGATTAATTAATTCATTTAAAAATTAGTATTTTGATATAATATTAGAAATCTCAATTAAAGATAAATCTACATTCTTTTTCTTTGAAATTACATCATCTAAATTTATTAAAATAGGTTTCTGATTTTTAATCCCAATCATTTTATTTGTTTTACCTTTTATGATTTGATTAATTGATTCATAACCTAGGATTGAAGCAAGTATTCTATCGGAGGGCGATGGTATACCACCTCTTTGAATATGTCCTAAAATTGAAAATCTAACATTACTATTTGATATACTATCTTTTATTTTTTGAGAAAATTCATTAAGTGAACCAAACTTACAGCCCTCAGCATAAACTATTATTACTGATTTTTTTTTGTTGTTAATTTTTTTAAGTTTATTAATAACATCTGTCATCGAATTTTTATTTTCAGGAATTAATATTAATTCTGCACCTGAGGCAACTCCTGATTCCAGTGCTAAATATCCAGATTCTCTTCCCATTACTTCGACAATAAAAATCCTTTCGTGAGATGCTGCAGTATCTCTTATTTTGTCGATAGAATTTACGATTGTCTCTCTTGCCGTAGCAAATCCAATTGAGTAGTCAGTGCCATAAACATCATTGTCAATTGTACATGGAATCCCAATTATATTGAATTTAAATTCATCACCAAATATTTTAGCACCGGTAAGAGATCCATCTCCTCCTAATACAATCATTCCATCAATATTATTCATTTTAAGATTTTGATATGCTTTTTTTCTACCTTTTTTCGAAAAAAACTCTTCTGATCTTGCGCTCTTTAAAATTGTACCTCCAATGTGAATTGTATTACTAACTTCTTCTGGTAATAAAATTTTTATATTATTTTTAATCAATCCGTTATAACCGTATTGAATTCCAAATGTATTAATATTTTTATGATTTGCAGATCTTACAATTGCTCTTATACATGCATTCATTCCAGGAGAATCACCACCTGATGTGAGAACAGCCAAATTTTTCATAATTATAAAATTAAATAATAAACTTATAAATTTGTTTTTTTTCAACAAGTATATGTTTAAAAAATCCGTTGGAATATTGGTATATTATTGGCCTCCTTGTGGAGGATCGGGTGTTCAGAGATGGTTAAGATTTTCTAACAATCTTTGTGAACTAGGATGGGATGTACACGTATTTACATTTGATAATCCTCAATCTCCAATAAAAGATAAAAGTTTGTTGAAGTTAATTAATCCAAAAATCAAAATATCCAAAATTAAAGGTTTTGAAGTACCTCTTTTTTTAAAAAATAATTCAAAAGAGGAGAGTTATACATCTAAAAATTCTAGTTTGATTGAATATTTTAAAACTATAGTTAGAGAATTATTTTTTTTTCCTGATACAAGAAGGTTTCTTATACAACCATCTACAAAACATATTGTTAAGTATATTAAAAAAAATAAAATAAAATATTTAATTACATCAGGTCCACCTCATTCGATGCATTACATTGGGTATTACATAAAAAGAAAAATTCAAATTAAATGGATTACTGATTTTAGAGATCCATGGACAAATTTTTTTCAAAATAGAATTATTAATAGATTTAAATTCACTTTCAAAAGACACTTACATTCTGAATCAAAAATCCTGAATAATTGTGATTCGGTATTTATGGCATCAAAATCCTTAAATATTTTAAGAAAAAAATCAAAAAAATATTTATATATTCCTAGTGGATTTGATGAATTTATAGAATCTAATGATCATAATAAGTTTAGAATTTTATATTCAGGATCGATGAAGTTCATTCAAAATCCAGAAAAATTATGGATTGTGTTGGAAGAGATATTAAACTCTCATATTGATTTTAAAAAATCACTTGAAGTTCTATTTATAGGAAGTATTGACAAAAAAATATTGATGTCAAAGAAATTTTTGAAAATAAAAAAATACTGTTCATTTTATCCCTATTTATCAAAAGAAAAATTAGACTACGAAATTTCTATATCTCAACTTTTGCTGGTTTCCTCTGTTAACATGCCTGAAGTAAATGATGTTATTACTGGTAAATTTTTTCATTACTTATCATCCAGAAAAAAAATTTTAGGTTTTGCAAATAAAGGCAGTGATTTAGAAAATATAATACGTAATACAAATTCAGGTGAATGTTTTGATTATGAGACTTCTAAGGAGCTAAAAGAGTTCATTCAAAATTGTTTTAATAACTATAGTCATAAAATATCTAATGACAGGAAGTTTTGCAAAAAATACTTGTCAAAAAGGATTACAAAGGATATTGAAAATCATTTATTATCTATCTAACTTAATTAAATTATAAAAAATAGAATTGAACTTTGGTGATAATTTTAACTTAATAATCAAACACAAATAAATGATTGATATAATAAATGAATTAATAATAATATCTATAATAGGATTTTTGAAATTTGGGATAAATACCGTAAGGTTATATATTAAAATACCAATAATAGTAAGTAATAAAGTTTTGTAATTAAATGGGGAAATATCCATTTTAATTTTTAGAAAAATAAATTTAATTATATTAAATATAAGAACAGCAAATAGTGATGAGTATGCTGCACCAACCATTCCGTATTTTGGAATAAGAATTAGATTTAATCCAATTGTGAAAATTGCCAAAATCATAATCAATAATACAGTAAACCTATAATATTTAGATAGTGATATAATTTCCGAGTTATAACTAAACGACATAATTATTATTTTTGATAATGCAATTATCCCAACAACACTTTTACCTGAAATGAATTTTTCTGAATTTGGCATTAAATCATATATGTTATCAAGATTAACAATTATTAAATTGAATAATAAAATACCAATCATCATCTGATTAATGCTTATTTCTCTATAATTATCTTCAATTATTTTGAAATTTTTCTTTTGAATATTTTCTGAAATAAAAGGAAGTGATATTTGTGATATTGCCCTCCTAGGTATATCAATTATCATTCCAATGTAAAATGCCGTAGTATATATACCAGTATCTGATAAACCTAAAATACTAGTTACCATTAGAATATCTATATTTAAAACTAGTATATTAGAGAAGTTACCTAAAAATGAAAATGAACAAAAGTTTAGAATTTTTTTAATTGATTTTCTAATTTTTCTGATGTTTAAAACCAAAACTATCTTTTCTTTTTTTTGTGAGTAGATGATTAGAATTATTAATCCTAATAGATAAATTAAAATTTGAAGATTTAAAAAAATATTAAAATCAATTATATTCAATGAAAAAAAAATTAAAAATATTCCAGTCAAGAACCTATTAGATACTCCATTCACATAATTATTAAGCATTATTTCATATCGAGACTTTAGATATGCTTCAAATATGCTACTCAAACTAAAAATGACTACTAAAAAGTATAACAAATGAAAGTATTGAAAGAGTAACTTTGAATTATCATTGATATATAACTTTATATAATCAACTGATAAGAAAATTATAGAACAAGTTATAAAACATGATAAAATAATTATCATTAATTGAAAGGTGAAGAGTTGATTTTTTTGATCATTATTTTCTTTGAATTTTGGATAAAATTTTAAGTAAGCTGCACTAGTTCCAAAAGTTGTTAATGGAACTAACATAATTGATGCACTCAATATTTGTCTTACTAAACCTATTTGTTCAGTGGATAAGAATTTTGGAAATAATATTATTGAGTTGACAAACCCAAGAATAACACCAATATAAATTATTATTGTTGACCAAAAACTCTGTTTAAGAAGTTTACCCATTATTTTATAATTTATATAAGAAAATAGATTCTGAAAAATATGAATATAACTTTTTAAGTTTTTTAAAATTTAATAGATCCATAATCTCAATGCTAGAATTAATATAATTATACAAATAATATACCTCATAGATCTTTCAGATTTTTTAATAGACCATCGACTTGTTAACCAACCTCCCAATGAACTTCCTATTGCTAGGTTAATTCCGTATATGACATTTATTTTATTTTCGAAAAAAAATACTAATAATGCTGAAAATGTAAATAGTAATGCTACGAAAACTTTAATACTATTTGCTTTATTTATGCTATATCCGTTAATCCCATTAAGAATTAATATCATCAAAAATCCGACTCCAGCGTGAATAAAACCACCATATAATCCTACAAAAAAAAATAGTAAAATGGAGAGATATCGTTTATTGTTAGATAATATGTCATCATTAATTTTTCGTTTATTTTTATAAAAAATATTAATCATAACTAATATCATTATAACTGATAAGATTTTTTTAAAAAACTCTTCAGGTACTTCAATTGCAATTTTTGCTCCTACTATTGATCCTAATATTGCTGAAAATGCTAACCAAACAGATAATTTATAATTAAATAAACCTCTCGATTTATATCCATAAACTGCAAAAAATTGACCAAAAATTAATTGAACTCTATTTGTACCATTTGCAATAGTTGGTGGTAAACCCATGAAAATTAAAATAGGTAGAGTTATGAGAGAGCCTCCTCCTGCAATTGTATTAATTGCACCAGAAGCAAGTCCAGCCATAAATAGTATCACGTATTCGTAATTTTCAAATATCATTTACAATTGAATTATCTGTACATTCATTTAATAATTTTGAGTTAGTTTTTTGTAATGTTGGATTAATATAGTTTGGATTAATATCATTAAGTGGTTTAAGAATAAATTTTCTCTCATGAAGATGCTTGTGCGGTATTTGTAAATCTTTTTTGTTGATAGAATCATTATTAAAATAAAGAATATCAATATCTATATTTCTCTCTCCCCATTTTTTGTTTTTTAATCTACCCATATTTTTTTCGATCTTTTTACATGCTATCAATAACGATTCTGCGTTTAATAAAGTCTCAACATATACCACCTTATTTAGGAAGAACTTTTGTTTTTTGTAGCCCCAAGGTTCAGTTTCATAAATTTTTGATGATTTATGAATTTTTCCAACAACTTTTTCTATTTCAATTTGAGACCTTGACAAATTTTGGAGTCTATCACCAATATTAGATCCAATTGAAAGATAAGAAAAATTAGTTTCCGATTTTTTGTCTGTCCCATATTCTTTCATGGACATAATAAATAAATATTTTTGTAAATACTTCAGCTATTGCAACTTTGCTACCAGTAAATGCCGAACCTGTAAAAAACCAAGCTATTAAAAATGTGTCCATTGTACCAATTACTCTATAGGTTATTGCCTTGTACAAGCTTCTTCTTTTTGAGTGGTGGAACTGATCAGTTTGTTTCTTCCAGCCGATTCTCCATGCTCTTTCATGTAAAAAATAAATAACTAATTTAGTCACCACCTCAAGACCTCCTACTTTCAAACCAGTTATAACATTACCTGAAAAAAACCACGTTAACAATGCAGTATCTAATGATGCAAAAACCCTCCATGTAAATGTTTTAAAAAAACTTCTTTTAAAGGTCGCTCTGATACTCATAATATTTAGCTAATATTTGATTTTAAATCAAAATTTTCAATATTTTCAGCAACTTTTTGGGCAAATTTTCCACCTAATGCTCCATCTACTATTCTGTGGTCATATGTATGCGATAAAAATAGTCTATTTCTTACTTGAATTTCATCCCCTTTTTTTGTTTCGATAACAGCTGGTACTTTTTTAATTGACCCTATAGCAAGTATCCCAACTTGAGGTTGGACAATTATTGGTGTACCCATCACATTTCCAAATGATCCTACATTTGATATGGTATATGTACCACTCTCTAGATCAGTAGGTTTTAACATATTATTTCTGGCTCTAGAAATTAAATCATTCGACTCTTTAATTAAATCTATAAAATTTAGTTTATCTACATTTTTAAGAACTGGTACAATCAAATTATTATCGTTTAATGCTACAGCAATACCAATATTTATATAGTTTTTTTTAATTATCTTTTCATTGATATAAGATATATTCATCATTGGAAATTCTACAAGAGCATCTGCAACACACTTTAAAAAAATGGGATTAAATGTGATTGGAAATTTATTTTCTTTTAAAAAAATTTCCTTAATCTCGTTTCGTGTTTTATAAATATTTGTGATGTCAGCTTCAACAAATGATGTAACATGAGGAGATATTTTTTTAGATTCAACCATTCTAGAGGCAATAATTTTTCTTACTCTGTCTGGTTCTATAAGTTCTTCTCCCTCTTTTAACTCTATAAGAAAATCATTTTTTTCGGAAGATTCAATTTGAGGATCATTAACTAAATTTTTATCTTCTAAAAATTTTAATAAGTCATATTTGGTCACTCTATCATTCTCACCTGTTCCATGAATTTCATTAAGTGTATCCAAACTGATATTTTCTCTACTTGCTATGTTTAGGACTAAAGGTGAATAAAATCTGTTGGATTCACTTTTGATTTTCTTAGCTTTAGTATCAGATTTTTGGTGTGCTATTTCTTTTACTTCCTCAAAATTTTTTTCTATCTCATCAATAAAATCTAATCCGTTGTTAGATGTATTTTCTTCTTCAGAATCTATAATTGCTATTGGACTTCCAACTTTAACAACTTCACCTTCCTCAGCTAGAATTTTTTCTAATGTTCCTGAACATGTGGATGGTATTTCAGTGTCTACCTTATCAGTAGCAACTTCTAAAACAGATTCATCTTCATTAATTTTATCTCCTTCTTTTTTCAGCCATTGAAGAACTGTACCTTCCATAATACTTTCTCCCATTTTTGGCATCAACATTTCGATTTTACTCATTTTTTAAAGTGGATTTGTAATTAAAAATTATAATTTACCTTTGTCATGAATGTTAACGAAAACATGAACTCAAGATACATATTTTTTTCATTTATTATTCTTTTTTTTTCATGTCAAGATAAGTGTAACGAGTACTTAACATACGTAAATTCGACACCAATATATTCAAATATGGAATCTTTGAGAGATTCTGTTTATTATGATGATGAGAGAGATATTAACTCACCTGGTAAATTAAATTATAAGTCAGGTTATCTATTTATAAGTGAAACTAGTAAAGGCATTCATGTTATAGATAATAGATTAGTAAGTAATCCAAAAAAACTTGGTTTTATTAATATTCCTGGAAATTATGATATAGCGACCAAAGATGATTATCTATACGCAGATAGTTACATAGATTTGGTGATTTTTGATATTTCTGACATAAACTCTATTAAGGAAGTTAACAGGATCAAGGGATCATTTCAAAATTATTACGAGAACAGAATGCTTTTTTCTGAGAATCTGGGAATAGTAACTGGGTATAATGAAGAAGTTATAGAAGAATTTATTGAAAGTAAAGATTGTGAACTAGTATTTTAATTATGAAGATTAAGAATGTATTTATTTATTTGATTTTTTTATTATCCTGCGATAGTTCAACAGATGTCTCATTTGGTGGAAATGTTTCTGGTGATGTTCAGTTGAGCGGTGAGTCTTCAGGCACCGGAATTGGTGGTTCAATGGCTAGATTTACTATTAAAGGTGATTATTTATATACAGTTGATTCTTATGACTTAAAAACTTTCGATATAAAGGATAAGATAAATCCAAAGATAACTTCGGAAGTGAATTTAGGGTGGGGTATTGAGACAATTTTTCCTTACGGAGAAAATCTATTTATTGGAGCTCAAAGTGGAATGCATATTTATGGTTTAGAAAATCAAGAGGAACCTGACTATATATCATCCTACGAGCACGTTACAAGCTGTGATCCAGTAGTTGTACAGGATGATTATGCTTACGTTACTTTAAGAGGTGGAGGTGAATGTATGGGTTTTAATAATCAGCTTGATATTGTAGATATTTCTAATCTTAATAATCCTAGGCTATTTAAGACATATGAAATGATTAACCCACATGGTCTTGGTATTGATGGAAACTGCTTATTTATATCAGAAGGAGAATATGGTATAAAAATGTATGATAAAACAGACTTGGATGACTTGAGGTTAATAAAACATTTTGATGATATTGGATCTCTTGATGTCATTCCATTTCAGGGAGTATTAATGGTTATTGGATCAGATGGTTTTCATCAATATAATTACGATTGTGAAAATGCAGAGATGTCATACATTAGTACTATACCTATAGATAGACTGTAATGAAAGGTATTTTTTTTTTATTGTTTATTCCTTATCTAGTTTCATCACAAAGCAACGATGTATTAAAAATCAGAGGCAAAAAACCAATAGAATTATTAAATAATGATGGATTATTTTTTCCAGGAAGATATAAGGGAAAACTTTTAGAATATTCTAAAGATGATATAAGTAACAATATTCAAGGTGGAATTTTATTTTATATTAAAAGGAGTAAGGATACTGTAAGAATTTCATCAAATCAGAATTACAAGTTAAAATTAAATTATAATTTATCTCTTTTTTTCAGGGAATTGAATAAAAAATCATGGAATAGACTTGAAATGGGTCTTAATTTCGGTGATGGTATGGCTTTCAGTCACATTTATCTAGCTAAAGGAATTTATAATAAAAAAGTTTTAAATTCGGGTATTGGAACGGGTATTTTAACAATTGATAGAATTAATTTTATTCCTATTTTTATAAACAGCTCGTATGATATTTTTCCTTCTAATTCATTAGAGATATCTAGATATAAATTTTTTACATATAATAGTATCGGTTATTCTTTCGCTGAAGATTTTAGAAATGATTATATATCAGTTGGAGGTGGTCTTTATTGGAATATTGGTTTAGGAATCAAGAAATCATTGAGAAGAACTAATATCTCAGTAAAGGGAGGTTATCTTTTACAAAAATATAAATCTGAATATGATAGGTGGTGGTGGGATATGATATTTTTTGATCCAAACCAAAATGTCTCAGACAATATAACTAGAAGGGAAGGGAACTACAAAAGATTTATCTTATCCTTCACTGTCACCTTCTAAATTAATTCTTAAAAAATTTAATAAATTAATTGTTGATAGTATAATATTAAGATCCCTCCTTTCTGTTAGATTTAATTTTTTACTTAATGTTTTGTTTTTGTCGCTATATCCAATCCAAACTGTGCCTACAGGTTTTTCTTTAGTTCCACCAGATGGACCAGCAATACCACTAGTAGAAATACCAATATCAGATTCAAATTTTTTTCTTATTTGATATGCCATCTTTTCCACAACCTCTTCACTAACAGCTCCATATCTTTCGATTAACTTTTTGCTTATGCCTAGTACATTTTCTTTGATACCATTGTTGTATGCTACAACACTACCTAAAAAGTAATTTGAACTTCCTGGTATCGAAGTTATAACTTTTGATATATTACCACCTGAACAACTTTCTGCAACTGAAATGGTTTTTTTCTTATTAGCGAGTAGTTTTCCTATTACATTTTCAAGTTCATCATCATCATAACCAAAAACATATTCTTCTATTTTTGGTATCAGTTTTTTAATTTGATCATCTACAATTTTTTTCAATGTATTTTTATTGTATCCTTTAGCTGTCAATCTTAACTTAACCCTGCCTAGACTAGGTAGGTAAGAAAGCTTTAAGTCTTTTTCAAGATTGTTTTCCCAATCTAAAATTAAGTCAGATAACCATGATTCTCCAATCCCCGTTGTTTTAATTGTTTTTTGATAAATGATTGGCATTTTATACTTACTTTTTATAAGAGAGATGCATTTATCTTTGAATAGACTTTTCATCTCAAAAGGAACCCCTGGTAATGAAATTAGAAGTTTTTTATTTTCGTAAAATGCCATGCCAGGTGCTGTACCATAGTCATTATTTAGTACAATACATTTATCCGGTAGCAGAGCTTGATCCTTATTTTTTTTGGTGATTTTAAGACCTCTCTTATTAAATATTCTTATAACATTATTAAGTGATTTTTTATCCTCTTTGAGATTACTATCAAAAATTTCGCATAATGTTTTTTTAGTTATGTCATCGTTTGTTGGACCTAAGCCTCCAGTAACTATAATGATATCGGACTCATCAATCGATAACTTAATTGTCTCTTTAATATCTTTCTTTTTGTCAGGTACTGTTAGTCTTTTTGATATAGTAATTCCGAGATTATTGAGCTTCTCGCTTAACCATTTTGCGTTGGTATCAATAATATGTCCTGACAGTATTTCATCACCAATTGTAATTATAATAGAATTAATCACAGGCTTCTTTTATAAATGACGTAATCAAATTCATAAATATGTTTGTCATCTGATGGATGTTTAATCCTTGATACTTCCTTCCATTTTTTACTATTCCATTTTGGGAAAAAAGTATCGCCTTCTATATTTGCTTTTATCTCAGTTATGTAAAGTTTATCTATAAAGTCAAAACCTAATTTGTAAATTTCTCCACCTCCTATAATAAATATTTCTTCATCATCATTATTACGTGAAACTTTTATAGCATCTTCAAGTGAATTAACTACCTCACACTTATCTTCATTAAAATCTGTATTTCTTGTGATCACAATATTTTTTCTATTCGGTAAGGGTCTAAAATTTTCAGGGATTGATTCCCAGTTTTTTCTTCCCATTATTACGCTATGTCCCTGAGTCATATTACTAAAATAATTCATGTCATCAGGTAGGTGCCACGCAAGTGAATTGTTTTTACCAATGACATTATTTTTTGATATAGCTACTATCATTGATATATTTTTCATATTTTATTTCCTTTTATAAATTCTGAGGAATTCATTCTTTTTTTACCTTCAGCTTGGATTTCAGCAATTTCAATCGTCTCTCTCATGGTGTTATTATATAAAATCTTCTGATTATAAATAAAAAAATTATATTTATTATTTACGAATTTATGTGGTCGAGCACTAAAAATTTTAAAACTTTTATTTTTATGAATGATAAATGCTCCTGGGTATGGGCTCAGACCATGAATTTTATTTATAATTTTTTCTGCTTTTTCATTATTTGGTAATAAACATATGCTTTTAGTAATTTTTGGAGCTTTTGTATCAGTCGAATTGATTTTTTGTTTTTTGGTTTTGTTGGTATTTTTAAATATTTCAAATATACTTTCAGTCAATAAATTGGATCCTTCAATCATCAGTCTTTCGTGAAGTTCTCCCGCTTTCTCATACTTTTTAATTTTTATTTTTTTTTGATTAATAATGTCTCCCTCATCAATATTTTTATTTAAAAAGAAAACTGTTATACCAGTTTCTTTTTCGCCGTTTATAATTACCCAATTAATGGGTGCAGCACCCCTGTAGTTTGGTAGGTAAGAAGCATGTAGGTTTATACTCCCAAGTTTAGGTATTTTAATTAGAGACTCAGGTAACATTCTAAATGCCACTACAACAAATAGATCAGCTTTTAATTTTTTTATTTCCTTCTGAAAATTTTCATCTTTTAGGTTACTAGGCTGAAAAATTGGAATTTTATTTTTAATAGCATACTCTTTGACTGGGGATTTTTTAATTTTTCTTCCTCTTCCACTATTTCTATCAGGTGCCGTTATAACCCCTTTAATTAAAATTTTTGACTTCATTATTCTATCTAGACTACATACAGCAAAGTCAGGAGTTCCCATAAAAATTATAGATTTAGATTTCATTTATTCAAAGTCCTTATAAAGCAAGTATTTTTTTCTAATTTTTTTATAACTATCTATTTCGGCTTTCCAACTTAATCTTATCTCTCTTTCACTTATCCCGTCTTTAATTTGATTCTCTAAAATTTTATTTCCAGCTATTCTATAGAAATATTTTCCAAAAAAATCGGAATGGGTACTTTTCAATCTGTTATAAAAATGAATTAGATATTTAATATTTAATTCTTTTTTTATTTTTATTTTTTTTAAATCAATTCCAAAACATCTTTCATTTTCAAATTTAGGTTTACTTTCCTCATTTACACTTTTTGGTGTAAAAGAAAAAGATTTATTATCATAATTTGGATGGCCTATTACCTGGAAAGGGTAAGGTGTGCCTCTTCCTATACTGATAATAGTTTGTTCAAATAAGCATAGGGATGGATAAAGTAGAATCGATTGTTGGTTAGGTAGATTGGGTGATGGTTTAATCGGTAAATTATATTCTTTTTTGTGATCCCAATTATCTATTTTAATAACACTTAATTTAAGTTTTTCACTATTTCTAATCCATTTTTCTCCCTTTATCATCATTGCCAACTCACCAACTGTCAGGGCATGTACTATTGGGATCTTGTGCATTCCTACATAAGATTGGTATTCTATATTTAAAACAGGTCCGTCAATATAACCACTATTTGGATTTGGTCTATCAAGAACTATAAAATCAATGCCAATTTCTGCACATTTTTCCATCATATTATGCATCGCGCTGATATAAGTATAAAATCTTGCTCCAACATCTTGAATATCAAATATTATGACATCTAATTCACTTAAATCCTCAACTTTTGGAACTCGATTTTTACCATACATTGATATAACTGGTATTGACTTATTTTTTATTATATACAAATTACTTTCAAATTCTTTACCTCTTTCAATATTACCTTTAAAGCCATGTTCCGGAGAAAAAATTTTTTTAATATCAATATTTCTTTTCACCAGTGAATCAACTATGTGTGTATTTTTAATTTTTGATGAGTGATTGACTAGTAAGCCAACTGATTTATTAGATATTTTATCTAAATAATTACTTAATCTTTCCGCTCCAACAATAATTTCTTTTTCATCTATTGATTGAAAAGAAAAAAGAATTATTAAAAAAAGTTGAGGAAACATAGTTAAAAAATTAAATGAATTCAATTAAGTAAATAGTTTTCATACATATTGTATATTTATTTAAAAATAATTAATCATATAACTTTTGTATCTAGTTATTGATATTATTTTAAAAGATTTGAATGAGGAAATTAAGAAAAATTGAATATAATTTTTGGAATAAGAATAGAAGTTTTCATTCAAAATTGATTAAAACTATATCAATAATAACATTAAGTATAGGTATATTTTCTCTAATCATATCTTCCAGTATCTTATATGGGTTTCAAGATTCAATTAAAAATAAAATATATGATTTTTCAGGTCATATAAACGTATCAAACTTTGGTAATGGATTGAGTTTTAAAAACCATCCAGTTAAACTTGATGAGGGAATATTCTCAAATCATAAGGATATAAATGAAATTGATTTAATTGTTCCATATATATTGATGAGCGCTTTGATTGAAAAAAACAATTATTCTGATGGTATAATTTTTAAGGGAGTAAATGAAAAATATATTAATAGAATTAGACCTCATCTATTATTTAATAATGACTCATTAAGTCTTAAAAATTCAATAATTGTTAGTAAATCACTTTATCAATCACTTAATTTAAATTTTGGCGATAAAGTTTCTTTATTTTTTCCTAATGATCCACCAATATTTAGGAAGATGGCAATAAAAGGAATTTATGAAACAGGCCTAGAAGAACTTGATAACTCTTTAATTTTTGGAGATATTAATTTAGGAAGAAAGATATATAAATGGGATGAGAACAATTCCTCTGGAATGAATATTTACCTAAAAAATTTAGAAAAAATTGATAAATCACTGATTGAAATTGAAAATAATTCAAGATTTGATGAATTCATAGAAAAGACTGAAAGTAAATATTCTCAAATATTTAATTGGCTCAATATATTGGATAAAAATATTATCATTTTCATAACAATTATATGTGTTGTAGCATGTTTTAATATGATATCAGTTGTACTGATACTTATCATGGATAAGATAAAAACTATTGGAATTTTAAAATCATTTGGAACAAAAGATAAAACAATATTTTCAATTTTTAGAAATGCAGGTTTTGATATTTTAATTAAAGCCTTAATAATTGGGAACATATCTTCTTATCTAATTATATATCTTCAAAAAAAATTCTCCTTAATTAAGTTGGATAGCTCAAGCTATTATTTGAATTATGTTCCAATTAAATTTCAGTTTATTGATATATTGATTTTAAATTGTTTAGTATTTATGATAGTATCAATTTCAATTTATATACCAATCTATTTTATTAGTAAAATAACAGTTAAAAATAATTTAAGCTTCAATTAATTTTAAAAGGAAACAATAGACTTTTTACTTTCATAAGAAATATTCCAAAAAAAGCTTCGTAAAAAATATTTATTGACATTTTAGATTCTCCAATCTCCCTGTCCTTAAAAATTATTGGTATTTCTTTAATCTTAAAACCTAACTTATATCCTATGAACTTCATTTGAATTTGGAAGGCATATCCTTGAAATGTTATTTTATTTTTCAAGATGCTTTCTAAAGCATACCTAGAGTATCCATTGAAACCACCTGTTGAATCGTTCACCTTCATACCAGTAACAAACTTCACATAATAATTAGCAAATATGGATAAGAGTAAACGTGGAAGAGGCCAATGTAGAACTGAAATACCTTTTATATATCTTGATCCAACAACTATATCTGAATCATTGACTAACGTTTTTTTCATTTCAACTAATTTTTTTGGATTATGAGATCCATCACAATCAATTTGAAATATGAACTTATAATTTAGTGATATTGCTTTTTGAAATCCCTCTATATATGCTGAACCAAGACCATCCTTTACTTTTCTTTCAATTAAGCATATATTAACATTAAATTTTTTCTTTGCTATAAAATCTTTGATAATCTTTCCAGTACCATCTGGTGAATTATCATCAACAACTATCACATCAAATTTTGTCGATAAATCCTGTATATTTTCTAAAATATTATTAATGTTTCCACTTTCATTGTATGTAGGTATTATGGCAACTGAGTCAGACATTATTTACTTTTTAAATATTTTTCAAACATAATGCTTTAAATACTATGAATATCAAACATTTAATTTAAATTTTGTTAATAAATGGAGATACAAGAAAAAATTAAAAAAGAAATTATTCAAGTATTTGAAGATGAATTCAACTATAAGTGTTCGATCGATAATATTAATATAGACCAGACCCCAAAAAATTTTGATGGCTTATACACACTAATTTTATTTCCACATCTTAAGTACCTTAAAGAGAATCTTAGTGAAGTTGGAAAAAAAATTGGAGATGCCTTAAATAATAAATCAGCAATTATTAGTCGCTATAACCAAGTAAAAGGATTTTTAAATTTTGATATTAAAACGGAATACTTATTAGATGTTTTTAAATCTATTTTAAATCAAAAAAAACTTGAAAAAGTAAGTAAAAAAACTAAAGAAATCATTGTTGAGTTTTCCTCTCCTAATACGAATAAACCTCTTCACTTGGGTCATTTAAGAAATATTTTTTTAGGTGACTCTATTTCAAAGATTTATGAAGCACTTGGATATAAAGTTCATAAAGTGCAGATAATTAATGACCGTGGTATACATATTTGTAAATCAATGCTTGCTTGGAGGAAATTTGGGGAGGGTAAAACTCCAAATTCTCAGAAATTAAAAGGGGACAAGTTTGTGGGTGATTTTTATGTAAAATTTGAAAAAGAACTAAAGAAAGAAACTAAAAAATTATGTGTTAAGGGGTTATCTGAGGAGGATGCATTGAAACAATCAAAATTAATGTTGGAAGTAAAATCATATTTAAAAAAATGGGAGAGTGGAGATGAAGAAATTTTGAAATTATGGAAAAAAATGAATAATTGGGTATATGATGGGTTTGAAAAAACATATAAAAGTCTGAATGTTGAATTCGACAAAAATTATTACGAGTCAAGTACTTATCTACTTGGAAAGAAAAATGTTGATCAAGGCTTATCCAAAAAAATATTTTATAAAGAAAAAGACAATTCAGTTTGGATTGATTTAACAAAAGAGAATTATGATAAAAAATTATTAATTAGGAGTGATGGAACTTCAGTTTACATGACTCAAGATATAGGTACAGCAATAAAAAGATTTGAAGATTATCCAAAATCTGAGAAACAGATATATACTGTTGGAAACGAGCAAGATTATCACTTTAAAGTTTTATTTAAAATATTAGATAAGTTAGGATATTCTTGGGCTAAAGAATGTTATCATTTATCCTATGGCATGATAGATCTTCCAGATGGAAAAATGAAATCAAGGGAAGGAACTGTTGTTGACGCAGATGAACTTATCACATTAATGAAAGAGACAGCTAAAAATAGAACTGTTGAACTAGGAAAACTAGACGATTTTGATTCTAAAGATCAAGAAAGATTATATAATATAATAGCTTTATCAGCACTTAAATATCATTTATTAAAAGTTGATCCAAGAAAGAGAATACTATTTAATCCTGAAGAGTCAATTGATTTTCAAGGAAATACAGGGCCATTTATTCAATATACCTACGCAAGAATTCAGTCGATATTGAAAAGAGGTAAAATGCTTAATATAGATTTTAAAAGTTTGAATTTTGATAATGTGAAAAAATTATCTGTGAATGAGAAAAGAATAATTGATCTAATACTAAAGCATAGAAACAATCTTATAAAATCAGCAGAAACATATTCTCCATCAATACTTTGTAATTATGTATATAATTTATCAAAGACTTATAATTCTTTCTACCAAGAAGAGAAAATATTTGATGGTAAAAATAATGAAACAACTTCATTTAAAATTGCGTTATCAGACATAACGTCCAGTATAATTAGAGAATCTTTAAACACTCTTGGAATGGATGTTGTTAATAAAATGTAATGAAATTTGTAGCAATAATTCTATTTTCTACTCTCGTTTCTGTAAGTGGTTTATACATTTTAAGGGAGAAGGTGTTTAAATTAAATGAGACAGCTCCAGATAATGTTCCCCTTTCTGACTCCAATTTTTATAGTTTGTCAGCTAGGGATATTGATGGGAACATCATAAACTTTGAAAAATATAGAGGTAAAAAGCTACTCATAGTTAATGTTGCTTCAAAGTGTGGTTACACTAATCAGTATAGAGATCTTCAAGAACTACATAAAAAATATAATGATAAGGTTACAATACTAGCTTTCCCATCTAATAATTTTGGTTTTCAGGAACCAGGCTCCAATGAACAAATTGAATTATTTTGTGAAAAGAACTATGGTGTGGAATTTCAGTTATTTGAGAAATCTAATGTAAGAGGTAAAAACTCCAATGAAGTTTATAAATGGTTATCAAATATTTCTGATAATGGTTGGAATGATAAATCTCCTAGATGGAACTTTTTTAAGTATCTCGTTGATTCAAGTGGTTCATTAAAAGCTGTATATTCCTCTAGTACTAATCCTCTCGATAAAGAGATCATGGATTTTGTATTAAACTAGAATTTAAAATCCCTTTTTTTCTTTTTCTTATATAAAACCTCTTTCAAGCTTTTCCCTAAACAACTACCAATACCACCAATGAGTCCTCCTAGTATACTAGTATAAATAATCAGCATATTTACGGAGCTTATTTCTAACAAATCAATTATTTTATTTGAAATAATTGAATTTGTTGATGAGTCTATACTAAGTAATAAAAATAGCCATGCAGTACCAACACCAATAAAACCACTTAGAAAATGTGAAATGTAGTTTTCATCAAAAGCAAATCCTATTCCAAATGTTATAATTGTTATACTCCACCACGGAAGGTAGTGAGGCATATAAAATGATATTATTCCAATAATTATAATTCTAAATATAAAACTCATTTAATATTATATTTTTTTTCAAATATTATATGATTTCTGTTATCCATATAATTATCATTAAACAGTAATTTATTATAAACTCCTTTACCCCAATTTTCTACCTCTCCAAAATAATTTTGACTACCAATATTTCCAGATTGACCACCTGGATAGACTCCCCAGGCTTTAGTTTTTTCATTTTGTTTTAATTTAACTATCAATCTAAATGATGGACCGTGCCTTTCACTTGCTGCATTTAATATATTACTATAGCCACCTATACTAACACTGTCATAGCTAAAACTTTTTATTCTTAGGAGATGATTTATAGTTGTGTTTTTATAATGATCCCACTTAATTTTTTTTAAAGAATTTCTTTTTTTAAAAGTGTCAAGCTTAATAGTTATCTCAAGGAAGCTTTTATTAATTAGGTCATTTAATGATTCATTCTTTGAAGTACTTATTATGTCATAAAATTTTGAATTTTTATCTTCTTTAATCAGCTTATAAGTTCTAAATGAGTTAGGTTTTCTGTATGGATATTTTAAACTATCAAATTCGTCCCATATATTTTTATATAAATTATTCCACCATTCATTAAAAACAACTTGGTTTTCATTATATACTTCTGCAAAGTAATCCCAATTTTTAAGATTTTTAAAATATATCTTTTGTTCGTAAGTCAATTTACTTGTGTCTAACTCATCAAGTATTATTGGTAATATTTCATATGCTTTATAATTAAAATTATCATTTTGTATTTTCTTAATATCATTAATATCAATATTATCTATTGATTCAAGTCTTTCTATCAGTCTTCTACCTCTATACATTTCATAATTATGGCTATAGTAATAATATGGATATGACTTGTTTACAGGATGTTGATTTGCTGAGCTCACATAACCTTCTCTAGGATTTTTATATGTTAATATGTTTTTGTATGGAATAAATCCTTGCCACTCATTTTTTATATCTTTTCCATCTAATATAAATTTTCCTTGTCCTTCATATTTTATTGGAAATTTACCTGCAATTGTAAGGCCTATATCACCATTCTTAGTAGCATATGCAAAGTTTTGTGAAGGTCCATCAAAATATTCTAGAGCATTTTCTATATCATCTATATTTTTGGCTTTATTCAATAATAAAAAAGTTTTATACTCAACTGATTCATCGTGAGCTATCCATCTCATTGCTAAATTTAATTTTTCTTTATCTGAGCCAAAATTTTTATCATAAACTATAGGTCCGTAATGCGTGAATATTATTGTATCATGATAATCATCTTCACCTCTAATTTTAAACTTTTCAACAACTTTTTCGGTTTTAAGCCATTTATCACCGTATCTGTACTCTTTTCTTTCAGAATCTTTAAATTCAATTTTATACCAATCCACAACATCTCTTGTTGCATTAGTCTCACCCCAAGCAATATTATCATTAAATCCAATTATAATTCCGGGAGCCCCAGGTAGTGATGCTCCCATTGTATTAAAACTTGGAGAATTAAGATGAATTAAGTACCATATTGATGGTAGATTCAGTGAAAGGTCTGGTTGACTAGCTAAATAACTGCTACCATCTTTTGATTTTTTTGGTGAGATGGCAAAATTATTACTTCCATTGTCTGGATTAGGGTTTGGGATCAAGTCTAATTTAGAATTTAACTTGATGTTTTCTGATATATATGAATTATTTTTATTTTTATTATCAAACTTTATATAGTCAGGTATAATAGGCTTTATCTCATTGTAATACTCAGGAAAAAGATTATTGTATAAATCTATACCTAACTCATTTAAAAGATATGTGTCTTCAATATCTGAATTTCCTCTTGATAACATATCAGACATATATTCCATTAAAATAAATGTTTTTAAGAGTGTCCATTTTTCAGGTTTATAATCAAAAAGTTTATATTCAAGTGGTAAATCTTTATAGCTAAGAGAATTTATATAATCATTTACTCCTGATACATATGAATCAAGAAGATTAAGGGTTTCCTCATCCTGAATTGATTTTTTTAATGTTCTTTTAGCTGCATATATAACACCAGTTCTTCTTTTTGATATATCACTTTTTAGTGCTTCTTTACCTAAAATTTCACTAAGTTTTCCTGAGGCTGCCTTAATTTGAAATTCCATCTGCCATAACCTATGAAAAGCAGTAAGATACCCTTGAGCATAAAACAAGTCTTTGTCATTTTTGGCGTAAATATGTGGGACTAAGGTACTATCATATTGTACTACAACCTCGTCGTTTATCCCTTCAAGAATGATTTTATCAAAGTTATCTCCAACTTTTTTTTCTCCATTAACCCAAAACCCTGAATATGGATTTAAAAATTTACCTATTGGAGGAATATCATTTATTTTAAAGTTGAGGGATAGAATAGTTATTATAGTAAATAATAGATATCCAAAAAAGGTTAATTTTCTATACATATATTTAAGTGCGTTGGGAAGGACTCGAACCCTCAACCCTCAGAGCCGAAATCTGATGTTCTATCCAATTGAACTACCAACGCAATTTTAGGAGAGAATCTCATTTACTTTATCAGCTGCTTCTTGCAGGGTATTTGTTGCATAAACTTTAAGACCAGAGTCCTCAATAATTTTTGATCCTTCTTCAGCATTAGTTCCCTGAAGTCTTACTATAATTGGTACATTGATTTCTCCAATATTTTTATAGGCTTTTACAACACCATTTGCAACTCTATCACATCTTACAATTCCACCAAAAATATTAAGTAAAATACCTTTCACGTTTTGATCTTTTAAAATAATTCTAAATCCAGCTTCAACAGTTTCAGCATTTGCTGTTCCACCAACATCAAGAAAATTTGCAGGATCACCACCTGATAGTTTAATTATGTCCATAGTTGCCATAGCTAATCCAGCTCCATTTACCATGCAGCCAACGTTACCATCCAATTTTACATAGCTCAAATTAAATTTATTTGCTTCAATTTCTGATGGATCTTCTTCATCCAAATCTCTCAAATTTTCAATATCATTTTGTCTATAAAGTGCATTATCATCAATATTAACTTTTGCATCAACTGCTAGAATTTGACTATCTGAGGTTTTTAGAACTGGATTTATTTCAAATAAGGATGCATCAATTGATTCATAGGCGTTATATAAAGAATTGATAAATTTAATCATCTCTTTCAAAGCATTTCCAGATAGATTTAATGAAAATGCGATTTTTCTTACTTGATATTGTTGTAAACCTATTTTCGGATCTATCCATTCTTTTATAATTTTTTTTGGTGTTTCCTCAGCTACTTTCTCTATATCAACACCACCTTCAGTTGATGCCATTATAACATTAACTCCAGTTGACCGATCTAAAAGAATTCCTAGATAATATTCTTCGCATTCCTCTGGTCCATCATAGTAAACATCCTCTGCAACAAGAAGTTTATTAACTTTTTTCCCTTCTTCACCAGTTTGATGAGTTACTAAAGTACCTCCAATTATATTTTTGGATTTTTCTTCAACTTCGTCAAGTGACATAGATATTACCACACCGTTAGAACCAGTTTCTTTAATTATACCTTTTCCTCTTCCGCCAGCATGAATTTGGGCTTTAAGTACAGTCACATTACTTTTCTCTTTGGATAGTTTTGCTGCTAATTTTTTTGCATCTTTTGGAGTTTCTGCTACAAATCCATTCTGTATTTTTACTCCAAAATTTTTTAATATTTCTTTTGCTTGATACTCGTGTATATTCATTCTACACGAAACTATACTATATAGATTATTATTTCAAATCTTACATTATTTTTTAATCAGAACATCTATAATTAATTAGATTTGTCTGTATGTTAAAAGGATATAAAATTTCGAAGTCTTTTGGTGGTGTAAAAGTTCTTGATAATATTAATTTAGAATTTAAATCTGGAAATATTATATCAATTTTTGGAGGATCTGGTGCTGGTAAATCAACATTGCTCTATATACTAAGTACACTTGAGAAACCAGACTCAGGTACTGTCGAATTTTATGAAAAGAACTTAATTAATCTCTCGGGTAACAATTTATCTAAATTTAGAAATGAAAATATCGGTTTTGTTTTTCAGTCACATAATTTATTAAGTGAATTTAATGTTTTTGAGAATATATGCATTCCTGGTTATGTGTCAAAAGATAAATCTAGAGGAGTTGAGGAAAGGGCTAGTCAGTTAATTAAAGATTTAGGGATTAATGATAAATCAAAAAATATGCCTAACCAGCTATCGGGCGGCGAGCAGCAAAGGGTTTCTATTGCTAGATCTTTAATTAACTCCCCAGATATAATTTTTGCTGATGAACCAACTGGAAATTTGGATGAAACTAATTCTAAAAAATTCATATCACTTATCAAAAAATTGAATAAAAAATATAAAAAAACATTTGTTATTGTATCTCACAATAAAGAGTTTTTAAAAATTTCTGATCACTCTTACGAATTAATTAATGGTAAATTAAAATCACTTTGAATAAAGGAATAACCTTTATGTTCTTTGCTACAATATTTTTCATGGTAGTAAAGATTTTTGTTAAAATGCTGCCCCATATTCCTCCAATGGAAATAGTCTTTTTTAGATGCATTATTTCCTTTCTTATCACATATTATCTTTTGAAGAGAAAGGGACACAATATTTTAGGTACCAACAGATCGTTGTTGATGATGAGAGGTATTTTTGGTTCAATTGGATTGTATTGTTATTTTATTATTCTTCAAGAAATTCCTCTAGCAACTGCTTCTACATTAATATATTTTACCCCATTATTTACAAGTTTGGTTGGGGTTTTTCTTCTAAAAGAGAAAATGTCTACAATTCAATGGATTTTATTATTTATTGCTCTTTTTGGAATCATTTTAATTCAAGGATTTGATTCTAGAGTAAATATTTTTTATTTATTGATAGGATTGGGAGGCAGTCTATGTGCAGCTTTTGCTTACAGCATTATTAGATATTTAAAGGACAAGGAGCATTCGCTTGTTTTAATGATATATTTTCCTATGATAGCTTTTCCAATAGGAGGTTTAATAAGTGTTTTCAACTGGGTTCAACCAAATTTAATCGATATCTTCTTACTAATATTAATTGGTGTTATTACACAATTTGCTCAATATTTTATGACGAAAGCATTCCAGTCTGAAAAGGTGTCAAAGGTTTCTATAGTCAGCTATTCTGAGTTAGTATTTGTTCTTTTGATAGGTAACATATTTTTTGATGAAAAATTTGAGTTTTTAGTTTATCTAGGAATGATACTAGTTACTTTTGGAGTTGTATTCAATATTCTTTTAGCAAGAGATGATAAAAAATATATATAAAACATCTTTATCATTATTAACTGATCTTTATCAGTTAACGATGGCATATGGTTATTGGAAAAAAGGTATTCACAACAACATAGCATCTTTTAATGTTTTTTTTAGAGAAAACCCTTTCTCATCTGGTTACGCTGTTTCTTCTGGGCTGGAAAATATTATTAGTTTTTTGGAAAACTTTAAATTTTCAAAGTCTGACTTAGCTTATCTTAAATCTTTAAAAACAGATAATGGCTCAAATCTATTTTCCAGAGAATTTATTGATTTTTTATCAAGAATTAAATTTGAGTGTGATGTCTATGCTATCGAAGAGGGTAGAGTGATTTTTGCTAAAGAACCAGTAATTAGAATTAATGGACCAATATATCAGTGTCAGCTTATCGAATCAGCTATTCTAAATATTTTTAATTTTAATTCTTTAATTGCAACTAAGGCATCAAGAATTGCACATGTATCGAATGGTGATCCAATACTTGAGTTTGGTTTGAGGAGAGCACAAGGTATTGATGGTGCTCTTTCTGCTAGTAGATCATCTTACATTGGTGGAACATCTAAAACCTCTAACGTTTTAGCTGGAAAAATTTATGGAATTCCTGTAAGTGGAACTCATTCACATAGTTGGGTTATGGCTTTTGATTCAGAAATTTCGTCCTTCAGAAATTATGCTGAGTATATGCCTGACAATACTGTTTTGCTAGTTGATACATTTGATACGATCCAGGGAGTTAAAAATGCTATTATCGTAGCAAAGGAAATGGAGAAAAAAAATAAAAGGATAATCGGTGTAAGAATTGATTCAGGAGATTTAGCTTACTTAAGTAAAAAAATAAGAAAGCTTCTTGACAAAAATGATCTAAACTATGTTAAAATAATAGCCAGCAACGATATTGATGAACATATATTAGAATCATTAAAATTGCAAGGTTCAAAGATATCAGTTTGGGGAATAGGTACCAGATTAGTTACAGCTTTTGATAATCCCTCTTTAGGAGCAGTATATAAATTATCTGCGATTCAAAATAAAAATGGAAATTGGGAGAAGAAAATAAAACTCTCAGAGCAGAAAATAAAGATTAATAACCCTGGTGTTCTTCAAGTCAGAAGATTTAAAAATAAATCAAAATTTATTGGTGATATGATTTATGATATACATTCTGAATCTAAATTAAATAATATGATTGATCCGAATGATTCTACTAAATCAAAAAAGTTTACTAATAATCATGACTTTGAAGATTTATTAAAACTTATATTCAAAGATGGTAAATCTATTTACTCTAAACCATCTTTGAATCATATTAAAAGTAAATTAAAAAACGACCTAGATTTTCTTGATGTGTCTCATAAGAGGCTTAAAAATCCTCATATTTATCCAGTTGGTCTAGAAAAGAAACTTTTTGACGAGAAAAAGAGTATGATTATCAAATCAAGAAAAAATTGAAAACATTAGTTATTGTTGATCTTCAAAATGACTTTCTACCTGGAGGTGCATTAGAGGTACCTGATGGTGATATAATAGTTGAGAGGATAAATGATATTTTAAATAATTACGATTTAATAATTGCTACAAAAGATTGGCACCCCGAAGATCATATCAGTTTTGCATCAAATCATAAAAATAAAGATGTCGGTGATGTTATAAATTATGAAGGTATAAATCAAATTTTATGGCCTGATCATTGTATACAAAAATCTCCAGGATCTGATTTTCCTAAAAACTTTAACAGTTCAAAAATCAAAAAAATAATTTATAAGGGTCAAAATTCAAATATTGATAGCTATAGTGCATTTCATGATAATTCTAAGAACGCTTCAACAGGATTAGCTGATTTTCTCAGAATTAAAAAGGTTGAAAAAGTTGATTTTGTTGGTTTAGCATCAGAATATTGTGTAAAATTTACTGCATTAGATTCTGTAAGTGAAGGTTTCTATACACGGGTTATAACGAAATGTACAAAAGGTTTAAATGAAAATGATTGTAAATTAGCTTTTGATGAAATGAGAGATAAGGGAATAGTATTAATTTAAGATTTACTATCCATGTAATTTATAAGCTCTACAACTTTAGTAGAATAACCCCATTCATTATCATACCAGCTCACCAATTTCACAAACTTACTATTTAACATAATTCCTGCTTCTGAATCAAAAATAGATGTTCTTGTGTCTCCGATAAAATCTGTTGAAACTAATGCCTCATCAGTGTATCCCATTATTCCTTTTAATTCATTTTCTGAAGCATTTTTCATGGCTCTGCAAATATCCTTATAGCTTGTTTCATTTGATAAATTAACAGTCAGATCAACAACTGAAACATCAACAGTGGGAACTCTAAATGCCATACCAGTAAGTTTTCCATCCAAAGAAGGAATAACTTTACCAACAGCTTTAGCTGCTCCAGTTGATGATGGAATAATATTTCCAAAAACAGATCTGCCACCTCTCCAGTCTTTCATTGAAGGTCCGTCTACAATCTTTTGTGAAGCTGTGGCTGCATGAACTGTTGTCATAAGTCCACTTTCAATGCCAAAGTTGTCGTTTAAAACTTTCGCCATCGGAGCAAGACAGTTTGTTGTACATGATGCATTCGAAACAAAGTTCATATCTGTAGAATATTTTTCATTATTTACTCCCATAACAAACATTGGAGTAGAATCTTTTGATGGAGCTGACATAATCACTTTCTTAGCACCTGAAGATAGATGACCTTTTGAAGAATCTTCTGTGAGAAATAGACCAGTTGATTCGACAACGTAATCTGCTCCTATATTTCCCCAGTTTATGTTAGCAGGATCTCTTTCACTGGTGACTTTTATTTTATTACCATTAACTATGAGATCATTACCACTAACTTCAACGCTTCCATTAAATCTCCCATGAGTTGTATCATATTTTAACATGTAGCTCATATAATTAGCGTCTATTAAGTCGTTTATCCCTACTATCTCTACATTATCTTGTTTGATTCCTGCTCTAAAAACAAGTCTTCCTATTCTTCCAAATCCGTTTATTCCTATCTTAATTTTACTCATAGCTTGATTTTTTATGGTTGTAAATGTAATTATCAATGATCAATTATCAAATAATAGATTATTATCAAATTATTTTTCTTATAATTTTTTTAAATATTTCTGTAACAATATATTTGCAAAACAAAAAACCGGTCCCTTCGTCTAGGGGTTAGGACGCCAGGTTTTCATCCTGGAAACAGGGGTTCGATTCCCCTAGGGACTGCAACCTTTAAAACCCATCATTTGATGGGTTTTTTTATGCAATTATTTGGAATCATTATAAATTATAAAACTTATAATTATATACTAAACATTAGTTGTGATGTGCCGTTCTAGTTTGTATAAACTTAAAAGTATGACAAATATAAAAGACAAACCTATGTGTCAGTGTGGTAATACTAGTAACCCAAGCGGTTATTGCGATGGCTCACACAATAAGAATTAAATCAAATCCCATCTTTATGATGGGTTTTTTAATACCTTGTAAAACCTCCAATACTTGAGCGATAGTCTAACTCTAAACCATGATCTTTTATGTAAGATTTTAGTTCATCCGACACTTCCCCCAAATAAATTATTCCTTCAAATGTATAGATGTTCGAAAAATTTCCAAACTCCTCTTGAAGATCACCTCCCTCCACTAATATCCTGCTGAGATGATTTTTAAAAGCGTGCTCATCTTTATACCTCTCATAAAGTGTTACTTTTTTCTCATCCTCAGAGATCAAAAATCTCCAAGAGATAGTGTTCTCCTCTGTCTCAGATATAAGTTTGGCATAACTATCACTCCATTCCCTAGTGTCAATTGTTCTATCGTCGTTCACAGATAGTTCGCAAATAATTATTACCTCTTTGTTTTGATTGTCATTTATCGTTTTCATAGTTAAAAATTAATTTAAAGTTATCTTAATCCATTTATATCGTACCTTGATAGAAAATCCCATATTTCAGAATTTGAGTCAATGTCACCGTTTTCATATCCTTTACTTGATGATGGATTTAGGTTGGGATAGGAGTGACCTCCTCCTACTACCTTATAATGAATAATAGAAACTTCATTTTCTCCGTTCAGCCATGAGTGTAATTCAACTGTAGATCCGTCTTGGATATTGGAATTTTCAATATTTGTTATAACAGGATCAGGATCAGTATTATTATATTCTGCCCAGTATCTATTTGATAGGTTTTGGTCTAAATAGTATCCTGCAATTCCTTCATAAAAGTCTTCTGTTCCATGAATATTTATTAGTGGAGTAGGGTGAGATGGGTTGCAGTAGTTATAGGTGTCAATAAACATATGACCTGCAACTACGCCTATACCTGCTATTCGATTACTTAGTAAACAAGCAATTTCATATGCAAGATATCCACCATTGGAAAAACCTGTTACATATACTCTATCAAGATCTATCGAGTATATAGAGGAAACCTCATCAATGATGTGAGATACAAACCCCACATCATCAACTGAGGTTGATTTAGAATTTTCTCCTCCAAGGTGCCAGGTTGGGTCACCTGAGTTATCAGTTGTTGCTTGTGGATATATAATTATAAAGTTTGCTGTGTCAGCTATTGATCTCATGTCTCCTATGGAGTTTAAGTAACCAGTTGCTGAGGATGCACCACCGTGAAGATTAAAGACTATAGGAATTGGCTCTGAGACAGAATATGAACTAGGAACGTATATGTGATAGGATCTAGATAGGTTATCGAAAATTGTTGATATATTATTAAGTCCTATAAATTCACTGTTTACATTACTCTCATCTTCATTAATTTCATCTTCATCATTTTCGCATGAGAGTAATAAAATTATTAAAAATGATATGTTTATATACTTAAAATACTTTTTAAAGTGAATCATAACTTTTCCATCGAAACATTTTTTAAAAATTTCGTATTATAAATAAAAAACAAAACACATGAAAAATCTACTTATTACCATCTTTTTACTAATTAATTTCAATTTATTTTCTCAAGACTACAACATCAATATTGAGAAAAGTAGTATTAAATGGACAGGAAAAGAGATAACAACTAGCTCACATTATGGTACTTTAAAATTTATTGGAGGCGAGATAAATATTCAGCCTGAGGCTGTTACAGGAAAAGTTATTGTTGATATGGAATCGCTGTCAGTTGATGATCTGACAGGAGGATCAAAAGCGAGACTTGAGGGTCATTTGAGGTCTGACGACTTTTTTTCTGTCAGTAGCCATAAATCTTCAACTATTGAAGTAACCTCCTCTAAAAAAAACGGTGACAATTTTGATGTTGATGGTGTACTAACTATTAAAGGTATTTCCCATCCGATAAGTTTCGTTCTTAGTGTAGATGATAAGGTAGCGACATCAAAGCTAACGTTTGACAGATCAAAGTATGACGTGAGGTTTAGATCAGGTACATTTTTTGAAAATCTTGGAGATCAACTCATTCTCGACGACATAGAATTAGAGGTAGAATTACACTTGAACTAGAATAATCTTAACTATTATTTGGGATTTTTGTCAGAAAGATAATTTGCCTTTTGCGTATTTATTTTTTTCATAAAGCCGTGGTCAGATCTATTTTTTACTCTAATTTTTAAAAAATTAGTATCTGCATTGATTGTGTAGTCTTCGTCACCAACTTTAAATATTACAAGTTTATAGTAGGGTATAATTAGCCCATATGTTTCCAGATTAGACTTTATGTAAATAATAATCCCTTTCGGTCTTATTTCTATATTACAGACGCTGAGCTCGTAGTCATTCCTTAATAAATTGTAAATCTCATTGTCACACTTTTTTATGTATAACTTCCTAGACCCAGCTCCTTTAAGTTTGAGTTTTTTCATAAAAGAGAATTCTTCCCCTACTAATGAATTTATTTGTTTTTCTATTTCTGGATCTTTGTAAGAAAGGTTCTTTAACATTGTAAATATATGAAACGTGATATTTCGGATAATGATTTAAAAAATTTGCTAGAAGAAAAATATTTGAAATATAATACTACTAATTTTATTGATTCAGACCCAATACAGATACCTCATAGATTTAAAGAAAAAAATGATATTGAGATTTCTGCATTTTTGACTTCAATAATTTCATGGGGTAATAGAAAAATGATAATTAATAATGCAGATAAAATGATGACGATAATGGGGGGATCACCTTATGATTTTGTCATTAACGCATCAGAGAAAAATATTAAATCCGTATCATTTGTTCACAGAACCTTTAACTCTGACGACTTTAAATTTTTCATATTATCCCTAAAAAATATATACCAAAATCATGGAGGTTTAGAGAATGTTTTTACAGCAAATCAAGGTGACGAGTGGATATTTGAGACAATTACTAAATTTAAAAAGATATTTTTTTCTATTGATCACTTAAAAAGAACTACAAAACATATTTCTGATCCAGCAAAAAGATCAGCATGTAAAAGAATAAATATGTTTTTAAGGTGGATGGTTAGAAAAGATACCTTTGGAGTTGATTTTGGTATATGGAATAAAATCTCAACCTCTATTTTATCATGTCCCCTTGACACGCATACGCTTAGAATTGCTCTCAATCTAAATCTAGTATCAAGGACGCAAAATGACATTAAAACCTTGATTCAATTAGATAGTAAATTAAGGTTATTTGACCCAATAGATCCAGTTAAGTATGACTATGCTTTATTTGGTTTAGGGGTTGATAAATAGTTGTTACCCACCAGCTCCTCCTCCAGCATCTCCATCGTAATCAATTTTATCCAGAATTTCCCACCTTGCAAGTTTTATTGGGATACTGCCTGCCTCATTAAATTTTTTAAAAAATTTATTTAGAGTAAATTTTTTATTTTCTTTTTCTAACTTTTCTGCATACTCTGTTACTATTTTCTCTAGCATATATTTTCCAGTGATATAAGATGTTCCATATCCTGGTTGTCTAAGGTAAAGGTGCTGCTCGAACTTTAGTAGGTGAGGTTCTCTATTCATCCACTTTCTTGGTGTCCATTTAACGTGTACACCACCTGCTTCTTCCATAGTCATCTCATTAGCATGTGCATATAATGATCCCAGCCCTCTCGCGGCTCTCTGTGCTATCATAATCCATACAATTTCTCTTGATCTTGGACTATCATTATACAATCCTGCATGCATAAACATTTCTTCAACACCAGTAGCATATCCCTCATTTTTGGTGTCGAAAATATTATATAATAATGCCTCTTTTCTTATCGGACTTGGGTGAGGATTATCTCTTATTTCAGCAAGATCAAACCAATGTACAAAATGTGAGTATAGAGGCAGTGGATCAATATGTAATCCAATGTTAAAGAAATTTCTATCTTCACTTGGAACAAATTTCCCCATGTGTTCCCTTAGTGCTGGTTCCATATTTTCTTTATAAGGCATAATTTCTTTTTCCTTAATAAATTTCATAAATCTTTTAACACCATTTTCAGTTAGAACCTTAAATTCCTCTGGTGTATTTGCAGCTTCAAGTTCTGGTAAATTTCTGTTATTATGTTCCTCTAACATAAGAGAAGACCAAGATCTATCAAGTTCTCTTTGGAGAAGACGAACCTCATCTTCCCACGTCATAGGTAGAAGATGAACATTTTGTTGATACCAAGTATAATTTTCTTTACCTATACCAGATGGACCAGTTTTAGTTTTAGATTCTTCCTCCAACCATTCAATAAATTTATCATTTGATTCAATTGCATTATTAATGCTAATATTTATTTGATCATCTTCTTTATAATCTAATTTATTTTTTATTGTTAGGAGATTTACTTTTTGTTGTTTAAAGTTTTCAATGCCAGCAATCCATAACTCTCTTGCATTTCCAGTTAGATTTTTTCTTGCTTCATTCTGAAAAATAGGAATCAAATCAATTTCGTTTTTAAGTTTTTCTTTATCAATATTAGAAAGGGGAAGATCATACATCCAAAACTCAATAACTCCGTGATTTGTTGGGCCTTCGTGAGCTGGAACATCACTCTGATACATCCAAACTGACTGATAAAATGCAGGATCTCTTACCCAGGGTTTTAAAACTCTATTATTGAAATCATATCCATTCATCTCAGCTCGTATTATGTGCCAATCAATTTGATTTGATATACTCCATTCACTGATATCAAAATCTTCTAATCTTTCTCTTAGAATATTGTATTTAGATTTCTTTTTCTCAAAAGAATTAACTGAATAATCATGAACTCCATTGATTAAATCTGGTTCTTCAAATAATCTCCAGTCTTCAAAAAGAATTACTAAATCATCATAGCTATTATTTTTTTCTGTTTCTTGAATATTAATACATGATGATAACAGAATAAAAATTAAAATTTTTTTCATTAAAACTTTATTTAAACAAAGATTGAATAATCCCCATAATTTTATGAAAAGTTAACTATAGGAATAAATGTTTTACTTAGATATCATATTTTTTGCTTCCCTTTCGTTATCAAAAACTTTAGGATTAAAATACTGCATTTCTCTGATTATCTTATTACCCTCCCATTTGTATGCAATGTAAAATGGAAATGATACCTCATCACCAGTGTATTTTCCATTAGCAGAGAAATCACTCCAAATTTCTGTCCAGGTATCTCCAGTTGAATAATGAGTTGTTTCAATAGCAGATCCAGATCCGTCTGTTGAATTATTATTCTCTTTGATTTTTACATTTTCGAACATTTCAAATAATTCTTCAACTTCTGCAATAAATTCATCTTTATTAAATTCTTCACCATCAGGATTTACAAATACCATATCTTTTGAGAATAATTCTTTTAAAAATACGATGTCTTCCTTCTCTACAGCCTTGAAAAGATCTTCAACCAATTTGGTTTTTTCATCTTCAAGGTTAACCACACCAAAGTCTTTTTTATTATTACAAGAAAAAAGAACAGTTGCACACAATAATGTTATGATAAAGTTTTTCATAAATTCTCTATATTTAATTAATAATGAATAAATATATATTCTTTTTTTCTTTTCTAGTACTTATATCCTCATGTAAAACAAGTACAGTTAATAATTTCGATACTGAGGGAATGATTCTAATTAGAGGTGGATCATTCAAAATGGGAAGTGACGATATTGATTCAAATTTGGATGAAAGACCTGTTCATAGCGTTGAAATTAGTTCTTTTTGGATGGATGAAACTGAGGTTACCAATGCTGAATTTAAAGAATTTGTTGATGCTACAGGTTATATTACAACTGCTGAAAAAAGCCCTGATTGGGAGGAGCTTAAAAAAGATTTACCTCCAAATACTCCAAAACCAGATGAGAGTGTTTTTGTTCCTGCATCCTTGGTTTTTAAGAAAGCAGATATTGATAACCTTTCAAATCATTCTCAGTGGTGGGAATGGAAGCCAGGCGCTAATTGGAAAAATCCCGGTGGGCCTGGAACAAATATTGAAGGAAAAGAAAATCACCCCGTGGTACAAATTAGTTGGTTTGATGCAAATGCTTATGCTCATTGGAAGGGTAGAAGACTTCCAACAGAAGCTGAATGGGAATATGCCTCGAGAGGAGGTTTGAATGGTATGAAGTTTAGTTGGGGAAATGAAATCAAGTTAAGTGATTATGCAAATACCTGGGAGGGAGAATTTCCAAAAAATAATTATAAGATTGACGGTTATGAGTCAACTTCCCCTGTAAAAAGTTATCCTCCTAATCAATATGGACTATATGATATGGCAGGAAATGTGTGGGAGTGGTGTAGCGACCTATACAATTATAGATATTACGAGTCGGTTTCTGGTATTATTTCTAAAAACCCAACTGGTCCAACCAAAAGCTTTGATCCTGCTGAGCCTTATTCAATCAAAAGAGTTGTTAGGGGAGGTAGTTATTTATGTAACAAATCTTACTGTACAGGATACAGAAATTCAATGAGAATGAAAAGTACTCCTGATACAGGAGCAATGCACACTGGATTTAGAACAGTAAAAGACTTGAAGATATAATAATGTTTAGAATTGTTTTTTTTCTTTTTTTTCTTTTTTCAATCAATTCATTCTCTCAATCAAATATTAGCATACTTGATGAATTCATATTGGAAGGAAAGGAAATGTGGAAAATACCTGGAATTTCAGTTGTAGTAGTAAAAAATGATTCGACGATTTATAAAAAGACTTTTGGTAAGAAAAATTATTTTAAAGATGAGAAAGTAGATACAAAAACAATTTTTTCTATGGCATCGACAACAAAAGCACTTGTATCCATGTCACTTGGAATATTGGTAGATAGAGATTCATTGTCTTGGGATGATAAAGTTATTGATGTACTTCCGTCATTTAAACTTTCTGATGAATATATAACTAAGGATGCAAGAGTAAAGGATCTATTAACACATAATTTAGGAATTGGTAATGAAGATAAATTATGGACAACAGATAGTACTTCTATTGAAGAATTGTTATTAAAATTTTCAAGGTCCCCAAAAACATATCCATTGAGAGGCGGTTATAAATATCAAAATATTATGTACGTTATAGCAGGAGAGGTGATAAGAAACGTATCTGGTGAAAGCTGGCAGAATTTTATGAAGATTAATATTTTGGATAAAATAGGACTTGAATGTACAAAAACATGGTCAAAGGATATTTTTAATTACGGTAATTACACTTATCCCCATCAAATCGATTATGATGAGGGGATAGTAAATGTTCCTTTTACCATTTCTGATCAAATAGGTGCTGCTGGCATGATGTGGTCCTGTGCTGATGATATGGAAAAATATTTACATTTTCTATTAAATAAAACACAAATTTTGGGTGAGAACATTCTGAAGGAGGAAACATTTAATTATTTGTTTAAACCACACATTATTGTAGGTGATTCCTTTTATCCAACAGCGGAGCTTACAAATCCTGATTGGAAGACGTATGGACTTGGTTGGTATCAACACGACTATAGAGGTGAAAAAATAGATTTTCATACTGGAAGTCTTCAAGGATTAGTTGCTATAATAGGATTAATAAGGGATAAAAATATCGGTATTCATGTATTTGCCAATTTAGATCATGCAGAGTTAAGACATGCAATCATGTATAAAGTAATGGATCTTTTCTTGTTTAATGATGATTCAAGAGATTGGAATAAAGAGGTGTTTGATCTTTATTATGAAATTGATTTAAAATACAAAGATTCATACCTAAACAAATTTAAGGATAGAGATACCAATTCTAAAATGTCTCTTAGACTTAAAGATTACGAAGGTGAATATATTAGTGATATGTACGGAAGAATTATCATCAAGAAAGATTATGAAAAAATAACTTTAGATATTAATAATGGAATAAAGGTTTTTGATCTAGATTGGTGGGAAAATGATATTTTTATTACTGATAAAGATGAAAAATGGAGGGAGAAATTGTTTGTCAATTTTAATATTGAAGGTAACAAAGTATATAGTTTAAAAATCTACAATGAGGAATTTAAAAAAATTAAATAAACTATTTTTTTTTCTTCTCCTCATATCCTGTTCAGAGAGTGAAATAGTAAAAAAAAATTTCATCATAATTCTAGCCGATGATTTAGGTTATTCCGACCTTGGCTCATTTGGAAGTGAAATCAATACTCCTAATATTGATATGCTTGCTCAAGAGGGAGTTATTATGTCAAATTTTCATACATCACCACTATGTGCTCCATCTAGGGCAATGCTTTTGTCAGGAAATGATAATCACATTGCCGGTATTGGTATTCAGGCATTTAGTTCTGAAAATTTTGGGTATGAAGGTAAACTTTCTGAAAGAGTAAAAATCATTCCTGAAGTTTTACAAAAAAGTGGTTATAAATCATTTATATCTGGAAAATGGCATATTGGTGGTGATCCTTATGAAAGAGGTTTTAATAATTCTTACTCCTTGTTACCAGGTGCTTTTACTCATTATGATAACAATAAACCGATTGAGGCTTATCCTGACTCATCTTTTTCACAAAATGGAAAGAGAGTATTATGGCCAGAGGGAGAGTATTCAACTGATTTTTATACACAAAAGATGATAGATTTTATTAAATCTAATCATGATAAACCCTTTTTCGCTTACTTATCATATACAGCGCCTCACTGGCCATTGCAAGTAGATAAAGAATTCTCTGATAAGTATTTTGGGTATTATGACAGTGGTTATCATAAAGTCCTTGAGAAAAGATTAATCAATAATATTGAGACGGGAATAATTCCAGTCTCGAATAATCTCCCTGATGCAACATATCTTTCTGAAAATTGGAAAAAATTAAGTGTTAATGAAAAAAAGCTGGAATCTAAAAAAATGGAGGTATATGCTGGTATGGTTGAAAATATGGATTTAAATATTGGAAAACTAATTGAGTATTTAAAATCAGAAAATTTGTATGATAACACAATAATTTTTTTCCTATCAGATAATGGAGCAGCAGCTGAGGATTTTTATTATAATAAAACGTATGGAAAATATATAAGAGACAAATTTTCATATGATATAAATGAAATTGGTTCTTCAAAATCTTTTGCATCTCTTGGACGAAATTGGGCTGAAACCATATCGTATCCATTTAGACTTTACAAAGGATATACTACATCTGGAGGTATAAGATCTCCACTCATAATAAAAGGTATAGAAAGTAAATCAAAAATTTCTAATGAATTTATGACATTACTTGATATAGCTCCAACTATTTATGATATTTCAAATTCAGAATATATTTATAATAAAAATTATCCATTAAAAGGATCATCTATTTTACCATTTTTTGAAGAATTTTCAGAAAACATTCATTCAAAAGATTATGTATTTTCATTTGAACATAGTGGAAACTCAATACTAAGGAAAGGAAATTGGAAGATTATAAATAAAACTAATCCTTTTGATAAAGAGAATTTTGAACTTTTTCATATTGATGATTTCACTGAACAAAATAATCTTAAAAATGATTTCCCAAAGATTTTTGATTCTTTATATGTAGAATGGAATGATTTTGTGGTGAGAAATAAAGTTTTATTACCTACACCTTATATTGATGATTTGAACTGATTTTATTCAAAGTTTACATCAATTTTATTTTCTTTAAAAAAGCTTGTTAATTCTTTCTCAACTTCATCTACTTCCTCGACTAAACTTAGTAAATGGATATCTTCCTCTGAGATTAATTTTCCCTCTAATAAAGTTTTTTTTATCCAGTCGTATAATGGTTGATAATGCTTCTTTCCAACAAGTATTATTGGAAAGAGTTTAGATTTTTTTGTTTGAATTAATGTTAATGCATTAAACAATTCATCTAATGTTCCATACCCACCAGGCATGACTATAAATCCTTGGGAGTATTTTTGAAACATTAGCTTCCTTATGAAGAAGTAATCAAATTTAAGTAAGTAGTCCTCATCTACATATTTATTAGTATACTGTTCAAAAGGTAAATTAATTCTTAATCCAACAGATTTTCCACCATTTTCTTTCGCACCTTTATTAGCTGCTTCCATTATTCCTGGTCCAGCACCTGAAATTACTCCAAAACCCATTTTAGCTATCATTTTAGCTATTTCAACAGTTTTCTTGAAGTACAAATCATCAGGTTTAGTTCTTGCTGACCCAAAAATAGATATAGATGGTCCTACCTCTAATAATTTTTCGAATCCAGTTATAGTTTCTGCATTATATTTTAAAATTCTCCAACTGTCTTGTGTTATTGCATTATTCCAATTTTTCATGTTTTTATGTTATATTAGGCAATATTTTTATTTTATAATCGTATTTTATATGGTAATAATAAATAAAATAAAATTTATGAAAATTCAAAACATATCAATATTCATCCTTTTTTTAATTTTTACAATTTCATGTGAACAACTTGGTGATTCTCTTAGACTACCTGGTGAGGATCCTAATGATATCATTTATTATGAATTAAATAATGATTATTTAGCACCCGAATCTAGAGAATTTATTGAACAAAATTTTCCTGCACTCAGTGTCAACTCATCATATATTTTAATAGGTAAAAATACTTATGGTTTTGAGGCAGACTTATCAAATGATAAGAGTTTATCTTTCGATGAAGATGGAATATATAAATTTGATAGAGATCATCCGTTCATAAAAGATATTTATGAGAAAGGAAAATTTGGAAGAGGAGTTGGTAATAGAGAGGATAAAGATGAAGAGGATAAAGATGAGGAGGTTAATAAAAAGGACAGAGAATCTGATAAAAGAGGAGGTAATGATAGATGTTTCGATTATGTAATGCCCTATTCTGTCATGATGCCAGATTCTACAACAATAACATTGGCTGAAGAGAAGGATAGAGAAAAAATTAAGAATTGGTATGAAAATAATCCAAAGGTAGAAAAAAGACCAATGGTACAATTTCCAGTAGATATTTATTTCGATTCCGAGGAGAAGGAAGAAAGAATTACTATTTCTACTCTTGAAGAGTTGAAGGAAATTCTTGAATCATGCCGTGAATTTGATAAAAATCAAGAAAATTGTTTTGTGATTAAATTTCCATATTCAGTAGAAATGCCAGATAGCTCAATAATTACGATTAATGCTGTTGGTGATAGGAACAAAATTGAAGAGTGGTATGAGAATAATCCAAATAATGATAAGGAACATAAACTCGTTTATCCTGTCCAACTTCTATTTGAATTTGAAAAAGAAGGAGAGGATTCTGAAATTCTAACAATTAATAGCTTTGATGAAATGAAAGAGGTTCAGTCAAAATGTAAGGAAAGTAAGAGAAAGCGAAAAGGAAAAAGAGATAGGTGTAAAAAGTTAGACTTATCAGAAATTGATGATTGTATAAAAGATTATGTCATGGGTAACTTTTCAAATGATAAAATTGTTCATTTAAGAACTATCTTTACACTTGATGATGTTATGATTCATGTCGTTAAGTTACAAGAAAATGGTATATTAAAGTTTAATGAAAATTGTGAATTTATCGATTGATTCATCAATTTCTTGGACTTGTAAGTCTACATGGAAAAAAGCAAGATATAATACACTTTGGTGTCTTTTAGGTTGTTCAATTGGTGATTTTGGGACAATTTTATTTTTTCAATATTCCTCTTATTCTCTACCCACCCATTACATTATGCTACTAGCTATTGCTAATGGTATATTAACATCTATTGCTTTAGAAACCTTTATTCTCAGTTTTACTCATCCATTATTTTCAGCATTTAAAACAGCAGTTGGCATGTCTATAATTAGTATGATTGGTATGGAGGTTGCAATGAATCTTGTTGATGTGATTTTAACAGGAGGAGCAATAATTAATATATATGTTATAGTTCCAATGCTTCTTGCAGGTTATTTTACTCCTTTACCGTATAATTACTATATGCTAAAAAAATATAATAAAGCATGTCATTAAATTAATAATTTATTTAAATTATTTTAAAATTTATATAATACTCAAGAAGTGGTAATTTTAAGAATATTGATATTCATTTTAATAATATCCCAAAATTCATTTGCCCAAAAAACATTACAAATAGGAAAAGCAACAAATTTTAAATCATTGGTTTTTTTTGAAGGTGATAACATAAGATTTAAAAGGTATGACGATGATTTTTTTATAAGTAGTAGAATTTCTGGTTTTTCAGAGGATAAAATAAAACTAAATAATATTGAAATTCCCTTAAGTAGTATTGAATATATTGATATTAGACATAAATCCTCAAATTTTTTTAAAAAATTTGGAACTTATTTATCTGGTGCTTCAGCAGGTTATTTTATCATTGATTTTATTAATCTTTCAGTTGTCCAGAAAGCATCATCAGCAGAAGTTTTTGATAATAAAATAATTCTTCGTTGTTCTATAGGTATAGGTTTAGGTTTAGGTTTAAGGCAACTTAAAAGGAAATATTTTAAAAGAAAAAAACTTAGCAGAGTGTGGATTCAAGAATCAATATAATTTTTCTTTTAATTACATTTTTATCATGTAATGAACTTTCATGTAGATTTAATAATGTTCCTGATCCACCTTTTCCTGACCCAGATAATATTGAAAACTTCAAAAATAATTTAATAAATCAAGTAACATATATTTATGAATGCCTTGATAATGATATTTATAATAAACAATTTGTTGCTTTTACGTATACTGTAGAAAGAGAGTCTGCTCCTTCAACTCAGACGAATATAAGTTGTTGGAAAGAGTCAGTTTATGTTACATTAGGAAATTGTTTATGAAAGAATATTTTTTGTCCTTTGTTATTTTAATTTTTTCTTTATTTCTTTCATATTTAGTATCATTTTATTCTATATCTTTTTTAGAATATAAGCTTGTTTATGAATTATGGTTATTAATTTTTCTAATTCATATATTAATGTTTCTCCCATCGTATTTTTATCAAACTGAACACTATTATGATTTAACTGGAGGTATTACTTACATTTCTTGTATTATTTATTTAGCTCTAGGTAGATATTTCCATTTTAACTATCTTGATGATGTACCACTAATTGTATCTTTATTTGTTTCAATGTGGACTTTAAGACTAAGTTCATTTCTTTTTTTGAGAGTCAAAAAAACAGGAAAGGACATTAGGTTTAATGAGATTAAAAAAGATTTTAAAAAGTTTCTTTTAGCCTTTTTACTTTCAGGTCTTTGGGTATTTATGTGCCTATTGCCTACTATTGTAATTTTGACTAGTTCATCTAATATTGAGTTAAATTTTATAACAATAATTGGAATAGTTTTTTGGATAGTAGGTTTTATATTTGAAGTCGTTGCTGATAAACAAAAAACCGAATTTAATAAAAATCATAAAGGAAAATTTATTTCAACTGGCCTTTGGTCAATATCACAACACCCTAATTATTTTGGAGAATTCACTCTCTGGCTTGGTATTACAATCATATCTTTACCTTATTTAGAAGGATTAAACTATGTTATATTAATTTCACCCATATTTATATACTATCTGTTAACAAATATTAGTGGAGTGAATTTATTGCAGGAGTTAGGTAACAAGAGGTGGGGGAGCCTTGAGGCATATAAAAAATACAAAAAAGAAACTCCTATTTTCTTTCCTAAAATTTTTAAATTTTGGTCTTAATTAAGATCACTCCGTCTCTTCCGTCTGAACCGTACATACTTAATTCGGATGCACTTTTTAGAAGTTTTATTGACTCAATATTTTCTGACTGAACGACCTGATATGCAGATGAGTAATTACCTACTCTCGCACCATTAACATAAAAAACTACTTCTTTATAAAGTTTGATACTTGTTTGTCCTCTTAAATATATTTGTGCATCTCTTTCACCAACCCCACCAATTCTTAAACCTGGTATGGATCTAAGTCTATCTAATAAACTTAGAGTAGTTTTATTTATCGATGAAGACGAATTTGAAGGTGAATTACTAACTTCACAGGAAAATAAAATTAGAATTGTAAAAAGAGTTAAGTTTTTCATATTTTTTTTTGATTTCTTAATTCAAATATAATCAAAGATATAGTTAAAATTAATAATATATAGTTAGAGGTTTTTATAATAAGATTACCTATAGAATAACTTTCTGGTTCAAATATCATCTCAATTTTATTTTGCCCTTTTTCAATCTCTAATCCCCTTAAAATATAATTTACTCTAACTAATTTTTTTTCAATCCCATTGACAAATACTTTCCATCCGTGTGGATAAAATATTTCAGAGAAAACAATGAAACCTTTAAATTCATTTATGGTATTATATATTAATTTTTTTGGCGAATATTCAATAAGTTCAATTCTACCATCTATATTAAATTCTGTTTCATTATTTGAAAGATTAAATCTTGATACATCAATTATTGCTTCTTTTTTTGTATCGATATTGTGAAGTAATTCCATCTCCTCACTTGCAGAGTTTACTTTATATAACTTATTTACAAACCAAGCATTTCCATTTGAAAAATTATTTTTAATAACATTATTCCTATTTTCACCGAATTTTATAAATCCTACATTAAGCATATTTATCACCCTAGCTTCACTAAAGTTTCTATTATTATCCTTTAGATTTTCAACAATCACACTCCTTTCCTCTGTAATAATATTTTCAATTAAATCCTGGTATCTTCTCATTTTAGCACCATGGTATCCTCCTATTGATGAATGAAAATAAGAAGTTTTAGCTTCGTTAAAGGTATTTTGAAGGTTATAAACTCTTTTTCTTTGATTATTATTTTCTAAAATATAATGATCAGATTCTGTTAAATTAATATTAAATTCTTTCGTTTTTTTGAAAGAACAATCATTGTAGAGTTCACATAAAGAATCATTTTTTAAAATATTATAATTATTTGTAAAATGATCAATTGTAATTAGTATTATAATTAAAATACCAAAGACCATTTTTGGTATTTTCTTATAAATTATCCCGTAAAATGATATTGTAAGGATAATAATAAAAAAACCACCTTTTAATAAATCCCCAAAATATAAACTCTTTCTATCTTTTATTAAAGAATCTAAGAACCAATCAGGGTAATTAATAAAGTTTGCATCTACTTTTCCTGAAAAACTTAATGTAAAGGAAGAAAGAAAAATGATAAAATAAATTGATATTGTTATTAGTACTGTTTTAAATAATTCTTTTTTAAATTTTTGAGGTGAAGAGATGAATTTTTCAATTCCTAAAACAGATATTAAAACAACAGAAAAAATCGATATTATTATTATAAAAGTAACTGATCTGAACTTATTGTACCCTGGTAAATAATCAAAAAAAAGATTATTTATAAAATCCAAGTTATTTCCCATACTTAGAATTATACTAAAAATAAAAAGGTATAATAACCAACTCTTCTCATGTGACTTTAATATTAACAAACCGAATATTAACAAAAAAATACTTATTGCTCCCACATAATAAGGTGCAGTTAACGGCTGATCACCCCAATAGGTTGGCACCCTTCTTAGTTGATTGTTAATCTGATTGTTAGCTACATTATTTTTTCTCAGTGCTTTCCCTAAATTAGATTTTTTGTCAAGAATTTCTTGACTTGAGCCTCCAAGTATATGTGGAAAAAAAAGGGTGAGTGGTTCAAATATACCATTACTGTATTGAAATGCATACTGTTTATCCAAGCCATTTCTACCAACATCTAAATCTGATTTTCCTCTAATTGATTCATTAGAATATTCTAAAATTGACCATATTTCACCAAAAAATGTACCAACAGAAATTATAGCAGCTAATACTAATACTGAGAGTCTCTTAAATAAAAATTTTAAATTCTTTTTTTTATGAAAATATATAATTTGAGATATTCCATAAAAAATCAAAATAATTAAGGTATAATAAGTTATTTGTAAATGATTTAATCTTAATTGTAGGGCAAGTGCCAATGCAGTAACAATAAATCCAATATTTTTATTTTTGTGTAGACATATTTGGACTCCCGCAACAATCAAGGGGAGATATGCTATTGCACCTATCCTTGCATTATGTCCTGCTCCTATACCCACAAGCATGTAGGAAGATAATGAGAATGCAATACTACCATAAACAGCAATTTCATTTCTGACACCAAATGATAATAACATAATGTAAAAACTAAGCATGGATACAAAAAGAATATTTGTGGGATGAGGAAAAAATAAACTATAAACTCGATGAATTATTTTAATTATATCATTTGACCAATTCATATTTATTAAATATGCTGGCATACCCGAGAACATAGAATTTGACCATAATGGTTCTTCTTGATTATTATTTCTATAATCGATCGATTCTTTAGCAGAATATGTCCATTGCTCTATATCATGTTGTTTTAATTTTTTATTTGATAAAACAATTGGATTGAATATGAAAATGTTAATTCCAACGAAAAAAATTACAGATAATAAATATTTAATATTTTTCAATCTTGATTTTATTTTGGAAATATAAATAGTATTCATCAAATATATGAATCATTATTTCCTTTAATTATTATTTTTGTTAATTATGTTTGAAAATTTAAGTAATAAATTAGATAAAGCTTTTAAAGTTTTAAAAGGTCAGGGCAGAATTACCGAGATTAATGTTGCATCAACAATAAAAGAAATTAGAAGGGCATTAATTGATGCTGATGTAAGTTATAAAGTTGCAAAAGAAATAACATCAAATATTAAAGAAAAAGCTATGGGACAGAATGTTTTAATTTCTGTTTCACCAGGTCAGCTCTTAACTAAGATAGTTGCTGATGAGTTAACTGAACTAATGGGTGGTGAGTCTGCTGAATTAAGTATTAACGGAAACCCTAATATTATTCTTTTATCAGGTCTTCAAGGTTCTGGTAAAACTACATTTTGTGGAAAGTTAGGTAGATATATTTCAAATAAAGGAAAAAAAACATTGATGGTTGCTTGCGATGTATATAGGCCTGCAGCAATTGAACAGCTTCATGTAATTGGAGATGATTTAAAAATTGAAGTTTATTCTGATAAAAAAACTAAATCTCCTCTTAAAATTGCAAATGATGCAATCAAATATGCCAAAGGAAAAAAATTTAAATCTGTTATAGTTGATACTGCTGGAAGATTGGCTATTGATGATAAAATGATGAAAGAGATAAAAAGTCTTAAATCTAATTTAAAACCTCAAGAGACTTTATTTGTTGTTGATTCAATGATTGGTCAAGATGCAGTATTAACAGCAAAAACTTTTAATGATGCTATTGACTATGATGGTGTTGTACTTACTAAATTGGATGGAGATTCTAGAGGTGGTTCAGCATTATCTATAAGAAAAGTAGTTAATAAACCGATAAAATTTATAAGTACAGGTGAAAAAATGGATGCAATAGATGTATTTCATCCAGATAGGATGGCTAAAAGGATACTTGGTATGGGGGATGTTATTAGCCTAGTTGAAAGAGCTCAACAAAATTTTGATGAGGAGGAAGCTAGAAAATTACAAAAAAAAATGTTCCAAAACACTTTTGGATTAGACGATTTTCTATCACAAATACATAAAATAAAAAAAATGGGAAATATTAAAGATTTGTTAAGTATGATGCCAGGTATTTCCTCAAAAGTGAAAGATATTGATGTTGACGACGACTCATTTAAACCTATAGAATCAATAATTTACTCTATGACCCCAATAGAAAGAAAAAATCCTGATATTCTTGATGGAAAAAGAAAAAAAAGAATTGCATCAGGAAGTGGTACTTCTGTACAAGAAGTTAATCAACTAATTAAGCAATTCAATCAGATGAGAAAAATGATGAAAATGATGAAAAAGTCTGGCCCTTCTGGAATGATGTCAGCTTTAGGACTATCTGACAGTAAAAATTAATCTTTGTAAGTTACTCTTTTTATAGCTTCCATTGTTTTTTCGACATTAGGGAGTATTTCTTTTATTAGGGTAGGAGCGTAGTGAAATGGTACATCTTCACATGTAATCCTATTTACTGGTGCATCTAAATAATCAAAGGCAAATCTTTGTATATGATGACTAATTTCTGAAGAAATTGAAGCTAAAGGCCAGGCTTCTTCAATAATTACAAGTCTATTAGTTTTTTTTACTGAATTAACTATACTTTCATAATCAATAGGCCTTACTGTTCTCAAATCTATAACTTCAAGACTTATATTTTCTTTTTTTGCTAGATTATAAGATTCCTCAGCTATTTTCATCATTTTACCAAAAGAGACAAGAGTTACATCGTTCCCTTCATGTACTATATTTGACTTTCCAATAGGTATAAGATATTCTTGTTTTGGAACGTTTCCTTTATCTCCATACATTAATTCAGATTCCATAAATATTACAGGGTCATCATCTCTTATTGAGGTTTTTAATAGACCTTTCGCGTCATAGGGATTTGATGGAATAACAACTTTTAAACCAGGTGTATTTGCATACCAATTTTCGAAATTTTGAGAATGTTGAGCTCCTAACTGGCCTGCATTTCCTGTTGGACCTCTAAAAACAGCAGGAATATTAAACTGCCCCCCTGACATTTGATACATTTTAGCAGCACCATTAATTATTTGATCGATGGCAACTAAAGAAAAATTAAAAGTCATAAATTCAACTATAGGCCTTAAACCATTCATAGCAGATCCAATACCAATTCCAGTAAAACCAGTCTCAGCAATTGGAGTGTCAATAACTCTTTCAGCACCAAACTCTTCAAGCATTCCTAGACTTACTTTGTATGCACCATTATACTCAGCTACTTCTTCACCAATTAGATAAACGTTTTTATCTCTTTTCATCTCCTCAATCATTGCTTCTCTTAATGCTTCTCTAAATTGAATTTCTCTCATACACAGCAAAAATAAAAAAGGCCTTTGTTAAAAAGGCCTTTTTCTAAAATAATTTATAATGGATTAGTCCATTGCATTTTTTACAGCATTAGAATAGTTAATGAATTCCACATCATTCATTAATCTTTCTTTTAGATTCCCATCGTCATCCCTCTCCATTGCAAGTTTTAAATTTGATGATACTCCACTAGAATCACCCTCTCTTGCAGAGATAATAGCTAAAACATAATCAATACCGCCAGTTTCTTTCCACCCATTATCTGAAAATTGTTTTCTTAGACTTGCCATCTCCTTTTTGGCTTCATCAATTTCTCCTAACATAAGTTGAACTACTCCTTTTCTCCACTTAGACCACCCATTATTACCTACTTTGTTTAGGTGGGTTATTGAATTGTCATAATCACCTAATGGAATCAAAATAGTACCCTTTGACATGTTATATGCTCTCTCAGAATGTGTTAGATCTAGATCAGCTGCGTTGTTTATATGCTCGTTAGCAAGATTCCAATCGTATTGCATTGCTGCAATTGCAGCAAGATTTAGATGAGCTTCTGCATTCTCATTTTTGGTGTTAGATATATCTAACTGAGTTTTAGCTGCCTCTAACAATTTTAATTGAGCATCAGAGCCCTCTTCCTCTTGTCTTGCAAGTTGAATGTGAACTGATCCAAAATCGTTGTGTGCTTGCCATGTTCCTCCCCATTTAACTGCAGATCCATATATTGCAGCTTTTTCACTTAAATCAGGGGTAAGTGTTCCAGCAAATAATAACTCACCTAGAGTCAGAGCATCTGAAGAAGACTCACCTGCAACTATATTCTGAGCAATTGCTAGAATTTCATTATTAGGTTTTTTTTCAATTACTGTTGTTACCTCAGTTTGAGCATTTCTTAGATCAGGATAAACCTCATTTAATAGGGATTTATATGATGATAATTTAGAAAGTGATTTTTCTTTATCTACAAAAGTTCCACCTCCATTAATTATAGCTAGTATTTGGTTTTTGTCAGCTGTTGAAACTGCATCGGAATCTTTCAATGCGTTTCTTAGTGCATCCCAATTTTCCACAACAGGTATTAGATCAAAACTTATATTATCTGCTTCATCTTTGTAGTCATATTTATCCATTTCGGATCTGTAATATTTTTCAATTACGGAAGATCTCTTGGCTGCTAAAGCTTCGTTTACTTTAGTAGAACCCTCAGGAGAATGAGCACCAACAATATTTACCCCTTTGGTGATATTTTTTTCAGCTAAAAAAGCTGAAAATTTTTCACCCCTTTCACTTTTTTTCTCAGAACCCCTTAAAAATGAACTACCTTGATTAAAGTAGAATTCAACTGAGGTTATTTCAGTTTCTTCAGCATCTGTATAACCTGGATATGCTTTTGGAGTTGGTAAGTTTGTTGCTCTTGTTAATGTAATAGTGTTATTAACTCCATCCGCTACATTACTTTTTTCAGTATCTAAACTTTTTCCGGTTACAACGATTTTAGCAGTACCAAATGTTGTTAACTTACCCGGTGATCCACCCATTGTTGATCTGTCGTAAGGAACAGATATACTTTTGGTTGAGGAAGATGTCGAGGTTTTACTGTCAGGGTAATCAGAAGCCTTGAACTCAATTGATCCAACATCATTACCTTCAAACTCGAAATTTAGGGTATAGCTTGTACCTTTTGGTAACATGCCTTTAGGAAGTGTGGTCTGTACATCAAAAGTAACACTTGTACCTGCAAGTTCTATTGGATTAGGATTAACATTAATTTGCTGTTGTTTTGATAACTCTATCATCTTTTTTAGTGGATTACAAGCAGCAATCATCATAAAAGAAAAGATGGTAAGATTTAAAATATTAATATTTTTCATGGTTAAAATTATTAAACTAAATTCTTATAAAGCTCAAAAATACATATTTTTATCTATATATCTTACAAATAACTATAAATCACTGAACCTTTTTTTACCCATAAAAAAATATTTTATGGGTAAAATAATTTTTTTAGGATTTGCTCTATTTGAAATCCAAACATTTTTGTTTAAAATAATTTTTGGGATTTTAAATATAAAGGCAGTGTATGCTAACAATACAGCTAAAAAATGAAATAGGTTTTTTTTGTCAAAGCTTATTTTAATCGATGCAAAAAAATCAAAGAAAGTTCTTATAAAAATTATAGGAAACACTTTAAAAATATTTTCATTTTTTAAAATCATAATTAAATTATTCCTGAAGTTTAGATATGTCTTTTTAGGATTATTATCATTTAACGTTTGACCACCTAAATGATAAACTAAACTTTTGGGTTGACAATAATTCTTATAATTTGAATTATTTAATCTCCAACATAAATCTATTTCTTCCATATGAGCAAAAAAATCAATATCGAATCCTTTCAGTTTTTTAAATATCTTTGACTTTATCATTAAGCATGCACCAGAGGACCAAAATATTTCTTTTTCATTATCATACTGACCTTTATCTTTTTCAATTGTATTAAAAATTCTACCTCTGCAAAAAGGATAATATAATAAATCTAAAAAACCACCAGAAGCTCCTGCATAATCAAACCTTTCTCTTTTATGTAATGACCTTATTTTTGGTTGGCATGTTGCATAGTTTTCATCTGATTCTAAAAGATTAATCATTGGATCTAGCCAGTTTTTTGTAACTTCTACATCATTATTTAACAAAACATAATATTCACTATTAATTTCTGATAATCCAAGATTGTAACCTTTTGCATAACCATAATTTTTTTTGTTTTTAATAATTTTAATTTGAGGATAATTTTTTCTTACGAAAACCAAAGACTTATCATGGGAGTTATTGTCTATAATATAAATAGATGATATTTTATTATTTGAAAATTTTATAACTGACGGCAAAAATTTTTTTAGTAGTTCTAATCCATTGTAATTTAAAATTGCAATAGCAATTTTTTTATCTGATAACATTATTTAAATAAATTTCCAATATCAAAACCTGGAATATTTGGCATAAAATTTCCAGTTTTATCCTTAATAAATTCACTAGTCTTCACTTCAACTTCTTTCATTGCTTTGTTCACTGCTGCGACGGTTAAATCTTCTACCATTTCAACTTCATTAGTAATACTATCATCTATTTTTATTGAAATTACCTCCTTTTTTCCATTAACAACAACTTTTACCAATCCAGCACCTGATTCCGATTCAACTTTTATAGTGTCAAGTTGATTTTTAATTTCTTTCATCTTTTCCTGAGCTTCTTTGAATTTGCTCATCATTTTCATCATATCAAACATATTATATCAATTTAATAATAAAAATTTTCCTTTTTGATTTACATTTTTATCATCCATTTCACACTTAATAATGTAAATATATGAACCTTGATTTACTTTACCATTATAAAAACCGTCCCAACCTATCTTTATATCATTACTTTTGAAAACATTAATTCCATTTTTGTCATATATTTCTAAACTATAGTTAGAAACTTTAATTTCAAAAGGTTTAAAAACATCATTTATTCCATCAGCGTTGGGTGAAAATGCATTTGGGACAGGAATTGGATTATAGCTTCGATTAGTAACTAGGCAATTTTGATTTGATATAGATTTTTTACCGTCTTTATATCCAAAAACTCTATAACAATATTCTTTTCCTTTGATTAAATTATACTTATCAATTATACTCTTTTTTGATTCAAAAATTAACTTATCATCCTTCATTACATGAACAGAGTCAAATTCAGCCTCATCTTCATAACTTAAATCAATTTTTATTCCATTATTAACTTCATAAGAATTTAGATATAATAAGAATATTTTGTCCTCAATTATTTCATTTTGACATTTATATTTTTTTTCAATACTTAAGTGTTTATCTGAATATGTTTTTCTCTTTAAATAAATTTTGTGATCATTTAAATCTATGGTAGAGTTTGTAAGAAAAATTGAATCTGCTTTTCCATCAATTTTTAAAGAGTAATTTGTACTTTTTTCAGGACGGTAAAACAAAGAATAAATTGATCTATCATCAGATACTATCACAGAATCAATTAATTTTTGTGAATTTGATTCTATTGAAGATATAGAGAATGTGACTTCATAACAACTTTCATCACTATCACTAAATTTTCCTTTTATTAATCCATCAAATTTGTTTTCTGAATTTAAAAATCTGTCGTAATCCAAATTATTTATTCCTGAATTCAAGGATTCTACTAAAGAATCATTTATATATAGGTTATATCCTTCATAGTAATCATCTATAATATTAATTTCTAATTGATTATACCTACAATTATTTATCTCAAAATCAATCACTTTAGATTCAAAAACTTCTATTTCTATAAAATCAATTTTTTCTATGTTATCAACATTTATTGCCTGAGCAATAATATATTTACCTGAATTAGAGTAAATATTTTTTGAATTAGAGGAAGGATTGAATATTGGATTATTGGGTTCATAGTTAAAATCATATTGAATTACTGTTGCTGAAGTGTCAACATTTTCATTTATTACTTCAATAAATAAAGGAACACATCCCTTATTTACATTTACTTCAAATCTTCCTAGGTTACTAATTTGAGAATAAGAATTTAGAATAATGATTTGAACAAAAATTGATGATAAACAAAATCTAAGCATTATTAACAATTGAATTCATTTTTGAAATGATTTCATCAATAGATTTTTTTTCTTGTTTTCCTTTTTGCATATTTTTTAATGTATATAGATTAGAATTAATTTCATCTTCTCCAACTATTAAAACATAAGGAATTTTATTTTTGTTTGCATATTTCAGTTGTTTTTTCAGTTTAAAGTTATCCGATATTAGGTCAACACTTATATTATTTTCTCTGATTTTCTTTGCTATTTTAAGACATTGAGGTATGAATTTAGCATCTAGAAAAGATATTAATATTTTATTTTTTGAATAATTTGATTGAAGGATATCATTGTTAGCCAAAAGTTCAATTATTCTTTCAATACCAAAAGAAATTCCAATTCCTGGCATACTTTTAACTCCAAACTTTTCAGTTAAGTTTTCATATCTTCCACCACCACAAAGGCTACCAAGATCATTATTTTTTGATTTGACTTCAAATATTGAAGATGTGTAATATGATAATCCTCTGGCGAGACTAAAATCTAAAGAAAAGTTTTTATTAAAATTTAAAATATTTTTTATTTCATTGATTCCTTCTATTCCAATTTTTGAACCACTAATCTTTTTCTTAATAAATGAAATTTTTTCTTTATTTGTTCCTCTAAATTGAAAAATTTCAATTAAAGAAGTGATAGAAGATGAATTATAGTTATTTATTTTAAGTTCTTTCTCAAATTTTTCAATACCTATTTTATCAATTTTATCAATAATAACGCACAACTCATTAAAATTATCAGAGATACCTAATATTTCTGTAATTCCTTGTAAAATCTTTCTATTATTTAATTTAAAATCGAAACTTTTAATCTTAAGTTTTTCAAAAATTGTATAAACAAGATCAATAATTTCTGCTTCACAAATTCTAGAGTTTGTTCCAATATAATCTACGTCACACTGATAAAACTCTCTAAATCTACCTTTTTGTGGTCTATCAGCCCTCCAAACTGGTTGAATTTGATACCTCTTGAACGGTAATGTTAGTTTATCTTGATTCATTGATACGTACCTAGCTAAAGGGACAGTCAAATCATACCTTAATGCTTTATTAGATATTTTTGATTTTAACCTTTTTGGTACATTAAAATCTTCTCTTTTTGAATCTTTTAGGAAATTACCTGAGTTAAGAATATTAAAAATTAATCTATCACCTTCATTACCATAATTTCCTACTAAAGTTTCAGTATTTTCAATTGATGGTGTCTGAATAGGTTTAAAACCATAAAGATTAAACACTTCTTTAAATTTATTTATAACATATTCTCTTTTCTCCATTTCATTTGGACCAAAATCTCTTGTTCCCTTAGGAAGTGAAGGTTTTATTCTATTCATTTTTTTAATTTTATACAAAGCTAGCAAATGATTTACATTATTTTTTATTTAAATTACGCCAATAATTAAAAAATCATGGCAGTAACTAGATTAGAAAGAAAAGGTAGAAGAAACGTTTCAAAGGCAAAAAGAGCAAAGCAAGTCATCAAAAGTTTGAACACGAAACCTGTAATAAAAAATGTTGATATTGAAGAGATAAAAAAAAGCTTTGCAAAAGCTTCAAAAAAGACTACAAAATAATCTATTTATCAAGTTTGATTACTTGCAAGTCTTCAATTCTTTTTTTTATATTAATGACTATCATTGTTTTTTCTCTGTGAAAACCTATTTTTCCCGCAGCTCCGGGATTGATATATAATAAGTTAAACTTATTATCATTTGCAACTTTTAGTATGTGACTATGTCCACATACTAAAACATCAGGTTTATTTTTTCTAATAAGATTTCTTGTTTTTGCATTATACACTTTTATTTTACCAGCTATATGAATAATTAAAATTTTAATATTTTTTATTTTAAAGAATTCAAATTCATTAATTTCATGTCTAACAATTTCACCATCAATATTTCCACTTACAGCTCTTGTAAATGATATATTTTTAATTTTATTTAATAAATCTAAAGATCCTATATCTCCAGCGTGCCATATTTCGTCACATTTCTTTAGATATCTCTCAGCTGTATCAGGTAAAAAATTATGAGTGTCAGATATTATCCCAATTTTCATACTCTAATAATAAATTAATGTCATCTATAACTTGTTTAGCTTCAAGTTTTAAAGTGCCGTTGTATATACCTCTCAATCTTTTATTTTGATCAACTAAAATAAAGTGTTCGGTATGGAGGAAATCAGAACTATCTCTATTAAAACCTAATTCTTCCTCTACAAAATAAGAATTTCTTGCCAAAGAATAGATTTCATCTTTTTTACCAGTTAAAAAATGCCAATTTGATGACTTTATTTTGTTAAAGTCTTTGAATTTTTTGAGTTTATTGGTGTCATCAATCCATGGCATTACACTGTAAGATAAAATCATGACCTTTGGGTTATTTTTAAAATTATTATTAATAATTTTCATATTTTCAGTCATTGAAGGACATATATTTATACAAGATGTGAAAATGAAATTTGCTACATGTATTTTTCCGCTGATATCACTCTCAGTAATTTCCTCATTGTCTTGATTAAAAAATTTAAAATCAGATATTTTGTGATCAATTTTATTTTCAACAATATTTTGATCCTTAATGAATATAGGCTCAAAATTTGCAGTATTATAGTAAGGTAATATTGGTTCAACTTTATTATTACACGATATAATAATTAAAAGAATTTTAATATACAGGTATCTCATTTGCACTGCTCACGCATTTTTTTGTACCAAGTAATCCATATCTTCTGTTATTTTTAACAATATAATTGGACTTGATTTTTCCATTTGGATACCAAACTTTTTGGCTCCCATGTTCATAGCCATTTCTGTAATTAAATTTTTCAAGCAAATCACCATTAATATTCCAAACTAGACTTTTTCCATGAAATTCATCATTTAAAAAAAATTTTTCAAATTTTTTCTTTCCGTTTTGATAATATCCAATATATCTACCAGATTTTTTTCCTTGTGTATAATATCTTTCTTCCATCAATTTTCCATTTTTATATTTTTGAATCATCCTACCATTTTTAAATCCATTCTTATAATTTGTAATTGACAAAGTATCATTTGAATTAGTGTAAAATCTTACAACCCTTCCAGTTAGTAAACTTTTATTATATAATGCTGGCCTAGTATAAATGTTAAGCAATTCATTTTCGTAATTGATAAATATTTTTTTTTTATGATTACAACTAGAAATCAAAAAAAATAATATAAAAAAATTAATTTGTGACTGTACCTGGAATTCCATAATATCCACTACCATTTATATAAGGATCATCATTAGTTATGTGATAATGATAAATTCCATTTGGAAAGTCTTTTGTTTCATGAATATGGCCATGATATTCATCAAGGTCAGAGCTTCGAAGATCTTTTCCATTCTCTTTTGGTCCATAAACTGGATAACCATCCAGTAAAAAACCCATTAAAGCATCTGAACCATAATTTGTTGATAACCAAAAAGGTTCCATGTGATAATGATATCTCCCATTTGAACCATTTTCTTGACCTGGGCCAATTGGTGCAGGGTGACCATTGTATTGATCGAAAGAATTTATCTCATTGGTCAAAGGGCTCCCTCCTCCAGCATACTGGTTATAAAATGGAACTCCATTCAAAGATACTCCAATTGGACCCATAGAAGTAGGCTGATTTATGTTGGATTTTGATGGTGAATTCGGAATTTTAAATCTTATATCTAACTCTGATATTCTATTAGGATTGAGTCTAAAGTTTTCTACATATGGATTTGAATTATCATATTCTTCATATTTTTCATTCTCCCATATAGTATTTTCAAAATAAGGACTTTTGTGATCTGGAACTCCCGTAGTATTAATATAAACATAGCCGTTTTCAATATAAATTTCACTGCTTGTTCCATATATTTTTTTATAAATGTCTAGAGATATTGTAATATTTGAACTTTCATTTTCCCCACAATTTATCAAACATAAAGATTCATTTTTATCGTTGCAACATGATAGTATTATCAATAAAAAAATAATTTTTTTAAGCCTCATTTATGTTATTTAAAATTTAATTTATTTTTTAATTTTTCTTATACCAAATACAATTAGTTTTTTTTGATAAAATCGTTAATATGTAAATGAATGGAAATATCATATGATCTATTTTTCCAAACTTCACCAACAACTCTTGATATATTTGTTAAACCTCTGGTTGATTTTATTTCGAAAGAGATGTAATCATAGATTTTATATCCAAAACCGTAAACAAAACTAGTTTCTTTATTCCCAAAATCATTATTTGAAAAAGTGAATGAAATTGGTTTTGAGGTTGTATTTAAATCAATATTATTTGTAGATGCTTTGATATCTGTTTTAACTCTTAGAATATTGCTTAATTGTGGCCCTATAAAAAAGATAAAATTATTCATTCTAAAGCTTAAAAGAATTGGATATTGTATATAGTTTAACTGATTTATAAATGATGTTCTGTTAACATCCTCAACAATTGCTCCTTGTGATGAATAATTAAATCCACTCCTAAACCCAAGGTATGTTTTTACCCTTTTGTTATAATCATCTGGAAATAATTTAAATAAAATTTCTAGATTAAGGCCTAAGTTATAACCAGTATATGCATTTACATCATATGGAATACCTCCTATTGTATTATAATTTACACCGGGTATATTAATTAAGGACTCAGATCTGAGTGTTTGTTCAGATAAAACGGGACCGGCTTTGATTCCAAATTTGAAATCTTGGGAATTCACAATAGTAGAAATACAAAGTAATCCTATAGTTAAAAGTTTTTCAATCATTAAATAATATTATATTATAAAAATAATTATTTCTTTTGACTCAATTTGATTTGAAAGATTAATTATTCCATCAAATCTCTAGATTAATTTTTTTTGTGATTAGATTTAATTTAGTCATTTAAATAATTAAACTCATTTAACTCTTATTTGTATGAAAAGTTTTACTAAGCCAACTTTAATTATTGATAAGGATAAGTCAATTAATAATATTAGAAATATTAAACAGAAAGCAGATAAAAATAAAATAAAATTAAGACCTCACTTTAAAACACATCAATCATTAGAGATTGGAAGTTGGTATAAGAATTTGGGTATTAATAAAATAACAGTTTCATCTGTATCGATGGCAAAATTCTTTAGTGATGAATGGGATGATATTCTAATAGCTTTTCCTATTAATATTCTCGAAATAGAAACTTTAAATAATTTTTCAAATAAATGTAATCTTAGTCTTTTAGTTGATAATTTTTTTTCAATAGAATACCTCAATAAAAAATTATTTAAGAATGTTAATATTTATATAAAAATTGATGTTGGATATTCTAGAGCTGGAATTCAATATACAGATTTAGATTATATTGATAGTATAATTAAATTATGTTCTTTTTCTAATCATTTAACTTTTAAAGGTTTTGTCTCACATTTTGGTAATACTTATAATTCAAAAAATGAAAAAGATATTGTTAAAAAATTTAAAAGTTCAATTACGAAAATTGAAAAACTTAGAGAAAAATATAAAAATTATGAGTTTTCAATTGGTGACACCCCTTCTAGCAGTTTAATTAACACTTACCCAAGCTTTATAACAGAAATAAGACCAGGTAATTTTATCTTTTATGATTTATTTCAGCATTTGATAGGATCATGTAAGATTGAAGATATTGCTCTGAGAATGATATGTCCTGTTGTTTCAATTTATAAGGAAAGAAACGAAATTTTGATATACGGAGGATCAGTTCATTTTTCTAAAGATTCTTTTCATAAAGATGATAAACAGTTCTATGGATATGTCTATAATTATGAGAATTTATGGAATGAAAAAAATAGAGTTGGAATACTTAAATCATTATCACAGGAACATGGGATAGTTAAAGTTGAGAATATTCAAAATTTTAGAATAGGAGATCTAGTTTCAATAATACCTGTACATTCATGCTTAACTGTAGATAAAATGCAAGATTTTTTTATTGAAGAAAATAAATATTCAATAATGGATTAATCTAGACCGTGCGTCAGTCTCTTTAAAGGTTTTAATAGTAATATTACTAGAAAACCAAAAAGGGAGCAGAAGATAAATATCCCTAAAAATATATCATACTCGCCAGCTGTCTGTGCCCATTTTCCTAATTCAGCTGCTAACTTATTTCCGAACCCAGTACAGGCAAAATATGTACCCATCATTAATGATGCATATTTTATTGGAGCTAGTTTTGTAATAAGTGCCATCACAGTAGGTGAAGTACACAACTCTCCCAATGTATGAAGTAAATAAGCAATTACAAGGTAGTACATTGCACTTGATCCATTTTTTTCAAATTCAGCTGCTGCTTCAGCCATAACTAAAAATCCAAACGCCATAATTACTACACCTACTGCCATTTGAAATAAAAGTGCTGACTCTCTACCTAATGACTTCCACCATGCCCAAAACTTACCTACTAAAACAGCAAATAAAACGATAAATCCGGCATTCAAAGATTGGAACCATGTTGCTGGTACTTCGAAATTTAATGATGTAATCATTCTGTCAGTTTTTTCTGATGCATAAATGTTCATCAATCCACCTGCCTGCTCAAAGGCTCCCCAGAAGACAACAACTATCAAAAATGATAAAAGAAGAACCTTTACTCTATCTTTCTCAATATTTGTTAAAGGTTTATTCATTAATTCTTTATCAGGACTATCATTTTTTCCAATAAATTCTCCAACTCCAACTAGATATTTTTGACCCCACATAAAAACAAGTTGTCCAAGTAACATCCCAACACCAGCTAAACCAAAACCATAATGCCATCCCCATTCTTCTCCTATACCACCAATTATTAGTGCCGATAAAAATGCACCAATATTAATGCCCATATAAAAAATTTTGAATCCTATATCTTTTTTGTCCTCATCTTTATATAATCCTCCAACCATTGTTGAAATATTTGGCTTTAATCCACCAACTCCTAATATTATAAATCCTAGACCAGCATAAAATGCAGTTAAATTATCGATTGCAAGGATGCTGTGACCTAGAACTAAAAGAACTCCGCCTAACATTACTGTCTTTTTTTGACCGAGTATGTTATCTGCTACCCAACCTCCAGGTATCCCTGCAACATAAACCAGCATAGTGTACCAACCATATAAATAAAGAGCTTCCTCATTTGTCCAACCATAACCAGGATTCTCGCTTGTAGTCTCGGATATTAAAAATAATACAAGAAGAGCCCTCATTCCATAGTAAGAAAATCTTTCCCAGAGTTCAGTGAAGAAGAGAACATATAACCCATAAGGATGTCCAAAAATGGTTTTTTGATTTTCCATATTAATTTATCAATTTAAAAAAAATAATCTTTGAAACTTAATATTCTAATTTTTAAATTTTAAATTTCAATCTGAATGGATTATTTCAACGATTTTTTATCTAGAGTACTTAATGTAATTTCAGAGTTTCTTTTCATTTTTAATAGAACTCTTTTCAAGATTGGTGATTCAGAGGTAAGTATAGGTACTATAGTTATATTTTTTGCTAGTTTCTATCTGCTTATAGTTGTATCCAAAAATGTTAGACTTCTTCTATTGAATAAGATCTTAGCAAGGTCAAAACTTAAAAAATCATTCAGAGAGTCAATAGCAAACGGAGTTAGGATAACAATGATGCTTATAGGTACAATCATTATTATTCAGGCAGTTGGGATTGATTTGAGTGCTTTAAGTTTACTTGCTGGAGCATTAGGTGTAGGTATTGGTTTCGGATTTCAAAAAGTTACTGATAATTTAATTAGCGGATTGACAATACTAGTAGAAGAACCAATAAAAGTAGGTGACAGGGTAGAAGTAGGAGAGGTTAGTGGTGATATTGTCAATATTTCTTTAAGGTCTACAACCATTGTCACTAATGATAATATTTCTATAATTGTTCCTAACTCAGAGTTTATTTCAAGCCAGGTAATAAACTGGAGTCATAATAATAGAATAATAAGATTTAGAATACCTGTCGGAGTAAGTTATGAAGAAGATCCAGAAATTGTTAAAAAATTATTAATGGAGGTTGCTGATGAAAACCCTAACGTTCAGAAAGAACCTAAACCTAGAGTATTTTTTGAAAAGTTTGGAGATAGCTCTTTAGACTTTAAGCTTGGTATTTGGACATCTTCTCATACTGATAAACCAGAGTTTATTAGAAGCGAAATTAACTATGCAATTTTTAAAAAGTTTAAAGAGAATAATATTAAGATTCCTTTTCCTCAGAGAGATGTTCACATTAAATCAAAGACTGATTGAGGATATTAACAATTATATTTTTTTTATTAATCTCTATGCAAATGTATTCTCAGGAAAATAATTATTTCTATGAGATTAAAGAGTTTGATGAAAATTATTCAGAGAATGCAATAATTTCTAGATTTCTACATGCAGTAGGATTTAGGTATTATTGGTCAACAGAAGGTTTAAGAGAAAATGATCTAATATATAAACCTTCTCATACAGGAATTTCGACTAGAGCAACTCTTGAACATATATATGTGTTAGCTATAATTATAAATAGTGGAATAAAAGATATTGAGGTTAAAAGATCTGAGTCTTATCCCGAATTATCATTCGAGGAATTAAGAGAAAACACATTAAAATTAACTAAGGAATCAATCGATATAGTTTCAAAATACGAAGAGGATGATTTTCAAAATTCTAAAATAAGATTTGGTAAGAATGGATTTGATTTTTATAATCTTTTTCACGGTCCAATTTCGGACTCCCTCTATCATATAGGACAAATTGTTTCTTTTAGGAGATCCTCAGGGAATCCACTTCCAAGAGGTGTGAATCATTTTCTTGGTAAGAAACTGTAGTTTAAAAAAATAATTATATACCACTTCCTGTATTTCCATCGGGAATAATTTGTTTTTCAGCAATTAGAAATTCTTTTTTACATTTTCTACACCTCTCCTTCCAAAATCTTCCTGAATACTCCATTGGATAAATTTTTTTATGTTCTCTTCTTAATCTATTTCTAATTTGAAATACGTTCTTCTCAAATATATCCACCTTTCCAGCAGTGCTAAATACGCTATCGTACTCTAATTTTTTATCTAATAATCCCTCATATTTTTTTTGACCTTTAAATGGATATATACATCCACAATTTCTACACTTTCTTCTATTAACGTTTTTGTATATTTTATAATATATTGGATCATTATCAACTTCTCTACATTTAATATAAATTCCAACTGTATCAACTCCATTTTTTCTATTTATTTCGTTGTATACATATAAAATAAAAAGCATAATTAATAAAGGTATAATACCTTCCATTCTATATCATTTTATAGCTGAAACTCCTGTAATTTTCTTTCCAATTATTAATGTATGAATTTCATCAGTGCCCTGGTATGTCACTAAAGCTTCAAGATTATTTATATGTCTCATAATTGGGTATTCACCTGTAATTCCCATACCGCCAAGAATTGATCTGGATATTTTTGCAACTTCACAAGCCATTTCAACATTCACCTTCTTTGCTAAAGATATTTGTTCAAAAGAAGCATCTCCATTGTCCATAAGTATTCCTAATCTCCATGTTAACATCTGAGATTTCGTTATTTCAGTAAGCATTTTTACTAATTTTTTTTGTATAAGCTGGTAAGAACTAATTGATTTACCAAACTGATTTCTTTCATTTGAATATCTTAGTGCAACATCATAACACTCCATCGCTATTCCTAAACTTCCCCAGGCAACTCCAAATCTTCCAATATTTAATCTGTCAAATAATACTTTAATGTCATCAGTCTCTGTTAGAATATTTTTTTTTGGAACTTTCATATTTTGAAATATTAATTCACCTGTCTCAGAAGCTCTAAATGACCATTTTTTTTCAATTTTTGCAGTGCTAAAACCTTCAGTATTTTTTTCTACAATGAATCCAGCATACTTATTTGATTTATTTTTTGCCCATATTACTGCCAAATCGCAGATTGGTGCTTGACCAATCCACATTTTTGATCCGTTTACTATGTAACAATCTTTTTCTTTGGAATAGTGACTTTTCATAGAGGAAGGATCAGAACCGTGATTGGGTTCTGACATCCCAAAGCTTCCTATCAATTCACCACTAGCAAGTTTTGGTAAATATTTTTTTTTTTGATCATCTGAACCAAGTGTATAGATTGTATTCATTACCAAAGATTGTACTGAACTTAAAACCCTTATTGACGAGTCACCTCTTTCCAATTCTTGCATCATCAATCCATATGAGGTAAAATCTATTTCTGAGCCACCATAATTTGTTGGTAAAAAGCTACCAAACCCACCTATATCAGCTAACTTTTTTATAATATTTTTTGGAAAAATACTAGATAGGGCACAATCTTCAATTATAGGGCTTACATTTTCTTTTACCCATTCCCTAACAGTATCTCTTATTAGTAACTGTTCCTCGTTAAATAACGTATCAATGTTATAAAAATCAGGAGATTTAAAATTATCTTTTTTCATTTTTTGTTATGCATATACAACCTAACATTGCAGACATTAAAAGTATTCTGAGATATGGTTAATTTTTCTGTTTTAATTTAAAATTAATTAAAAAATGTCACAAAATAATATCGCAATTATATATGGGTCTGATACCGGAGCTACTGAGAGTGTTGCAAAGAGTTTACATGAGAAAATAGGAGAAGGTTCTGTAGATTTATTAGAAGTTAATTCTGTATCCCCGGAAGATTTTAGTAAGTATAAAATAATCCTTATAGGTGTTCCTACATGGTATATTGGTGAACTTCAAAGTGACTGGGATTACTTCTTTCCTGAGTTCAAAAAAATAGATTTTACTGGAATTAAAACTGCTTATTTTGGATTAGGTGATCAACTAGGTTATCCCGACAGTTTTGTAGACGGTATTGGTATTTTAGCTGAAGTTGTTCTAAAAAATGGTGGTGAGGTTTTTGGATCTTGGTCAACTGATGGTTATGAATTTGATGAATCACTTGGTGTAAATCCTGATGGTGATTTTTATGGGCTAGTAATCGATGATGATAATCAACATGAAATGACAGAAGAGAGAGTTGATAAGTGGTTATCTCAAATAAAATCTCATTTAGTAGCTTAACTCCATAATTGTGGGCCCACCAGGGCTTGAACCTGGGACCTACCGGTTATGAGCCGGGCGCTCTAACCAACTGAGCTATGGGCCCTAAAATTTAGTTGATAATTTAATTATTTCAACCCGTACAAAATTATACAGATTTAATCAAAACAATAATTTTCATTGAAACTTTATATCAAAATCACTTTTTAATTATAAGTTTATTAATTGTAGTTTTTGAATTAATATTTATAATTATAAAGTAAGTACCTTCAACTAAATGATTAAGATTAATATTATCAATGTTTTTATAAACTTTTGATACAACTTTACCATTGAGATCAACTAAAAATAGTTTATCAATTTTTTGATCAAAATAAACACTACCACCTGATGGATTTGGATATATAATAATTTTTTTTTCTGATTTATCAACTTTAGTAATTAATCCATCAGTTTTTGCGAAAATTGGTCTAATAATTAAACTTCCATTTATAACTTTATTTTGGTTCCATCTCCCGTCTACCTTAAAGAAAATTTTATCATTTGATTCATTATTTTTATCTAAACCGACAGGTAAAAATGTATCACTATTTTGCTTGAATCCAATATAAAATGTGTCTTCAACAATTAGAGGATTTTTTAATTTGAAAGTAATAATTTTATTATTAGAATCTATATTTTCTTTTTGATCGAATAATTTTTCTTGATCAATATTTTTATATCCTACCAAGTTTATATCTTCATTATAAGAATTATTAATTGAGGAAAATAAAATTGCTAGATGTGTTAGGGTATCTTGTTTAAGCGTATAATATTTTACCACAAGTTCTGAGTTTTTTTGATTGAGCCCAGCAGAGTATTCTGCCTCTCCATCGTCATAGGAATAAAAATTAGAAAATTTTATTAAAGAATAGGAAGTATCATTATTGAGGTAATTTTTATTTTCTGATGATAAATCACCAGATGTCATATAAAACATTAAATTTAAATTTAATGTATCTCTTTCTGTATTAAATCTAGTAATATCTACTTTTCCAGTTTTAATTGATCTCGTTTCAAAGCCATTAAGTATAGGACTAAGTTCTTCTCCAGTAATAATATCAATTGATTCATCAGTGTCATTTGAAAAAGCTTTAAAAAAATAATTAATTGGTTGAATATTACTATCCAAATTTTTGATAGAGATTTTCATTGAGTCTAAAATTTCAATTGAATTTTCAAAATGATCGATAGGTATTGAAACGTATTCCGAAAATATTTTACTATTTAGATTTGTTAATGTTCTATCTATAAAAGTTGAATCAAATATACTTCTATCGTTATTTATATAAATATAGTCAATTACCCAGCTATCAAATGGGCCTTCTGAATTTCCAATATTTGAGAATTTAAATTTAAAATTATCATGTAAAAATTTGTCTTCAACATTGATAATTTCATATTGAAAATTATTTCCTTTAAAATTTTCAATTCCACCAACTTTAAACCAAACCATTTCCCAGATTTGATTACTATTTAAAAATTCAAGTTTGAGTGAATCTTGATAATCAGGAAGCTCTCCATTAATATTAAAATTCCAGAAAAAACTCATATAAATGGTATTATTATTAATGTAATTTTCAATATTTATAGGAGATGAAATAAGAACATCTGATTCTCCATAACCATTTGTATGATTATAAGGAGTGCCGTATGAATCTAAACCATCAAATTCAATTACATTAATACTTGGTGCATTGTTGTTACCATAATTCCTAATTGATTTATTATCATATTTTGACCATTTATTATTATTATTATTATTATTTATTGAAAAGTCATCCCAAAACGGTAACGAGGTTGTATCGCTTGTATGAATATTTAGATTAAATAGAGAATTATTTTTTGTGAACTCCTGAAAAAATAAAGAGTTATAATAAATTAAAATAATATAAAATATTTTAATAAATACCATTGATTGTATCCCTTACCACCCATAAATCAATTTTTCTACCAATTTTTACTTTAATATTTGACTCAGGAAATTGTTTGAAAACATTGCCAGGTAGTATTCTAACTTTATTATTTAAATTTTCAATTATATCTGTAGATTTTATATAAATGTATGCACTATCTTGGTAATTTACATTCCCAAGCCTCAAACCTGAACCAATTATTGTAAATTCTGCCTCTTCAAAACTTAAACCAATAAGGTCGGGAGAAAAAAAGGTTTGATTACCTAAACCATCTCCAACATCTAAATCTATTATAGTCCCTTTATCAACAATATCATTTATAGAAACAGAATCGCCATTAACATACATTTTTAAAACTGCATTCATAGCTAAATCAGGTATATATTTGATATTTCCAAGTTTTAAATCATAACTTTTAAGAATTAATTGTGCGTTTTTAACTGAGCCATTGATAATATTAGGTATTTTAATTTTTGGAGGTATTACAGAATTTAAAGTAAGATATATTTTCCTATTTTTCTTCACTTTATTTCCCTCACTTGGATTTTGATATAAAACAGTGTAAGGTAATTTATCAGATGAATATGATGAATCTTCCAAAATCTCATATCTTAAATTTCTGTCTTCAAGAAAAGAATTTAAATCATTAATATTCATTCCTATTAGATTAGGTACTGTTATCACTTCTCCATTATTTGTTTTTATTGGAAGGTATATTTTAAAAATTGCAATTAGAATTATACTTATTAATGCCAGCATTTTGAATATATTTTTTAAAATAAAATATATATTTTTCATTTGTTTTTATGTTAATACGCTTTTGAATAACTCTTCTAGTTCAATACCATATGCTTTTGCTTGCTGGGGTAATATACTTTCTTTTGTTAGACCAGGATTAGTATTAATTTCTAAAAAATAAAATTTTTCATTTTTTAGAATAAAATCAGATCTGGTTATTCCTTTTAAATTTAATTTTCTATATATACTTATTGCTAAATTTTTTACTTCATCTATTTTATCTAAACCAATTTTTGCAGGTGTAATTTCTTCAGATTCTCCTTTATATTTTGCATCAAAATCAAAAAATTCATTATGAGGTATTATTTCAGTCGGTGGTAAAGCGATTACCTTATCTTTAAATTTAATTACACCAACTGAAATTTCTCTTCCATATATTTCCTCTTCAATTAAGGCATCACTGTCCTCTTTATAACATTTCTTTAAACCCTTTATTATATCTTTTTCATTTTTTATTTTAGATATACCATAGCTTGATCCTCCTTCATTTGGCTTTATAAAGATTGGAAATTTTAAATTTAATATTTCATTATATTTTTTATAAAAGACTCCTTTTTTAATTAAAATAGATTTTGGGGTTAATATTCCTAGTTCCTCAACTTTTTTTTTACATTCTTTTTTATTAAATGTTAGTTGAGAGCTTTTAGAATTTGATGATGTTTGTATTATTTCTAAATTTTCAAAGTAAGATTGAATCTCACCATTTTCTCCAGGTTCTCCATGTATAGTATTAAATACAATATCAATTTTAATATCTAGATTATCTTTAATAATTTCAAATTTTTCTTTATTGATAGGAAATTTATTGTTGTATTCATCTAAGTGATACCACTCATTTTTCTTAATAATTACTTTGAAAAATTTATCATTTGAACTCTTCGATAATGTATTATAAACCATATTGCCGCTTTTAATAGAAATATCATATTCAGATGAATATCCACCCATTAAAATTGCAATATTTTTACCCACTTTTAAATAAATTAAAATATTGTTATTGAATTATTGAAAATCAATTAATTACTCCATTAATTGCATTAATACCTTTTATTTCAGGAACTTGTTTTCTAATAGTATCTTCTACACCAGCTTTGAGTGTAACAGGAGACATTGGGCATGTTTCACAAGAACCCAATAATTCTAAGTTTACAATGTTTTTATCATCAATGGATAATACTCTTATATCTCCTCCGTCTGCGATGAGATATGGTCTAATTTCATCTATTGCATTCTCGACTTTTTCAATTAAACTGTTATTTGACATCACACAAAATTAATATTATTTATTTTTTAATGATATAATTTTATCATGTATATTTTTTGAAATTTTCAAAAATAAATCTGATATATAATTTTCTTTGAGTGTAATAGGATAGCCTGTATCACAACTTTCAGATATTTTGTTATCAACTGGTATTTCACCTAAAAATTCAATTGAATGTTTTTTTGCAATTTTTTTTCCACCACCATCACCAAATAAATAATGTTTTTTTTGATCAGTTTGAAAGTATGACATATTTTCTATAAGTCCAATGATTGGAATATTAGTATTTTTATGTTGAAACATTGAGATGGCTTTTTCTGCATCTATAGTTGATACTTTTTGTGGTGTTGAAATTATTATTGTACCTGTTATGTTAAAATTTTGTGATAGGGTAATGTGAATGTCACTTGTACCAGGAGGTAGATCTACTATAAGATAATCAAGCTTGCCCCATTCAACGTCAGTAAATAATTGTTTTAATGCTGAGCTAGCCATAGGTCCTCTCCAAATTACTGCTTTCTCCTTTGGAATAACATTCCCCATCGATATTAGTTTTATTCCATACTGTTCCAGAGGAATTATTATATTTTTTTCATTTATAATCTTGTAGTTTGGTTGTTCATTTTCTGTATTAAATATTGTTGGTATTGATGGTCCAAATATGTCTGCATCGATTAGCCCCACACTATAACCTAGTTTAGAAAGAGACAATGAAATATTTGATGATATTGTTGATTTACCCACGCCTCCTTTTCCTGAAGATATTGCAATAATATTTTTAACATTTGGAATTATAGTTTTTTCAATATTTTTATCTGATATATCAGTATTCTCATCTTTATTTTTATCTAAAATAAATTCTATCTTATATCTTGACTTTGGGTCTTTATTTTCAAAATGAAATAGACAGTTCCTTTTAATAATTTCTTTGTATTTTATTTCTGAAGAGTTCAATGAAAGTATAATTGTAGTTAAGTCTTTATCGTATTTTATATTATTTACACTCTTAGAACTAATTAAATCTTCATTTCTCTTTGGAAGCTTTATATCTGATAAAATTTCAATTACTTTTTCTTTTTGATTTTTCATTGGATCCAAGTTATTTATATTTAATTAAAAATCTAAAAAAATAATAAATTCCTCATATTTGTAAATTATGATAAGTGATAACACAATACAAGAGATTAAGGAAAGAATAGATATTGTAGAGGTTGTTGGAGATTTTGTTGATTTAAAAAAGTCAGGATCAAGTTATAAAGCACTAAGCCCTTTTACATCTGAAAAAACCCCATCATTTTTTGTATCTCCATCAAAGCAAATATTTAAATGTTTTAGCACAGGGAAGGGTGGTGATGCTATTGAATTTTTGAAAGAGGTTGAAAGTATGTCTTATATTGAGGCACTTAAATATTTAGCTGAAAAGTATGGTGTTGAAATAGATGAGGTTGATAATTACTCACCTCTAAATACTGAAAAAGAAAGTTTATATATTATCACATCAAAATCAAATGAATTTTTTATAAAAAATTTGGAGAGTCAAGACGGTCAAAACTTTGCCAAAACTTATCTTGACCATAGGGGGTTTTCTTCTGACATGATTAAAGAGTTTGGTATTGGTTATAGTAGTAAAGATTGGAATTCATTATTTAATTATCTAACTGAAAACGGATACGAAGAGGACTTAATTGAAAAGGCTGGTTTAATAATTAAAAAAAATAATAAAAAATATGACAGGTTCAGAAATAGGTTAATGTTTCCAATACATAATTTAAGTGGAAAAGTAATTGCCTTCGGTGCAAGACAGATTAAAGAAGATAAGAAACAGCCTAAATACATTAATTCTCCAGAAACAAATCTATATGTAAAAAGTGATGTTTTGTATGGGCTTTATCAATCTAAAAATGATATAAGAAAAGAAGATAAATGTATACTAGTTGAAGGATATACTGATGTTATATCATTATATCAGATAGGTATTAAAAATGTTGTATCATCTTCAGGTACTTCTCTCACTAATAATCAAATAAAACTTATATCTAGGTACACAAAAAATATAACTATTCTATTTGATGGAGATGAAGCTGGTTTAAGTGCCTCTTTAAGGGGTATGGATTTAATATTAGAAAATGATTTAAATGTTAAAATTGTATCCTTACCAAAAAATGAGGATCCTGACAGTTTATCAAAAAAACTTGATGAATCTAGATTCAAGAAATTCCTCAAAAGTAAAGAGACAGATTTGATAAACTATAAGGTAAAATTATTGAATGAAAATTATAAAAATGATCCAATAAAGAAGTCAGAAATGATTTTTGATATTGTAAAATCAATCTCAAAAATTCCTAATTCGATTAAAAGATCAGTTTTCATAAAAGAAACCAGTAATTCATTGAATATCAATGAAAATTCATTGATTACTGAGATGAATAAAATTTTAATTAATAAAAAAACATTTAAAACAAATCAAATTTTAAAAGATGAAAACAATATTGAAGACAAATTAGAAATAAATAATGTTATAAATCTTCACGAGAGAGAATGCGTAAGAATGTTACTCAATTATGGCCAATCAGATTTTGAAATCTTGGGACTTGATAGGAAATCATTTATTGAATATTTTTTAAGAGAGATAGAGGATGTTGATTTTACTAACAGTAGTTACATAAAAATTATTAATACTTTTAAAGAACAGTTTAAGAAAGATAAAATTATTGATCTTAACCATTTTTTGAGTGAAAAATATAATGATATAAAAAATGATGTGATAGACCTTTCAACATCAAAATATGAAATAAGTAGTAAGTGGAAAGAAAAATTTAATATACATGTTGCTGATGAATCAGACTCTTTGAAAAAAACTGCGTACAATAATATTTTAAGACTTAAGTTTAGACTAATAAAGAAAATGATTAATGATAATTTAAAGAATTTAGAGTTAGATTCTAAAAATATTAATGAAAAAGAAATTTTAAACACACATAATAAACTTAAATCAGCAGAAATTGAGATTGCAAAACAATTAGGAAACGTTACATCAATATGAAAAAAGAATTAAATACAATTCAAGAAGCAATAAAAGCAATAAAAAGAGGAGAAGTTATAATCATTGTTGACGATGAGTCAAGGGAGAATGAAGGTGATTTTGTTTGTGCTTCATCTAAAATTACTCCAGAAATAGTGAATTTTATGTCCAAAGAAGGTAGAGGATTAATTTGTTGCTCTCTTGATCCAGAAAGGTGTGAAGAATTAGATTTAGACCTAATGGTTGGAAAAAATACTGATAAGTTTGGGACATCTTTTACTGTATCTGTTGATCTAATTGGAGATGGTGTCACAACTGGAATATCTGCTTCAGATAGATATAAAACCATTAAGGCATTAGTAGATAAAAAAGTAAGATCTGATAAATTTTCCAAGCCAGGTCATATATTTCCATTGAAATCACTTAAGGGTGGAGTGCTAAGACGTGCTGGACACACAGAAGCATCAGTTGATTTACCAAGACTTGCTGGCCTATATCCTTCGGGTGTAATATGTGAAATATTAAACGAAGACGGGAGTATGGCAAGATTAAATAATCTATTTGAAGTTGCTAAAAAGCATAAACTTGTTATAATTTCCATCAAAGATTTAATCAATTATAGACTCCAGTCAGAATCTCTAATTGAAAAAAAAGTTTCAATTAGTTTACCTACTGAATACGGTTCTTTTGACTTGATAGCATACGAACAAATAAATTCAAAAGAAACACATATCGCTCTTAAAAAAGGTTTTTGGAGTGATGAAGATGAAGTAATGGTTAGAGTACATTCTTCATGTGTTACTGGAGATATTTTAGGGTCTTTGAGATGTGATTGTGGATCTCAACTAAAGATGGCTCTTAGGAAAATCAATGAAAATGGTAAAGGTTTACTACTCTATATGAATCAAGAGGGAAGAGGAATTGGTTTAATTAATAAATTGAAGGCTTATGAACTTCAAGAAGAAGGTTTTGATACAGTTGAGGCTAATCATAAACTTGGATTTAAAATGGATCATAGAGATTATGGTGTAGGAGCTCAAATTTTGAAAGATTTAAAAATTAAAAAAATAAATTTATTAACAAATAATCCAAAAAAAAGAGTTGGATTAGAAGGTTACGGTATAGAAATTGTTAAAAACACTAAAATTGAGGTAGCTCCAAATTCTTTTAATCTTAAATACCTTGAGACCAAAAGGGATAAGATGGGTCATGATATTTTAAAAAAATAGCAAATTCTATGAATAAAGTATTTTTTATTCTGTTATTTCCGCTAAATATGTTAGCACAGCAGTTTCCAAGCGATATGTGGCATCCAGGACAATTAGTTACTAAAGGTGGAGATACTATAAAGGGAGATTTAAAATATGATTTTGATAATCAATCAATTCAATTAGATGACGGAAAAACCCTAAAAGCTTACAACGTTAACAACTTATATTTTTTTGAAATTTTTGACGAAACTATTAATGACTACCGACAATTTTATTCTCTATTATATGAAATTAGCTACAATTACAGAGTGCCTGTTTTATTTGAAATGGTAATTGAGGGAGAATTAAGTTTATTATTGAGAGAAAAAATTGTTGCTGAATCTGTTTCTAATAATTATTTTCCTTCATACTATAGTTATAGTATGATTCCAAGATATCAAAATAATTATAGCTATATAAATAAAATTAAATACGATTATTTTTTTTTGAATCCGAAAGGTAAAATATACAAGTTTTCAGGAAAAAAAAGAGAACTATTTCAAATAATGGATAAAAAATCAAAAGAAATAAAAGAATATTTTAACGATAAAAAGATTAACCTTAAAAAGATGGTAGATATTGTTAAAGTAACTAATTATTATAATAAAATTTAGATAAAAATGAAACCTTTAATTTTAGTTACAAATGACGATGGAATCGATTCTAGAGGTATTAGACATCTTGTAGAAATAATGAACCATTTTGGGGAAGTTGTTATTGTTGCGCCTGATAGTCCTCAATCTGGAATGGGTCATGCAATTACTGTTGGAGATAAATTAAGATTAGTGAAATCAGATTTATTTGATAACGATTTATCATATAAATGTAGTGGAACACCTGCTGATTGTGTTAAGATTGCTAAACACCACTTATTAAAAGAAAGAAAAATTGATTTGATAGTTAGTGGAATAAATCATGGGAGTAATTCATCAATAAGTGTTTTATATTCTGGTACGATGTCGGCTGCAATTGAAGGAGCAATTGAAAATACACCCTCAATAGGATTTTCATTATGTGATTATGATCCAAATGCTTCTTTATCACATACTGGACCTTTTATTAAAAAAATAGTTCAAAATGCATTGCAAAACGGAATACCAGATTCAATTGCTTTAAATGTAAATATACCAGCAGTATCAAATGAAAATATAAAAGGAATTAAGGTATGTAAGCAAGCCAATGCAATTTGGGAGGAAAAATTTGATAAACGTTACGATCCTTATGGTAGAGAATATTTTTGGATGGTTGGAAATTTTGTCAACCATGATAATGATCCAGATAATGATGAGTCAGCTATAAATAGCAACTATGTTTCAATAGTTCCATGTAAATTTGATTTGAGTTCAAATAAAGGACAAGATTACCTTAAAAAAAATTGGAAAATCTAAGGGTCAATATCAATATTTATCAAGATCTCGCTAAAACCATTATTTTTAATTTTTTTGCTTAAGAATTTTTTTATTTTTTCTTTAATTGAACTCAAAGGTTTTGTGTCAGTTATTTTTATAATTATTTCATATTTATCGTTATTAGAATCAAATCCAATATCTTTTACATTTAAACTTTTAAATTCTTTTTTAAAACTTTCAAATAAAAATTTGCCCACTTTAGATTTTTTTAAATAGTTTGATGATATCAATTCTATCTTAATAATTTTTGAATAGGGAGGATACTTAAACAACTTTCTCTCTGTCAACTCACTTTTAATAAAACCTTTGTAATTTAATTTAATTGCGCTTTTAAATATTTTGTTTTGAGATTCGTTAGTCAAAATAACAAGTCTTGAGGATTGATTATATTTTAGGTAATTAACTGATTTATATAATAAATTAAATAATATTTCATTTGATCTATAGTTTGATCTTTTTCCAATTTTTTCAGGTTCAATAAGGATAATTAGATCAAAATTTTTAAATAAAGAATTAAATAAAACCGATTGATTCCCAATAATAATATCAAATTTTTCTATTGATTTTATAAGGTTATTAATTTTCGTTTTTGAGTTGAGATTTTTTTTAATTAATTCATAAATCTTAACATTTTCACTCCCTAAAAATGAAAGTGATTTTCTTATTACTTTTATATTTGATGATAGTGGAGTGAAGATTAATGTTTTCTTATTTTTTTTTAATCTTTCTAAAATTTTAGTTCTAATATCATTGCTTAGAATACCATCGTATTGTTCCTTTATTTTCTTTTCAAGTATATTATTGATATTGATTCTTTTCTCAACTTTTAACTCTAATGATTCTTTTTTATTAATTAGATTATATTTTTTTTCTTTTATATTCTTAGTTGATTCAATCGATGGATAATTACATAAAAGATTAATTTTACAATTATGAATTTTTGATAGCATAACTGCGGAATCTCTAGCATTAAATCTTAAAATTTTGTCACTCTCTTTATAGGCTATATCATTTTCATCTACTACAAATATTTCTCTAAGGTTTTTGAATGGTAGAAATAATGCAGATTTAACACCTATAATGACTAAATCTTCATTATTTAATACTTTTTCCCATATTTCTTTTGATTCCTTATCAGATATACTTGAGTTGTATAAAAATGCTCTACTTTTTAATCTCCTAACCAATTCGTAAGATTTTAAAATATTAGGACAAAGGATAAGTATTTGAGACTTATTCTTATTTAATTTTTTTAGTTTTTTCTCAACGTATGAAAAATAATTTTTGGAGTTATCAACGACTACAGTACATTTAAATAAATAATCAATCCTATATTTAATTTCATTTTTACTTATTTTACTAATATTAAAAATATGTTTGGGAAATAAAGAATTTATAACTTTTGGCAATTCTACTAGATAATATTTACTTGCCCAGACGAAAAATTGGATCTGTTTTTTTGATAAAATCTTTTTCTCTACAGATAAAATACCTTTGATTGGAAATGAGGTATCTTTTTTGTAAGAATCTGAAATTGTTATCGCGTCTGCTATTTCATTATTATTTCCGAATGGTACCTTTAAATGCGTTCCAATTTCAATTCTAGACTTAGAATAATATGTATAATGTCTATTGAGAGGTAACGGAATAACAACGTCAACTAAATAATTTTCTTTCATCAGGTGTGAAAATTAAATTAGTAAATGTTTTAATGTTTTTAAAAGAGATTAGCTCTTTTTTTCAGGATCTTCTTTTGACTCAGATTTATCTTCAACGGTCTCTTCTTTTTTATTATCCTTCTTAGTATTGGATTTTTCTTTTTCTGATATTTTTTCCTCTGGATTTTTTACAGATTCATCACTAATGTCTTCTTTTTTCTTTTTTGATGCTTTTTTCTTCTTTTTTATGTTAGTACCAGTGACATTTAAGGTGATTTCATGTGTAATATCTTTATGTAACTTAATGAAAATAGTATACTCTCCTGTTGAATTTACTTTTGAGCTAAGTGTAATATTTCTCTTATCAATTTCGAATCCTTTTTCATCTAACATTTTTGCAATATGCGAGGTTGTTACTGAGCCAAATACTTTATCTTCAGATCCAGATTTAAGTTTAATTTCAAGAACTAAATCACCAATTTTTTTAGCAATTTTTTGCGCTGTTTTTAGAACTTCTTCTTGCTTTTTGACTGTCTGCTTAAGTTTTTCTTCTAGTATTTTAGAGTTTGACTTATTAGCAAGTACACAAAGTCCTTGAGGTATAAGATAATTTCTCCCGTACCCATCCTTCACGATGACTTTCTCATCTTGAAAGCCAAGTCCTGGTACATCTTTGATTAATATTACTTCCATCTTATTGTGAATCTGTAGTGTATGGTAAAATAGCTAAATGTCTAGCTCTTTTAATTGCTTGTGTGACTTTTCTTTGGTATTTAAGACTGGTTCCTGTAATTCTTCTTGGAAGAATTTTACCTTGATCATTAATAAATTGTTTTAAAAAATTTGGATCCTTGTAATCAATGTATTTAATACCACTCTTTTTAAAACGACAAAACTTCTTTTGTTTACTTGATCTATCTATTGATTCGTTTTGTAACGCTGAATTAAAATGTTTTCTCATTTTTTTGTTTTTTTCTTATTAAACTCTCCACTAGATCTCCTTGCATTAAACTCGACAGCATCTTTACACAGTGAGACAGTCATATACCTTAGAATGGATCTGTCTCTTTTAAGTTCAACTTCAAGGTCTCTTACAATATTGATATCATTAGATTCGAATTGGAAAAGATGATAAAAACCTGAGTTTTTTTTATTTATGGGATATGCTAACTCCTTGAATCCTAAACTTTCATTACAAACAAACTTAACTTTTTTTTCATCAAGTTGTTTTTTATATTTTTTGACAGTATCCTCTACCTGTTTTTCAGATAGAACGGGATTGATTATGAATACTGTCTCGTAATTTTTATTCATAACTCTATCTTAAATAAGATGCAAATCTAATATTTTGATTTAAAAAAAATAATTATTTGATAATAAATTCACTTCTTCCAATTTCATAATTGTTTGTATATAATATTACTTGGTATTTACCTTTGTTAAATTCTTCACTTTTAACATATTCTAAATTATAAGTCATTTCTGACCTATCTATTAATATCTTATCTTTAGTAGAATAAAACAGTTCCCTTTTATCAAATGTAAATGAACCTGAACCTTTTGAAATATCATATAAAACTTGGCCAGAAGGTTTTATAATTCTGAGATAAACATCTAAAACTTCTATTTTTGAAAGTGAATTTTCCAGTACTGTGAAGTTTATAATTAATTTATCAAGTGACCTATTCTTAAAGGAATTTATTTTTGTACTACCATTTCTAAAAACACCCACAATTTCAAAATCCTCAATTTCTAATCTTCCAGCAATTTTAATTTGTTCTTCCAATTCCTCATTTGATTTATTAATATTATTTATTTTAACATTGAGTGTATTGATTTCTACTTTTTGTTCTCTATTTTCAACAAATAATTGTTCATTCAATTTTTTTAATTTTTCAATTTCTTCATCTTGTGCTAGAAGTAACTCTCTATAACCCTCTACTTTTCCTTGTAATCTATTAATTTGTGCATATGCTCTATTTCTAAACTCTCTTTTTTCTGTTTCAATATTTTCTTTAAGTATTAGTAGTGAATCAATATCGCCACCTAATTGTGAAATTGTTAAAATTTTATCATTTAGAACATTTGATACTGAATCTAAGTCAAGATACAATTCATCTAGTTCGGTTTGCTGTTTTATTCTAATTTTTTCTTTCTGATAATTATTATATACCAAGAATGAAGATACTATTATGAAAATTATAATAATTACAGATAGTATATATATTAATTTTTTATCTTTCATTAATAAAATTTGTTACAAAATTAATTAAAAAATGAAAGTAAAAATTGAGGAATCATGGAATTATGTTTTGAATCCATTTTTTAATCAAACTATTTTTAAGAGTTTGACAGATAATATTAAAAAGGAATATAGGAATCACATTGTTTATCCACAGGGTAATGAAATTTTTAATGCTTTTAATTTGTGTGCTTTTGATAATTTAAAAGTTGTAATTATTGGACAAGATCCATATCATGGAGAAGGACAAGCTAACGGTTTATCATTTTCTGTAAATAAAAATATTAAAATTCCACCTTCTTTAAATAATATTTTTATTGAATTAAAAAATAATTATCCAAACTATAGGTACTTTAATGGTGATTTAAGCAGATGGGCAGGGCAAGGAGTATTGTTATTAAACTCAATTTTAACAGTAAGAAAATCTCAGCCTGGATCTCACAGAAAAATAGGGTGGGAAATATTTACTGATTATGTTATTAAAACTATATCATTAAAAAAAAAAAATATTGTATTTATCCTTTGGGGTCGTTTTGCTAAATCTAAAGTTGATATTATTGACAAAAGAGAACATTTGATATTGAAATCATCACATCCATCTCCCTTTTCAGCACACAAAGGTTTTTTTAATAATAATCATTTTATAAAAACAAATGAGTATTTAAAACTTAATAATATTAAAACTATTAAATGGTAATTTTATCTTATGATGTTGAAAAATCTACTCCATCTAATTGCCTTAAAAATATTTTCTTCTTGATAGTTATAGGAAAACCAAATGAATGAGGCTTCTCCTAAAATATGATCATATGGTACAAATCCCCAAAATCTTGAATCTTCAGAATTATGTCTATTATCGCCCATCATAAAGAAATAATCCTGTTTGAATGTATAACTTTCAACTACCTGATTATCAACATATAAAACACCATCTTCAATTGTAGTATTTTTATTTTTCTCATATTCAGTAATTACACTACCATATCTAGATAAATTATCAGTATTTATCTCAATTTCAAGTCCTTTAAAAGGTATCATTAATGGACCATAATAATCAGTGTTCCATTTGTAATCAGAACTATTTGGAAAAATTCTATTTGCTGCAATTGATTTATCCATTCTGTAGACAGTAACGTTATTAACAAATGACTCTTTTGCTATAGCATCAGCATTCTCTTTTTTTGTGTTTATGTAATAACCGTTTGACACTTTGGTATATTCCCAGATATTATATTTTTTAAATATTCTGTCATTAATATTGATTTCTGATCTTAAAAAATACCTATTTTGGAGTCCATCTGGTTCGTTATAATTATTATCATTAATAAAGATATTCCCGTTTTCTATTGATAAAGTATCTCCAGGTAAACCAACACATCTCTTTACATAATATGTCTTAAGATCAATTGGTTTATCAATTTCTGAAGGATAATTAAATACAACGACATCACCTCTCTCAATTTTACTAAATCCTGGAAGTCTAAATTGAGGTAGTTTAATCCAGTCGAGATAAGAGGGAATATCTGTTCCCCATATTTTTTGATGAGTTAAAGGTACTTGTAATGGAGTCATTGGCGTTCTTGGGCCATAATTTAATTTATTTACAAATAAGAAATCTCCAACAAGTAAGGTATTTTCCATAGATGGTGTGGGTATAGTAAATGCTTCAAAAGTTGCCCACCTAATTAATGAAGCTGCAATAACAGCAAATAATAAAGCGTCAAACCACTCTCTTATTGGACCTTTTTTCATTTTGCTAATTTAATGTTTAGATATTGAAAACATATTAAAAATTTATATTTAAAGATAAACCTATAACTTTTGTATTGTTTAAATTTTCAATGCTAGGTTTTATTTTTAGTGATATATTGTCATTGGTATCAAAATCTTTGAGATGAGCAAATATATGAGCATCCACTATATTTAAAAGGTAATAAACACCTGAAAATATTATAAGTAAATCTCTGTTTCTTCTCCAAAAATCCATATTTCTTTCTAAACTACTTTCACTAAAATTTGGAAATGGATTAATTGTTGATGTATTATCGTCCGTTACATGAATTAATGCAGTCCTAAACTCTTGATACATATTATTGTTAAATTTTATGTAATGACCAATAACAGAATATCCTCCATATATTATTGGTATTTTCCAATATTGTTTATTGTTAACTTGACCTAGTCCAGGAAGAATAGCAGATAACTTAGTCGATTTTTTTATATTCTTATTAAAATTTTCTGATGACTTAATATTATCCTGAGAGTATAAAATGTTACTAAAAAATAACATAATTGTGATTAATTTTTTCATTATATGATATCTAAAATTTCAAGAATTCTGTTTAAATCATTTGTAGAATTATATGGTATAATTATTTTTCCTTTATTATTATTTCCAGATGTATAAATTTTTGTTCCAAAGTGAGATGATAATTTTCCTTCAAGTTTTTCAATCTCTTTTGATCTGAGAAAATTTTTTTTAATTTTTTTAATTTTATTTAGTGATCTTACCAGATCCTCAGTTTTTCTAACTGATAAACCTCGCTTGATAATAGTATTATAAATTTCGATTTGAGCTTCACTCTTTTCAATAGTGATTAAAGATCGAGCATGACCCATATGAATTTTATTTTCAATAATGCCATTTTGGATAGTTGGTGGTAACTTCAATAATCTTAAATAATTATTAATTGTAGACCTATCCTTTCCAACTTTTTCAGCTAATTCATCCTGACTAATTTTTAAATCATCAAGAAGTTTTTTATACGATACTGATATTTCTATTGAATTAAGATCTTCCCTTTGTATATTTTCAATAAGTGCTAATTCTAAAATTTCTTCTTCATCTGCATCTTTGATAAAGGAAGGAATTGTTTGAATTCCAGATAATTTTGATGCTCTAAATCTTCTTTCACCTGATATTAGCTGAAACCTGTTTTCTGAAAGTTTTCTAACAGTTATTGGCTGAATTATTCCATAATTTTTTATAGATATTGATAATTCTTTAAGGCTTTTATCATTAAACTTTTTTCTCAGTTGATTTGGGTTTATTTCAATTTGATTAATATTGATCTCTTCGAAAAGACTATTGTTTTGATTGTTGTTGTTAAGTAATGAACCTAATCCTCTCCCCAATGAATTTCTTTTATTTACCATGAAACTTTTACATTTTCGTTATTATCAACTAATTCTTTAGCTAGATTAAGATAACTTAAAGATCCTTTACAATTAGCATCATATGAAATAGCAGGAATTCCAAAAGAAGGAGCCTCACTAAGTTTAACATTTCTTGGAATGATTGTATCAAAAACTAAGGATCTAAAGTGTGTTTGAACTTCTTCAACAACTTGATTGCTTAACCTTAATCTAACATCATACATACTCATTAAAATACCTTCTATTGTGAGCTCTTTATTGAGATTTGATTGAATAAGTCTGATAGTTTCCAGTAGTTTCCCAAGTCCTTCTAAAGCAAAGTACTCACACTGTACAGGAATTATAACTGAATCAGATGCAACTAGAGAATTAACTGTTACAATTCCAAGGGAAGGAGAGCAATCAATAATAATATAGTCATAATTCTCTCCAGTTGTTTTCAAACATTTTTTCATTCGAAAATCTCTATTATCTAAATCAACCATTTCAACTTCTGCTCCAACTAAATCAATATCAGATGGTAAAACATCTAAAAAATTAATATCTGTATTTAGAATATCATTCATAGATAGTGACTCACTTATCATACATTCGTATACTGTTTTTTTTATATCTTTTTTTGATATTCCTAATCCTGAGGTAGTATTTGCTTGAGGATCTGCATCAACTAAGAGAGTTTTATATTCCAAAGCAGCAAGACTAGCAGCTAAATTTATTGAGGTAGTTGTTTTACCAACTCCACCTTTTTGATTTGCTATTGAAATAATTTTACCCATAAACTATTTTTTATTTTTATTCTGCCTTGATTTCATTGCTTCATCAAGTCTTATTTGAAAACTTGATTTTTTTGAATTTATATTCCTTTTCCTATTGAATTCAATTTCTTCTTTAATTTTTGATTCATCAACAAATCTTTTAAAAATATTCATTTGACCATATGTAGCAATGTTTGTAAGAAAGTAATAATAAGTTAGTCCTGAAGCAAAACTATTAAAGAAAAAAAGCATCATAACTGGTATGAAATACTGAAAATATTTCATCGGTCCATCCATATTTGCTTGCATCTGCATATTAGTTTTATTCATAAGCATAATTGAGAATGCCATTAACAAGGTAAATAAACTTATGTGTGATCCATAAAACGGAATTAAAAAAGGAAGATCGATTATAGAATCATAAGTTGAAAGATCAGATGCCCATAAAAAAGATTTTCCTCTAAATTCAATCATATTTGGAATAAAATAAAAAACTGAGATAAGTATTGGCATCTGTAGTACTATTGGTAAACAACCACCTAATGGACTAACTCCAGTTTTTTGATACAATTCCATTGTTTCTGCTTGAGATTTTTGCATGTCACCGTCGTGTTTTTCTCTTATTGACTGAATCTCAGGATTGAGAACTTTCATTTTTGCCATTGATATGTGAGACTTGTAAGTGAGAGGAGTAATAATTAGCCTAATAACAATTACCATTAATAAAATAATTAATCCATAATTTGATGTAAAATTTTTTAAGAAATTAAATATTGGTATAAGAAAGTATTTATTGAATGCTCTTACACCTATAGTTTCAAATCCCAGATAGATATTTTTATCAAAATCCGTAGATATTTTATCTAATATTTTATAATCATTTGGACCAAAATAATAATCTACGCTGAATGAATTATTATTTAAAAGAATTTTAGATTCAATAACGAAATCTTTTACAAACTCATCATTTTCAATATGATTGGATTTTAACTTTGTATCATAAAATAAGTCGTTACTTATCAGCGATGAATTAAAGTATTGTTGTTTAATTGAAATCCATTTCAATGGATCATTTATCTCAATAGACTCATTATCTGTCGAAGGATAGTCTAGGTAATCAAAGTTTTCTTTATCATCAAGGTAGTTTATTGTTGACTGGTTTTTTTCATTATAAGTGTTTAGTTCATGGTGTAATGGTTTATTATTCCAGGTTATATTTAAAAATTCTGATTTATTGAAACCTTCATTTAGTATTACGCTATTATTTATTAAATAAGAATTTTTATTAATATCGTATGTTATTGTTATTTTATTTCCATTATTAGAAAGAGAGGTGAATCTTAATTTTTGGTAGTCTGAATTATTAGTAATATCATACTCAAAAATGATATTGTTAAAATTGATATTTTCATCAGGATAATAATAATTTATTTTACTTTCACTCCCATCATATAGGTGAACATTTTCAGATTTATTATTTACGTATTTTTTTAAATAAACATTTTCAATTACACCTCCCTTTGAGTTAAAATCTACTATTAAATTATCGTTTTCTAAATTAATTATTTCTCCTTTTTCATCATATGGAAATTCTTTATCTTGTAATTTTGACACTGGTACATTTTCTTCAATGATTTTAATTCTATCTTCTTGGCTAACAATTTTTTCATCTACTGGCTGATTAGGTAGAAAGAAACCATAGTATACAAAAATTAAAAGCATAATTAATATAAAGCCTATATACCTGTCTCTATCCATTTTTTATTGATTTTATTTTTGATACGAAGCTTAGAAATAAAGGATGAGGTTTTAAAACTCTACTCTTATATTCAGGATGATATTGTGTCCCAACAAACCATGGATGATCATTTAACTCAATCACTTCAACTAGATTAAGCTTTTTATTTATCCCAGTTGTCTTCATTCCATTTTCATTAAATTCATTTTTAAAAAGATTATTAAATTCATACCTATGTCTATGTCTTTCCTCAATTTTTTCCATTTTATATGCCTTTCTAACAATTGAATTTTTTGAAAGTTTGCATCTATATGATCCTAGTCGCATTGTACCTCCCTTATTAACTACTTTTTTTTGTTTTTCCATTAAATCTATAATTGGATAATCAGTGTTTTTATCAAATTCTCTAGAATTAGCTGTTTTTTTATTTAAAATATTTCTACTAAATTCTATACATGCACATTGCATACCAAGACATATTCCAAAAAAAGGAATATTATTTTCCCTGACATATTTTATTGCTGAAATTTTTCCCTCAATACCTCTTCTTCCAAATCCAGGGGCTACTATAACACCATCAATATTAGATAATTTACTTTTCAAATTTTTATTGTTGATTTCCTCAGATAAAATCCATATAATTTCAACTCTTGAATTAAGATTCGCTCCCGCATGAATTAATGATTCAGAAATTGATTTGTAGGCATCATGTAAGGACACATATTTACCAACAATTGCAATTTTCAATAAATTCTTTGATGAATGAAGATTATTTAGAAATTTTTTCCATCTACTTAATCTTAATGGCTTCTTCTTTTTAATTGCAAGTCCGTCTAAAACAATTGAATGTAATTTTTCCTCTCTCATAAGAACAGGAACATCATAGATTGATTTTGCGTCAATGGATTCTATAACAGAATTTTTAGATACGTTGCAAAATAGAGCTAATTTATTTTTTACTTCTCTAGATAGTTTGTGTTCACTTCTACAAACAAGAATATCTGGTTGAATTCCTGCCTCCAACATTTTTTTTACAGAGTGTTGAGTTGGTTTAGTCTTTAATTCACCTGAAGTTGAAAGGTATGGTATAAGTGTTAGATGAATATTTAAAAAGTTTTCTTTTTTTAAGTCTAATTTAGCTTGTCTAACAGCTTCAAAAAAGGGTAGTGATTCGATGTCTCCTATACATCCTCCAATCTCTGTTATGATAATTTCATACTCATTTTTTTTACCTATTTTATAAAAACTATTTTTAATTTCGTCTGTGATGTGTGGAATGACCTGAACAGTTTTTCCAAGAAATTCACCTTTTCTTTCTTTGGAAATAACATTGTTATATATTCTTCCTGTAGTCACATTATTATCTTGAGAGGTAGAAACTCCCAAAAATCTTTCATAGTGCCCTAGGTCTAAATCTGTTTCTGCACCATCTTTAGTGACGTAACACTCTCCGTGTTCATATGGACTCATCGTACCAGGGTCTATGTTAAGATATGGATCAAATTTTTGAATGGTAACTTTATAACCAACGGCCTTTAGGAGTAAGCCCAAGGAGGATGAAATTATTCCTTTTCCTAGTGATGAAGTCACTCCGCCCGTTACGAATATGTATTTTTTCATTATATCTTTTGAATCTCTTGTAACGGGATATAAAACTACTATAAATTATTATAAAGTTTTATAATTTTTTATTTTATTAAGATGAATTAACAATAATTTTGTAATACTAATTCGAAATGAACTTAAAAGATAAATTAAAATATATAAGTCATATAGAAACTATTAGAAGAGAGGTTTCAAAAATAAATATTGAATCTTATTTAGTTGGAGGATTTGTACGTGATTTAATAATAGGTAAAGAAGGAAAAGACATTGATATTATGACTATTGGTGATCCTTTCGACCTGGTTAACAACCTATCTAAATTAAAAGGTTTTTCAAAAGTTTCATTTTATAAAAATTATGGAACAGCTTCCATAAAGAATAATGATTATGATTTAGAATTTGTTGGAGCAAGAAAAGAATCTTACACTTCTAACTCTAGAAATCCGATTGTTACCTCGGGCTTATTTGATGATGATATGAATAGAAGAGATTTTACTATAAACGCAATATGTATATCTCTTAACAAAGATTATGGAAATGTAATTGATAAATTTTCTGGAATCGTTGATATTAAAAATAAAATTATAAAAACATGTGACGAACCTATAAAGACTTTTTCTGATGATCCACTGAGAATGATTAGAGCAATTAGATTTGCATCACAGTTTGATTTTGATATTGAAGAAAAAACATTTGCATCAATTATTCAAAACGTAAAAAGAATTGAAATTATCAGTAAAGAACGCATTTCAAATGAGTTAAATAAGATTATTTTATCTAAAAAACCATCTTATGGATTTAAATTATTATACTCATCAGGTCTATTGAAAATGATTTTTCCTGAGATGAACAACCTTCAAGGAGTTGAAAAAGTTAATAATCATTCACATAAAGATAATTTTTATCACACTTTAGAGGTACTTGATAATATTTCTCAAACCTCAAACTCTTTATGGTTAAGGTGGGCAGCTATATTACATGATATTGCCAAACCACAAACTAAAAGGTATAGCGAAAAAGTTGGTTGGACATTTCATGGTCATGAAGATTTGGGATCAAAGTTAGTACCAAAAATTTTCAAACGCTTAAAACTCCCACAAGATGAAAAAATGAAATATGTCTCAAAATTGGTAAAATTACATTTAAGACCAATTTCACTTGTAAAAGATCATATTACAGATTCTGCAGTAAGAAGACTATTATATGAAGCAGGTGACGATATTGATGATTTAATGAAATTATGTAGGGCAGATATCACAACCAAAAACACTGAAAAAGCTAAAAGATATCTTAAGAATTTTGATGTAGTTGAGAAAAAAATGAAAACTGTTGAGGAATCAGATAAAGTAAAAAACTTTCAACCACCTATTTCTGGACAAGAAATTATTGATATTTTTGCAATTAAACCATCAAAAATGATTGGAGAATTAAAAAATGAAATAAAAAATCAAATTTTAGATGGTAAAATTAAAAATAATAAAGAAGAAGCACTTGAGCTTTTAATTAGATTAGGTAAATCTCACGGTTTGAAAACTATAAATTTAAAAAAATGAAAAAGATTATATTTTTTGTCTTATTATCATCTCTAGTTATGTTCAATTCTTATTCTCAAATAAGCGAATTTGATTTACAAAACTCTATATATAAAAAAGCTAAATCTTATAACGATCCATCTGTTGCAATCAATTCTTTATATAAGATGATAGCTATTCAACCTGAAAATGTATTGTTAAAAGACTCATTAATGAGAGAATATTTAACAATATCACAGTGGGCTCCTTCTTACATGATTTCTAGAGAAATTTTAGCATTGCAACCAAATAATCTATTTGCATTAGAAGTATCTTGTATATCACTTCAAAACCTAGGGCTAAAACAACAAGCATTGAACGAGTATGAGTCCTTATATCTTAAATCTGACAGAATTGATGTTTTGTATACAATTTCATTTCTACAATTTGAATTAAAAAATTTTACAGAAAGCCTTACTAATTTAGATATTTTAATAAATAATTCTGAAACTGAAGGAATGTCCGTATCTGTATCAAAAAGTGATAATTCAGTTCAAGAAGTTTTAATCAGAGCTCAGTTAAATTATCTTAAGGGACTAATATATCTAGAACAGAGTAAAAACGAAGATGCAAAAAAGTATTTTAATATAGCTTTAACTATATCTCCTGATTTTCAAAATGCTATAGATAGATTAAAATCTATATAGTTGCCTCTTTCAGGTATCCATTTTCACATTTGAAAATCCTTTTTTTGTATTTCTTGATGAGGTTATAATTATGCGTTGTCATTATAATACTAGTTCCTGACTTATTTATATTTAGTAGTAATTGTAATATTTTTTCAGCTACAAGAGGATCCAGATTTCCAGTTGGTTCATCTGCAATAATTAATTTTGGATTATTAACTATAGCACGAGCTATTACTAGTCTTTGTTGTTCACCACCAGATAATTCAAATGGGTAACTGTTTTTTTTTATTATCTAGACCTACTTTTTCAAGAAGTTGGATTATTCTGTTATTGATTTTTTTTTCATCATTCCAGCCAGTTGAAGTCATTACAAATTTTATATTTTCGTATGCATTTCTATCTTGAAATAATTGGAAGTCTTGAAAAATTATACCAATCTTTCTTCTTAGGTATGGCAATTGATTTCTTTTAATCTTGGAGATATCCTGTCCATCAACAATAATTTTACCCATTTTAAGTGGAATATCACTATAAATAGTTCTTAGAAGAGAACTTTTTCCGCTACCTGTTTCACCAATGATGTAAACAAATTCTCCAATGTTAAGTTTAAAGTTAACATTATTCAATATTGTTTTAAAGTGATGAAAAATAGTTGCATCTTCAATGTTTAGAATTTGATTATAACTCATTTAAGACTTAGTTTTTGAAGTTTTCCATATTCTAATTCATCGACATATTTGAGTATATCCTCATCAGAGGATTTGATACCATAACTCTTTAATTTATTTAGGGGTCTAGCAGCACTGAAATATTCTAACAAAATCATATTTTCATCCCTTAACTGAATAAAATCTGGAATTTTTGCCTTTCCTTTTATTTTTATAATAAACATAATATACAAAAATGGCAAACCAGTTTCGCACCGCTACAACCACTTACCCTTGCTTCCTTCCAGACCTGGGGGATTCAGTAGGAGCTGGTCGTACTAGCTTGCCACAATAAAATTAATAAATAAACTAATGATTTCTTTTTTTTAATTATTTTAAATCAAATTTTATGAGATACCTAATTTCTACTTTATTCTTTATATTAATAAATAACAATTTAATGTCACAAAATTCAATTTCTCTAGGTATAAAGTCTTCATATAATAGCTCTAACATTAATTTTCATAATAATTTTTTTCCTCAAAATATAAAAACCTCGAATATTAATAACATAAACTTCTCATTGGTAACTGAAATTTTAAATCAAAAGAAAACCGGAGTTAGAATTGAAATATCAAAATTAAAAAAGGGATGGGCATATGATGAGATAAACAATGTCAACAATACCTATTACAGTTCTGAATTTGAATTTGTGAATGTGCCCTTTTTAATGAGTACGTATTTTGGTAAAAAGAATTTAAATTTAAATTTTGCATTAGGACCATTTGCTGAGTTTATGATTTCTGAAAATTCTGATAAAATAAAATCAAATTTTCCTGGTGAGCCATTTTACTTTGATAAGGGTAGAGATAATAAGTTTTCTTACGGACTAATGGCTGCTTGTGGCTTATCATACAGTATTAATGGGAATAAGTTACAAGTTTTAGTTAGTTATCAGTATAATTTTGATAATATTTTAGATATTGAAGTTAAAAATCAAAATATACCTGATATATCAAATTTTAACACTTTATCAATTTCATTCGTATATTTGAATAATTTTATTAAAAAGCAATGAATTTTAAATTTTTAAAATACTTTCTTACGCTATCAATACCATTCTTGGCTTATGTTTCTTTTAACTCTACAGGAGTATTAACCTATGCTCCCATTTTAGAAGCTTTCTTATTAATTCCTTTACTAGAATTATTTTTTAAGCCATCTAGTAAAAATATAACTGAAGCTGAAGAAGAGATGTCTAAAAATGACATTTCGTATGACATTATCTTATATATGTTTATTCCGATTATTTATTTTCTTATATGGGAATTTTTAGTTTCTATGAAAGAACCTATCTCAACTGTTGATAAGATTGGACGAATTTTATCAATGGGTCTAATTTGTGGAGGTTTTGGTATAAATATAGCACATGAACTCGGTCATAGAAATACTAAATATGAGCAGTTTTTTTCTAAAGTGTTACTACTTCCTTCTCTTTACATGCATTTTTTTATTGAGCATAATAGAGGTCACCACAAAAGAGTCTCAACCATGGAGGATCCTTCATCTGCAAGATTTGGAGAAAATATTTTTTCCTTTTGGTTTAGAGCAGTTTCTTTTGGTTATCTCTCTGCGTGGAATTTAGAGAATTCTAGACTTAAGAGAAATAATAATAATATAATTTCCTTAAAGAATGAGATGTTGATATATCAGATAATACAAATTATATTTTTGTTTTCAATCTATTATGTCTTTGGGTTTGAGTTAATGTTATACTTTATCTGTTGTTCAGTTTTTGGTTTTCTATTACTTGAAACCGTCAACTATATTGAACATTATGGTCTCCAAAGAAATAAAAATGATAGAGGAAAATATGAAAGAGTGCAACCATTTCATTCTTGGAATTCAAATCATCCAATTGGCAGAATTATGTTATTTGAGTTATCAAGACATTCAGATCATCATTTTAATGCATCTCGAAAATATCAAATTTTAAAAAATCATAAAAATACTCCCGAAATGCCTACCGGATATCCTGGAATGATGATATTATCTCTCATACCACCCCTTTGGTTTTATGTAATGAATAATAGAGTTAAAAAATTTATTCATTGATTTTGTTATTAATTTTATAGGCTATAATTTAGTTATATGTTATTGTTAAATACTTGGTGGTCATATTTTAACTCAATGTAAGATTGATAGCTAAAGTATTATTTAAATAAAACCCAAGCCTCAAGCTTGGGTTTTTTTATTATGAAAGTAAAGACAAAATTTTTAAAGGTAATTTCAGATATTCACACTCCTGTTGGTGTTTATCTTAAGCTCAGAGATTTTTACTCAAAGATATTCTTATTGGAAAGCTCTGATTATAAAGGCTCTGAAAATAGTCTGTCATTTATTTGTTTTGACTCCAAAGCTCAAATTTCAATTGATAAGAGTACTGTAAATATGATTATTAATGCAAAGGAAGTAAAGAAAGAAATGAAACCTGATAAAGATGTATCCCATTATTTAAATCATTTTATAAACCAGTTTAAAGTTGAAAAAAATGATTTTGATTATCCTTCAAATGGTTTATTTGGGTATATCTCTTATGATTCTATAAAGTATTTTGATAGTATATCAATCTTAAATCCAAAAGAGATTAATATCCCGGATATATTATATGATGCTTTTAAATATGTAATAGTTTTTAATCATTATAATAACGAACTGATAATTTTTGAACATCTCTATGGTGACGATAATAAATCAGATATTGAAAAAATTAAGAATATAGTATGTGGAAAGCCAGTGAATCCATTTTCATTCAAAAAAAGTAAGGAGGAGCTAACAAATATCTCAGACAAAGAATTTAAAAAATTAGTTGACAGGGGAATTAATCATTGCAAACTCGGGGATGTTTTTCAAATAGTTTTGTCTAAAAGGTTTTATCAGGATTTTCAAGGTGATGAATTTCAAGTATATCGAGCTTTAAGATCTATCAATCCATCTCCTTATTTATTTTATTTTGATTATGGAAGTTTTAAAATTTTTGGTAGTTCTCCAGAGGCACAAATAGTTATAAAAAATAATAAGGCGACGATATATCCAATTGCTGGTACATTTAAGAGAACAGGTGATGATGAATTTGATAAGAAAGAGGCAGAGAAATTATCAAATGATATAAAAGAAAATTCTGAACATGTGATGTTAGTAGATTTAGCTAGGAATGATTTAAGTAAAGTATCAAAAAATGTTGAAGTTGAAAGATTTAAAGATATTCAGTTTTATTCTCATGTTATTCATCTGGTTTCTAAGGTATCTGGAGATATTGCATCAGATAAAAAAATAGATTTGATTTCCGGAACTTTTCCTGCTGGTACTTTATCAGGAGCTCCAAAACATAAAGCAATGCAACTTATAGAAGACCATGAAAATATAAGTAGAGAATTTTATGGAGGAGCTATTGGATTTATGGGATTCAATGGTGATTTTAATCATGCCATAATTATAAGATCATTTTTAAGTAAAAACAGAAGATTATTTTACCAAGCTGGTGCTGGAATTGTTTTTAAATCAAATCCAGATAGTGAAAATCAAGAGGTTTATAATAAAATAGAAGCTTTGAGAAAAGCAATTAAAATTGCTGAGAAGATATGAGAGTTTTAGTTCTAGATAATTATGATAGTTTCACTTATAATATTATACATATTCTAAGGGAGTTAGATGGTTTGGAGATATCAGTTATAAAAAATGATCTTATTAAGATGGAAGAAGTTCAGTCCTATGATAAAATTATATTATCTCCTGGTCCATCTCTACCTAAAGATGCAGGGAAGATGAATGAATTAATTTTGAACTATTATGATAGCAAACCAATACTAGGTATATGTCTAGGTCATCAAGCTATTGCAGAAAATTTTGGAGGTAAATTGTATAACATGGAAGAGCCATTACATGGAGTTCAAACAGATATTTATTTGGAGGAGGATTACATATTTAAGGATATTGAATCTAAAATAAAAGCTTGTAGATATCATTCATGGTCAGTAGTAAATGATCCTTTTCCAGAAGATTTAAAAATAATTGCAAGAGATTCTAACGGTGTTATTATGGCCTTATCTCATAAAAAGTTTGATTTGAAAGGTATTCAATTTCACCCTGAATCTATTCAGACAAAAACTGGTTTTAATATGATAAAAAATTTTATAATTAATTAAAATGAAAAATTTACTAAAAGATTTATATAATCATAAGATAATGAGTAAAGAAGAGTCAAAGGCTGCCTTAATATCATTGACAGATGGGAGTGCAAATAGTTCTCAGATATCTTCATTTCTTACAGTTTTTTTATTGAGAGATATAACCTCAGAAGAACTTGACGGTTTTAGGGAGGCAATGATTGAATTATCTTTAGATATTGATATTGATGGAGATGAGTTAATAGATTTATGTGGAACAGGAGGTGATGGTAAAGATACATTTAATATCTCAACAATATCATCTTTTGTGGTAGCAGGTTCTGGCATTAAAGTAGCTAAACACGGAAATTATGGTGTATCATCATCATGCGGTTCATCTGATATTATATCACACTTAGGACATAAATTTTCGAATGATATTAGTTTATTAAAATATAGTCTTGATAAATCAAATATATGTTTTTTACATGCTCCATTATTCCATCCATCTTTAAAAAATATTTCTCCTGTGAGAATCGAATTAGGTGTAAAAACTTTTTTTAATATGCTTGGACCCATGGTAAATCCGATTCAACCTAAAAGTCAATTAGTTGGAGTCTTTAATTCAAATATTTTTAGACTTTATTCACATATCTATAGTAAAACAAATAAAAGCTATTGCATTGTGCACAGCATTGATGGTTATGACGAGGTTTCTTTGACTGGATCTTTTAAATTATTTTCTAATAATCAAGATTTAATGCTTGAACCTAAAGACTTAGGTTTTAATATTATTGATTCTGCTAAACTCAGTGGAGGTAAAAATATTAAAGAATCCTCAAAAATCTTTTTAGATATTTTAAAAAATAATGGAACTCGAGAGCAGATTGACGCTGTTCTTGCCAATTCAGGCTTAGCAATTTATTGTGCAAAAAAACTTAATTCTATAAAAGATGGTATAGAGATAGCTAGAGAATCATTAGAATCTGGAAAAGCATATAATTGTTTAAAGCTTTTTATTGATAACAAATGAGTGTACTAAGAGAAATTATTTTTAATAAAAGAAAAGAGATTGATTATTGTAAAAAAAATAATCCAATTTCTGAAATTGAAAAATCTTTATTTTTTGATAGAGAAGTTATTTCTCTTAAAAAATCATTAATTGAAAAGTCTGGTATCATTTCTGAATTTAAAAGAAAATCTCCATCTAAACCAAATATAAATTTAGATGCTGAAGTGCTAAAAATAACTAGAGGATATGAAATCTCTAATTCTAGTGGGCTATCAATTTTAACTGATTCAAAATATTTTGGAGGATCTAATGAGGATATTACTTTAGTTAGAAATGAAATAAATATTCCTATTCTAAGAAAAGATTTTATGTTGGAGGAATATCAGATTGTAGAGTCTAAATCTTTAGGTGCTGATATTATACTTTTAATTGCAGCTTGCTTATCAAAAGAAGAGGTTAGGAATCTATCAAGATTTGCTAAGTCTTTTAATCTACAGGTAATTTTAGAAATTCATTCTGAAGATGAATTGTCTCATTTATGTGATTTTGTAGATGTGGTTGGAGTAAACAATAGAAATTTAAAAAAATTTGAAACTGATATTAATAATTCAATAAACCTAGCAGGTATGATTCCTTCGGGTTTTTTAAAAATATCTGAAAGTGGAATATCTACTTCTATGGAAATTTTTCAACTAAAAGAATATGGCTATGATGGTTTTTTAATTGGTGAAAATTTTATGAAAAATAATGATCCAGTTTCTGCCTGTAATGACTTTATTAAAAAATTATGATAAATAGATACAGTGTTAAAATTTGTGGTATAACAGATGAGATTAATTTTTCTGAGTTAAAAAAATATCAAATAGACTACTTTGGATTTATTTTTTACGAAAAATCTCCAAGATTTATTTTGAATAACCCTGATCATGCTTTTATTAAAAATATAAAAAATAAAGTTGCTGTTTTTGTAGATGAAAATATAGATACAGTAGTAAGTATATTAGAAAAGTATAATTTTTCTTATGTTCAGTTACACGGTAATGAGAGTAGCAATTATTGCATGAAACTTAAATCAGAGGGAATTAAAATAGTTAAATCATACTTAATTAATTCACATGATGATTTAATGAATATTAAAATGCATAAAGAAACAGCAGATTATTTTTTATTTGATTATAAGAGTAATAATTATGGAGGATCTGGAAAAACCTTTGATTGGGAAATACTAAATGATAAATTTTTTGATAAGCCTTTTTTTTTAAGTGGGGGTTTATCTTTGGATAATCTTAGTAATATTAATATGATTAAAGATAATGAAATGCTTTATGGACTAGACTTAAATAGTAAATTTGAAAAATCTCCTGGGATAAAAGATATAGAAAAAATTGATAAATTATTTAATTTAGATTTATGAAATATAATGTAAACAGTAGTGGTTTTTATGGTGATTTTGGTGGTGCATACATACCAGAAATGTTATTCTCTAATATAGATGAACTTAATAAAAATTATCTAAGTATAGTTGAGGAAGATTCTTTTAAAAAAGAGTTTAATTATTACCTTAAAAAATATGTTGGAAGGCCTACACCATTATATTATGCTAACAGATTATCAGAGAAATATGGATCTAAGATTTATTTAAAAAGAGAAGATTTATGCCATACAGGTGCACATAAAATAAATAATACAATAGGACAAATTCTATTAGCGAAAGAACTAAAAAAAACAAAGATTATTGCTGAAACTGGAGCAGGACAACACGGTGTTGCAACGGCTACAGTATGTGCCCTTATGGGTATGGAATGTGTAATTTATATGGGTGAGATTGATATAGAGAGACAAAGACCGAATGTTGAAAGAATGAGGATACTAGGTGCAGATGTTAGACCTGCAACATCTGGAAGTAAAACTCTGAAAGACGCAACAAATGAGGCTATGAGACATTGGATAAATAATCCTGATGATACTCATTATATTATTGGATCAGTAGTTGGACCGCACCCTTATCCTGACATGGTTGCAAGATTTCAGTCTGTTATATCTGAAGAATTATTAGTTCAACTAAACAAAGTTGAAGGGAGAGATTATCCAGATTTTATTATTGCGTGTGTAGGTGGGGGAAGTAATGCAGCAGGTATTTTTTATCATTATCTTGATAACTCAAAGGTAAAACTTGTAGGAGTTGAAGCAGCAGGTCTCGGAATATCAACAAATAAATCTGCAGCAACAACAAAACTTGGAAAAAAAGGAGTTTTACATGGTAGTAAAACTTTATTAATGCAAGATGAAAATGGACAAGTTACAGAACCCTATTCTATTTCAGCTGGGCTTGACTATCCTGGAATAGGACCTTTACATGCTCATCTTTCTGATTCAAACAGAGGTATATATATCAGTGTTGAGGACGATGAGGCAATGAATGCAGGTATTGAGCTTAGTAGACTTGAAGGTATCATCCCCGCTATAGAAACTGCACATGCTTTCTCTGTTTTTGATAAAATAGATATGAAGAACAAAGTTGTTGTTATTAATTTATCTGGTAGGGGAGATAAAGATCTTGAAACATACATTAAGTGGGGAAAATATTGAAATGAATAGAATTAATAAATTATTCAAAGAAAAAACAGATAATATTTTAAGTATATATTTCACAGCCGGTTACCCTTCTTTAAATGATACAGAAAAAATTATAAAAACCCTTGATGAGTGCGGTGTTGATTTAATTGAGATTGGTATGCCTTTTTCCGATCCTATAGCTGATGGTCCAGTGATACAAGACTCATCTAATATAGCTATTGATAACGGAATGAATTTAAATGTATTATTTAATCAATTATATGGTATTAGAAAAATAACTAACATTCCAATTGTTTTAATGGGGTATATTAATCCAGTCTATCAATTTGGATATGAAAAATTTATAAATAGGATGATGGAATGTGATTTGGATGGTCTAATTTTACCAGACTTACCTTTAGATGATTACAAAAGTAATTTTAAGTCAATTTTTGATAAGGAAAATCTATCTTTTATCTCTTTAATTACTCCTAACACCTCTAATGATAGAATAAAAAAAATTGATGAAAATTCTAATGGTTTTATTTATATGGTTTCATCATCTTCAATCACTGGAAAAAAATCAACCTTCAGTAGAGATCAAATTCAATATTTTAATAGAATAAATAATTTAAATTTAAAAAATCCAAAGTTGATTGGATTTGGGATATCAGATAAGTTAAGTTTTGAGAATGCATGCGACTATGCAAATGGAGCAATTATTGGAACTAGTTTTATTAAGAATTTATCAAATATTAATATAAAAGATTCTATAAAAAACTTTATAGCAAATATAAGATCACTCTAAAAAGGTAAGTCATCATCAGATGAATCATTTTCAGGTTCTTTTATTTCTTGATTAACCTCATCATTATCATTCTCAATTTTCCAGCCTTGTATTGAATTAAAGTATTTTATATTTCCTTCTTTATCTTCCCATTTTCTTCCTTTAATGTTTATTAATACATTTATTTGATCTCCAACACTTAAGTTATCAAGTAAACCTACTTTATCTTGAATCAATTCAACTTTAATAAATTCAGGATATTCAGGGTTTTTAGTATCTTCAATGATAAATTCTCTCTTTTTAAATGTATCCGTAATTTGTACAGTATCAAAAATTTCAATTAATTTTCCTTTTATATTCATATGCGTAGATCTAAGAAGTTATTTTTATTTTTTGTTATTATTTGGATGCTGATAATAATTTTTTTGATGATTGATTTCTCAAATAAATCAAAAGCACCGTGGAAAAAGTCAGATTCAAATAATGAACTCAGTGTTAAGTTAATTTATTAATCTTTTTTTCTATCATACTATAAATTTTTTTTAAAAATTTAGGGTCCTCTATAAAATCATTTTCTGATAAATCAATAGTTAATACCTTATTTTTAGGGTGTTTACTGATCCAATTTTCATAGTACAAGTTTAATTTTTGAAGATAATTCTTGTCAATAGTTTTTTCAAACTTTCTACTTCTCTTGTTAATATTTGATATGATTTTATCAATATTTAAATTTCTTAAATATATTAATAAATCAGGTTCATTAATATATTTGAGGATTGTATAATACAATTTTTTATAATTGTTAAACTCTCTTTCCATTAAAACACCTGAGTCGTGTAAAGTTTTAGTGAAAACTTCAAAATCCTCATATATTGATCTATCTTGTATTACTACGTTACTACTTTCAGATATCTTTTGAATCTGATTAAACCTACTATTTAAAAAAAAAATTTGTAGATGGAATGACCAATCTCTCATCGACTTATAAAAGTCATCAAGATATGGATTATCATTTACTTCTTCTAGTTGAAGGTCCCAATTAAATTGTTTAGATATTATTTTAGATAGGGTGGTTTTACCAACTCCAATATTTCCTGATAAAACTATATGTTTAATATTTTTCAAAATTTTATATTTATCCCAAAATTTATATTTCTTCCAGGAGCACTTATTCCTGATGAATATGTTCTGTAATGTAAATCAGAAATATTTTCAATTGAAAGATTTGTTTTTATTAAATAATTAATATTATAATATATTGATATGTTGTGTGTAATCCATGAAGGAGATCCATCTTCAGTATACAAGTACAATTTATTTAACTCACTTTCTGAAAAATTTTTGATTTTTTTTCTTCCATTATAAAATAAATTATAAATGATTTCGAAACTTTTTAACTTGTAATTAAGCTGAAATTTACCGAATAATGGAGGCGAATGTCTTAGCGGTTTTTTATTATTAATATCATATGAGTTATTATATGAAATAGTTTTATTAAGTAATAAATTTTTTGATATTGAATAGGAAAGTTTACTGCTAAAACCATAAACATTTGCTTTTCCTGTATTTTTTAATATTTGGATTCTACTTAATTCACCATCATAAAATATAGAGTCTTGACCATTATAACTACCACTTGATCTAGTAATAGCATTGTTAAGTCTTATATAGTATAAAGAATTTTGGAAATTTAATTTCTTGGTATTTATTTCATAATTAACTTCAAAATTATTGGCTATTTCAGCTTTTAGGCTTGGATTAGGTATTATAACATTTCCAGGTTCAGAGTCAAATATTTTTCCTAAATCATCCAAATTTGGTGACCTGAATCCGTTTGAATATTGAAATTTTAAAACTGATACTCCTTTATCATACCTTAAACCTATATTGCCACTTACTGAAGTATTATTAACTTCTATCTCATTAAAATCAAAGTCATAAAAATTGTTTGAAAGTTTTGCATTTAAATAACTATTATTAGCTCTAATTCCGGCATTATATTTAATTTTTTTAAACGAGTTTTTAAATAAAATATAAATTGAATTAGAGAAAAAATCAGTTCCTTTATCTGGATACCTTGTTGCAATTACAGATTCAGTATTTTCACTTATATTATTCATTTTTGCATTTGACTTAACATAATTATATATTGATTCAATACCATAATAAAACTCTTTTTTATTTAAATTTTTATCAAAATCAATATTAATAGATGTTACATTTATTTTCTCACTTCGATGATTTAAATTGATATTATTGAACCCTCTCGTATTTCTACTTTCTTTAATTTTTTGATTAGAAAAAATAATTTTAAATGCATCATATACCCTTTTTTTATTAAATGAATTCAATTGAATTTTATTTAATAAAAATATATTTGGTCCATAAAACCATTCTGCATATTTTGGACTAAAGGCATCGTCATACATTATTAATCTATCATATCTGGGAATATTTGAAGACTTAGAGTAGTATATCCCATAAATTATATTATTTAAATCATTTAGTTTAATATTTGTTTTATTAATAAAATTAACCTGTGAATATCCGCTTTCTATCTGTTTATTAGGATTTGGATTTTCAATAATCATATCAGTTTCGTTTATATTATCTCTTTTTACATATTCATTTCTTAATCCAAAATCAGGATATCTTTTTTGATTTGAACCTGAAATTAAATCATCATAAGAACTAAATGACAAACTTGATATGTTTGAAATCTTATTGTTACCAATTTCTACATTTAAATTATATATCTTAGAATTATTTGATGTGTTGTATTGAATATTTTGAGAACCATTTACTAATCTTTTAAATTTAAATGTAGGATCTTTCGTTCTAAAGTTAATCCCCCCACCAATTGCATCACTACCATAAATAACAGAGGCTGGACCAAATAGAACTTCAACGCCGTCTAAAATATTTGGGTCAATAGAAATTATGTTATGAATATTACCCCCTCTAAATATTATATTATTTAATCTAATTCCATCAAGAGATAAAAGAATTCTGTTTGCAGCAAAACCTCTCATCATAGGACTTCCTCCACCAAGTTGACTCTTTTGAACAAAAATTTCTCCAGTTTTATCCAAAAGATCAGCCGCGGTTTGGTGGGTTGTCTTTTCAATTAAATTTCTATTTATTATCAAGTTTTTATTTGTAACCTCATTTAAACTCTCTTCCCACCTATTAACACTTACTATAACCTCATCAATTTCGATTATATCACTTTTAAGAACAATTTTTTCATTAATTTTTTTTTTAATTAAAATTATATTTTGAAAAGCTGGGTGTTGGATATAGATACTGTCATTTTCTTTAAAAATAGATAGTTCAACCTCACCTTTAAAATTTGAAAATGCTGATTTATTAAAATCAGGTGTGTAAAAGCTTACATTATATATTGGTTCATTTACTTCATCTATAACTACAATCCTTTGAGAAAAAGAGTAAAAATTGAATATGAAGAATATGAAAATTATAAAATATTTTTCCATACGAGAGCTGCTGATCCAAGAATGGCAGAATCTTTATCTTCTAATCCTGAAGTAAGAATTTTAACCTTATTTTTATAGAAAGGGAGTAGATTATTATTAAAAGCAATTTTAGTAGGTTCCAGAATCCACTTACCAGAATGAACTAAACCACCTGTTAATATTATAGCCTCAGGTTGCATAAAAGTTACAAAGTTTGCTAAGGATTCACCTAGTATTTTCCCTGTATATTCATATGCTTTTAAGGCTATAAAATCACCTTTCTCAGCAGCTTTTGTTATATCTTCTCCATGTAAATTATTGAAAGAAATACTTCTAAATATGCTTTCATTAGTATATTTTGAAAGCATATATAGTATTGTTCTTTTTATACCTGTTGCTGAAACATATGCTTCGAGTCCTCCTTTAATATTAAGACCAGTATATCTATTTTTATTATTTAAAGAAAAATGTCCTAGCTCAGCTGCAAAACCATCAGATCCTTCAATTATCTCTCCATTACATACAATTCCACTACCAAGTCCAGTTCCTAAAGTAATAACAATAAAATCTGTTAAATTTTTTGCATTTCCATACATCATTTCACCCATTGCAGCACAATTTGCATCATTTGATAGATAAATTGGAAGATTATTTTTTTTTTTTATTTTTTCTATAATATTAATTTCACCATCCCACTTAAGATTTGATGGTGTTTCTATAGTCCCACTTTTTGATGCATTGGGTGCACCTATTCCAATACCCACTATATTTTTGTATTTCTTAATTAGGTCTTTTAGGGTGTCATTTAACTGAGCAATGTAACTGCTAAAACTCTTGTGTTCTTTTGTTCTAAAATGAGTTTTTTTTAAACAGTTCCCATCTTTTGATATTACACCAATTTTTGTAATTGTCCCCCCAATGTCAATTCCAATTGCTTGATTCATTTCTTTTTAAAATTAAGTATAGCTGAGTTTATACAATATCTTTTACCTGTTTTAGATGGACCATCATCAAAAACATGACCAAGATGTCCTCCACAATTATAACAAGTTACCTCAGTTCTAATCATACCAAAGCTTATATCAATTTTTGTTTTAATAGACTCTTTTGAATAAATATCTGAGAAACTTGGCCATCCTGATCCAGATTCGTATTTTTCATCAGATGAAAATAATTTATTTCCACATCCAACACATTTATAAACTCCCTCTTCTTTGTTATATAAAAGTTTTCCAGTAAATGCTTTTTCAGTTCCTTTATGTTTTAAAATATCAATTTGTTCTTTAGTAAGCGAATTTTTCATTTCAAGGACAAAATTAGTAATATTGAATTAAAGTATATGTTAAAAACATTATGAAAATAAAAGGAAATGCTATTGTATTAACAAATGGAAAATTAAATACAAAATCAGCTAAAACTGCACATGGTTTAATAAGAGGTTCAAAAAGATTTAATATTGTTTCGGTTATAGATAGTAGTTTTTCAGAAAAATATGTTCATGTTGATAAAAATGGTAAAATAGATTTAAAAGACTCAATATCAGATATTCCAATTTATAAAGACATTAATTCCTTTCTTCATTCTTCCTTAAAGGTCGATTATTGTATAATAGGTGTTGCATCTGCAGGTGGACTACTTCCTAATGATATGAGACAAGATGTTATTTTATCTTTGAAAAGTGGAATCTCAATAATTAATGGTCTTCACTCTATTTTAAATGATGATGATGAGTTAAGGAAAATTTCCAAGCAAAGCAATGTTAAAATTTATGATATAAGGGGGTCAATGCCAAGGAATGAATTAACCTTTTGGTCTGGTAAAATATATGATGTAAAAGTTCCAAAGATTGTAGTTTTAGGTACTGATTGTGGATTAGGAAAAAGAACCACGGCAAAACTTATTGTTGAGAATTTAAAAAAAAATAATATAAAATCTGACATGGTATATACTGGTCAAACTGGATGGATGCAAGGGTGGGAGCATGGTTTTATATTTGATTCTACATTAAATGATTTTGTTTCAGGTGAACTTGAAAAGGCAATATATGAGTGTTATGTTGCTAAAAAACCTCGCTATATTTTAATTGAGGGACAAGCTGCACTTCGAAATCCCTCTGGGCCATGTGGTAGTGAATTTTTAATTTCTGCTAATGTGGATGGGGTAGTCCTGCAACACTCTCCCAAGAGAAAGTTTTTTGATGGTTGGGAGCACGTTAATGCTGTTATGCCTACTCTAGACTCAGAAATTGAATTAATAAACTCATACGGAAAGGAAGTTATAGCAGTAACTCTTAATACCCAAGGAATGACTAATCAAGAAAAAATATTTCACAAAGAATTAATTTCCAAAGATTTAGATATTCCTGTTTTCTTACCAATTGATGAGGGTTTAGATGGTTTTTTAGAAATATTAGAAAACAAATTTTATGAAAATTGAAAATATTGAGATTGATATTATTGATATCAATCTTACAAGACCATATACTATAGCTTATAAGACCACATCTTCTATTCAGACCCTCTTTGTTAAAATCATTTTATCTAATGGTAATGTAGGTTTAGGTGCATCGAGTGTATCAAAATATGTTGTAGGGTTGGATACAATGGATTCATATAATAACTCGAAAAAATATGTGGATCATTTAATTGGAAATGATCTTAATTCATTTTGGATGATTATTAATGATATAGAAAATAAATTTATAGATGATCCAGGTTCAAAAGCTGCTTTTAATTTAGCTATTTATGATGCTTATTGTAAGAAACTGGGTATATCCATTGGAAAATTTTTAGGAAGAAAAGTTAATTCGCTTCCAACATCTATAACAGTGGGAATTAAAGATACACAAGAAACTGTATCGGAAATTAATGAATATCTAGGCCTCGGATTCAATCATATTAAAATAAAATTAGGTAATAATGTTGAGGAAGATATTAGAAGGATTAATATTATCAATGAAAAGTTTGGTGATAAAATTAAGATTAGAATTGACGCAAACCAAGGTTGGTCCCTTGACGATACAATCAGATTTTATTCTGAAACTAAACAGATTGAGTTAATTGAACAGCCATTATCTGTTGAAGATTTAGAAGGTTATTTGAAGTTTCCATCAAAAATTAAAGATATTATAGCTCTTGATGAGAGTCTTGTTAATTTTAAAGATGCTTTAAAATTATCGAGTGATAATTATGGTAAAATCTTTAACATTAAATTAATGAAATGTGGTGGTATTACCTCTGGTCAACAGATTGCAAACCAAGCATTTCAAAATAATATTGATTTGATGTGGGGTTGTAATGATGAAAGCATTTTAAGTATATCTGCAGCATTAAATACTGCTCTATCTTATAAAAACACAAAATACCTTGATTTAGATGGTAGTTTTGATTTACAAAAAGATATTGTTAGGGGAGGATTTAATCTAAAAGATGGTGTTCTCCATCCATTAAACTCTCCAGGTCTTGGAATTGAATTGATATAAATGAAAAACATAATTATTGCCATACTATCCTTAAATTTTTCATTTTCTGACCAAAATGATATTCTTAAAAACAAGGTAGATTCTATAATGTCTTCATCAATTAGACAAAAAGCATTTCCAGGTGCTCAAATTGTTGTTTTAAAAGATGGTGAAGAGATTATTAATAAAAGTTATGGCTATCATACATATGATAGCTTACACGTAGTAACAAATAATTCTATTTATGATTTAGCATCAATTACTAAACCAACTGCTGGAGCATTTGCTTTGATGAGCTTATTTGAAGATGATTTAATTGATATAAACTTTCCTTTGAGTAATTATATAAAATATTTTAAAAACACGAGAGTTGGTAAAACAAAAGTGATAGATTACTTACAACATATTAGTGGTATTAGAGCATGGATACCATTTCACAAAACCACTAAAAAAAATAATGGAGATTTCAAAAAGAAAACTCTTTCATCAATATATAAGAAAAGATTTAATATAAAGCTTACTGACAGTCTTTACCTATATAAGAATTATAAAAAAGAAATTTACAAGCAAATTAAAAATACAAATTTTATTGAAGGAGATACTGTACTTTACTCTGGTCTCTTTTATTATCTTATCCCTGAAATTGTCAAAACCCTTTCAGGAGATAGCTTTGATTCATATTTAGAAAAAATTTATAAAAGTGTAGGTTTAAAATCAATGGTTTTTAATCCTTTAAAAAAATTTCGACTTAATGAAATAGTTCCCACCGAGGATGATAATTTTTTTCGGAACTTCCAAATTCATGGTGTTGTTCATGATGAGGGAGCAGCAATGATGAATGGAGTATCAGCTAATGCTGGATTATTTTCTACTGCTTCAGATTTATCAAAGTTTTATCAAATATTTTTAGAAGGAGGAAGAGACGATAAAAATCAAATAATAGGTAGTGATGTTGTAAAGTTTTTTACAGAATATGATAATGAAAATCAAAATTTTTACAGAGGTCTTGGTTTCGATAAACCAAAACCTAGGTATGATATTAAGAATTGTACTTACTCCAAATATGTTTCAGATTCAAGTTATGGACATTCAGGTTATACAGGTACATTTTTCTGGGTTGATCCTGAACATAAACTAATTTATGTTTTTTTATCAAATAGAGTTTATGACTCTAGAGAAAACAGAAAAATTTCAGAATTAAATATTAGAACTAACATTCATGATTTAATCTATGAAAATTTAGTTGATCTAGAGTCTGATATTTATTTTTAAGTAGTTTATGTTTTCTAAAACCTTATTAACTGTAACTAGTATATTTATAATAAATTTAAAAGTATGAAAATTTTAATATCACCTTCTAAAACATTAAGTTTTGATAGTCATATAAGCTGTGATTTTAATTCTGAAAGCAGACTTATTGATGAAACAAAGGTTTTACATAAAATTTTGTTAAACTATTCTTCTGAAGATTTAAAAAATCTTATGAATGTTAGTGACAAGATTGCAGAACTAAACTTCAATAGATTTAAAAATTGGGATAACCCAATATTATCTGAAAACTCAAGACAGGCTGTTTATGCATTCAAAGGTGATGTCTACTCTGGTCTTAATGCCGAAACAATCGAGGAAGAAAAGTTTGACTACTTACAAAACTCATTACGAATCATATCAGGATATTATGGTATTTTAAGACCTTTCGATAAGATTCTTCCTTACAGACTTGAAATGGGAACAAAACTTGAAAATGAGAATGGTAATAATCTTTATAAGTTTTGGGGTGATAAGATCACTGATCTTTTAAATGCTGACATAGAAGATCATGAATTGGTTGTTAATTTAGCCTCTGATGAATATTTTAAGTCTTTAAACAAGAATAAAGTTAATGCTAAAATAGTTACCCCAGTATTCAAGGAATTTAAAAATGGTACCTACAAAGTAATAGCTATATATGCTAAAAAGGCAAGAGGTCTAATGTCTAGATTTCTTATTGATAGGAAGTCCAATAACATCGATGATATAAAACATTTTGATACTGATGGATACTCTTTTGATCACAGTCTATCTACCGAAAATGAGTTAGTTTTTACGAGATAGTAGCGAGAGGGGGAATTGAACCCCCGACCTCCGGGTTATGAATCCGACGCTCTAACCACCTGAGCTATCTCGCTTGAAGAAGGCAAATCTAGATATATTATTATTAATAAAGAAAATGTTTTTGGTTCTTAAAATTTAATATATATTTAAAAGTTTTATAACAAATACAACCAATGACTAAACAAAAATTTGTTGGTGAATATCAAATCAACGCATCTAGAAAGATGCTTTTCCCATACCTTAGTACCGCAACTGGTTTATGCCAATGGTTCGCTGATGACGTCAATATAAATAACATTGATAAAACCTTAATTTTTATACTTGATGGTGAGGAAAGAATTGCAGTTATTGATTCTATTAAAAATAATAGGTATGTAAAATTTAGGTTCTTAAATGAAAGTGAAAAGCCAAAAGAAAACGATACTCTTGAGTTTAGGTTAGAGATAAATGAATTAACTCAATCAGTTTTTGTTAGAGTTGAAGAATTTACAGAGACAGATGACCTTGATGAGTCATATCAAATTTGGGATAATTTACTTTCTCAACTAAAAGAAATAATTGGAGCATGAATATAAGAAGTCTTGAAAAAAACTGATTTACTTATTCTAAAATCCTTTATTGTTCCATTTTTAATTACATTTTTTGTTGTAGTATTTATTCTTCTCCTTCAATTTATGTTAAAATATTTTGATGATATTTTAGGTAAAGATATTGATGTATTGGTTTTACTAGAATTTTTGTTTTATTTCTCTGTTAGAATTAGCCCTGATGCATTACCTCTTGCGATACTTTTATCCTCCATAATGACTTTTGGTAATTTAGGTGAGAATAATGAGTTAGTTGCGATAAAAAGTTCAGGTGTATCATTATTAAGAACAACATTTCCAATTTTTTTTATATCTGTTATCTTGACTCTATTTGCTTTTTATTCTAATAATAATTTTGTTCCTAAAGCTAATCTCAAGGCCTTAAGTCTTTTATACGATATTAAAAGAAAAAAACCATCAATGGATTTAAGAGAAGGTCAATTTTATAGTGGCATACCAGGTTATACAATCAAAATAAATGAAAAAATAAACGATGAGTTATTAAAAGGAGTATTGATATATGATCATATAACTTATCCAGGTAATAATAGAGTGATTTTATCAGATTCTGTAAAAATGTATTCAATATTGGACAGTAGATATCTTGTTTTTGAATTGCATAATGGTAATTCTTACACTGAAATACCCTCAAGTAAAAATCAAAAAAATACTATTAATCAATTTTATAGAAATAATTTTTCATTTATGAAAATGGTTTTTGACATGTCCTCATTTGATTTGAATAGAACTAAGGAGGAATTGTTTGCTGGTGATTATAGAATGAAAAATATCAACGAATTAAGTAATACTGTTGACTCATTACAATATATTAAGAGCAAACAAAGGTATTCTATGTTTAAAACATCATCGGCATACTATGATTTTCATATGAGAAATAATTTTATTTTACCAGATGACGTAAGTTATATGCGTGATGAATTAAATGAATCTGACAAAGTATTTGACTTCTATTCAAAAAAAAATAAGATTAGAGAGCTAGATAATACTTTTATAGATTCTATTGAAAAAAAAATGAGAATAAATAGTCTCACATATACAAGAGCACTAAATGGAGCAAGAAATATTAAAACAAATCTTAGTATTAATTCAGCAAGAATAAAATCACATGAATTTGAAATTAATAAAAATGGAATTGAATTACTAAAAAAGTATGCTCAAGCTTTTGCATGTATTTCTATGTTTTTAGTTGGTGCCCCATTAGGTTCTCTCATAAAAAGAGGAGGTCTAGGTATCCCAGTTATAATTTCAATCTTATTTTATATAATATATTATGTATTAAATATTTTAGGCTTGAAATGGGCAAGAGAAGCCTTGATATCTCCCTTTATGGCTGCCTGGTTATCTAATCTTTTAATATTTCCTATAGGTATTTTTTTATTGTACTTAGCAAAAAAAGATTCAAGAATATTTGAATATGACATTGTTGAATACCTAAAATCTAAAATTCTAAAAATTTAGAAAAAGCAATAATAATTTTTTAAACATTTTTATTTTCCTATTTTTGCGTCGATTTAAATAAATAATAATTTAACACTTTGGCTAAGCATGTATTTAGATAAAGAAGAAAAACAAAAGATTTTTAAAAATCATGGCAGGTTAAAGAAAAACAATGATACTGGTTCTGCTGAATCACAAATAGCTTTGTTTACTTATCGAATAAAACACCTTACTGAACATTTAAAAGAAAATAAAAATGATCACTCATCTAGAATGGGTTTATTAAGGTTAGTAGGTAAAAGGAGAAAATTACTAAATTATCTTTCCTCAAAACATATTGAGAGGTATAGAGAAATTATAGCAAAGCTTGACATTAGGAAATAAGTTTATTTTCCTTTTCTTTATTATTCTATAGACTAATATCAATAAACTTAAAGATTATGATAAAACCGATAAATGTAAGTACAAATCTTCCTGACGGTAGAGAAGTTTCTATTGAAACTGGTAAATTGGCCAAACAAGCTGATGGATCAGTTGTTTTAACCATGGGTAAAACAATGATATTAGCTTCCGCAGTATCTAAAAAAGATGCAATGGATAATGTAGATTTTCTACCGTTATCTGTAGATTATCAAGAAAAATTTGCATCTGCAGGTAAGATACCTGGTGGATTTTTAAAAAGAGAAGGTAGACTTTCGGACCATGAAGTATTAATTTGCAGACTTGTTGACAGAGTTTTGAGACCATTATTTCCTTCTGATTATCATGCTGATACCCAAATATTACTGTATTTGATTAGTGCTGATAAAGATGTTCTTCCAGACGCTCTTGCTGCTCTTGCAGCTTCAGCTGCACTCTCGGTATCCGATATACCATTTAACGGTCCAATTGCAGAAGTGAGGGTTGTAAAATGTGGTAGTGAATTCATTGTAAATCCAACACCCGAGCAAATTGAGAAATCATCTTTGAATTTGATGGTCGGAGCATCTTACGATAATATTTGTATGGTTGAGGGTGAATCAAATGAAGTCTCCGAAGAGGATATAATTGAAGCTTTGAAAGTTGCTCATGATGCAATTAAAGGTTTATGCGAACTTCAAAATAAGTTGTCTAAGAAAGTAGGGAAAATTGAGAAGAGAGAATATTCACATGAAAGCAAAGACGATGATTTAGAAAAAGACATAAGAGATAAAACCTATGATAAATTATATAAGATAGCGGAGGAGGGAATTTCTAATAAGAAAAAAAGAGGAGAGAAGTTCAAACAGGTTAGGGAAGAATACTTATCAAATCTCAAGGAGGATGAAGAATTTGATGAGTTTTTATTCGGTAAATATTTTCATGATATCGAAAAGGATGCAATCAGGAATTCTGTTCTTGATAAAAAAATCAGACTGGACGGAAGGAAACTAAATGAAATTAGACCTATTTGGTCAGAGATTGATTATCTACCAAATGCACATGGATCTGCAGTGTTTACTAGGGGAGAAACTCAATCACTTACAACTGTCACATTAGGTACTAAATTAGATGAACAAATGATTGATGGAGCTATGCATAATGGTTATAATAAATTTATACTTCATTATAATTTTCCTGGTTTCTCAACAGGGGAGGTGAGACCAAATAGAGGTGCTGGAAGAAGAGAAATTGGTCATGGAAACCTTGCCTTACGAGCATTAAAAAATATGATACCATCAGACGAGGATAATCCATACACCATCAGAATTGTATCAGATATACTTGAGTCTAATGGTTCATCATCTATGGCAACTGTTTGTGCTGGTAGTTTAGCATTAATGGATGCAGGTGTTGAAATCAAAAAGCCTGTTTCTGGAATTGCTATGGGTATGATATCTGATTCAAAATCAGGTAAGTATGCTATTTTATCTGATATTTTAGGTGATGAAGATCATTTAGGTGATATGGACTTTAAAGTTACAGGAACAGTCGATGGAATTACAGCTTGTCAGATGGATATAAAAATTGATGGTTTATCATTTGATGTTTTAAAAGAAGCTTTAAATCAAGCTAAAGAAGGTAGGTTACACATATTATCCGAGATGAATAAGACCATTGATAAACCAAATAAAGATTTAAAGTCTCACGCTCCTAGATCATATCAGATGTCTATTGCAAAGGATATGATTGGTGCAGTTATTGGTCCTGGTGGTAAAATTATTCAAGAGATACAAAAAGAATCTGGAGCAACAGTTTTAGTTGAGGAAGTTGAAGAAAATGGAATTGTTAGTGTTTTTGCATCTAATCAAGATGAGATGGATAATGCAGTTGAAAGAGTGAAAGCTATCGTTGCAGTTCCTGAAGTTGGTGAAACATATGTAGGAAAAGTAAAATCTATTAAAGATTTTGGTGCATTTATTGAGTTTATGCCTGGAAAAGATGGCTTACTTCATATTTCTGAAATAAAATGGGAAAGAGTTGAGTCTATGGAAGGTGTTTTGGAAGAGGGGGAAGAAATCAAGGTTAAACTTATTGAAGTTGACAGAAGAACTGGTAAGTTTAGACTTTCAAGAAAAGCTTTAATACCTAAACCAGAAAAATAGGAATATGTCTAATAATAGTGTTGATGTTTTAATTATAGGTTCTGGACCGGCAGGATACACTGCTGCTATTTACACTTCAAGAGCAGGATTAAAAACAATACTATACAAGGGTGATCAACCTGGTGGGCAGTTAACAATCACCTCTGATGTTGAGAATTATCCTGGATATCCCGATGGTGTATTAGGTCCCCAAATGATGGTTGATTTTGAAAATCAGGCCTCAAGATTTGGTGCTGAAATTAAATCTGGAATGATTAAAGATGTTGATTTACAGACTGATAATTTAAAAGCTGTTGCAGAAGATGGTAATATTATTATACCTAAAACTGTAATTATATCTACAGGAGCATCTGCTAAGTGGTTAAATTTAGATTCAGAACAAAGGCTTAATGGTAAAGGAGTTTCAGCATGTGCAGTCTGTGATGGATTTTTCTTTAAAAATCAAATCGTTGGTGTTGTAGGTGGTGGAGATACAGCCGCTGAAGAAGCATTATATTTATCTAAGCTTACCTCAAAGGTTCATCTTATAGTTAGAAGAGATGAGATGAGAGCATCTACTATTATGCAAAATAGAGTTTTAGAAAACGAAAAAATCAAAATTCATTGGAATTCAGAGGTAAAAGAGGTTTTGGGTGATGACGCCGTGACAGGAATAGATATGGTTAATAATAAATCAAATGAAGTATCAAGTATTAGTCTTCAGGGATTATTTATTGCAATTGGACATAAACCTAACACCGATATTTTTAAAGATTATCTAGATATGGATGAAAATGGTTACATCAAAACTATACCTGGTACAACTCAAACAAATATCAAAGGTGTCTTTGCTACTGGAGATGCTCAGGATCATATATATAGACAAGCAGTAACAGCTGCAGGATCCGGATGCATGGGTGCTTTAGATGCTGAAAGATACATATCTAACAACTATTAAAATGAGTGTAGATATACTTGTTATTATGGCTCATCCTGACGACGCTGAATTATGCTGTTCGGGTACTATTCTCTCATCAATAAATAAAGGTTTATCTGTTGGTATAGTTGATTTAACAAAAGGGGAGTTGGGAACAAGAGGGAACGAAAATATTAGATTGAGTGAAGCACAAGATTCGGCAAAACTTTTAAAGATAAAATTTAGAGATAATTTAGGATTTCGAGATGGTTTTATTAATAGTGATGAAAATAACATTATTGAAATAATAAAAAAAATTAGAGCTTACACCCCAGATGTAATAATAACAAATTCATTGAAAGACAGACATCCAGATCATGAAAACACTGCAAAACTTGTTAAAAAATCATGTTTTCTATCTGGATTAGTTAAATATAAAACTCAATATAAGAATAACCATCAAAAACCTCACAGGCCTAAAATAATTCTACATTCTATCCAAAATGATTACATTGAACCAGATGTTATAATTGATGTTTCTGATTATTTTATTAAAAAAATGGAATCTGTAAAATGTTTTAAAAGTCAGTTTTATAATCCTAAAAGTGATGAGCCTGATTCTTTTATTTCATCTCAAGAATTTTTGGAATTTATACATTCAAGATCAATCGAGATGGGTCACAAGATTGGTGTAGTTCATGGTGAAGGTTTCGTTACTGAAAATCCTGTTAAGATAAATAATATTTCTTCTCTTATCTAGGGATATAATTTTTGAATATTCCAATTTTTTTGATTTCTTGTATATGATATTCTATCATGCATCCTCGATTTTCTACCAATCCAGAATTCAATGGATTTGGGTTCAACTAAAAAGCCTCCCCAGAAATCAGGAAGAGGTATCTCTTTATTTCTAAATTTTTCTTCATACTCTAGGAATCTATCTTTAAGTTCATTTTCATATGAGAGAATCTTACTTTGATTTGAAGCCCAAGCTGCTATTCTACTACTTCTAGGTCTACTTTGAAAATATTTTTCTGAGTCTTTTTTGCTTATTTTTTTAGCATTGCCTTTAATAATTATTTGTTTTTCTAATTCTTTCCATAAAAAGACTAATGAAACAGTGTTGTTAAAATTTATATCGTTTCCCTTTCTACTTTCATAATTTGTATAAAAAATAAAACCTTTGTTATTTATACCTTTTAATAATACTGTTCTTGAATTTATATTTCCTCTCGGTGATACGGTTGATAATGTCATTGCATTAGGCTCAAGTATATTCTTTTTCTGAGCTTCTTTAAACCATTTTTTAAATTCATCAATAGGATTTTTATTAATATTATCAAGATCTAGGATTTTTCCGGAATAATCTACTCTTAAATTTTGAATTCTCTTCATTTATGTTATAAATTATCTTAAGATGAATTTCGACTATTTTAACTATAAATCCAATGATAAGGTTAGGAAAGGAAGTATAATTTTTTCACAACCATTAATGAATGATAAAAACTTCAAAAGATCTATAATTTTAATTTGTGAACATAATAGAGAAGGAAGTTTTGGATACAAATTAAATGATAAGGTTGAATTTGATTCTTTAGATATTAATTTAGAAGATTCAGTCAAAAATAAATTATTTTATGGTGGACCAGTAGATAATAATTTTCTAAATTTTATTCATAACGATAAAGAATTAAGTGGTGATAAGATAAAAATTAAAAACAAAATTTTTTTAGGAGGTAATTATGATGAAATAAAAACAAAAATGGATAAAGTTACAGTTGAATGTAAATTTTTTTTAGGTTACTCTGGTTGGTCTCCAAATCAGTTAGAAAGTGAAATTAAAGATAATTCGTGGATAGTAATAAATGATTTTGATTTAGATCTTGTTTTTAATATTATTGATGAAAAGTCATGGAAAAAGATATTATCAAAAGATTCTTTTAAGAATAAAATATTTTCTAATTATCCACCTGATTCTAAATTGAATTAAAATATTAATTAAATTTGTGTTATGAAGACACCAGAAAAAACTGAGGATCTTTCGACTGAAGTAAGTAAGGTAAATGATTTAGAGAAGTCAACAGATAATTCTGAATCTGTTATTCCTAACCAAGAGGACACAGGTATTAATAAGTCTTCTGATCAAGATTTATCAATGTTATCACCTCAAAGTAAAATCAAAAAGAAAAAAGAGATTATAGTAAAATTAAGAGTACTTGTTGATGGAAATGAGGACCAAAATACATTTAATAAGGTAAAATCATTACAAGATTTATGGAAACAAATTGGACCAATTTCAGATTCAAAAGATAAATCCTTGTGGTCTACATACAATGCACTTCTAGATAGATTTTATGATAATAGAAGTATTTATTTTGAATTAAAAGAATTGGATAGAAAGAAAAATTTAGAGAAAAAATTGGTCATCTGTGATAAAGCTGAATCTCTTATTGAAGAAAAAAATATAATGAAATCTGTCTCTCAACTAAATAATCTACATTCGGAATTCAAACATATAGGACCAGTTTCAAAAGACAGACAAAATGAAATTTGGGAGCGCTTAAAATCTGCTTCAGATAAAATTTACAAGAGAAAAAAAGAATTTATTATATCAATTAAAGACTCTCTTCAAGAGAATTTAGATAGAAAAAAAGAACTAATTAAAAAATTAAATAGTTTCAAGGATTTTAATTTTTCTACAATTAAGGATTGGACAAAAAAGACAAAAGAAGTTCTTTCTCTAAAAGATGAGTGGGATTTAATTGGCGCAGTTCCAAATCCAGCCTCAAAATCCATCAATAAGGATTTCTGGAATACATTTAAAGCTTTTTTTCAGAAAAAAAATCAATTTTTCAAAAAAATAGATGATTCCTACAAAAAAAATCTCCAGTTAAAAAAAGATCTCATAAAAAAAGTTGAAACGGTTATGGATAGTGAAGAATGGGAAAAAACCTCAACATTAATTCAGAATATTCAAAAAGAATGGAAGAAAATAGGAAAGGTCCCTATTAAATTTAAAGATTCAATTTATAATGAGTTTAAAAAATCCTGTGATCATTTTTACGACAGAAAAAGAATAGGTGATAAGGATACAATTAAATTGTATCAAGATAATCTAAAATTAAAAACTTCAATTTGTGATGAAATCACAAAACTCTCAAAAAAAGATTCAATCAATCAAGATGAATTTTTTAAGTTACAAGTTAAATATCTTGAAGTTGGACATATACCCAAAGAAAATATTGATGATTTAAAACAAAAATTCAAAAAGTCAATTGATTTAGTTGTTAGTGCGTCTGAGAAAAAATTGAATAAAGATGAATTTGATAAATTTAAATTTATAATTGAATTAAATTCCTTAGCTAAAAATCCTTATTCTAAAAATAAGATAATTAAGAAAAAATCTGACCTTATTAAAAAAATTAATTTGATTGAGTCAGAAATAAAGAATCTAAAAAACAATATATATTATCTAAAGGAATCTGTTGCTGCTGAAAATCTTAAGAAAGAATATATGTCAAAAATTGATCAGTCTGATAAGGAAATAGAGTCATTAAAACTACAACTTAACCTTATTAATAAAGTTTGAATTTCCCCTCCTTAAATGTATATAAAGGAATTCGTGAAAGAATCTCATCCTACATTCATAAGACACCAATAGTACAATCAAAGAATGTAAATAAAACCTTTGGAATTGATGCTCATTTTAAGTTAGAGCTATTTCAAAAGACAGGTTCATTTAAAGTTAGGGGTGCTGTCAATAAGATACTGTCACTATCTAATAATGACAAAAAAAATGGAGTAATTGCTATTTCTGCAGGTAATCATGCACAAGCAGTTGCTTGGTCTTCATCTTTATTTGGTATAAAATCTAAAATTGTAATGCCTCACAACGCCTCAAAAACTAAGATAAATGCTACAAAATCCTATGGGGGTAATGTTATTCTAACCTCTGAGAACATGATGGATGTTTGTAATGAAATTATTAGAAATGAAAAACTAACTATGGTTCATCCATTTGATGATTATGATGTAATCAATGGTCAGGGTTCAATTTCTTTAGAAGTACTAGACAAATTAAAATATGTTGACAACGTTTTTATCAGTATTGGTGGTGGAGGATTAATATCAGGTATGTCTCATGTTTTTAAGTTGTATAATCCAAATATTAAAATTTTTGGTGTTGAGCCTATAAATTCTGATGTGATGAGTAAGAGTTTAAAATCTGGGAAAGTAGAAAGTTTTGATACAGTAAAAAATAAAACTATTGCTGATACCTTGGCAGCCCCTTTTTCTGGAAAGATCACACTTGAATATGTAAAAAGATTTGTAGATGATATTATTCTTGTATCAGAATCTGAAATGATAAATTCACTAAAATTTATGATAGAAAGATTAAAAATTGTTCCTGAGCCATCTGCGGCAGCATGTTTTGTTCCAATTTTAAATAATAAGATCTCGATAAAACCTAACTCAAAATGTTTGATACTAGTTTGTGGTGGTAATGTTGATGTAACTACAATTAAATCTTTCTTTTAAAAAGATGTTAAAAATCACTTTTTAATAATCTTTCTCACAAATTTCTTATCTTCTTGTATTAATTCTATAAAGAATATACCATTTTTTCTATTGGAGACGTCAAGTTCTATTTTAGAATTCCCTGAATTATTTTGAATAGTATTACTTAGTTCTTCCTTGCCAAAAGTATCAAAGATTTTTAGGGTTACATCTCCTTTCCATGCACCATTGAATTTAATATTTAATATTCCACTCGTTGGATTTGGATAAATATTTATATTCTTTTCAACACCTATTTCTTCAAGTCCAGTAATAAATAAGCCGTCGTTGTCAATTATAGTTAAGGTGAAAGTTGAATTAGGTCCAATAGTTGCTGACCCAGAAGCATTTTGTAAACTTAGAACTATTTCTTCCTCACCTTCTTCTATGCTGTCGTCAGTAATATTTATTGTTATTTTCTGAATTGCTGAGTCATATGTTCCCGCAGGGAATGTAAGTGTTTTTGAGGCAAAATCATCAATATCTTCCAGGTTCCCATTAGTTAATACCACATCAACAGTTGTTTCATCATCTTTATTTGGATTATTTAGCTGTATAAAAATATCCTTTTCCGTTCCCTCCTCATTTGTTGAGGATGTATATATGAAGTTTACAACAGTATTAGTCAATACTGGTGGAGGTAGGGCAGAGGTAGGGTAAGAGTAAACTTCTACTTTTCCATTTGTATTGTAGTCAGATTCAGCCAATCCTAATGCTAATCTTGAACCATCCTTATTAAAAGATATACTTCCCTCGTACCAGTCTTCGTTTTCACCTTTTAGTGTCTGTCCTATTTGCATCCAGCTCTCATCTTTTAATTCGTATGTAAAGACACCATAATCACCACTTATTGCTATTCTGCTTCCAAAGTAATCTATGTCAGCAGAGTATCCTTTATCTCGTGCAACGTCGTTTCCAATTTGAATCCACTTGTTTTGATTTTCAACAAATTTATAAGCCCTAACAAATCTGTAAGCATCACAATAATCGTTATCAATACTGCTAAATCCAATAACCACAGTTTTCCCATCTCCACTTATCTGAACATAATCTGCTGTGATTCCTTCTAAGAGATGATCGATATTATTTCCTACTTGAGACCAGTTTCCGTTTAGCGAATAATTATAAACCATCACTATTCCCTCTCCATAATTTGCAGTTTCTCCGTTTATGAATGCGATTTTTGACCCGTCACTACTCATGCTCATGTTATTGAACTCATCTCCGTTATTTACTGAGTTATAAAGTATATCAATTGCTGTGATGGTTGAGCCATTATTCCTGTACAACTGAATTTCACCTTCCTCATCATCAGCGATGGCAATCAATGAACCGTCTCCGCTGATCTCTACTTTACAGCCAAAACATTCCTCTTCACCGACAGGCTCAGAGATATCATCACCAATCTGCACCCAGGTATTATTTGAGAACTTATATACCCTTACAGTCTTTTCTTCATTTACCCCGTACCCACTTCCCATCACTAAGGTATACCCATCATCTGATATTGCCACAGAAACTCCCATATACTCATCCTGACTCTTTCCATCTATATCTTGACCTAGTTGCGTCCACGTATCTTCAACATTTTTAAACACTCTCACGTGCCCAGCTGAGATGCCACCTAAATTACTATTTTCAGGTGCTCCTACAGCCATGATATCTCCCTCTGCGTTCATAGAGACAAAACCAAAATAATCTTCTTCTCCCTCTCCGACCAGTGTTTGTCCAACCTTAGTCCATTCCTTATCATCTAAAGATCCGTCGATACTAAGTATAGCAAATGATTCACCAGTACAACCACCGTCAGAAACTTTATACATCAACGTGTCAACGGTTGAAGAACTTCCGTCGTGAGAGTAGGTGAATGAGCCGTTTAAACAAACTGATCCGCTCTTTCCGAAATTAGGGTCACTAGGGTCTTGACACGAAATAAATCCATGTTTTGTGTCGTTTAATATGTAAGCCTTTAGCATATCTCCCTCTGCGTCAAAATCATTTGATAATAATCCTTGAGATGCATTTTTATTTATTGTTGTCCCTCTCATCAATCCGTAATAATCTGATTTTATATCAGCACAAGTGTTTCCTATTAACTTGTAAATACCTGATGCTACAGCTACCTCTTGACCCGAGGAAGTTAGGGAGACTGAGTGACCTATACTAGTACCTGTTAAATCTCCTGTAATATTATTACCAGCTTTTTTCCAAGTAGCACTGTTATCATTAAACTTATACATTTCAGCGTGACCTTGTACATTATCCAGAATACATTCTTGATCTGTTAACCGCGACCCAGGTGCACCAACAGCTAAAACTGAGCCATCATCATTGAGAGATACAGAATAACCAAGATTATAACTAAGTTTACCAAGTATGTCTAAACCATTTTTAATCCATCCACTATTTGTATACTTATATACCTGAACAATTCCCGAATTATAATTTGAATTATTATTTACAAATGGTGAACCTATAGCTAATTTGGTTCCATCACTAGAAAGTGAAACTGTTCCTGACTGACCAAAACCTGAGTATGATTCAGTTCCGTATAAATCACCTAGATGCGTTACATTGAAATTATTGTCTAATGAGATGTCAAATGTTCTTACATAACCTTGATAATAATTACCACCATTAGGTGCTCCAACAGCTATTCTGATATTTCTATCAACCGAAGCGATAGAAATTGCAGATCCGAATTTATCATATACTGAACCTGTATAAGTAGATGTATAAGTAGATGGTTCAATCCAATCACCACCATATCTTGATTTATAGTAAAGATCTACTCTTGAATCAGTAGTACCTCCACCTGGAGAGCCAATAGCCAAAATCACTTCACCCAAATCAGTTTCTTCAATAGCAACAGATCTGCCAGCTCTTGAGGAAGATGTAATACCTTCAAAACTCCTCATAAATTGTACGTAATTACCTTTAATTTCATAAACATCAACAATTCCTCTGTAATCCCCGTTATTGCTTGGTTCGTATGACCATGAACCAACTGCTAAATAAGTGCCTTTACTACTTATTGAAATAGAGGGAGGATCTATAGTGGAGTTTTTTCCAAGTTTGATAGAATCATAATTATAATTTATATCTTGATTCATACCTGAAAATTCTGTTAGCTCATCTCTGTCGGAATATCTACTGAAATAAGTAACTTTTCCAGGTTTAAATTCACCATTTTGAATAGAACCTCTCTCAGATACAACTAATCTATTCACATATCCATATGATTTTGATACAGCAACCTTAGAATAAGAATTATTATTTGAGTTTTTAATCACCCTTTCTTCAAACCATGATCCGTCAGCATCAAATGGAAAATCAGTGATATTAATTTTTACTGTTGCAATTTCAGAGTCACATGTACCATCATTTACCTTGTATGTAAATAAATCATATCTATTATAACTGTCTCCGTTATGAGTATATACAAATTCACCATTTTGACATATTGTATTCACCTCACCATATCTTGGGTCAGATGTGCTTTGACATGATATGGTTCCATATTTTGGTAGACTTTGATGCGATGCTATAAGTTCATCGTTTGCATCATAATCATTAAATAGTAGAGATTTATCATCATATATTTTGGCAGCTCCAGCTTGGATTGTATTATTTAAAAAAGAGGTTGATTTACCATAAGCCACTTCATATTCATCGTTTTCAATCTCAGGACATACATTTTCTAACTTAAATTTAAAAACTCTTAACTGAGAAGGATTATTTCTTTTACTTGTTATGAACCTTGATCCGTCGGCAGATAATTGAAGTACATAACCATAAAAATCTTCAGATACTTTTCCATATAAATCTGCTCCAATTTGTTTCCATTCAGATGAATTATAATCGTAACGAACAACTTTAACTTGGCCAGAATTTTTGCCTCTTCCATCATTAAACGCAGCACCTATTGCAAGGGTGTCACCACGGTCGCTTATAGAGACTTTACCTCCAAATAAATCTCCAGTAGAATTACCACCAATCTCTTTTCCTCTTTGATTCCATGATGATCCATCATATTTAAATACTTTAACTGCACCAATATTACCCTTACCAAATCCATCGTCAAATAATGCACCAATTGCAACTATACTTCCATCAAAGTTAATTGAAACTCTACCAGCACCATCGACTAAAGAATCTCCCATAATGGTTTGTCCCATCTGAGACCAATAATTTGCATTTCTGTCTATTTTAAATACTTTTACGTAGCCTCCTGATGTATTATCAATCGGAGAGCTTGTCGAGCCAATTGCAATGGTTGTTCCGTCACCACTTAAATCAAGCTGCCTCCATCTTCCAATTAAAGCACCACTAAAATCTCCGTATAAATCTTGTCCAAGATTTGACCAAGTAACTCCATTCCAGAAGAATATTCTAACCCTACCTGCTGCAGTATCTCCATTTGTACTGTTGTTAGGTGCTGATGCTGCAATCACATTTCCATCGTTACTTATACTTACCATAGGGAGATGGTTATTTATTGTATCTGTTATTATTATATCTTCTCCTAGTTGAACCCACGAATTATTTTCATTTGACTCTTTCCTGTAGACTCTAACTTTTCCCATTAGACTACTTCCGGATGTCGCCGCTACAATCGTATTACCATCAGAGGATAACTGTATAGATCTTCCAAATCTTTCATTCATTTCCTTACCTTCAATGTACCCACTTTGAACCCAATCGTTTCCAACCTTATTAAATATTCTAACTAAACCATTAGGTTTTTCTTCCTCATGACCATAAGGATGTCCAGAGGCAATTACTAATCCGTCCTTTGAAATAGATACTGCATCATTTTTTATACCTTCAATTGGTGGAGGAATATCATTTCCATCCTGAACCCAACTTCCTTCAGGTTGTGGGATATTTCCAATATTTATATTTACATAATGTGGTACAGAATTACACATTCCATCTCCCACTACGTATGAAAAGGCATCAGTTCTGCTATTGTTTCCATCATGTATGTATGTAAAAGATCCATCTGTTGATAAATTTAAACTACCGTGATGAGGCGCAGATACCATTTCAATGGATAAATGTTCTTTTGTATCCATGTCAGGATCCATAACAAATGGATCTGATAGTATTCCTTTATCTGCCGAAACATTTAATACCCCATTTTTTGCATCATAAATAAAATTGTTACCTTGCGGACATTGGTTTGGATCACGGTAAAACACCCTTGTTATACCATTGGCAGGTTGACCTATGACTATATTATTTCCTCCACTTGAAAAATCAATTTTAGGATAATAATTATAATTATCATAAACACCATTTATATTACCCTCAGGTTCTATTTCCTGTCCCTGAATAGTCCATTTCCCACCTTGATTTCTATATCTGTATACCCTTACATTTCCAGTTTTAGGTAAGCTTGTGGCTAAAAATTCCCTTCTATCGCTCAAAGAAACAGAAATACCTAGATTTTCATTTTCACTTAATCCTATGATTTCTTTTCCATATGGTACCCAGCTGTTATTCCAAGACTGATAATTATATATTCTAATAGAGCCAGCATCTGTTCCGTTTTTGTTATCATTAAATTTTGCACCAACAGCGATAGTGCTGGTATAGCCAATGTTACTCATAGAAATAGCACTTCCAAAATGCTCTCCAATTTGTTGTCCATGAATTTCATTTCCTATCTGATTCCAGGAAAATCCATCAAACCGGTATACTTTTACTGATCCAGTATTATTTGCATCCTGAGATCCAATTACCAGGGTGTTAAAATCACCTAATTCTAATATATAATCTTGAGATATACTATCAATCGGTTCTCCAGCTTGTATCCATTCATCCTCAATTAAATTAAATATTCTAACATGACCATAATTTGATAGTCCTTGTACAGATTTTTTATATCCGATTGCTAGCTGTGTTCCTGAGAGATTTAACTTTATTCCATTATTAAAACCAGCATGCGATCCTTCATGTGGTCCATTTATTTCTTGCCCAACTTGAGTCCATGTATTTCCAACAAATTCACGTTTAAAAACTCTAACCTGTCCACTATGAGTCCCATTTGCACTACTATTTTCCGCTCCAATTGCTAATCTGTAACCATCTCCATTCATAGATATTGAAGATCCAAATTTATCGTATTCATTTATTCCGTAAATTACAGACCCCCATTGATTTAAAACCCCTAATTCATTTTGATATATTTTTACCATTCCCAAATCTTCAAGCCCATTATGTGTATGTAAAGGTGATGAAACAGCAATTCTTTCACCAAAAGAACCTGACCAACTCATTTCTACGTTATGTCCAGTTAAATCATTGTTTTGATCTGCTAATAAACTGTTTCCTACTTTTACCCAATTTTGTGAATAGGCATTGGTGCTCATAAAGAGCAAAATAAAAATATTTGTAATATTTTTTTTCATTCTATCTTCCACTTTAAAATTAACAAAAAAAAATTATGTTAAATTTGATTTATGCTGATTACAGAATTTTTTATTTCAATTCTTATTTCGTTACTTCCCTCTGACAATTCATCAATTAAAAATTCTGTTTATTCTTATCAAAAGTTTGCTAAGGGATGTGTTTACCATGACGTAAATGAAAATGAAGTTATGGATGAAGGTGAGGTGGGTATTGCGAATGTTTACGTATCGAATGGCGTAGATATAGTGAAAACAAACAAAGGGGGAAAATATAAAATCCCAATTTCGGATGATGCAATAATTTTTGTGATTAAACCAAGGGATTGGATGACTCCTGTCGACAAACTTAACTTGCCTAGGTTTTACTACATCCATAAACCGGGTGGTTCTCCTGATAATTTTGTTTACAGAGGTGTCGAGGCAACTGGTGCTCTCCCAGAAAATATTAACTTTCCTTTATATGCAGAGAAGGGCAAATCAAAGTTTAAGATGATTGTCTTCGGTGATCCCCAGCCGTATAGCCTTGAGGAGGTAGATTTCTTTAGTGAAAATATAGTCTCTGAGCTCGTAGGAGTGAAAGGGGTAGAGTTTGGAATGACGATGGGTGATATTGTTGGCGATAACCTGGACCTATTAAAACCTATGAATCAAGCTGTTGCTAAAATAGGAGTGCCATGGTATAATGTTCTTGGTAATCACGACGTAAATTTTCAAGCTGACAGAGACGAACTATCTGATGAAACCTTTGAGAGAGTATATGGCCCACCTAACTACGCATTTGTTTATGGTGACGTCCATTTTATAGTGGTAGATAATGTTATCATGAATGCACCGGTAGGAGATAGGGGATATGTTGGTGGCTTAAGGCCGGATCAGATAGAGTTTGTTAAGAATTATCTTAAACTCATATCAAAAGATGATCTGATAGTACTGACTATGCATATTCCGCTTGTCCAGCACGAAAGGTTTAGGGAAAGCGACCAGAAAAAATTATTTGCCTTACTCAGTGAATTTCCTCACACATTATCTATTTCTGCTCATTCTCACACACAAAATAATACATTTTTTCATGAGGAATCTTCACACTGGCAGGGAGAGGTTCCACACCACCATTTTAATGTTGGAACCACATCAGGTAATTGGTGGAATGGAGTTAGAGATGAAAATGATATCCCACTTACTATGATGAGAGATGGAACACCAAACGGATACTCATATATAACTTTTAATGGTACAAATTATATTATAGACTGGAAAGTTTCTGGAAAATCAGAAAACTACAGAATGAATATTCATACTCCAAGGGGAGTAAGTGAAGGGGCAAGTGCATCTACCAACATTACTGTTAACTTTTTTAATGGAAGTGAACAGTCTGAACTTAGTTTTAGGGTTCTTGGTGAGACAGGGTGGAATAAAATGGAAAAGGTAAGTAAGCAAGACCCATTCTATTCACTAATTTACGAGAGATTCAGTGATTTTAATTCGATAAATATCAAAGATCAGTGGGAGAATGACCCAGAGCTGAAAAATAAACCTTATCCTCTAATTAAAAGGATGTACGAGGCGAATAATTCAACACACTTGTGGCAAAGTGAAATAGGTAAAAATCTTACTGAGGGCATACACGTAATAGAAGTAAAAGCAAAAGATCGTTACGATAGGGAATTTAAAGATTACCACACATTACGTATCATCAAGTGATTAAAATCTGTGAGTATACGTTATTTTGCTTGCACCCATATTTGATGTAGTTATAAATTTATCTTCTTCTTCTATCCAGTTATGGTTATAGACAAAATAGATATCTGAACCTGGTGTTATCGTGTACTTAAATCTATTATTCATCCCTATCTGTCTACTAATGTCATCGAACTGTACATTTGATGAAAATGAAATAAAAGGTGTGATGTCAAAATCAGCCAGGAAACGAATTAAGTTTGTCTTAAAATTACCCTCTTTCAAATCAATTTTCGAGTGTATATACCCGAAGTTTACGTTTATTCCTGGTATGGGTCTCAGGGTTAGGTTATTTTGATACTCTACTCTGTTTCCAGACCAGAAACCTTCAGTATTTAATTCTAGCTCATAAACGATCTTCCTATAATTGGCTGTTTCAATCTCGATCTGGTGTGACCAATTTGTGTAATTTCCCGTGGGAATAATAATAGAATTATCACCTAGGATATTAAAATCGTTTTCAAGTTTTTCAAAATTTTTAATTACCTGGTAAGAGATCTCATCCCCAGTCTCAAAACGTATAGAGATTGGTGTTAACCTAATATTTTGTGTCAATTTCTTCCATTGTAAACTCATTAAGTTTTCGAAACTAATTTCCCATTGAAGTTCCCTAATAACAGAACTTTTTTCAAGAATAGGAGAAAACCTTATCCTAGGCTCAACTCTTCTAAATGAATTTCTTCTTGAAAAGCCTAAAGCAGGGTCATAGAATACACCAAATTCTCTGTATGATAAACTACCAGACCATGGCTGGTTTGGAAAATTAAAACGAAGTCCTCTAGCGGATCTATCCCATATGCTATTATTAATTTCATCTGGTGAATTTGGATTATGTAGCACCGCAAATGCTTGGAATTGTAGATTTTGATTTTTTAAAAATGTGGATGTATTTAATGTTAGGTCTACTCCTAATGTGTTTCTATCTTGTAATGGTTCTGGTAATCTCTCTCCATTTTTGGTGTGCCTTCTCGTATAAAGTACTCCTATACTGCTTTCTTTCAAAAAATTTTGTTTTAGTCTTATCACAGAAAAATCTTCTGAACTTATCTGATCTGTTTCTTTAGTTTTGACTTGTTGCGCAGCAACTTCTACCTTTCCAATTTTTCCAATAACCCTCCCTCCAAATAAAATTGGTATTGGATTTCCTGACTGTAGACCAATTTTTCTGGAAAAATAAGGATATACACCACTTCTAGTTGCAAACTGGAAAATATTAGCTCCTTCAAGAAAAAAGTCTCTTTTCTCTGGAAATCGTAAGGGAAATCTTGTGAGATTAATCTGTCTGTCGTCAACTTCAGTTTCTGCAAAATCAGTGTTTAAGGTAAGTGATGCTTTTAATCCCGCAGTAATATTATAGTTGACATCAAGACCACCATCAATGCCATTATCTTTTACAAATCCTTCCGTTTGACTATCGGCAATTTTAGATGCTTCAGCTTTACCATAACCAACGATTTCAAGCCCCAATCCTTGTGATATTTGATTTAAACCTGTCAGCCTACCTGCGTCTTGAGGTCTATATATGCCTTGATTTCTTTTGTGTCCAGACCATAAAATTTCTTCATTTTTTCTTCTTACTGTCCTCTGAAAGTTTATACCCCACGTATTAATTTTTGGATCAAAATTTAGGGTATGAAAGGGTATACGAATTTCTGTTGACCACCCAAAATCTCCAATGAAAGTCCATGGTCTCCAAATTCCGTCCCAGTCCTTGTTCAGACTTCTTCCTTGGCCTGATGTTAGAAGACCATCTCCCATTAGTCCTCTTGGATTAATTTCAAAAAAATATGCATTTCTTCCGTCAAGGTATGTGTCAAGAATCCACATGAACCTATCATCTGTATTCAAAGAAGCATCCTTTCTCATTTTAAATGCTTTTATTTTATCAGGATCTGAATCAAATAATACAGCACCTATGTAGAGATACTTCTCATCGTAAGCAATTTTGACAATGGTATTTTCGGTTGGCTCTCCACCCTCAATAGGCTCTTGCATTAAAAAATCCTCAATACCAGTAATTTTTTCCCAAAATGGTTCATCTAGCTTACCGTCAAGTACTAACTCATTTGAATTTATTTTTATAGCCTGCAACGATTTCTTATTGTTAGAAGATTGAGAATAAAGACAGAGAGATAAAAAATTAATTAGTAGGGTTAATAAAAATATTTTCAAAATATCAGTATATAATTACCCTTTCATCTAATCCAGTGATAGACTTAAATTTACCCACAATTCCAGAAGCTGAATTATTTGAATAGTTTTTAAAGTATTCAATTTTAATGTTTCCAATCTTTCCAATTTTTCCTACTGATCCTTTATTTACATTACCAGAATAACTTTGAATATATTCAAATTTGACTCCATTTATCTCTTTTATTTTGCCTACATATTTTCCAAGTTCTGAGTAGGTATGGCGATTGTGAAACTTAAAATCAATATCATCAATAGTCTGTATTTTACCCATATATTTACCTCTTTGGTTTTCACTGTAATTGATGTGGTAGGATATGGGAATGTCATTAACAGATTTTATTTTTCCTACAATACCAATTATTCTGTTGTTACCTATTCTCTTGTGGTATTCAATTTCTATATCGTCTATTTGAGTAATTGATCCAACAATTCCAGCAAAACTGTTATCGGAATAATTCTTGGCATAATCAACACTTTTATATGAATTAACATATAATTTAACTCCTTTATGTAATTCTAACTTTCTTCTTGGTCTAAAATCAAATACAGGTTCATTAAAAAATCTTTCAGAGAGAGAATCGTGTGAAAAGACATAAATATTTTTGATATTACTATTTGATGAGTCTAATTCAAATACGATTTTATCTTTTTTGACAAATATACTCTCAATAATTCCTTGATTTCTATCAACTTGAACTCCTATATCCTGAGATAGTGCATAAGAGCTACTAAGAATTAAAACGACTATAAAAAAAGAACTAAGTTGCGTACTAGTAAAGTATTTATGTATCATATTTTTTGAGCCAATCCAGATGTAATTTAATTAATTCATCTCTGGGTACATAATGTCCAGTCTCATATACGTAATGTTTCTTATCCTCCTCAGGAGTACCAAGTAATTTAAACATAGGAATTTGAGAGGTTTCAAGAGGGAAGAAATGATCGTATTTACCATTTACCATAAGAACAGGAATTTTAATTCTAGAGGTATAGTAGAATTTATCTACCTCCTTTTTACATGTTTGAAATTCAATCCCAGCAACGTACAGAACAGAGTTTTTCACTCTGTCATCTATAGCAAGTAGGATGTTGGCAATTGAACCTCCCCAACTAATTCCGTAGTAGGATAATTTATCGATATCCATATCATCGCGAGATTCTATATAATCTATTGCTCTTTTATAATCTTTTCCCCATTTTATTACAGCATTCTTGTAACCATCAGTCTCATCTGGATAATCGCTTTTAATGTCATCTCTTCTCTCATATGTACTTTTGTAGATAGGGTGGATTATAGCATAACCCTCAGAAAGTAGATAAGATAGGCGTTTCATTCTATTTTCTATGCCATTTTCAAAAGAGTCAGTATTGAGAGCATTTGAACCTGGAAAGAAAATAATAGGTTTGTATGGTTTATCTATATTCTTATCATAAAAAACGTATCCAGGTAATTTTTCATTATCGTAAGCTGCGTCAATTGTAAATTTGTCTACAGCAAATGATGAAACACTGTAGTCTAGCGTTTCTTCCACTTTGTTTAGACTTAATTTTTTGTAATCGTACTGTGATTTAAATATTTCAAAGACGTCATCCGAAATGTTCTCCTCATTGAGAAAATCTCTAACCTTAACAAAATATTGATCATTAGCAGTCAGATCAGTTTTATATTCGCTTTCTAGATTCTTTACTAATCTAATGCCGTTTCCAATACTTCTATCTAAAGAACTTTGGCCAAAGTAATCATTAAAGTAATAGGGTTCATCTGTAAAGCTCCCTCCTAAGATCCCTTTGATAGAGCTGTCATCACTCAATGAATTAACAATCCACTCCCTTACATTCCCAGCAATATCATATAATCCAAAAAAATTTGAGTTTTCTTTTGAACCAACATTAATTAGTTGATTCTGTGAAAAGTTACTGTTATACATAAATGAACTTGAAATGCTTAATGTTGCAGCAGAAGCCCACTGGTAAACATTCGGTAAAGATAAATTTCTATAATTGGCATAAGCCATAGCCTCATACCAAGAAATTCCAGTAACAGGAAAATTTTCTTGTCCCTCCGGGTACATGCCGTAAGACCAGTTGGAAGGTCCTTTCCTACCAAATTTACCAGTAAATGAATTTATTGTTGAATTCATAAAGTCTGAATCTTCATCAATAGCAAACTTCCAATATTCCTGATTTTCATATCCTTCGTCCAAAATAAAGTCTAAATATTCTTTATTTGTTACCTCAAATTTAGAAATTAAATATGGCCCAATATCTATTGAAGAGTAGTGGTCTAATCCAGGAAATTGAAGGCTTCTCTTTCCCCCTAAAACTAAATTAAATTTAGCACTGTCAAATTGACTAACTTGTGGGAATCCATAATTTCGTTTACGTTTGAGTGCGTTCACATTTGATCTAGCAATAAATTCATTATCACCAAATGTAAATTTTAAAGTAAACCAATCATTTGGTATTCTAATTTTTGAGATTGGAGTTTTACCCATAAATATCCAATTTTCTGTTGAGTCGTTTGGTAAATCCATATAGACCTCGTATTCTTTCGGAGTAGAAATTATATCAACCTCACTTGTTACTTTCTCAAAATACGTATCTATAATAGGGTTTGAAACATTATTATTTTTAAGTTTGATTATTTCATCATAAACTTTTGAGACTTCATTATTTTCAAATGCCTCAATAATTTCAGGAAGTTTTACTTCAAATAGTTCATCTTTCGAAGTGCTTTTATTGTAGTAATAGATAAAAAATCCACCAATTAGTATTGTAACAGCAATATTAAGATACGATAGATAACCTTTGATATTTACTTTCTTCGTAGACTTTTCTACAATTTTCTTGGATTGATTTATAATGATTTGATAGGCTATTGTTCCAAAAAAACCAACTACCAAGGTAAGTAGGGTGTAATCAAGTAATTTAGGGCTAATTCCATAATTATCAATTAAAAAACTTAAGCCTTCAAGTATAGAAAATGAAAATGCAATGTATCCAATAACAAACTGTAAGTACTTGTTTGAAAAATTCATTTTCAAACCTAACAATTACATGTTGTAATTCAAAAGACAATTAGATTATTGAAATAAAAATTAAATTTAGTAATCTTAGATTTTTAAATAATCTAATATGATTTCTATATTCCCCAATTTTTTAAGTTATGATTTTTTGGGGCGGTCTTTTTGAGTCTATCTCTAATTTTAGGTATATACATGGTATTGTATCTTAGTCTTGATATATGGTTTGGGTTTTCGTGGTCACCGTTCCAACAGTGTTCAGCCATATCTCCGTAATCAACTTCTCCATTATAATATGGTTCAGTTGTTGATTCAAGAAATTCTTCGGTTAATACAACTGCATTATTTAGGTAGTAGTTATCCATATCCCCACAATAAATATGTATTTTTCCTTCTAGGTCTTTACCTATTTTATTCCAGTCTCTTCTCATGATGTAACTCAAATCATAATTTTCTTTCCAGTACTGAGCAACTTCTTTATCAATTTTTCCAGACTTTCTATCCCAAATTGGTTTTGGGTAACCGTCTTCCCCGGAGGGTGAATAAACAGCTTGCCATATGTCCCATTGATCTCCTGACCTGCCTTTTGACCCAAGCACAGACTCACGTTGATTAATTTGAATTAGGTGATTTTTAATTATACCTTTTCCATCTCTCATACCTGCTCTTAGTGTTTTTCTGTGACTTCCCTCATGATAATATGCATTATCATCTTCATAAATATTTACTACAGTAAATGCTCTAAAATCAATCGGATCTGGACACGCAGCAAAACATCCATTATATTCTTTTGGATACATTACTTGAGCAGCAAGAGATTCCCATCCACCAGTTGATCCACCATATAAAAATCTACCCCAAGGCTTTCCAACCCCATTAAATAATTTTTCTACGTGCGGAATCAATTCATAAGTTATAGCATCGCCGTAAGGGCCAATATTTTCTGAGTTTACTGCATATGAATCGTCGTAATATGGGTTTTGGTGTTGTATTTCAATGGCTAGAAATCTAGGAAAATCATCACTAATCCATTTCTTGTATAGGTCAAAAGCCTCTTTTTCTTGGATATATTTATATCCAGTTATTCCAAATCTTGAATTGTAAATTGTGTCTTCTTTTGGTGCTGTTGGTGCTGTTGTCCTAAATCCACGAAAAGTATTTGGAAAGTGTCCATGAAATATCATGAGTGGATATCTTGTCCTAGACTCCTTGTCAAATCCGTGAGGGACAAGAACATTTGCTTGTAAGTACATGTCTCGACCCCAAAATTTAGATAGCATATCGCTCTTTATTCTCACATGCTTTATAAATTCAGAGTCCTTAGCTGGTTCAATTGGAGGAATTTCATTATCAAGGGTAATGTTTATAGTTGATGATTTAGAAATAGTTATTTTTTTTGGAGTACTGTAAAGATTTTTTGGACTTATATTCCACTTCTGACCCTCTCCTTGGTCCATTGGTAATTTAACAGTGTAGCCAGTAGAAAGATTAAAAGTTTCATATTTGTGAAGAAATGCTTGTACATAATATTCGCCTTCTACAATCTCATTTATTGATTTGATAGGGTAGCCTATTGCTTCTGCATCTATTGTTATTTTTTCATTAGCATTCCATGACTCAACATCTATTCCAAATATCATTTGGGTGTTGTGACTGTCATTTATTTGAAACCTAGGCTCAGCTTTATTGTTATCACTAATCAGTAGAAGAACTCTTCCATCGTATCCACTATCTTGAAATTCGTTAGAGTAATCAATTTCAAACCTTAAGTTATTAGTGTTATTTTTTTTGAGGTAATCTATACCTAGAAATAATATGTAAGTAACGACTATCCCTTTTACAAAAGCCAACCACATACCTTGATAGCTACTAAGGCCAAAAGATTTCAATTTTTTTTCAACTAGATTTCTATGCCAATTCATTAAAAACTTTTAAGATAAATTAAATATAAGAAATAATTTCTTACCATTTGAATTGTTCCTATCTCGTATGATTGATAATCTTATTTTAAGTTTGTAGGTTTAAAGAATGTGTTACGCTTTATATATTTTATCATGAGATTTTATTTTTTCTTTCTAACGTGTTTAATTTTATTCTCTTGTGATAAGAATGAAAAACCTCAAGTTTTTAATGATAACAAGTCAAAATGGATTCAGATAGAAAAAGCTTTACCTGAAAAAGATTCTCTATTCTATCAAGACGATCCATCTCCAATTTTTCGAAAGAAATTAATTGTTAATAAAAAGATAAAAGAGGCTAAATTATATATAACCTCAGCTGGCTACAATGCAGTATTTATCAACGACAAAAGGGTTGGAAAAAATATATTAGATCCTGCATGGACTGATTTCTCAAAAAGAATTTACTATACTGAATATGATGTAATCGATTTGCTGACGCAAGGTCAAAATGTGGTCAGTATAATGTTAGGTAATGGATTTTATAATCCATTACCACTTAAAATGTGGGGTTGGTTAAATCTCAGAAATGAAATAAAAGTAGGCAAACCTAAATTTATTTTAAAGTTAATCATAACATATTTAGATGGATATAAAGATGAAATAGTATCTGATTCCTCATGGAAATATTCTTTCGGACCAATAGTAAGAAATAGCGTTTATCTTGGTTCACATTATGATGCTAGAAATGAGATTAAGGGATGGAAGTCATCAAATTTTGACGATTCTTCATGGAAAAATGCACAAATATCTGAATCTCCAGGGGGCATTCTTGAAAAAGCTTTTTTCCCACCAGTTGAAATAACTAAAGAAATTGAACCAAATAATATATATAAAATAGATAAAAGAAAATGGATCGTAGACATGGGAGAAAATTTTACTGGAACATATAAAATAAAATTATCAGGCAAAACGGGAGATAAGATTTCTTTTAGACTTGGTGAGAGGGTATATGATGACGGGTCACTAAATCCAATGACAGCAGTTACGGGTCAGATCAAAAGAAAAGGAGTAGGAGGTTCAGGTGCACCTGATATCGCATGGCAAGCTGGAAGCTATATTTTCGGTGAAAAGTTGAGTGTGTGGTATAGACCTGAGTTTACCTACCATTCATATAGATATTTGGAAATTGAGGGATTAAATACTAAGCCCAAAAAAGAAGACATAAAAGGATTATTTATTCACTCCAATGTGAATAATGAAAATAATTTTGTTTCCTCATCAGATCTTTTAAATTTAATTCAGCAGGCTGTGGAGAGAACTTTTCTATCAAATCTAGTTAGTGTCCAGTCAGACTGTCCAGCTAGAGAGAAATTTGGGTATGGCGGAGATTTAAATGCAACTAGCGAATCTTATATATACAATTTTGATATGCATTCAATGTATAAAAAAACCATATACGATTGGATAGATGCAATGAATGATTCTGTATTTGTTGACACAGCTCCATATGTTGGTATAAAATATTGTGGTCTCAGTTGGGAGTCATCATTCCTATTAACACAGTATTATCTATACCTCTATTATAACGATTTGAATATAGTAGAGGAACTTTTTTCGTATAATAACCAATGGATGGAAAAAGTAAATAGAATACATCCAGGTGGGTTTGTAGATGCAGGATTAAGTGATCACGAATCTTTAGAACCAGTTCCTGTTGAACTGACAGGAACATTACATTATCTTCAATCTGCACGTATAATGGAGCTTTTTTCAAAACAATTAGGGTATGCAGATTACGAAAAAAAGTATAATAAATTAGCTACAGATCTTAAAAATAAAATAAAATCAAAATTTTGGGATAATAAAGTAGAAGGTAATATTAACCGTCAAACATTATATTCTTCATTACTTTATCATGACATATTATCAGATTATGATGTTGATCTTGCAAAAGACTCACTATTAGATGCTGTAAAAAATGGACCTTCAGGTCATTTTTCAACTGGAATTTTTGGTACAAAATACATCCTAGAATCTGTTTCAAAATACATATCCCCTCAGGTTGTATTTGATATTGTTAATAGTACTGAGTACCCAGGCTGGGGGCACATGATTCATAGAGGAGCTACAAGTATTTGGGAGACATGGAAAGAAAGCGATAACATTTACTCTAATTCACATCCTATGTTCGGTGTTGTTACGGAGTGGTATTATAGATGGCTTGCTGGTATCAGACCTCACCCAGATTTTCCTGGTTTTAAAGAGTTTTTTATAAATCCTTTCATCCCGAATGGATTAAATTATGTTAGAACAAAATACCTGTCACCACATGGTAAGATAATTTCTAACTGGAAAAAGTCAGATAATTCTATAACATATGACTTTGAAATACCTAAAGAAACAGTTGCACATGTATCAATACAGATGAAAAAAAATCAATCGATATCGGTTTCTAAATCGGGTTTAAATTTGGAGGATATTGATGATTTTCAAGATGGAAAATTCATACTTGATAACGGTATCTATACCGTTGAAGTATCAAATTAAGATATTCACCAATATTTATGGATATGTAAACCCAATATTTCCTACTTTTATCAACAAGCCTCATTAAATGGAGACGAACATTCTCTAATGAAGTTAAATACCCATTTAATATCTTTACTACCACTAGCGATAGTAAAGCTGGTTCTTAGTGTATAGACTTTTGGCTGCGCATAATTATGAATTACTTCAACGAAGATACTCATTGATACGTTATCGCTTCTAAGAATTTTGTTTTTGTCATTGTCTTGGAAAGTCCAAGTACCTAAGCTGGGCCATATCTCCTCATCGTAAGTGTTTAGGGTAGTGTAGCTACCACCTCCAGCAGAACCTTCAGATATAGTAAGGGTCATACGTTTAAATATGTCTACTACAACACCGTCTTTGGTTACTGGATCTAGTTCTTTAATAGAATTTCTACCTTTTATCTGTTCTAGTTTCCATGTTCCCTTTAGGATATTAGCTTGAGTTTCTAGAGGGTTCACTGTTCCAATGTTTGAATCTATTTTATCATCATTACAGGAGATGAATAAAAAGACCATGATAATTAATATATATGTATGAAGATTCATAAAATTATTATCCTTAAATATAATCGATAATTCAATCAACTTTAGAATTACAAACCCCTGAAAAAAAAAAATATTTGAAGATATGCTTGATCATAATTCAAGCAAGGTATGGACTCAAGTTGAGAACAAAATGTATGTGCAACAAGCCCTACTAGAGTATTTTCTTTTAAAATGAAAATATTGAATTTTTATATATTAAATTAGGTTTGTGAAAAAAATAATACTCCTGCTACTTATCTCTCATTACTCCTTCTCTCAGATCACTCAAATTGGACTTGACATAGACGGTGAGGCTGCTGGTGATTATAGTGGTAAATCTGTATCTCTTAGCTCAGATGGAA
>CACPHX010000003.1 GCA_902633975.1 uncultured Marinoscillum sp.
AAGGATAAACAAGAAAATATATGGTTATCAAGTGCTACTGATGGTCTTCTAAAATTTGATCCCAATAAAAAAAAGTTTAAAACAATATCAAGAGATAAGCCAAAAAATTTTAATCTTGGATTTTCAATAGCTTGGGGTGCCCACATCGATAAAGATGGTATTGTATGGATCGGTACAAGAGATCCAGGTGGAGGAATTGTTGGCTTAGATTTCAAAGAAAACAAAAGATATTTCTCTGGTAAATCAAGTGATTTAGGTCCAAATATCTATTCAATTACTGAGGATAATGTAGGAAATATATGGGCAATTAGGGGGGTAAATGGAATATGGTTAAAAAAAAATAAAGAAAAAAAATTTATATATCAAGGCTCCTATAATGAAAACCTAAGGAAAGATAAAAGTTTTCTAGCAAGGCTTACTCAGGGTCATTTGACTTACGATAAAAATCTTATTATTCCTAGTGAAAGAACAGTATGGTTAGCTGATAAGGATGGAAACCCTAAGTATGAGGAATATACAATACTTACTAATCAAATAAAAGAGACAATAAGAGCATTTCATAGGAAAGATTCAATATCAAGTTTTGTTGTTGCTGACGGTTCGATATGGTTGTGGGATGAAAAAAAAAATAAAGTTGTAGACTTAACTCCTAATTTGCATGTTCCAATTTTTGAGAATTTTTCACAAGCACCTATTGTGGAATTTAAAAATAAAATTTATATACCTACATATGGAAATGGAATAATGGTTGTTGATTTAGGAAAGCAAGAAATTAGTTTTATCACTGTTAATGAAGGATTGCCTAACATGTATCTTTATAGCATGTTTATTGATGATAAAAATTATATTTGGGCATCATCCAATAAAGGTATACTTAAATTTCATCCTGAGGTTCTTGAATTCAGACAATTTACTCCTGTTGACGGTGTTCAAGAATATGAATATAACGCGGGTTCAGCTTGGCAATCAAGAGAGGGTGATATAGTCATGGCTGGTTTAAATGGTATAAATTATTTTAACCCGTCCAAGCTTAATGAAAATGTTTTTCCACCAAAAGTATTAATTCAAAATATAAATATTGGTGGCATTGATTTTAATTTTGATTTGTCATCTAATAATGAGTATCATGAAATTGAATTCAAAAATAATTCAATATCTTTTGATTATTTGGCTCTTAGTTATAGGAACACTGAGCAAAATAAGTATAAGTATAAAATGGAAGGTTATGATGATAAATGGATAGAAGCAGGAACTAGAAGGTTTGCTAGTTACACTAATCTTCCTATTGGAAGTTACACTTTTAGGGTACAAGGTTCCAATAATGATGGTGTTTGGAATGAAGAAGGAGCTTCGTATATGATAACTATTCTTCCACCATGGTACAGAACTTATGCTGCATATTTTAGCTATTTTTTAATATTATTTCTAAGTGTAAGATCATTTGGTAAATATCAATCCAATAAATCTTTGGAAAAAGCAGAGAATCAAAGGAGAGCAGGAGAGTTAGAAGAAGCAAAAAAAATTCAAGAAAGTATGTTGCCAAAAGTTTTTCCTTTGTCAAATAGTTTTGAGATATCAGCTGGTTTGGTAACTTCTACTGAAATTGGAGGAGATTATTATGATTTTTTTGAGAAAAAAAATACTATTTATGCAGTTTGCGGAGATGCTACGGGTCACGGAACAGCCTCTGGAATGATGGTGTCAATAATTAAGTCCGGTCTTAATGGGTTGCCATCACTCTCTACGAATAACGTCTTGTATGAATTAAATAATATTGTAAAAAAAATTGATTTAGGTACTCTGAAAATGAGCTTGAACATATGTGAAATAAAAAAGGATACAATTACAATAAGTTCTGCCGCAATGCCTCCAGTTTATATCTATAATTCAAAATCAAAAAAAACTGAAGAAATTTTGATAAGAGGTTTGCCTCTTGGGGGTATTAAAAATGAAACCTTTGACCTGGAAAAAAGAAAATTTAGTAAAGGTGACGTATTAATTATGTTATCAGACGGTTTGCCTGAAGCAGAAAATGAATTAGGCGAATTGTATGATTATGATCGGGTAAAAGATTTCATAACAAAAAATTCATTCAAAACCGCAAAAGAGATCAAAGAAAATATGATAGGTGAAGTGGATAGATGGTTGAATGGAAGAGTTCCTGATGATGATGTTTCTATAGTTGTAATTAAAAAAAAGTAGTATGAAAATTCTATCAATATTATTTTTATCATTTTCATTGTTAACAAATGTGAAATCTCAGTTAGTTTCAAATAAAAATTATGATCAGAGGCTTGATGACGAAAAGGGAAATTATCCAATTCAAAATTATAATCAAGATTTTTTAGACAGACCAGGTTTTGTTTGGGGTGTAATAAAATCAAAAAATGATAATTTAATATATCTTGCTGCAAATAGAGGTATTCTTGAATATGATGGCGTTAATGTAAGAATGGTTCCTGTAAAAGAAGATACAACTTATAGTGGTATTGGAGGAGGACCAGTTGCAAGAACACTTGTACAAATGGATGATGGATCTATTTATGCAACTGGAGTTAACAGGTTTGGTAGGTTAGTAAAAAATCAATACGGACTTATGGAGTATGAATATTTGTTACATAAACTACCAGATACTATAGATTACAGAAGACAATATATTTGGGGAGCATTTGAGCACGATAATAAAGTAATTTTTTATACTCCAAATTATATTTTTAGTTGGGACGGTAATGAGTTTGACAGAATCTGGAAAATGTCTGAATATGCTGGGTCAAGAAACTCAAAAGGAAAGATTCATGGTTTTGCAAAAGCTGGTGATACTCCATATATGAGAAGATGGGGATATGGAATGTATAAATTGGTAAATGATAAATTTAATTTTATTGAAGGCTCTGAAATTTTTTCAAATAACCGAATAGAGCTTTTCTATAAAAATAAGAATAATGATCTTTTATTATTTAGTAGATCAATTGGCGCATACATTTTAAAAGATGATGGTAAATTGATTAAGTCAAATAATGAAGTCTTAAATGAATGGCTTATTAATAATTTGGTTTATGTTCATGATGATTTACAGCCTTTCAGTGATGGTACTTTTCCTGTTCATTCCAGAGGAGGTATTTTAATTCTTGATGATGATTTAAAAATTATTAATAATATAAATGAAGAAGATGGTTTAGAAACTGAGACAACAAACATTACATTTATTGATGAGAATGATAATCTTTTAATTGGTACAACTAATGGTTTTTCAAAAATTTCTTTTAATGATGCTCTTACAGAATATGATTTTAAGTATGGTGTAGAAGGATACGTCTGGTCCTCAATCAAGAGAATAAATGGAAACATATATTTTGCATCAACGAAAGATATTTTCATCCTTGAATCTTCTTCTGATCCAATGAAAAATAATAAGGTCATTGATTTAGATTTTAATGATCAAATGGGAGAATATCATAAGTTTGATAACTCAATTATTGCTGCTCACAACTACGGATTTTCTGAATTTGATGGTAAAAATATTAAGATGATTTCAAATGATTATGATATATCAATGTCTGCACAAAGTCAATTAAATAAGAAGTTTTTACTCGTCGGGCATAATGTTGATGGATTGAAAATAATGCAAAGAGATAAAAATGGAAAATTCCAAACTATTAAGACATATCAGCCAGAGCCTGGATTTTCTGTTCCTTATTTTGAAGAAATATCTCCAGGAAAACTTATTTTATCTGCAGGTGGAGGTAGAGGAACTTTTTTTGCGGATTATGATGTTCGAGGTAATTTTGAATTTACTAAAATCAAACACCCTTTAAGAGACTCAATTATTGGTACTCTGCCTGATTCATTAAAAAATGATTTTAGTCTATACCCTGATTCAACATTTAGATGGGGAAAAACAAAAATTGGTTACGTTGCATTTTCAGACTCTCTTACAGTCCACAAATTAGACATGGAAAATAATAAATTAATTTATACTGGAATAAATATGCAAGAAATTAGGCAAGTTGGACTTTTTAATAGAGGTTATAATGAAGATTCTAAGACAAATTGGTATTTTACTAGAGAAGGGATATTTGAAGTTGAAATAAATGATACTTCGTTTTCTATAATTAAAAAACATAAATGGGGTGAAATAGATTACAGAGAATTAACGGGTCAAAATTATATAGAAGGAATTGGTGAAAATACGACAATATGGCTTGGTGGAAGAGATTCTAAATTAATAAGGTGGTTGCCATATAAATCCTCTGAATTTCTTAAAAATAATGTAAAACCACTTATAAGAGGGTTTTATTCTAATAATAGCATAAGATCATTAGATTCTCTTGATATCAACTATACAGATAGCAGAACAATAAAGTTTGAATACGCCTATCCAATATTTAATAAAGAGGAAAATAATGAATATCGTGTTTTTTTAAATGGATTTGATACAGATACAAGTGATTGGACAAATAATTCATTTAGGGAATATACAAATTTAGATGAGAATGAATATGAGTTTTTAATTCAAGCTAGAGACACTAATGGTAATGAAAGTGATTTTATATCATTCAATTTTTCTATTTTGCCACCATGGTATAGAACAATTTATGCATATATTTCATATGGTTTTTTCTTGATTTTTGGCTTCTGGTCTTTTGGTAAATACCAAGCAAAGAAGTCACTTGAAAAAGCAGATAATGAGAGAAGAGCAGGTGAGCTAGAGGAGGCTAAAAAAATTCAACAGAGTATGTTGCCTAAAGTTTATCCTGAAATTAAATCTTTTGATGTTTCAGCTGGTTTAGTCACTTCTACTGAAATTGGTGGTGATTATTATGACTTTTTTGAAAAGGGTCAGACTTTGTATGCAGTCTGTGGTGATGCAACCGGACATGGGACAGCTTCTGGGATGATGGTTTCAATTATTAAATCTGCATTGAACGGACTACCTGCATTATCAACTAATAAAGTATTATATGAATTAAATAATATCGTTAAAAAAATTGATTTGGGTACTTTAAAGATGAGTCTGAATATATGTGAGGCAAGTAAAAATAAAATTACCTTAAGTTCTGCCGCAATGCCACCAGTATATTTATATAATTCAAAATCTAAAAAGACAGAGGAGATCCTAATTAGAGGGCTGCCGTTAGGGGGCCTTAAAAATGAAACTTTTGATATTCAAAAAAGAGATTTTAAAAAAGGAGACGTTCTTGTGATGCTATCAGATGGTCTTCCTGAAGCTGAAAATAGTAAAGGTGAGTTGTATGATTATGATAGGGTATTAAATTTGATTACTAAATTTTCTAAAAATTCTGCTAAAGATATTAGAAATAAACTTATCAGTGAAGTCGATAGATGGCTTGATGGGGGTATTCCTGATGATGATGTAACTATTGTAGTGATCAAAAAAAATAGTTGATAAAACCATTGCTATAATATTGTTATAATACATAAACATCATTAAATTTACTCATAATGAAAAATCCAGAGGTTGAATTAAAACTTCCAGTTATTCCTGATATTGAGCTCACTGCTACTAAAACAGCTGAAGTTATCTCAAAGCATATGAACCTGTCTGAAGAAAAAACAGGGGAGATAAGTATGGCAATAATTGAATCTTGTATTAATGCTTTTGAACACTCTAAAACAAAAGAGATATACATACATTTTATTGTATCTGATGATAAACTAACTGTTAAGGTTATAGATAGAGGAACTGGATTTGATAAATCAAAAGTTGAGATACCAAATATTGAAAATAAATTAAAAGCAGATGCTAGGAAGAGAGGTTGGGGTTTACAATTGGTGGCAGAATTAATGGATACTGTAGAGTACGATAGTAATGAGTCTGGTACTACAGTAACAATGACAAAAAAGAAAGAAAACAATGAGTGATACTATAAAAAATATTGAAGAAAAAAGTGGTGTTGTCGTAATAAGTACAAATGGATACTTTAATAATATTGCAGGGGATGCTGTATTAGAAGTTTTTAATCAAAAAATGGAATCTGGCAATACTAAGTTTTTGATTGACATGGCTGATTCAAAGGTTGTAAATAGCATAGGTGTCTCTATTTTAATAGAAATTATTGAAAAGTTGCAAGCAGTTGATGGTAAGATGGCCTTTACAAATCTTGCTGGTATTGTAGAGAAAACCTTCAACATCATGGGTATAACAAAGTACTGTGAAGTCTATGAATCAATAGAAGTTGGTATTGAAAAATTATCATAATTTCTATGGCTGGTCCTTCTAAGACTAAATCCGTAGAAGATCTAGAAAATCAACTAATTCTTAAAAATAAGGATCTAAATGAAAAGTACCTTGAGCTAGAAACTCTTTTGGATCTTACAAATACAATAAATTCTTTAAATGATCTAGATAGTCTTTTTTTTAATGTACTTACTCTGTCTTCATCTATATTAAATTCATCTAAGGGTATAGTTTTAATTAAAAATGAGGTATCAAATATTTTTGATCCTATTTCGATTTTTAATTTAGATGAGAATAAAATAAAAAAGCAGATTTTTAATACTCGATCTGGATTTTTGAAGTTACTCAATAGAGATAAAAAATCTTTTATTGTTGAAAAAAAACATAAACTTAATCACAAGTTATTTGATTCGAGTTTCTCTATTGTGTGTCCTATCATCAGTGAAAATATGTTGGTTGGTGCAATAATTCTTTTTGATAAAGAGACACGTAAAGGTATCGAAGACTTTAATATTAATGATTTAAAATTATTAGATTCAATTACTATTCAAACAAGTTTTGCATATCAAAATATAAGATTATTAGAGTCTTTGAAGAAATCTAATAAACTAAATGAAAATGTTATGTCGTCCATCACAACCGGCATCATAGGAATTAATCTTTTTGGTGAAATTGAGTTTGTTAATAAAGAGGGTTTGAGATTATTGAAAAAAGATAATTTAGAGGTGGTTGGAAATCATTACCTAATAATTTTTGAGAAAGATAAACATCTTCAAGAATTAATTCAAAAGGTAGAAGTTGATCAGGAACGATTATTTGAAACTGAATTTACAATTAAACTAAATAGGAAAAAAATAATTGTAAATCTATCCTGTTCACCTGTATTCGATGAACAAAAAGCATTTAGTGGAATAGTTATTGCAATTGATGATTTATCAAAAATTAATAAAGTAAAATCTACTTTTAAAAAATATGTTTCTAAAAATATAGTTGATAAACTTTTAGAGAGTGAAGATTCACTTAACCTTGGAGGAACTGAGAGTGATATAACAATTCTATTTTCAGATATTAGAGGGTTTACAAGTATGTCGGAGAAATTAAATCCTTCAGAAATTGTAAGACTTTTAAATAAATATTTTCAGTCAATGATCGATGTAGTCTTCAAATATAATGGTACATTAGATAAGATTGTTGGTGATGAGTTAATGGTATTATATGGTGTTCCACTCAAAAATGAAAAAGATACTGAAAATGCTGTAAATACTGCGATTGAGATGTTCAAAAAATTAGATCAGTTTAATAAAGAGATAACTAAAAATGGGTTTGAACCATTTCAAATTGGGATAGGAATAAATAAAGGAAAAGCTGTTTCTGGTAATATTGGTTCTGAACAACAAATGAATTATACTGTAATTGGAGATACAATTAATCTAGGTGCTAGGTTGTGTTCACACGCAAAATCAGGACAAATTCTCATATCTAATTCTGTAAAAGACCATATCTCGAAAATTCATGATTTTAAGAAAATTCCTTCCATTGCAGTTAAAGGAAAGTCTAAACCTATTGATGTCTGGTTATATACTCACAAGAATTAATTTAATTTTTTAGTTTTTTACAAACAACAATTGTTATATCATCAGGATTATGAACGCCATTCATCCAATTATCAGATAATTTTACTAATTCATCTTTAATTTCAGTAGCTGATTTTTCTGAATTTTTTTCAATACAATTTTTTACAGCAGCATAGTCTAGAAGTTCACCCTTTCTATTCGGTGCTTCAGGAAGTCCATCTGAAAGCATAACCAAAACATCATTTTTTGAAAACTTCTTATTTAATACCGTAAAATTTTCACTCATTAGTCCACCAAGAGGAAGATTGGAAATGGTTATTTCCTCAACTTTATTTTTTTTACTTTCATAATGATACATTGGTGGCATTGCAGCAGAACTCATTTTCATGCTTCCATTTTGAAAATGTACTAGATTAAGACTCATCCTCAATCTACCAATATCTACTTTTTTAATTATTTTATTTAGTGTCTTTAAGATTAAATTTGGATCATTAGAATCTATACCAAGAAGACCAGCTTTGGTTATTGATACCATCATCCCAGATGCTGTTCCATGTCCTGTTGCATCTCCACAAATAGCAAGAAGACTACCGTCTTCAAACTCAATAAAATCGTAATAGTCACCTCCAACTTCAGTTGCACATTTTATAAATGTGCTAATTTCAATATCATCTCTTTTAGGATTCTCTTGAGCTAATAGTCCCATCTGTAAGTTATGAGCCTCTTCTAATTCCTCTTCTTTTCTTTTTTCTTCCATCAATCTTCTTGTTCTTCCCTGGCTAAATCTTACGTATAGTAATATTATAGTTATTAGTAGTATTATGTATGAAACGAATGCAAAGGTTGTAAGATACCACGGAGGATTTACTGATAATTTATATTCAATTTGATTTGAGCTTTCAACGCCAGAGCTATTTGCAGATTTCATTCTTAAATTATATGAGCCAAATGGTGCTAATATTTTATTATCGCTAACAAAACCATTTGAATAACCTGAACTTTGTATTATAATTTTATTTTCTTTCCCAAGGTTTATCCAATTATCATTTAAATTTTCAATTTTATAGAAAATCTGAGTGTTTTGAGGTTTATAATATGAGGGTGAAGAAAAAGATAATTCTAAGTTTGATATTTCATTAGTAATAATAATTTCATTGTCTTTTACATGAAATTTTTTTCTATCGAAATTAGAATCAATCAATTCGGATAAGGTAAGACTTAATATTGGTTTTTCTTGGTCATAAAATAAATTATATAAATCAATTCTTTGGATATCTGTAGAAGAAAAAACATATAATTGATCGTTATAAAAACTTATGCCGTTTATTAATATTTCTTCAGGATTTAATCCATCCTCAGCATTAATATTTCTTAAGTTATTATTATTTCCATCAGTCAGGCTTGAAATAAATTCAAAATCGAAGTAATTGACACCTTTTTCAGTTAAAATAAATAAATATTGATAGGTTTTTAAAAACTTATAAATTTTGTTAGATAATAATCCGTCATCTATATTAAGATTTTTAAATCCCAATGAATCATTTTGGTATATGTATAATCCATCACCATCTGATCCTATATATATATCATTGTTATATTCAACTATACTTGTTAAGGATGCGCTTGTTATACTATTTTTGTCATCAATATTAAAAATATAGTGTTTTATTAAATCAAGATTTTCAGAATTGTATTTATATAAGCCTGTCTGAATATTGGTTAACCATAGTTCATTTTTTTTAGAATTTATAATTGAGGAAAAACCTTTTGGGAATTTATTTTTACTTCTTGGATTATATTTAAAATTTTGAAATTTTTCAGAATCGATATTATAAATGGATATTCCTGATGTTAAGGAAATCCATAGTTCTTTTTGAGTATTTCTTTCAATTAATTTGAGGTTATTAATTTCTCCTTTCTGAATAGAATTAAATCCCTCATCTGAATTCTCGAGTACTTTAACTTGTTTAGTATATAAATCAATTACTGTAAGTTTATCTGTACCTATGTACAAAAACTCGTCTTCATCAAGGAATATTATAGGTTTATTCCTAGTCGTATTTATTGAGAGATCTTTAAGTTTATATGAGAAAGAAAAAAAACCATCTTCATAAAAATCAATACTCCCAGAGTTTATCAGAACCCTGTAAAAATCATTTTCTTCAACACCTAATATTTCATCATTTTTTTCATAGACTGAAATTATATTATTAATTCTTTCACTTATTTTTAGTAATCCATTATTTGTTGAAAAATAGTAAGCCCCATTAAAACTTGATATATCGTTAATCTCAGTACCTATTGGCATGCTTATTGTCTGTCTATTTATCTTATTATTAAAGTAAAAAACTCTCTCAATTTTTGATTCATTCCAACACACAAATTCGTTTTTATTTATTTTTTTTACTTTCAGATTTTTGTTTTTTATTAAACTTGATTTTAATTCACTAAATGAATTATTGACCTCAAATATTCCCTCATCAGTATGAATAATAATACTATTATTAATATCAAAAATATCAATAATGTGTTGTTCATTTAAAAGATCAATTTCAATTAATGAGTTGTTATTTTTATTAATTTGTATTAATCCTAATTTTGTTCCAACAATAATTGTTGTATCCAACTCATATAAATCTGTTATTTCATTAGAAGGAACACTTATTTTATTTTTTTGATAATAAAATCTCTTGTTTGATTGTGTTTTAAGATCGATTTTATTTAGTCCATTACTTGTCCCAACCCATAAAGAACTATCATTAAAATTATTGGTTAATAACATTATATCTTTCTGATCAAATTCAAAATTAGATGAAGAAATGGACAAAGGATTTCTTGGATCAAAAAGATAATTTTTTATATTTTTTTTATTTTCAATATCAATCACAGATATACCATTATTCAATGATGGTATAAATAAGTATTTATTTTTTTTATAAAAATTAGTTGGAGTGGTATTTGTTATTATCCTCTCAAAGTCTAAAGTAGAATAATTGTAAAAATCTAGCCCAGATGATGTGAAGATAAAGATACCTTCATTATTTATCTGATAAGTAAAATTTATATTATTATTAGATATTGTTTTTTCATCAAAAGGATTTGATTTGAATATTGTATTAATCTTACCATCATATCTATTCAGGCCATCATTTGTGCTTATCCAATTAAAGTTCCTGTTATCTAAGTTAAGATTATTAATTTTTTGACTTGAAAGATCTGATATTTCTACTTTATTAATCTCAATATTACTTTGAGAATATGCAATGAAAGGTATAATGCAAATAAATATTATATATTTCATCACAAAATATATGAATTATATTTGACTTGCTGCTAAAGACCTTACTAATGCATTATCATAACCATAAAAGTTAGTAGTTGATAATCTTTGTAAAATTTGATTTGCTTTTTCATCATCACCATTACCTTTTAAAGCTAAAGAATAGAAATATTCAAAGTATGTTCCACAAACTCTATTAATATATAGACCTGCTGTTACAGTATTATCAGTTTTTTCAAAATTTGAAAGAGCTTCTTTAAAATTTCCTTCATTAAGGTTTACCATACCAAGAAATGCATAATAATCATGAAATGATCTAGGATTACTTGATAAATCTTCCTCTGCATAAGTTTTGACATTAACAAGCTTCTCTCTGGCATCATCATATCTTCCAAATAGTATATCATTCCACGTTTCAAGAATTAAAATGTCTCTATCATTATCTCTTACCCTATTATCATATTCTGATTTTGAAAAGTTAACTTTATCAAGATCAATTATTTCATTTAGAACACCACTTAATACTTCAATAGCATTTATTGCTTCTTCATCTTGTTGGCTGTGGGCAAAATTTAAAAATCTACTAATTTGAATATCCCTTTGACTGTTTAGTATTTGTCTTTGACTGTAACCAAAATTTGGAAGTTCTTTTTCTAATTCATCAAGTACTTCAAGTGCCTTATCAAAATCATTTTTAAAAGTGTTCATTTTAGCTAAAAATAGCATCTGGTATGATTTCCAAAATGATCCCTCATCTGATATAGCAATATTTTCTCTAAATAATTTTTCAGCTTCATCATATTTACCTAAAAAAGTATTAGTTAATGCCATATAATGATTAGACTGGAATAATTGTGAACTACCAGATTTATTAACATCTTTTGATTGTTTATAATATTCAAAAGCTTCTTCTAATCGGTTTTGATTTCTAGCAAAATTACCTGAAAGCATATATGAAAAAGGAGCGTTAGGCCTTATTGATCTCATTTTTTCTATAATTTTAGTTGCCTCTTCAATATCTCTTTCCTCAGGTGGTAGCAGGCCTGAACCATTTCCTACAATTATGTGTTTTGTTAATAAATTTAGATATGCGCCAAAATTATTTGGATCTATTTCTAAGGCTTTTTTACTATCGTCTATGGACTCATATAAATCTCCTGTGATTGTTTTAATTTGAGCACTTATTGACCATGCTCTTGATATATCAGGAAAGGTTTCAGTTAGTTTTGAAACTGACCCATAAGCTCTATCAAACTCCTGATTTTCAATATAATACCAGGCTTCAATTATATATTGTTCCATTTCAGAAACATTTTCTCTTTCATTAAAAGCACTTATTATATTTGATGGTTGATTTAAATTGCTATATGCTTTTGCAAGAAGGAAATTAGCATCTAACCTCAGAGCTTTTTTTAAAGATTCTTGAGAATCAGGACCGTTTTGTTCTTCACTCAAATATAAAAATTCTCTAAATAAAGATTCAGCTTCTTCAGAACTTGATGTAACACTAATATCTTTTACATTTGATTGCTCAAGATTGGACGAACAAGAAAAGATAAAAGAAATAGTTAATACAGTTAATATTTTTTTCATAATATTTGATTTAGTCAAATTCAAACTTACAATAAAATCAATAAAAAACTTGAAAAAAAGAATTCTTTATTGCTGGCTAATAACTTTTTAATTATCAATGATTTTATTTAAAACTATTTAGGATTTAATTTATATATTTTTCTTTAATAGTTAAATATTTTGATAAAAAAACAGCTTTACAGTTCTCTGTAATCTAAATATTTGATATGCTTAGTTAAGAATGTAACAAAAATATAACCTGGTCGTTTATTATTTTATCTTAATGGTTTGGTTTACTATTAAACCCTCATTCGTGAGGGTTTTTTTTTAACCTTCGTCATCAGATTTTGGAAGTTCCTCGGGATTATTCTCACATTCATCTGCTCTACACGGTAGATTGTCTTCAAAACCACACGATGAAATAATAAATATTATAAGTAGTAATCTAATCAATCTTAATTCATTTAAATTTTACCAACCAATTCCGTAATAAGCCTTTACGCCGTTAGGGTAAACACCTTCAACGAGAACGCCATCATCTTTTGGTAATTGCGATAGTGTAGATGAAAGGTCTTCAACATCAGATATACCTCTTTTGTTTATTGAAGTAACGATAAATCCTTTTGTAATTCCAGAACTTTTCCATTTACCATTTTCAATTTCAGCTACTTGTGCACCTCCTTCTATCTCAAGCTTCTCTTTCAGATCTTTTGGTATGTCTGCAAACTTTGCTCCGTCTATAGAGAATGAATTTGTAGATGCTACAACTTCTGTAGTTCCTAAAGTATTTTTGAGAGTTGCGTTGGTTGTTTTCGTTTTTCCATCTCTTATATAAGTTACAAGAATTTTATCTCCAGGTCTGTTTATTGCAACCTGTTCTTGTAGATTAGAAACGTTTTTAATTTCAACACCATTTATATCAATTATTACATCTCCTGATTCAAGACCAGCATCATCTGCTGCTCCTCCGCCATTCACTCTATCGATCATCACCCCTGTGACAACTGGTAAATCATTTTCTTCAGCCATCTGAGCATTTACATCTAAAATTGTAATCCCTAGCAAGGCTCTTTGTACAACTCCAAACTCAGTTAAGTCATTGTATACTTTTTTTACAAGATTAGATGGTACCGCAAAGGAATAGCCAGCGAAGGTACCAGTTGGGGTAGCAATTGCTGTATTGATACCAACCAAATTTCCTTTTAGGTCTACAAGTGCGCCACCAGAATTTCCTGGGTTTACTGGTGCTTGGTGTTGTATAAAAGCTTCAATTTGTAAATTATTTCTATCTCTTAATATACCAATATTTCTTGCTTTAGCACTAACAATACCAGCTGTTACTGTCGATCTAAACTCAAAGGGTGATCCTACAGCTAGAACCCACTCACCAATTTCTAAGTCATCAGAATCACCAAACGCAACTGTTGATAAATTTTCAGCATCAATTTTAAGAACAGCTATATCTGTTGTTGGGTCTGTACCCTCAATTTCTGCTTTAAATGTTCTGTTATCGTTAAGTAAAACCTCAATCTCACTTGCATCCTCTACGACGTGGTTATTAGTTAGTATGTATCCATCGCTAGTCATAATTACTCCAGATCCTGATCCCCTTCTTTTTGGAGCTTCCCTTTCTCTGTATTCATATCTTTCTCCAAAAAAATCACGAAACATATCTTCAAATGGATTTCTCCTCATTGAAGAAGTTCTTCCCTCGTATGTTGTCCTGATATGAACTACTGCAGGTGTTGTTTTTTTTGAGGTATAAATAAAGTTAAGCCCTTCTGGAACGACTACATCAGTCGTATCATAAATGTAGTTTGCGAATTTGATTTTGTCGTTATTAATTTCAGCGACTGTGTTATTTCTAGGGTACATGTAGTTGTAACAAGATATGGATACTACACCACCAATAGTCGAAAATATAATTGCGTAGATAATATTTTTGAGATCTTTCATCATAATAATTTTATTTCTACAAATTTATACTTCCATACGAGATAAATGTTTTATGATTATTTAAATTAACAATGTTTAACATAAAAAAAGGGTGAGAAAACTCACCCTTAAATAGATCAATTATGAATACGTATTATTTGATCTGTATTGTTTTCTTTACTATCGATTTTGGATCTTTCATTACCGATATACTCAAGATACCGTCTTGATGTTTAGCATTAATTTTATCTTCATTAATGTTTTCAGGTAATTGAAAAGATCTTGAAAATTTACCATAACCTGTTTCAATAGAGTGGTAATTATTCTTCGAATCGTTTACCTTTCTCTCTCCTGATACAGTTAAGTATCCCTTGTCAATTTCAATATTTAAATCTTCTTTCTTCATGCCTGGCACAGCCACATTAAAGTCAAAAGATTTTTCTGTCTCGACAATATCAACTTTTGGTGAAAAATCATTTTCAAGTCCGTTATCAAAAAAATTATCAAAAAAGTTATCAAACATAAATGGTCTAACATAGTTGTTTGATGGTCTTAAAATTAAGTGTCTCATTTATTAAAAAATTTAAATTAAAATCAATTTATACTATTGAAAAAATTGTACCATTTATAAATACAGACAAATTGTATGTCATATTGACATGTTTTGAGTATTAAAATTTTTAAAAAATGCCAATTTGACATAATTTCTATTTATTTTTTATTTTTAAAATATTATTGCACATTTGATATCGAAAAATTAATATTGCAATCCTAACGCCTTCTTAGCTCAGTTGGTTAGAGCAGTAGACTGTTAATCTATTGGTCCTAGGTTCGAGTCCTAGAGAAGGCGCTTCTAATTTTATATCTCTTTCTTCATTTATTTTAATTCTTTATTTATTTTGGTATGCCATTATGATCCAGATTTATAAACTGATAGCTATAATTTTACCTTTCCTTCTTCAATCACAAGAAATTGAAAAAAATTATGTTCAAGACCTACCAATAGATGGGTTCTCATTGGAAATGGTTTATATACCTAATGGTAGTTTTGATATGGGAAAAGATTCTACAAAATCTATGGATTATTCGCCTTCCAAAAAAAATTGAAGTATCACCATTTTGGATTTCAAAGTATGAAATTACATGGGATATATATCAATTATTTATGGATCAGACAAATTTTGATGAAAAAGAAAATTTTGAAAGGGCTGATTTCATAGATGAGATAGATGGTATATCAGGACCTACAACTCCATACGTAGATATGAGTTTTGGAATGGGTAAAAAAGATTTTCCAGCAGTTAATATGACTCATTATGCTGCGTCCAAGTTTTGTGAATGGCTTTCATCTAAGACTGGTTATTATTATAGATTACCCACCGAAGCAGAATGGGAATATGCATGTTCTGAGGACATGGATAATTTAATTATCAATGATTACTCATGGAATAGTTCTAACTCGGAAGGAAAATACCAGAAAGTAGGACAAAAAAAACCAAACAGTTTTGGACTTCATGATATGCTAGGAAATGTTGCAGAGTGGACTGCAGACGTTTACGAGAAAAAAACATACAAGAAAAGGAAAAAAAAAAATCCGTTTAAATCTGGAGATAGTAAGTACCCAAGGGTAATAAGGGGTGGATCGTGGACAGATAATCCATCAAATTTAAAGAGTTATTATAGAGATTTTTCAACTAAAGACTTACAGAAACGAGACCCTCAGATACCTAAAAGTCTTTGGTGGAATACTGATGCTCCCAACATTGGTTTTAGAATATTAAGACCACTAAATAATGAATCTGAGAAGTTGAAAAGGATGTTTTGGAATTATTCGGATTAAATTCTAAATTAAAAATATAAACTAACTAGTATGAATAAAGAATCAAGAAGAAATTTTGTAAAAAAAACAGCTGTTTTATCAACAGCAACTCTAGCTACAACACTTCCAGTTGACGCATTTGCTAATGTTACTGAGAATAAAAAATTAAAAATATCACTTGTAGGATGTGGTGGCAGAGGATCTGGTGCAATAGTACAGGCAATGGAGGCGGATGATAATGTTGAGATAATTTCTATGGCAGATGTATTTTCTGATAGAATTGAGAAAAGTCTTAAGGGTATAAAAGAGCATTTTGGAAATAAGAAAAAAATAAATTTAAAAGAGAAAAATATTTTTGTCGGCTTTGATTCATACAAGAAGGCTATAGATTTATGTGATGTGGTTATTCTTGCAACCCCACCAGGCTTTAGGCCCCTACATTTCGAGTATGCAGTAGATAATGGAAAACATGTTTTCATGGAAAAACCACTTGCTACAGATGCCACAGGTGTAAGAAGAGTTTTAAAATCGGCACAAAAAGCAAAAGAACAAAGACTAAATATTGTAGTAGGTTTACAAAGACATTATCAGAATAAATACCTAGACTTATACGAAAAAGTAAAATCTGGTGCAATAGGTAAAATAGTATCAGGTCAAGTTTACTGGAACGACGGAGGAGTTTGGACAAACAACAGGAAAGCTAACCAGTCAGAGCTTGAGTATCAGATGAGAAACTGGTATTATTTTAACTGGATTTGTGGAGATCATATCCTTGAGCAACATATACATAACATTGATGTTGCCAACTGGTTCATTGGTGATTATCCAAAAAGTGCACAAGGTATGGGAGGACGAGAGGTGAGAAACGGAAAAGATCACGGTCATATATACGATCATCATTTTGTTGAATTCACCTATCCTTCTGGACAGGTTATTTCAAGCCAGTGTCGACACCAGAAAGGAACTGAAAGTAGGGTAGATGAGGTATTCCAGGGCTCAAGAGGAACAGTCACATTGGGAAATGGTGAAATATCATCACTCGATGGGAGTTCAATTTATAAATATCCTATTTCTTCATCTAAAGATGCAAACCCCTACCAGGTCGAACACGATAAATTGTTTGCATCTATTAGAGAGGGAGGAGAAATAAATGATGCATTTAATGGAGCAAAAAGTACACTTGCTGCAATTATGGGTAGGATGGCGACATATACAGGTCAAAAAATAACTTGGGATCAGATTATGAACTCTAAAGAAGATCTTGTCCCTGACAATTTGGATTGGAATTCGCCACCTCCGATAATGCCAAATGGAGATGGAAGATATGATGTGCCAATACCTGGAATAACAAAATTTATTTAAATCTTTTATATGGATAGAAGACCTTTCGTTAAGAAATTATCATTTGGAGCTTCTCTTGCTCTTATATCTTCGAATAAACTTTTTTCTAGTATTTATGAAAATGAGAAATTTAAATTAAACTATGCTCCTCATCTTGGAATGTTTGAAAACTCTGCAGGTAAAGATGAAGCTGATCAAATTAGTTTTATGTCTCAAATGGGTTTTGCTGCATTTGAGGATAATTCAATGAAAAGTAGAAGCTTAAGTACTCAAAATAAGATTTCAAAAGCACTTGAGAGCAACAATATGTCGATGGGAGTATTTGTTGCACATAAAATTTATTGGGATAAACCTAATTTAACGAGTGGTGATTCTAGTTTCAGGGAAGAATTCCTCAAAGATATCAAAGAGTCTGTGGATGTCGCCAAAAGGGTTAATGCAAAGTGGATGACAGTTGTTCCTGGTTTATTAGATCAGAGAAAAAACATATCATATCAGACATCAAATGTAATTGAAACTCTTAAAAGAGCATCAGATATCCTAGAACCACACGGATTAGTTATGGTACTTGAACCTTTGAACTTTCGTGACCACCCTGGTCTTTTTCTAAGTAGAAGCCCTCAGGCATATCAGATATGTAAATCAGTTGACTCGCCATCATGTAAAATTTTATTTGATATATACCATCAGCAAATACAAGAAGGAAATTTAATACCGAATATTGAGAGTTGTTGGGATGAAATTGGTTATTTCCAGATAGGAGATAATCCAGGAAGGAAAGAACCTCTTACAGGAGAGATAAATTATAACAACATATTCAAATTTATTAAAGAGAAAAACTTCGATGGAATCTTAGGTATGGAGCATGGTAAATCTTTATCAGGAATAAAAGGAGAAAAAGCACTAATTGATGCCTACAGAAGGGTTGACTCTTAACTTTAATTTCCTAAGTGTACTCTTTGATCACCTATAAGAATTAGTTTTGTTTGTCTTCCATTAACATATCTGAAACCAGTTTCTTCAAAAGTTCCAGCTTCCTCTAACATAACTCTAATTTCTTTATTCCATTCCTCAATAAATACCTTAGTATTTAGCTCAATTGCATAAACAGTGTTGTAGTTCATTGGAAAATCACCATTAAAAGGTACACCACCTTGAGAATCCCACATCCCAATAGTTGTTCCTGCTGAGTGGCCATAAGTTCCAAGTGGGTGGGTATATATTTGAGGTTTATATCCCTTTTCTTTTCCAATTCTAAGAGTCTCACTTAAAATTTCGTTACCGGTTTTTCCTTTTTCAAATAATCCAGTCATTATATCTTGAACTTCGTTGCCCTCAATTAGTGCATCTTCTAGATATTTTGGGGCTTTTGTTTCGTTAGGTTTTAATACATATGCAAGCTCTTGGCAGTCAGTATTTAATGTTAAATATGTAATTCCAAAATCACAATGGACAAGGTCTCCAGGCATTATAATATCGAATTTTGATTTTCCATCAAAAGCATAGAGATCACTTACATCATTTCTTTGTACATCAATAGTTGGATGAAACCATGTCTTCAAACCTAACTCGTTAACCCTCTCTCTCATCCACCAAACAACATCGTTAGTTGTTGTGACACCCGGGGTTATAACTTTTGTTGAAAAAGCATCTCTTATTATTCCGTGGGTGATCTCAACAAGTTGATCATAGATAATCATCTCTTTTTCTGTCCTAGTCTCTATCCATCTAATTCCAAGTTCCTCAGCTGAGACAACTCTCTTTGCCATTTTATTTGATATGCTACTCATGAATAATTCATAGTCAGTTTTTACAATTCCATCAGAAAGTGCAAAGTGTTCAGAATAATTTAATCCAATTTTTTCTGGATCTTTACTTTCGATAAATTTAGATAATGCTGCCATTTGATTAGGTTCCTCATCTTTGTTCCATATTGATGGTATGTTTTCACCAAAATTATATCTTGCAATCGCAACTTTTTCTACTTTATTTTCATCTTTATTGTGGTAAAATGCTATTATGGTTCTTCTTCTAGCGTTAAGCCAGGTAGGAGGTAGTAGTGTTTTGATAATAGGATCTTCATTATATTCTCTTGTTATAAGAACCCACATATCAATTCCTGTCTCATCCATTAGTTTAGGTAGCAGATTATCTAATCTGTCTTTTTGAATTTCACTAATTACTCTTGCTCTCTCTTTTAGGCCAAGTATACTCTGTGATTGAATTTGGTTTGACAATATGACTAATAGGATTATATTAATTAACTTCATAACATTAACTTTTCTAAAAATTATAAATTTTTATAAGCTAATCATAATGAATGATAAAAAAACTAATTACTGGAATAATAATTTAAAGTATGTCGGGATATTACTTTCAGTTTGGTTTATAGTGTCATTTGGTTTTTCAATACTACTTAAGGATTATTTGGATAGTTATTCATTTGCTGGATTTAAACTAGGATTTTGGTTTGCTCAGCAAGGCTCAATGTACGTCTTTGTAATTATCATATTTATTTACGTGTATCTCATAAATAATCTTGATAGAGTATATAAGAAAGAAAAAGATAATTAAAGATGGATGTACAAGCCTGGACATATATAATTGTAGGAATTACATTTTTACTTTACATAGGAATTGCGATATGGTCCAAAGCAAATTCTACAAATGAGTTTTATATTGCTGGTAAAGGCGTATCACCTTTAGCTAATGGAATGGCCACTGCTGCTGATTGGATGTCTGCAGCATCATTTCTTTCAATGGCAGGAATTATAGCATTTTCAGGATATGATGGTTCAGTTTACTTAATGGGTTGGACAGGGGGTTATGTTTTGCTCGCATTATTAGTTGCTCCTTATTTAAGAAATTTTGGAAAGTATACCGTGCCGGATTTTATAGGAGAAAGGTACTACTCAACCAATGCAAGATTAGTTGCTGTTTTTTGTGCTTTGATAGTATCTTTTACATATGTAGCAGGTCAAATGCAAGGAGTTGGAATTGTATTTTCTAGATTTTTAGAGGTCCCTTTTGAAGTTGGTGTGTTAATTGGTATGGTTATAGTATTATTTTATGCTGTACTTGGTGGTATGAAAGGTATTACCTACACTCAGGTTGCACAATACTGTGTTCTAATTTTTGCCTTTATGGTCCCTGCTATTTTTATATCGATCCAGATGACTGGAAATTTTATCCCCCAGCTGGGAATGGGATCTGTAATTAATGATGGTTCAGGTATATATCTTCTGGATAAACTTGATATGCTATCAAAAGATTTGGGTTTTACAGAATACACCAAGGGATCAAAGTCAGTTATTGATGTATTTTGTATTACCATGGCACTAATGGTTGGAACTGCAGGCTTACCTCATGTTATAGTAAGATTTTTTACTGTCAAGAAGGTTAGTGACGCCAGAAAATCTGTAGGGTTAGCATTATTATTTATAACAATTTTATATACAACTGCACCAGCAGTATCTGTATTTTCAAAAGTTAATCTAATCGAAACAGTTTGTAATAAGGAGTATGTGATGATGCCCGAATGGTTTAAGAATTGGGAAAATACAGGTCTGATAAAGTTTAATGATAAAAATAATGATGGTATAATAAATTATATAAACTCTTCTGAGAATGAACTTTATATTAACAACGATATTATGGTTTTAGCAAACCCTGAAATTGCAAATCTACCAGCTTGGGTTATAGCTCTAGTTGCAGCTGGAGGTCTAGCTGCTGCATTATCAACTGCTGCAGGTTTGTTACTTGTTATATCAACAGCTGTATCTAATGATTTAATAAAGAAAATTTTGTATCCATCTATATCGCAAAAAAATGAACTTATCATAGCTAGATTATCAGCAACATTTGCTGTTCTGGTGGCCGGTTATTTTGCTTACAATCCTCCTGATTTTGTTGCCGCTGTTGTTGCTTTGGCTTTTGGTTTAGCTGCCGCATCAATATTTCCTGCTATCATTCTTGGAATATTTTTTAGAAGAGTAAATAAGGAGGGCGCTATAAGTGGAATGCTTGTTGGAATATCTGTAATGTTATTCTACATGATGAAATTTAAACTAGGTTGGTTGGGTGATATTCCACCAAAGTCTGAGTGGTGGTTTGGTATTTCTCCAGAAGGATTTGGATCAGTTGCAATGTTGTGCAATTTTGTAACATCAATAACAGTGTCGATGGTATTTAAAAAACCACCTAAGCATGTGGCTGAGTTAATTGATAGCATCAGATATCCAAAGTAACTAAAAACGATAGAAATATTTTTCCTCTATTGACTTCCATAACAAAAGTGAAGCTATCGTATTGTATGGTTTCCAACTCAATATTAGTTTATCTAGTTTTTTGTTTGAAAGGTCTTTGATACCATAATTTATTTTAATACTATTAATAAGTGCCAAGTCCTTTTTTGAGAAAATATCTTGTCTAAATAAAATAAATATAAGGAACATCTCTGCTGTCCAGCTACCAATACCTTTAATTTCACATAATATTTTTATTGTTTCTTCGTCAGTCAATTTTTGAAAGTCAAATTCGTTTGATTCAAAAAATTTATATACATTTTTTATGTATTCAACCTTTCTTGAAGAAATACCAATTAATCTAATTTTCTCGTCCGGTATATCCAGGAGATTATCACTATTGGTTAGGAGAACATTAAATTTTTTCTTAATTGTTATAGCAGCCTTGAAACTAATTTGTTGTTCAATTATTAAGTCTGAAATTGCTTTAGCATAATCATTGTTATATCTATCTGTGATATCAATTTCGTTTTTAAATCTTTTAATTAAAAAACTCATGACTTGATCATTTTTTAAAACTTTAAATGCATCAGAGTAATCCATATGAATTTTAAATCGAATCTAGAAGGTATTTTGTTTCATTCTTGAAACTTTCTACTTGTATAATATGATAATTTTCTAGGTGAGGATGTAGAATTAATAGGTTCATGCTTGAAACCTTTTTGTCGTATTTAGATTCCAGAATGTTCTTATATATATTTTGTTGTAAGCAATATTTTACGTAGTCACTTGAGGGTAGATGACTTAATCCGTTGAGCCCATTTTCAAATGGATTATTTTTTTCTATTGATCCATCAGAGTTGATTATTTTTTTGCTTCTTTTCCAATCAAAAATGAATAGTTCACCGTTTTCTTTTTCGTACACCATATCCACAGTACCTGCAAGGTTTTTATCTTCATCAAATATTCTCCACTCTGTCCTGTGGGGCTGGTATTTATCTTGTATATGATTTTTATGGAATTTGAAAAATTTATCTATTTCTTTTGATCTAATATATTCTTTTGAATTATAAAAATTTTCAATTTGTTCGTGTAATTCTGTTCCAAGATCTCTTGCTTTCTTTCCAAGTTCATCCCATTTTTTTAATATTTCATTTTTGGGTTTTCCGGTTTTAATACTTTCTTTATTTGCCCAAAACTCTTTATCAAATTTTGGAAAATATCTACCAATAAGTTCAGTTACTGAAACTGCTTTATTTTTTTTGTCGATTAGATAGGTATGATCTGAATCACTAAACTGAATTCTTTCATCTCTTTCGTAATGATTTTTTGATGATAATAAATCCATTTTTTTAATATAGATGATAAACGTTAATTAATTCAAAAAAAACTATATTTAATTTTTCAACCAAACATTTAAGATTTATGGAAGTAAATGAATTATTAATACCAATTATTGCAGGTGGAATTTGCCTTGCAATTAGTATTTATGGTCTAGCTGTAGCAAAAGATAGATTTTTTGCTTTAGGAGGCCTTTTTCTGTACTCATTTATACCTATTATTCACAGAGTAGGTTTATTATTAGAGGATCCACAGGATTATTTTAGCTTTGTCTCTATTGTTATATTTATTGTTCAGGCTATACTGGCAAGTCCTTTTGGTGGATTTCTTAGTCCAAATAAAGATTCAGTTCAAAAAACCTGGTCTTTAAAGGTCCAATCATCCATTTTAGTTATCAATGCTTCTTTTGCATACCTTATACTTACAAATCCACTACTACCAACAGTAATTGGAGTATATCATGCTATATATTCATTGATGATGTTAGTTGCAATCTCTAAGACTCTGGCTGGAAATATGGATATGAAATAATTTATTTGAAAATTATTGTTAAATTAAGGCCAATAAATGTTTGGCCTTTTTTTTTAATATCATGAAAAACTTTTTTTTATTAATCTTAATATTTTTTGTTAGTAACAATATTCTCTCTCAGGTATCTAGAAGTATAGAAGCTGAAAGCTCAGTCGTTACGAATCATTTTGTAACTGTGAATGGCACAAGAATTCCATATTCAGCAACTGCAGGAACTCTACCGGTCTGGAGTGAAGATGACAACGCAGTCGCAACTTTATTTTATACATACTATAAGAGATCCGATGTAAAAGATATCAAAAACAGGCCAATATTCTTTTCCTTCAATGGAGGTCCAGGCGCTGCATCTATATGGATGCATATGGGATATACAAGTCCGAGAACACTAAACATTGATGATGAAGGCTACCCAGTACAACCTTATGGCATAAAGGATAATCCTCACTCAATTATCGATGTAGCTGACATTGTTTATGTAAACCCTGTAAATGTTGGTCTCTCAAGAATACTAGACAAAGATTATGATAGGTCAAAGTTTTTTGGTGTTAATTCAGATATTGAGTATTTAGCTCAGTGGATTGAAGACTTTATCAATAAATATAATAGGTGGTTATCTCCTAAGTATCTTATTGGAGAAAGTTATGGAACAACAAGATGCTCAGGGCTAGCTCTTGAGCTTCAAAGTCGATACCACACCACATATCTTAATGGTGTTATCTTGGTTTCACCAACAGGTTTAGGTATTGACAGAGATGGTCCAGTAGGATCTGCATTAAGATTACCTTATTTTGCAGCAACAGCATGGTACCACGACAAATTAGATGATGATTTACAAAAGATGGAACTTTTGGATCTCTTAGAAGTTGTTGAAAAATTTACTGTTGAAGAGTTTCTGCCAGCTATTACTCTTGGTAATTCGATAACTGACGATAAAAGATCAGAAATTGCAAAAATAGCCTCAAAATATTCTGGTCTTTCAGCTAGAGATTTTATTGACAATAATTTAGATGTAACAGATCAATATTTTTGGAAAAAATTATTATATGATGAGGGCTTTATTCTTGGAAGATTGGACTCAAGATATAGAGGTATTGATAAAAAAAATTCAGGTGTTTCTGTGGGTAGTTATCCTGAGCTAGATGCTTGGGATCACGCATTCACACCAGCTATGCAATATTATCTTAATAACGAATTAAATTATAAGACAAATATGAATTATAATGTTTGGGGTAACGTGAGACCTTGGAATAGAGATAATGACAGAACTGGAGATAATCTAAGACAGGCTATGGCAAAAAATCCTTTTCTCAATGTTATGATTCAATCCGGTTATTATGATGGTGCTACTCAATATTTTGATGCTAAATATACTATGTGGCATATTGATCCTAGTGGTAAGATGAAAGACAGACTATCTTTCAAGGGTTATGAGAGTGGTCACATGATGTATTTGAGAAGAGAAGATCTAAAAAATTCTAATGATGACATTAGGGAATTTATAAAAAATACTATCCCAACATCACCAGCGAAATATTAATTAGATGAGATACTTTATACTACTTTTATTTATATCAAATCTCTCTTACTCTCAATCAAATTTTACTTTAGATCAGATTAAATCATATCCATTCCCAAATGAGTTAACAGGATCTTCAGAAAAATCAAGGATTGCTTGGGCATTTGATGAAGAAGGAAAAAGAAATGTATATGTTGCTGAAGGACCTTCCTTTATTGCTAGAAGGTTAACCTCTTACATGGATGATACCGGTCAAGAATTATCAAGTGTTTCAATTTCTTCAGATGGTAATTGGATTGTATATATAAGAGGTGGAGATTTTGGCTCAAATTGGGATGACGAACTTCCAGTTAATCCGACTTTTAATCCTGACCCCCCGAAGGTTCAGATTTGGAGTATCCCCTTTAGTGGTGGTGATCCAATTATGATTGATGAGGGTATAAATCCAGTTATTTCTCCCCTTAGCGATCAGATTGCATATATAAAGGAAGGGCAGATATGGGTATCTTCTATTGACGGTGAGGGTGAATCAAAAAAACTCTTTCATTCAAGAGGAAGAAATGGATCTCATTCTTGGTCTCCCGACGGTTCAAAAATAGCATTTGTTTCTTATAGAGGTGACAGATCTTTTATTGGAGTTTATAAAGATGAAAAAAATAACATAAAGTGGATTAATCCATCCTTTGATAGAGACACATCTCCTAGGTGGTCTCCTGACGGAAATCAGATTGTTTACATAAGACAACCAGGAGCTGCTGGAGAACCAGACTCAATACTCGGAGCAAGACATGTACCATGGAAACTTATGAAGTCAGATATAAATACAATGGTAAGTGAAGAATTGTGGGAAGCTCCCAAAACTATTAGAGGATCATACCCAAGGACTCAGGGTGGAGCTAATCTGCACTGGGCGCACAAAAGGATAGTCTTTCTTTCATACCACGATGGATGGCAACATTTATATTCCATACCAGAAAGTGGGGGAGAACCAACCCTACTTACCCCAGGTAAGTTTATGTGTGAGTACATTAAATTATCTCCTGATAAAAAATCACTAGTGTTTACCGCAAATACGGGGAATGATGAGTATGATATAGACAGAAGACATATCGTAAAAGTATCAGTAGATAAGTCAGACATGAAAGTTCTTACTAACGGTATTGGACTTGAGTGGACTCCTCTAATTACTGGTGACTTAAACAATGTTGCATTCATAAGTGCAACATCAACCAGGCCCCCTTTGCCTTCAGTATTAAATCTGAATAATAATAAAATTAAATTGTTATCAGAAGACAGGATACCTAATGATTTTCCTTCTGACAAGATGGTAATTCCAACTCAGATAAAATTTAAATCTACGGATGGAATTGAAGTATATGCTACAAAATTTGAGAAAAAGGACAATAAAAAAAATAAGCCTGCTGTGATTTATATTCACGGAGGCCCACCAAGACAAATGTTATTAGGATGGCACTACTCATCTTATTACTCTAATGCATACGCTTTAAATCAATACCTAGCTAATAAAGGTTTCGTAGTTATCTCTGTTAATTATAGACTTGGAATTGGTTATGGATTTGAGTTCCATAATCCAGTCGATGGAGGTACCAAGGGTGCGTCAGAATATAGAGACGTGAAAGCTGCAGGTTTATGGCTCAATCAACAAAATAATATTGATAAAGATAGAATTTATGTTTATGGTGGAAGTTATGGAGGATATTTAACAGCTATGGCTCTTGGTAGAGATTCAGATTTATTTTCTGGTGGGGTAGATATACATGGAGTACACGACAGAACTTTATATGGATATTTAAACTCAATCAATTATGAGAAAGCCCCCGATTACGATTTAGCAAGAGAGACAGCCTGGAAATCTTCTCCTATCGCAGATATAGATACATGGAAATCTCCAGTATTAATCATTCACGCCGATGATGATAGAAATGTATACTTTAAACAGAGTACTGATTTAGTACAAAGATTAAGGAAGAAAAAGGTTTATATGGAGACTATGGTTATAGTTGATGATACTCATCATTTTATGATGTTTGAAAATCAAATGAAAGTAAATAAAAGTACTGCTGACTTTTTAATCAGATTGGCTGAAGGAAATATTAATTAGATTTAAGTGGGTCTTCTCTAACAATAATTTTATCTGTAAATTTTTTGCCGTTTTTAAGTCGTATCTCAACATTATAGATACCCTCATCTGCTTCAAAATTATCATATAGTTTGTCATCAAAAACTTTTACACCACCGGCATACATTCCGTAATCATCAAGAAAGCTTTTTCTTACTTTGTTTAGATCAGTAAAAGATTTTTGATCAATAAAATTATATTTGTCAAGTCCTTTCTTATCAATAACAACACTTAAAAATTCTTTTTTTATTTTAATAAGATTATCTCTATACCTGAAAAACTCATCTTTTGTTCTCTCTAACTCAAAAGGCCAAACAAATCTGTTAATACCTGCCTTTATATTTAAACTTTTTCTAAAAATTGGTTCTTTAGAATTATCATCTACATTATTTTTTGAGATTATTAATTCACCTTCTGTATTACTAGTACTGAAATAATTAATTAAAGTCCCGTATGGAGGATTTTCACCTCTAAACTCGAAAAAAGGTTGTTTTCTTCCTGTATTAATTTTTACCCATTTGGTAGAAATTCTTGTTGCTAGTAGGTTATCTTCTTTTTCATTTAAAAATCGCAAGGGTGAAATATCATCAAGAATCCAGATACTTCTTCCATGAGTACCAGCAACTAGATCTCCATCTCTTGGATGAATAACCAAGTCATGTATTGCAACAGTTGGAAGATTGCTACCAAGTTTTTCCCAGGAAGTTCCTCTATCATTACTGAAATAGACAGATTTTTCAGTACCAACAAAAAGTAAATTTTCATCTACATAATCTTCTTTTATGACATAAACTGAATAATCCTGGGGTAGATTGGATGATATATTACTCCATGTTTTTCCATAATCTTCTGTAATAAAAACATAAGGTTTATTATCATCAAATCTATGATTATCAAATGATACATATGCTCTTCCTTTTGAATGTTTAGACGCTTCAACCCTACTAACCCATATCTTCTCAGGAACACCATCAATATTATTTTTTACATTTTCCCATGAATCGCCATTGTTTCTTGTTACCTGAACATTTCCGTCATCTGTTCCAACCCATATTAATGTTGTATCTATAGGAGTATCACTAATTGTAATAATTGTAAAGTGATTTTCACCTCCAGTGTTACTATTAGTCAGGCCACCTCCATTCGAAGTATTTCTAAGTTTTTTATCATTTGTTGTCAGGTCTGGACTTATTATTTTCCAGTTGTCTCCTCTGTCAAAAGACTGGAATAGATGATTTGATCCAAATAAGACTTTTTTTGAGTTATGGGATGAAATTATAAATGGACTACTCCAATTAAACCTAAACTGAGGAGGTAAAAGAGGTCTGTCAGGTCTCTCTCTAAAAAACCAGTGTTCACCAGGGTCAATTGTATATCTATTTCTTGACTCATCATAATTATAATCAACAAAATTTTTAAAATTTGAAATAGTTTCAGGAGTAGGTGTAATAAATGAATATTCTCTTGTCTCAATATTTTGCCTTGCAACAAATCCAACGTGGTTAACTGTGTATACAGTTTTCCAATCCTCAGGATCTATTTGGGTATGAAAACCATCTCCCTCTGCAATCCACGTACTATGCATATTTAAAATTCCTCTATACTCTCTGCTGTTACTTGGCGTTACCCAAAGACCATTATCTTGCAATCCTCCACCAACATAATATGGATCTCGCATATCAACACCAATTGCATAGTACTGACCAATAGCCATATTGTTGTGTGATAACCAACTTTGACCACCATCAATAGATAGTCTAGAACCCTGATCAGTTGCTAAATACATAATTTTATTATCATAAGGTGCAATCCACATGTCGTGGTCATCACCTCCATCTGTTCTCCATCTTCTCGGATAAAAACTTTTACCTCCATCATTAGATATCATAAACCCTCTAGAAACAACGTAAATATTATCTGGATCTATTGGATCAATCTCTATCTGTCCATGATAGAAAGGTCTTACTGCATGTTTTAATAAAAAACTCCAAGATTCACCTTCATCATATGAAATATAAACTCCTGTTCCTGGTTCATTTTCAGGAATATTTTCATCTGCTTCATATGCCATTACCATTATTTTAGGATTATTTAGATGGATTGAGATATCTATCATCCCGCTTTTCCCTCTGGCAAGACCGGTAGTAATTTTCTTCCAGTTTTTTCCCCCGTCTGTACTTTTGAATAGTCCACCTTGTTCTCCACCACTCACAAAACTAGCAGGTTGTCTCAATCTGTGGTAAAATCCAGCAAACATAATATCTGGATTTTCTGGATGAAATATTATCTCTGTGCAACCTGTTTTCCCATCATTAGGCAGCCCACCCTCAACACGATTCCATGATGAACCTCCATCTTTAGTCATAAAAAGTCCTCTATCACCAGAATATCCCCACAAATGTCCTACTGCAGCAGCGTAAACAATATCTGGATTTTTAGGATGTATTTCAATTTCAGCAATTTGATGAGTGGATTCTAAGCCCATATTTTTAAAAGTCTTGCCACCGTCTACAGATTTGTAGATTCCATCACCCCACGCACTTGAGTTACGGTTTGCTGACTCACCTGTTCCTACCCATATAGTATTTAAATTATTTTGATCAAATTTTACAGAACCTATTGATCCAGCACCATAATTATCAAAAATACTCTCCCATGTTATACCTCCATTGTCAGATTTAAATACTCCTCCTGATGCTGAGGCAATCAAAACTTTTCTGTAATCTTTATTGCTAGCATCAATTGCAGCAATTCTTCCCATCATATTGGCTGGTCCAATATTTCTCCATTTTAGGTCGTGTGTAGAAGATTTTTTCTGAGCATTTAAACTTATATTAAATGATATAATAAAGAAAAAAAATAAAATTTTTAATTTTTTAAGATTCATATACCCATTTTCCTCCAACCATAGTTCTTTCTACTGGAATATCAATAATTCTCATAGGATCAGTTTCTCTAGGATCTTGACCTAAAATGGTCAAATCAGCCAATTTACCTATCTCAATAGAACCTTTAATATTTTCTTCATATGAGGCATATGCTCCATTGATTGTTGCAACTTTAATGGCTTCCTCGACACTTATTTTTTGGCTTGGTCCCCAGACTTCACCTGTGTAATCAGTTCTTGTTACACTTGATTGTATTGCCATCATAGGTTCGAATGGTCCTGGAGGATAATCTGAGGTTTGAGTTACAGGTATCCCAGCATCAAGAAAACTTCTAACAGCAAACATATTTTCTAGTCTTTCTTTACCATATTCTTTCATTTTTTCTCCATGAAAATAAACATATGTAGAAAAAGGATTAGGTATTACTCCAAGAGTTTTTATTCTTTGGACCAAAGACTCATTTATTATTGTGCAATGTTCAATTCTAAATCTAGGGTCTTTTCTATATTTTTCTTTTTGGAGTCTTTCAAAAACTCTTAGGGTTATATCAATACCCACATCTCCGTTTGCATGAACTCCGATTTGCCAGTCATTTAAATGCGCTTTGATAGCTTCCTCGTAAATTTCATCTTCATTATTAATAATAATTCCATAATAATCCGGTCTACCAATATATGGTTTTGATAATCTTGCAGTTCTTTCAGATATTGATCCATCACATACTAACTTGACTGCGCCAACACGAACCCACTCGTCACCATAACCTGTTTTCTTACCAGATCCATTTACTTCATCAAAAGCATAACCCCGAATCATACAATAAACTCTTGTCTTGAGTTCTCCACTTTCATAGGCATCCTCAAATGCTTGAAGGGATTTTACACCAGTTCCTGCGTCAGTCACAGAGGTAATTCCGGATTTTGATAACATTTCTGATATTAATTTGACTCCTGCCTGGTAATCTGATCTAGTAAATTGATTTGGAATAAATTTTTCTACAAGATAAGTAGCTGTTTCAAGAAGTCTCCCATTTAAATTTCCTGTCTCAAGATCCCTTTCAATATTACCTCCTTTTGGGTCAGGTGTTTTTTCATCTATTCCTGCTATTTTAAGAGCTAATGAATTTACATATGCAGTATGACCTCCTCTATGAGTTATCATCACTGGGTGATCTGGAGATACTTCGTCAAGGTCGATATTATTTATATATCTTTTCTCTTTTGTCTTAGTATCATCGTATTTAAACCCACTAATCCATTCCCCTTTAGGTGTCTTCTTAGATCTCTCAAAGATTGCATTTTTAATTTCTTCTATTGACCTCAGATCACAATCAACATTTCTAAGGTGTGATCTTCCCGCACCAGCAGGGTGAGAGTGAGCGTCAATAAATCCTGGTGTTATAATTTTTCCACCAACATTAATTTTTTTAGTGTATGCTGAACTTAGATTCATTATGTCTTCGTTACTTCCGACACCAATAATTTTATCACCACTAATTGCTATAGCTTCAGCTGATGGTTGATTAGGGTTTACGGTTATAATATCTGCATTATATAATATTAAATCTGCTTTTTCTAAATAACATGACATTAATGCTAATGGAGGCAATGATGCTACAAAATCTCTTCTACTAATATTTTTCATTTCTTTAAATATAATATTTATTTAGAGATTAAATCAAGTTCCTTTTTTAAATCAGTATTTGGATAAAGTATGGAAAATATATAGCCTGTAAATAACCCCAATAATAGAGCAGGAGCTAACTCAGCAATATTATTAAAATATATACCATAAGGCTCGATATTTGGTATTATGAATTTAAAAATAAGTACTCCAAGAAATCCTACTATCATTGAAGCAATTGCACCTGTTTCGGAAAGACCTTTCCAAAACAGAGAAAGTATTATAGTAGGACAAAAACTTGCCGCAATTCCATGAAAACCTACTAAAACAAACCAAAATATAGTCCTTTCAGGTGTTAAATTAGCAACTGTAATAGCAACAACGAATGCCAACGAAGCCATAATAAACGTCGTGATTTTAGAAATAAATGTTAATTTATTTATCTCCACTTTTGGATTATAAATATTTTGATAAATATCTCTTGCAAATGCACTTGATGCAAGAACAAGAAGTGAGTCTACTGTTGACATTATAGCTGCAAGAACAACTGCCATATAAAAGCCTATAAATAGTAATGGTAATAAATTTTCAACCATCATTATTAATGAATTTTGACCATTATTACCAAGTATACTTTCAACTTCAACGCCATTTTCTGTAAAAAAATATCTTGCCATCATACCAATTAAAACGGCACATGAGTCAGTAATGAATGTGAATAAAACTGCAACCCATCTTCCTTTATTTATTTCTTGCTCATTTTTTATTGACATAAACCTTACAAAAATTTGGGGAGAACCTAGAAAGGCTAATCCAATACATAAGTAGCCAACAATTGTAGATAGATTTATTAGATTGAATCCACCTGATCCCCACGGTGAAATTAATCCTCTATCTATTTTATTTAGACCTTCTAATATTTGAAATTCACCATTAAAAGAGTAGTAGCCAATTACTGGTAATATAACTAGAGCTAAAAACATTAGACTTCCTTGAATTAAATCAGACCAAGCGACAGCTATGAACCCACCAAATACCACATAGGCTAAAACTATAAAGTAACCCAATACAGCACCTGTGAAGTAATTCCAATCCATAAAGGCTTCAAATGCAGAGCCAGTAGCATCAATTTGTGCACTCACATATATTATAATGAAGAAAGTAAGGAAAAGAGACGATAAGTATCTTAAATGATTAGTCTTAGGTTTTAGTTTAGAAACTAGGTAATCAGTTATTGTAATGGATTTATATCTATCAGTAAGTTTTTTAAATTTTTTTGCCATAAAAAACCAAGCCCCTAAAACCCCTAAAACCTCTCCAATAACAACCCAAAAAGCACTAACCCCAACAACAGCACCTAGTCCAGTGAGACCTAGTAATAGCCATGCTGATTCACCGGTTGCTCTCGTTGAAAAAGCTACAACCCAAAACCCTAGTTTCTTTCCTCCAACATAATAATCCTTTATGTTTTTAATCTTTTTAGATGAGTACCAACCAATAAAAAAAAGAATAAGAAAATATAGAAATAAAATAATTAGTTTAACCTCCATCTGTCAATAACAAAATTCATCTGCTACCTTCAGTGCCTTCGAAATTATATCTATACCTTCGTCAATATCCTCCTCAGATGATGTAAGTGGTGGTGCTATGAAAATATAATTCCATTTAGTATAAGTGAACATACCTTCATCTCTTAATTTTCTAATTACTTTATTCATGTCTTCCATCTCTTTAGAATTTGCATTAAAAGGAGCTAAAGGGTCTTTATTTTTTCTATTTTTTACAAGTTCAATACATCCTAACATACCAGTATTTCTCCAGTCTCCAATTGATGGATGTTTATTTATTAACTCTTCAACTTTCCTATCAGTATATGATCCAATTTTATTGACATTTTCAATTATTTTTTCATTTTCATATATGTCAAGAACAGAAACAGCAGCAGCACATGCAACAGAATGAGCAGAATAAGTCAGACCAAGAGGTAAAAATTTATCATTAAATGAATTTATAATTTTATCTGATATCATTACACCACCTAATGGTATGTAACCAGATGTAACTCCTTTAGCTATTGTTATAATATCAGGTTTGATTCCATGATTTTGAAAACCAAACCACTTACCAGTCCTACAGAAGCCACTCATTACTTCATCAATTATCAGTAATAAGTCATATTTTTTACATAACTCTTCAACTTTTTTTAAATAAAAAGGAGGATATTTTATACATCCAGATGTTCCTGACTCACCCTCCATCATTATTGCAGCTATATTATTTGCTCCTTCATAATTAATTGTCTTCTCTAAATTTTTTATTGCTCTATCACCACATTCCTCAAAACTATTTGAGTACCAAGGACACCTGTAATAGTATGGATTTTCAACATGTATGAAGTTAGGGACTTGTTGACTATCGATCTCATTTTTTCTAGGATCACCACCAGCAGAGACAGATCCGATTGTTGCTCCATGGTAGGATCTATAATGAGTTATTATTTTATGTCTTTGTGTAAATAATCTAGCTAAAATAATAGCATTTTCATTTGATTCTGCTCCTCCAAGTGTAAAAAATGTTTTATTGATATTATTTGGTGTAATGTCAGCAAGTTTTTTCCCAAGTATACCTCTTGAATCAGTAGTAAATGGAGGACTAACATAACTTAGTTTTTCCATCTGTTCCTTTACAGCTTCAGTTACTTCCTGTCTTCCGTGTCCAATATTTACATTCATTAATTGTGAGGAAAAATCAATATATTTTTTGTTTTTTTCATCAAAGAGATGAACACCTTCTGCTTTTTTAACATGAATAGGATCTAGCCCTTTTTGATTTGACCATGCAAAAATCGTATTTTCAAGATTGTATTTTTTTGTATTCATTTTAACTCATCCAATTTTTTTTTGCTCCTTTATTCCATTTGGTAGTTCTCTTTTTCAGTTGGGTCCAAAAGTTTATAGAACTTTTACCTGTTATATCTCCAACTCCAAACCTTGAATCATTCCATCCACCAAATGAGAATGGTTCTCTTGGTACTGGAACTCCAATATTAACCCCAATCATTCCTGCACAAACTTTTTCAGAAACATAGTCTGCCAGTTTTCCATCTTGTGTATAAACTGATGATGCATTTCCGAAGTTTGATCTGTTTTCTATTTTGATGGCTTCGTCAATGTCATTAGTTCTCATTATTGCTAAAACAGGACCAAAAACTTCTTCTTTAGCAATTTTCATATCTGGAGTTACATTATCAATTATAGTTGGACCAATAAAATAACCTTTCTCTTTCCCTTTAACTTTAACGTTTCTTCCATCTAAAAGTATTTTTGCCCCATTTTTCTCAGCTTCGTCAATATACTTTTTTATTCTTAGTTGAGCATTTTTTGATATCACTGATCCTAAATTTTTACCAGGTATCATCTTTTTTGCTTTCATAACTAGTTTATCAATAACCTCTTGAATTTCACCAACTCCAACCATTGCTGATGCTGCCATACACCTCTGTCCAGAACATCCTGACATAGAGGCAAGAATATCATCAGATGCCATTTCTTTGTCTGCATCCTGTAAGACAATTAAATGATTTTTAGCTCCACCTAATGCAATACACCTTTTTAAATTTTGAGTTGACATCTGATAAACAATTTTTGCAATTTTAGTTGAACCAACAAATGAAACTGCTGATATGTCATCATTCTCACATATCGCTTTAACAATTTTTTTGTCTCCGTTTATTACATTAAAAACACCATCAGGTAAACCAGATAATTTTAATAACTCTGCAATTTTAGATACCCCAATAGGTGTTTGTTCAGAGGGTTTAAATACCATACAATTTCCTAAAATTAAAGCATTTGGTATTGTCCACATTGGCACCATAATAGGGAAATTAAATGGAGCTATCGATGCTACTATTCCAATTGATTCATGAGATGATCTGCATTCGACACCTTTACTGACTTCTTGTATTTCATCACTTATTATTTGGGGCATAGAACAAGCAAATTCTGTAAGTTCAATTCCTTTTAATACCTCAGCTCTAGCTTCATTCAATATTTTTCCATTTTCTTCAACAATTAATTCTGAGAGAGAATCTAAGTTTTTAATTAGTTGATTTCTGAACTCATAAAAAATTTCAGCCCTTTGTTTTAGTGTAAAATTAGACCAGGTTTTGTATGATGAGAGAGCACATTTAATAGCTAATTTTAAATCATTATTTGTTGAGTTAACGACATCACCTATTATGTTTCCTTTTTGAGGATTATATATAGGAATAGTATCATTTTCTGAATTTTGAAATTTTCCTCCAATAAAATTTTCTATTTTTTTATTCATTTAACCTATTGTATTTTTTTAAGATATCTTTTAATCTATCATGAGGCAACTTATAAACTGTATTATTATTTATGCCTGTCATTGTCTCAGCTGATATTAATGCATTGATTATAGCTTCTTCTGTTGCCTGACCAGTTGCATTTAAAAATGGATTCATAAGATCATTTGGTAAAAAATTAATATTTCCTATTTCTTCTCTATTAAATGCCCCTGGATTTGCTGTAGAGAAAGTGATAAAAATATCTCCCGAACCGTTTGAGCCAAAACCCCCAACTCGTGAAATACCAACTGGAACTCTTCTTGCCAATCTTTTCAATTGGTTAGGAAGAAAAGGTGCATCTGTTGCCACTATAACTATGATTGATCCTAGACCTTCTTGTTTCTCACCAAAAGTAATTTTTGGTAGTAAATTTTTAATTTCTTTACCTATAGGTACTCCTGCAATAGTTAATTGATTTCTATTTCCATAGTTTGCTTGAACTAATACTCCTAGTGTATACTCTTTTTCCTTTAATACTATTTTTCTTGATGATGTACCAATACCTCCTTTAAATCCATGACAAGTCATACCTGTTCCACCTCCGACATTTCCCTCACTTACAATTCCACCTTTTGCATTATTAAGTGCATTAAAAGCATGTTCTTTTTTAACATGAAAACCATTGATATCATTTAGTGATCCATCATACGTCTCAGCTACTACAGGTAGTGTCCAGAACAGATCCTTAATATTATAAAGTGTTTTAAAAAATTTGTTTTTATAACTCCATTCTATAACTGCATCCCTAACTACACCTACACTATGAGTATTTGTTATCATTATTGGACCTTCTAGGAATCCAGATTCTTCTACCCAAGTGGTACCAGTCATTTCACCGTTTCCATTTAAAGAGTACCATCCAGCAAATACTGGATCATAATTCATTCCTCTTGGTAATATTGATGTCACACCAGTCCTAACTGGACCTTTACCTACAATCAAATTTCCGTCTCCTTCTATTATAGTCTCATGTCCTACAAGAATTCCTTTAACATCAGTAATAGAGTTATATTTTCCTGGATTTCCATCAAATGGTATCCCTAAATCTCTAGCTCTAATTTTATCTTGGGAATAAGTTTCGATACTAAATATTGATAGAATTAAGATTGTTGTATAAATTCTCATTTTATTGATAACTTAAATATATATAAATCAATAAATAATATTTTATCAAATTATATATTAAATTTTGAGTGAAAGGATAGAGTCAAATTTTGAGAAAAAGTTAAACTATCAAACACATGGAATTGGTTTTTTACTTAGTCTTACAGGCATTTTTTTTTTAGTTAATAAGTCTCTTATTAACCCTTCTGATGAGAAATTATTTTCATCTATTATTTATGGATTTTCTCTCATTTTCATGTTTGGTTCATCAACGATTTATCATTATTTAATCGACACAAAATATTCTAATGTACTTCAAAAACTTGATCATGTTAGTATATATTTTTTGATAGCAGGTTCTTACACGCCACCAATTATTATTAGATTAAATACTCAGGTAGGGGAAAATATACTTTTGATAATCTGGTTTATGGCTATCATAGGAACTGTACATAAAGTATTTTTCTTTAATTCATACAAAAATTTTTCATTAGTATTTTATTTGGTTATGGGGTGGCTAATAGTTATTGAATTTAAAAATATCCTAATTTATTTCTCGGAGTATCAGGTAAATCTGATGGTTTTGGGTGGTCTATTATATACTTTTGGTGCTTTTTTTTATTCTTTTAATAACCTTAAATACAATCACGTTATTTGGCATATTCTTGTACTTCTCGCATCGGCCTCACACTTCCTATTAATGATGTCTATTGTCTAGTCTCCTCTAATAAAGTAAACACTGTTTCGGTTTGCATCATATTTTCTATTCATCATATCATTGTAAACTTGATTAGATTCAATTTTAAGAGTGTCTCCATTTATGCTTAATAAACTTTCAATATTTTCCCTGTATTTATAAAAAATTTGAATTTTATCTCCATCTAATTTAAAGTCATAAAATCTTTTTTCACCATTTTTGAATGTCATTTCAATATAATTCCACTCATTAATGTACATTTTTTTATCTCCAAAAAACCTGCAATGTGAAACTTGAAATCCAAGAGCGTCATTTTCAATACATACTCTCTCCCAATTACCAACAAGATCATCTAAAGGAATCTCATCTTTAACACTTACGATTGATAGTAATAAAATTATGAGATTTGAGATCAACTAATTGTGGTTTTTTTATAGTTATCAATTCTTATAAAATTAATATCATTATTTGATTCAATTTTATCGTAGTCAGCGTATTTTATTTTTGCTAAAGCAGAAACTAATCCTTTCGCCTTCTTTTCCTCGTCATGAGTATTTATAGTTTTCTCTGGAGAAAGTTGTTTATAAAGTTCGTATACATTTTCCATGCCAGGATTTACGTCTCCACCCATAATTTTTGGTATTTTAAAATGAGTAAAAGTTGTAATTAGTAAACTTATATTTATGTCTTTAATAAGTTCTAATTGTTCATCATTTAATACAAAACCGTGGGGCGCATAAAATATTGCCTCATTTTTATTATTTATTATCACAACAGCAAAATAAATTGGATCAAGAATCTTATCTGGCCTTAAAGAAATGAATTTAAGTTTCTCAAATGAGGTTTTTTTATTTTCTTGCATTAAAGTTATGGCTCTATTTGGGAACTGTTTTAATATTTTTTTATATGCTAATTCTGTCGCTATTATTGGCTTTTTATCTGAAATTTTTTTTAAAGTTTCAATGTGGCAGTGATCCTCATAATTTTGGGATATCATTAAAAATTTAAATTCTGGTAAATCCTCAATCTTAACAGGATCTTTAATATGCCATGCTTCGTTTAGCCATTTAAAACCATCAATCTCTGATCCTACTAACCACGGATCTACAATAAAATTCACTGAATTAAAATCTATAGACCATGAAGAATCAAGATTAAGTCTTTTTACTGATAGCATAATGATATAATATTCACTAAATTATTGACATGATTAGTTCAAAAATAAAGTTTTATTTAGTAATACCTTTATTTTTTTTTCAATTTAAAGGATATACGGATAAAATTAAGTTGGGATTAAATACAGGATTTAATTTTTCCACCATCGTCAACTCAAATACTTCAGACCAATTCAATAATGGAAGGGGCTTTCTACCAGGGTTAGCATTTGGATTAAATACAGAGTATTTAATTAGAGATGATTACAGCCTATTATTTGAGATAAATTATTCAACAAAAGGTTTTACAATTAATCAAACTGGAGTAAGAGTAAAATCTTTCTATAAATACTTTGAAATACCTTTTAGACTGAAATATTATTCCTCTCAACAATTTGCGATAGAAGTAGGTCCTTATATAGGAATTGCTTTTAAAGAATATTTAAAAAACAACATCACTAAGTCTAAGCTTTATGGAAAAATAGGTAATAACCATGATGATAAGTTAAAGCCTTTAGACATTGGCGCTCAAGGTGGAGTTTCTTACAACCAAAATAGTTTTTGTTTAGGTATATATGTCTCTTACGGAATAGTAAATATTAGACCGGCTGGTGGATTTGGAAGTTCAGTTAGAAATTTATCTACTCAGGTGCGTTTTAATTACATTTTCTCTAAATTAGAATCAAATGAAAAGAGTTTTTAGAGATAGTTTTAATGGAATTTTAGGAGGAGTGTGTTCAGGTTTTGGTGAATATTTTGAAATTGATCCTGTAATTTTTAGACTATTATTTATTGCCTTTTTCTTTGTGTTTGGCGGGGGAATATTTATTTATCTAATTGCATGGTTGATTATACCTGATAGATATTAATCAATTTTTTCTAGAAGAAGGTAAACCATGCCTAATGTTCCATCAATAAAATTACCTACTCTGATATTTTCATTAGGGCTGTGCTGATTATTATCTTTATTTACTGAGGGATATGTTAAGGCTGGAACATTTAATGTTGTCACAAATGGAGAAATAGGTATTGAACCACCTGATGTTCTTTTCTTTATAGGATCTTCATTAAATGCTTTTTTCAACGCTTTGGATGCCCAATTTCCAATAGGTGAATTAATCTCAGTCCTGTACGCTAGGTAACTTACTTTTGAGTCAAACCTAATTATATTTTTTTTGGTTAGCCTTTCTACATCTGATGGATCTCTATTTTCAATAACATATGCACCTTCTTTGATTATATGATTCTTTATTAAGTTTAATAGCCTCTCTGGGTTACTTTCTTTTACAAGCCTTACATCAATTTCAGCAATTGCCATGTCTGGAACTATTGTTCTAACCTCTTTTCTGACCCATCCTGATTGTAAGCCCCTAACATTTAAAGACGGATATTGTATTGCTTCTTGATAATTTTCTCCGACTTTATCAGCTGATGCTACCATAAGTTCTTTTTTTATTTGATCCTCATCGTCTGGAACTGCATCCATTATTAATTTAATTTCATCGCTGAAGGTGACTCCATCATAGAATCCAGGAATTACAACTCTACCTTCATAATCCTTCATAGACGAAAGAATTTTTGATAAGTTCATTGCTGGATTTGGTGCATAATTACCAAAGTGTCCACTATGTTGTGGTTTAATTGGTCCATATGATGTTAATGTGATTCTACTAATACCTCTTGCTCCAAATGTTAAAGTTGGTTTATTTGAAGGGTGTCTTGGTCCGTCAATTATCAAAAGAAAATCAGACTTAAGTTTTTCTTTATGTAAAGATACCGCACTAACAACTGTTGGTGAACCCATTTCCTCCTGAAAATCAATGATCAATTTTATATTGAATTTAGGTTCCTTATTTAGCTTTTCAAGAACCTCTAATGCATTAACCAACATCATAGGAGGTCCTTTATCATCACTAGTTGATCTACCAAAAATTCTCCAATTTGGATTTGGATTGTTTTTGATTTTATCTCTTTCTATTTCTACCCATTTACCATCAATGTTCTCTGAAAGTATCGGAATAAATGGGTTCTCTTGGTTCCACTTACTTGGATCAACGGGTTGACCATCCATATGAAAGTAAATCAAAACAGTTTTGTAGTTTTTCGAGATAAACCTATTTGCAATTAATAGCGGATGATTTGGCATCATAGGGCTAGTACTTTTGGCCATTACCCTTTCAACATCAAAACCAAGTTCTGTGAATGTTTCCTCACACCATATTATATTTTTTTCAATATTTGGAGTGTCATACCCATCATTAGGTATTGATAGCATTTCAAAAAACCTATCCCAATTATTCTGAATGGTAGAATAAGTTATTTTTTTAATCTTTTCATCACTTTGTGATAAAAGTAAATTTGGTATTAGAAGGCATCCAATTAAAAATAATTTATTCATCATCTATTTTTTTTGATCTCTTATAAATTTTTCCAGAGGGTTTAATTTTTGTTGTATTTTTTCTCCTTGCTATCTGAGCTAATTGACCTTTTGATTGTTCCTTTTTATTTTTCACTTAAAGAGCTAATTTTTTTCTTACATATTGATTCCTTATGGATTTACCATCCTCAAAATATTGAATTGTTAATGTATCAGCATTAATATAGAATGAACTCTCTATTGAGCTTCCATTTTCAAGCTCCATCTCAATAAAATTTTCATTTTTTTTGTATCTATAATTCTTTATTTGATTTTCAGTTATTTCTTTTAATGATCCATTTTCATTAAAAATAAGATATTTTTTTTGATCAGGATCAGTCGATTCCCAAAATCCAGAGAGTTTTCTTTCTGTATTAATGTTAAATAAGATTAACATTAAAATTGAGATTAGGAATTTTATCATAAGTATAAATTAATATATAAAATATAATTTTATTTAAAGATATCAACATAGTTATATTTTATCTATTTTTAGTTTTAATAATTAATTAATATTTAGTTAAAAAATTCAAAACAACTTATTTAAACATGAAAAATTTTTTAAGAACAAGAGGTTATTTTAATTTTCAGAATCTAACATTTTTGGGTCTAATCATTTTATCATATCAAAATTATGAGACAAGAAATAAATTAAATGATATAGTTTCAAGAATAGAGTATAATACATTCGAACTAGAAGAGATTAAAAAAGAAACTAGAGAAGCAACCAAATATGCTAAATCAGCAAATACGATGGCTTTTTCTATTTTTACATCAATTGAAGAAAAAAAGTGAATTTTTTGTATATGAGATTTATAACTTTGATCTTTTTTCTATTTATATGTAATAATTCTTTTAGTCAAAAAATTTACTCAACAAAATATAAGTCCCAAGCTGACATTAATGTTTTTGTCACGCAATTTAAATCACAAGCCGATTTGTTAGTTTATAAGGTTGAATATATTTCTCAAGCAAAACAAAATGTTGGTTTATGGTTTTTTGTTGATAATGAGTCTAGATCAGATAAGAAAATTTTCTTTTCAGATTATAAATCACAAGCTGACCTAAAGGTTTTTTTTGTGGATTACAAGTCTCAAGCAGGATGGAGAAATAATTCTAAAAAATATCTTCTTTACTAATCTTTTATTTCGTACTCTGCATATATTTTAGCTTGATTTAGATTATTACTTATATCACTAATGAGCCTAGAATAGTTATTCACATAAATTTCAGCTCTAGTTAACAATCCAAAGAATTCATCTGAAAAATAATACTCTTCATTAAAATTATAATTTGTTAGTTGTTTAACACCATAGATTTCTCCCTCTAAATTATTTTGATCAATATTAATGCGAAATTTTGAATATACTTGATTAAAAAAGTCAACTGCAAAATTATCTATTAAAACAGAGATTGAAGTATTTCTGTCATTTTGGTGATTATAAATTTTTAAAAGCAAAAGTTTAAGTTCAGGTTTTTCTATTAATTCAAAACTACCGGTTGAGATGAGTTGATTAAAAATACCTTCTTGAGCAAAATACGAATACATAATATTAATCTCTGTCAATCTATTTATAACCTCTTTCTCTGATAAATTTTTATTTCTAGATATTATATCTCCTTGTAATTCATTAATAATTTTAGATGATCTATTCATCTCTGATTTTATATAATCAAGCTGTTTCTGATCTTCATCAATAGTATTTATTAGATCAGTAATGAGTTTATTTTTATTTGAATTTTTCTCTGCTAAGTCTCTTCTACCTTCAATATAAAATGATAATATTATGCTGAATAAGATAACCAAAGATTCTACTGAGTATTTTTTAATATTATCAATAATACTCATAATTATTTGTTGGATATTTCATATTCAGCGTAAATTCTAGCTTGTTTGTAATTTTCTTCAATATCATTTAAAAGTCTAATGTACATATTTCCCCATTGTTTAGCTCTTGAGAGTAATCCATAAAATTCATTTGAATAATAAAATTCTTTATCAAATTGAAAATTTCTTAGAACTTGTTTGCCATAGTATTCGCCATCAAGGCTATTGTATTCTGTATCTATTCTAAACTTACTGTAAATATTATTTTGATATTCAATATTAAAAAAGTCAATTGATGTTGATATAGCTATATTCCTTTCATTTTGATGATTAAAAAGACGTAATAATATAGATTTTAGCTCTTGACTATCTATTAACTCAAAACTTCCGGTGGAAATTAGTTGATTAAATATTCCTTTTTGTGGAAAAAAAGACGTTCCAACATTTGCTGTGATTGCTTTTGAAATTAATTCACTCTTTTTTGGATTGTAATCGTCGGAATTAATGTCTGATTGAATATCATTAATATTTTGAACAGCATTAGATACTGATTCATTAATATTTTGAATTTGTTCTAAATCTTCATCAATTGAATTTATTAAATCTAGGATGAGCTTATCTTTATTATCATTTTTTTCAGCTAAATCTCTCTGACCTTCAACATAAAATGAAAGAATCACACTAAATAAAATAACCATTCCCTCAATACCATAGGATTGAACTTTACTAAAATCGATTCTCATAATATTATATACTTAGTGATAAAGATATATAATAATTTCTTGGTAAACCTGGGTAGTAGTATCTTGGATCTCTACCTCCAAAACCAATCGCATTTATTACAATACCTGATGCATAACTTTTATCAAACAAGTTATTAACTCCAGTTGATATATGTATGTCTAACTTATTTATTGAAAAAAGTTTTGATAATTTAAAGTTAAAAAGTGAATATGCATCAGTAAATAATTCGTTTGAATCATTCATTGGTAATTTCCCTACATTTTGAAATGAAACTTGAGCAATATAATTTTTAAAATCTATTTTAATTTTTGAATTAATCGTGTGGGTAGGTACACCGGTTAATTTATTTTTAGAGTAGTCATTGCCTCTGTTGTTAAAATCTTTAAATACATACCAGTATTTAGAAAAATTATTTGATGATATAACGGAAAATTTTTCACTTCTATATAATGAAAAGTTCATTGTTGCTTCTAATCCTGGGTGAGATGTTTTCCCAGCATTAACCCCTGTAAATGTATCGAAACCTGTTCTCTGTGCTACCAAAAGATTCTTGATATCAACATAATAAATTCCAAAATTATATGAAAGGATGTTATTTCTTGAAGATCCTATGAGTCCTAACTCATAATTCCAACCAGTTTCTGGTTTTATATTTGGATCTACAATTCCATTTTCATCGAGGGTTTCATCAATATTAGGAGAAGAAAACCCGTGACTAATATTTGCAAATATTGAGTTATTATTCAAATTAATATTATATGATATTCTCGGGGATATAATTGTTTTCGTACTGTAGCTTAGTGAGTTAGAATTAATATTATCAATCCAATCGTAATTAATTTTATTAGATCCAATACCAAAAGTCAAAAATGAATTTTTAAAGGTTTTATCAATCTGCATAAAAAAATTATAATTCTTTCTGTCTTGAGTTTGCTGAGATATTATTCTCTCGTTTGCAGTTCTATATTCATCCCATGTGCTGAATAAATAATTTTCGTTGGAATATTCAAAACCGTAACTAAGGTCAAAAGGAGTTATCGATAATTGACCAATATGTCTAAATCCAAATGAATCACTATCCTCAATCAAATAATTAAACGGTCTTTTCTCATCATTGTCAAATGTCTTATAGAAAAATGTAGTAATCGATTTGTATTTATTCCTTTTTATATTAAATGTTATTCCAGATAATGATCTGTTATAATCTTCTCCCCCTTGAACATTTCCCCAAGTAAATGCGGCACTTGATGGATTATTTTGAAAATTTTCTAAACTTAATGAAGAGGGTATAAATGCATCTGCTGTATTAAAAAAATTTATAAACTCTAGGCTGTAATAATCATTTATTTCATAATTAATACTTGTAAAAAATCTATTATTATTGTAAGAATTGTTGTCTCTATATCCATCACTTTTAATCTTTTCAAAGTTAAAGAGTAAGTTTAATCTGTTAATTTCTCTTGAAACAGATATACTGTTTTGATAAGTATTGAATGACTTAAATATGGATTTTATCTTAACAGTTTTATCAAAACTTTTAGAGGTTTTAAGAATAATATTACCACCAAGACCAGAACCATAGATACTTGAGTTGGGTCCTTTATTTATTTCTATTTGATCTAATATATCTATTCCAAAATCTTCAATTGTTGTTTCACCTACACCATTAGATAGGGGAATATTATTAAGGTATGATTTTATCTTGTTTGTTGAATATTGAGATCTCGAACCCATACCTCTTATAGTAATTCTATTGGTATTGTATCCTGCAGAATGTGTATATAAACCTGAAGTTTGATTAAGTGTATTAATTAAAAACTCTCCCTCATTCTTTCTGAATTCAATATCATCAATTATCGAAGTTGATGAATTATTATCTTTGAATCTTTTTGGATAAAAATTGGAGTTGATAATTATGTCGTCAAGAATAAAACCTTTATGAATAAGTTCAATCGTTTTATTTCTAAAATTATCCAACTCAATTTCTTTAGAATAATATCTAAAATCATTTATGCTAATGTTTATTGGTAATTTGCTAGGATTGATTGTTACAATTCCTTTTTCGTTTGTATAAATAATATCATTACCTATATTGATCTTTATATTTTCTAGAGCAGATCCATCAATTTTATCAATAACAGTAAGTGATATAGTATTTTTTGATAGAACACTAAAAGGAATGAAAAATAAAATAAATATTATAGAAATATTTTTATTTAGTAGAACATGTAAATACATAATAAGATAATTGAAATGACACCTATTATATACTTAAATGATTTAAAAATGTTTAGTAGAATTTTATCTTCTGTCATATTTGCAAATGCTCCTAGAGAAAAGTAAATCATCCATAAAATAAAAAAAGCTATTAATATCTTAGTTATTGTTATTTCCATTATTAAATCTAATAAATTTAAATTTTTAATTTCACTACTGAAAATTAGATTTAAATTCATTATTTGAATTAAGCTATATTGATTTATAAATAAATAATAAATTTTAAGAAAATAATAACTATTTTGAGACTGTGAGTGTATTGTTTTCTATTACAGCAGTGTAAGAATCTAAATCTCCTGTTCCTCCTGGAGCGCTTAATACAGAACCTTGATTATTAAATAATGCTCCATGACAACCGCATCTAAAATTATTGTTTGAGTATCCCCAACTAGTTCTACATCCTGCATGGGGACACACACTCGTAAAAGCTCTTATTATGTTTTGTCCAACATTAACAATTAACATAGCTCCCTGATCAAAACGTTTCCAGCCTCCTTGAATTTTTAGTGATGAAAAAGATGGGTGATTTAAATCTATGGTATAAACATTACCATCAACTGTAAATCCTACACTAGTTTCAGTATTTTCTTCAGTTTTTTCGTCATCAGATATTTCGTCAATAGTTTCATCTGCTTCACTACAACTTGAGAAAAAAGATGTTCCTAATGCTGTAAAAAGTGCTGAAGAACCAGCAGTTTTCAGAAATTCTCTTCTTTTATTTTTAGTAATTTTCACTTAAAAGATACGTGGTACCTTGTTTAATTGTTTTATAAATTAATTAGATACTGAAATTTTATAAAAACTTGAGAGTTATCTATATTATAGTATTTTTCTTTCATAAAATTTTGATTTCCTCCAACATAAAAGATTGTAAAAGGATTGGGGATCCATTCAAATAAGGGTTGAAAGAAAAGAGAATTATTAAAAGTATTAATTTCTGATGTTAATCTTACACCTATTGTTTTAGAGAATTGATATTTAGTATCAATTCTATAAATGTAGCCATCAAAATAATATTTATCATTTTTTAAATTTTTGAGTCTGGATTTATTAAAGATATTTGATATTGAGAAATTATCAGTAATTTGAAAAGTTAAATTAAAATACAAATCAAGCTCTCTTCCAACCTCAGGATTATCAGAATTAAATGCTATATCTTTTCCAAATCTTATATTTGAAATAAGATTCAAAAATTCAATGGGTTTAGTACTTATACCTAATCTATTGGTTCCATAATTTTTATAATCGACTCCTAAGTAGTTTGTAATGAAATCATAATCATAATAATATGAGAATTCAGTATTTCCTTTGAATCTAGTATTTATACTTCCATCAAGGGACATAATATCAAGATTATCTGTAAAATCATATAAAATATCCTTCTTGATTGTTAATGAGGCAGTTTTTATAAAACCATTATCCCAAAACTTATTGTGTGATTGAAGTAAAGTAATCCATTTTCTATCATTCTTTACAGCGAATCCTACATCTGTCCTATAATTTGGATCAATATGTTTGTAGCCAACATAAGTAGTCCATCTTTCTGTTTTACGAGTAATACCTAATGAAATTCCAGTCCCATTGAATTTTTCGCCATCGAGACTTATAGTATTTTCTCCAAAGAATTCATTTGAATCAATCCAGTTTTTACTTGGTTCAAGATTTAAGTTTTTGAGAATATCAAAGGCAAACCTAATATTTTTAGATATCTGAATTAATCCATCAAGTCCAAATAAATTACCATATCCGCCACCACTATAGATCCTACTCGATGATAAAAATCCTATTTTAGAACCCTTTCCAAGTAGATGTTGGTATCTAAATATATTGATAATGCTTTTTCCACCTTCACCAAGGTATGATTTGTCATTTCCTGCAATAAGGTATGGAGAATTTCTATCAAGTGATGATAATAATAGAAATCTTGAACTTTTCCCTTGATTTAATATTTTTAAGGCATACAGTGGATCATTAATAGATCTTGAATAGAAGGGCTGTAAATCATTAGAGTTAAGATTTAATATGTCTACACCGTTATTAAAAAATGGTCTTTTTTCTGGATAGCTTAGTGAGTATGAAGAGTTTGCATCAACTCTTGTGACATCAGCTTCAACCTGAGAAAAATCAGGGTTTAATGTTAATTCAAGTGATAGGGTTTTTGATAATTCAGCATTTACACCTAAGCCAATACTTGGTTTAATTTTTTGGTAATTAATTGTATTTGAATTATCATTTCTACTTCCCGTAATATTTGAAGATACATATGGTAATAGATCAAATTTTTTCTTAACTCTAAATTTATCAAAGACAATTAAATCATTTAATTGACAGGTTGTACACGAATTATTTCTATCTTCTTTGCTTGTTGAAATTGCATAATCAAGATATCTTCTGTTGAAACTAAATTTCCATTTTTGGGTTTTATTATTTGAAAATGAAATTGATGAAAAAGGAATTTTAAGTTCAACAAAATATTCATTATCTCCGATAACACCTATTGACTCAAATTCAAGGTCATATGCCAAATCATATCTTCCTTCTTCGGTTAAGCTATTGAGAATTCTTACATCGAGTTGAGATCCCAAAGGGTTACAACCAATAAATATGTTATTCCTGCCATCACCGTAAGTATCTATACTGATACCAATCAGATCATTTCCTAGTGATCCTAAATCATCTCTTTTTCTAACTGCAGCCCTAACAGGTTCATTTGTTTTAGCACGAAATGCAACATAAATATAGTTTTCAGAATATTGAATATATCCTTCAGTCTCAACTATTGGTTTAGTATTATATCCAGGTTCAGTCTCATAATCTAAACTTAATTTTTTACTATCTTTCCATTCTTTTTCATCTAAAAACCCATCAAGTTTAATTTTTTCATCATTGATAAAAGGAACATCAATAACCCTTTGAGATATGCATTTATTAATGTTAATTAGAAGAAAAAAAATAATGCAGATTATATTTTTCATGTAGAAAAATTATCCGTTAAACTAATCAATCCATAAAAGGATACCTATAATCTTTAGGTGTATTATAAACTTCTTTTATAGTTCTAGGAGAAACCCATCTAAGTAGATTAAGATACGATCCAGCCTTGTCGTTTGTCCCTGATGCTCTTCCTCCACCAAACGGTTGTTGTCCAACAACTGCTCCCGTTGGCTTATCATTTATATAAAAATTGCCTGCGGCATATTCAAGTAATTTATTTGCAAGATCAATTGCAGTTTGTTCCTTTGCAAATACAGCACCCGTTAAAGCATATGGAGATGTTTTATCTACAAGCATAAGTGTTTCCTTAAACTTATTATCATCATACACATATATACAGGTCACAGGTCCAAAAACTTCCTCTTCCATTAATTTATTATTCGGATTTTTAGTAACGAAAACAGTTGGCTCAATAAAATAACCTTTACTGTCATCATAATTTCCACCTATCAATAGTTCTAGATCTGAATCTTTTTTCCCATCATCTATATATGAAATTATTTTTTTAAATGCTTTCTCCTCTATAACTGCATTCATAAAATTTCCAAAATCCTCTGGATCTCCGATTTTAATGTCTTTAATATCTTGAATTAAATTTTTTTTAACATCATTCCATATAGATTTTGCTATGTAAATTCTTGACGGGGCACTGCACTTCTGCCCTTGAAACTCAAAACAACCTCTAATTATTGCGGTTGAAACCTCCTTTGTATTAGCAGATTTGTGAGCTATTATAAAATCTTTTCCTCCTGTTTCTCCAACAATTCTTGGATATGATTTATATCTGTTAATATTATTCCCAATTTCTTTCCATAAATTTTTAAAGACAGCCGTACTTCCAGTAAAATGTAATCCAGCAAAATCTTTATGTTTAAAAATCACATCTCCAGCAATAGGTCCGTCAACATATATAATATTAATTACACCATTAGGTAATCCTGCCTCTTTAAAAATTTCCATAATTATATTAGCCGAATATATTTGAGGGTATGCAGGTTTCCATACGATAGTGTTACCCATAAGAGCAGGACTTGCGCAGAGGTTTCCTGCGATTGATGTAAAATTAAATGGACTAATAGCAAATACAAACCCTTCAAGAGGTCTGTAATCAAGTCTATTCCACATCCCGTTTGAAGATTCAGGTTGCTTTTTATAAATTTCTTCCATATAAGAAGCATTGAAATTTAGAAAGTCAATAAACTCACATGCAGCATCTATTTCAGCCTGAAAAACATTTTTGGATTGACCAAGCATAGTCGATCCGTTGATTTTAGATCTGTATGGTCCAGCAATAAGTTCAGCTGCTTTAAGAAAAATAGATGAGCGAGATTGCCATGACATAGATGCCCACTCTTTTTTTGCTTCAAGAGCTGCATTAATTGCCATTTTAACATGTGATTTATCTCCTTCATTAAATGTTCCAAGTTTAAGTTTATGATTGTGGGGTGCCGTAATTTCAATTTTTTGGTTTGTTTTTATTTCTTTTCCACCAATAATCATTGGTATATCGATCTCTTTTTTTTTCATTTCTTGGATCGTATCTAAAAGTTCTCTCTTTTCTATTGAACCTTCTCTAAACTCTTTAATTGGCTCATTAATTGGAATTGGTATTTCAAAAAAAGCATTGCTCATGTTTTATTATATTTAATTTATCTCCAGGATTTTAGTTCTAATTTATTAATTGCTAACTCTCTATTATTAAACATTATATCGTACGCCTCAAGATCTTCTTTAAGTTGTAAATCTTTATCTAAATAATCAAATATTTGATCAATTATATCTAGTGCTTCCTCTCTCAAAGAATAAAAAATAAATTGATCTTGATTTCTAAAATTTAACAGTCCAGAATTTTTTAGATAATTAACATGTCTAGAGGTTTTTGTTTGAGTAAAATCTAAAATTATTTCAAGATCTGTAATTGTTGCTTCTTTTCTGTTTGATAAAATATTTAGAATTCTAATTCTTGAAACATCAGATAATGATTTAAAAACCGTTTTTCCGTATTCAATATTAAATTTTTTTAACCTCATACCTAGTTAAATAATGTTATATCTTCACATTCTAAACAAAAAAAAAATATTTATTAAGTAATTTAGCATCTATTTTAAGTTTTACATTTTTTATGTTTAAAAAAATAATTCATATTATTCCATTTTTATTGATTTTGATTTTGGCTTATAATTATAAAAGCCTTGCTCAGGGTCAAAAAAAAATTATTCAACTATCTGGTGTTGTTGTAGGACAGGATAGTATATCAGGTGTTGGAGGGGTACATATATATGTACCAAAAGCAGGTAGAGGAACAACATCAAATCCTTACGGATACTTTGCGATGCCTGTTATACAAGGCGATAGTATTATTGTGAGTGCAGTTGGATATCAAAAGCAAAATTTTATAATGCCAGGAGATAAAGGAGAGTCAGTGACCTTATTTATTGAATTAAAGCCTGATACTACAATTTTGCCTGAATTAGAAATATTTCCATATCCAACAGAGGATTTATTTAAAAAAGCTGTCTTAGCAATTGAACTTCCGAATAGAGTAGATCTAGATAACTTAAATAGATCTTTAGACAAAGACTTACTTAGACGAATGTACAATAACGAGCCTATGAGTGCTAATATGAATTATAAATATTTTATGGATCAACAAATGCTTTCAACATCAACAAAATTTCAACTTCCATCAAATCCATTATTGAATCCATTTGCTTGGGTAAAATTTATAAAGGCTATTAAAAATGGAGATTTTAAGAAAAAAGATTAGTTGCAATTAATATTAATTAATTCAAGATCAATTGAGTCATTTTTTAAAATGTTGGCTTTAATCCAATCCCTGCATGCAGATTTTGTTAATCCTAAGTCATATTTAATTGATCCTCTATTTATCAAATAACTAACATTATTAGGATCATTTTTTAAAGCTAAGTTCAGGTTTTGAAGTGCCTTTTCACTTTTATTAATTAGAAAGTACGACATACCCATTTCAAAATAAATTATACTTTTTTTAAAATTTCCTTCCAAAGCCTTTTCGTACATTTTTATTGCACTCTCATTATCATTTGTCAAGGAATATGAGTGACCAAGATAGAAATAGTTTTTAAACTTTCTTTTATTTTTTTTCTCCCTTAAAAAAAAATTTATTGCTTTTATATAATCTCCACTTTTATAATATTTGAGACCCCTCTGTGAACTATTAGAGGACTCTATGTTTATTATCAGTGATATAAAAAAAAGTATTTTCATAGTAGCCCTGACAAGAATCGAACTTGTATCTAAAGTTTAGGAAACTTCTATTCTATCCATTGAACTACAGGGCCAAAGGGTAAAATTATATTTCATTTAATAAATTATTATTAATAAACAATATAATTGTTAGTTTTGAGGTTTATTAAAAATGGCTGAAGAATACAAGAAAAGACGAGAAGAGATTCAAAGATTAGTTACAGAATTCGAATTAAAATTAAAAGATGAGTTAGATTTTTATTATGACTCAGAAACTTACGAAAAAATAATCAAGTGGTATATTGATAACCATAAATTTAAATTTGGATTAAAGGCTGTAAATTTTGCATTATCCCAACACAAATTTTCTTCTGATCTTTTAATACAAAAAGCAAATATTCAAATTGCTCTACAAAACTTTACAGAATCTTTAAATTCTTTAGAAAAAGCTCATTCACTTAATCCTAAGGATGAAAATATTTTTATTTTGATGGGACAAGTTAAAATTATTTTAGGAGATGCTTATGGATCTATAAAAATTTTAAAAAAAGCTCTAAATATTTCTGAAAATAAGGACGAAATCTATTATCAAATTGGTTTAGCATTTCAATCACAAAAAAAATTTAATAAAGCTTCTAAATATTACAAAAAAACTATTGAATCTAATTTGACTCATGAGAATGCCTTATATGATCTTGCATATTGCTTAGAGACATTGGGCGAACTTGAAAACAGTATATCATATTATAAAAAGTTTATTGATGAAGATCCTTATTCAGAATTTGCTTGGTTTAACATAGGAAATATTTATTTTAAATTAAATCAATATGATAAAGCAGTTGATGCTTTTGAATTAGCTATTGCTATTGATGAGGAATATTCTATTGCTTACATAAAACTTTCTCAAGCATTAATAAAATTAAAAAAATATGAGAAAGCTAAAAAATATTTGGATAACTGTATGAAAATAGATGGACCATCACCTGAAATTTATTCTGATTTAGGTAATGTCTTGTATTTATTACAAGATTATTCTACTTCCATTAAATATTATCAAAAATCAATAAAGATAGATCAATCCTTCAAGGAATCTTATTTTGGATTAGGAAGAAGCTTATCGAAGCTTGATAAATGGTTTGAAGCTATTCATTTTTTTAAAAAAGCTTACAAGCTTGATAGCAATAATTTTGAATATATCAAGTCACTTGCTTATGCTGAATTTAAGGTAGGGAATTTAGTTTCAAGCATTGATTTATATAATAAAGCTCTTAATCTTAAACCTGATGATTTAGAATTATCTCTTGAATTTTCTCAAATATTTTATGAAAGTGGTGAAATAGAAAAAGCTATTCAAATAATTTATGATTGTATTGAAGAGCTTCCAGGTGAATCTTTACTTTATTACAGATTAGTCATTTATTTAATGGATGCTGGAAAATATAAAGAATCCATAAATGTTTTAGAAAACGCTCTTTCATTAAATTTTGAAAATCATGAGGTTTTATTTGATTTTTTACCGAATTATGAAAGTCATTCCTCACTAATTAGAATAATAAATCAATTTAAAAAGAATAATTCGTGAATTTCAATTTAAAAAATCTACCTAAAAGAAAGAGCAAACCAAGATCAGAGGGTATGACAATGGTCATTGATAAGGGATCAAGTCTACAACAATGTAAAGATTTAATTGAGTCTAGTTCAGAGTATATTGATGTGATTAAATTTGGTTGGACTACTTCAAACTTTATAAATAATCTTAAAAAGAAAATTAAACTTTTTAAAGATTCAGATATAAACGTTTATTTTGGAGGAACTTTATTTGAAGCTTTTGCTGTAAGAAATCAATTAAATGAATACATTTCGATTTTAAAAGAATACGATTTAAATCTTGCTGAAGTCTCTGATGGTTCGATATCAATACCACATAAAAAAAAATGCGAATACATTGAAAAGCTTTCAAAACATGTTACCGTATTTTCCGAAATAGGATCAAAAGATGAAAAAAAAATTATACCACCTTATAAATGGATAAAACAGATGAAAGCTGAATTGAACGCTGGTTCAAAGAAAGTAATAGGAGAGGCAAGAGAATCAGGAAGTGTTGGTCTTTTCAGATCATCCGGTGAAGTCAGACAGGGTTTAGTTGAGGAAATATTGACAGAAATACCAAAAGAGAAGATAATATGGGAGGCACCTTTAAAAACTCAGCAGGTTTGGTTCGTAAAATTATTAGGCTCTAATGTTAATCTTGGAAATATTTCTGGAAAGGAAGTTATTTCTTTGGAGACAATTAGGGTTGGCTTAAGAGGTGATACATTCAATGATTTCTTATAAGTTATTTAATAAAATTTCCTTTTATAATTTTTTAAAAGGTATGGCTATGGGAGTTTCTGATTTGATTCCAGGAATATCTGGTGGCACAGTAGCTTTACTATTAGGTATATATCACGACTTTATAACTTCTATCAAAGCATTTAATTTAAGATCTATCAATTATTTATTTACTTTAAATTTTAAAAAATTAAATCAACAACTAAACTTAGCTTTTTTGATTCCTATTTTTATTGGGATTCTATTTTCAATAATTTCTTTTTCTTTTTTAGTTGATTTTCTTCTTGAAAATTTTAGAGTTGTTCTATTCTCATTTTTTTTTGGATTAATATTTTTTTCTTCATTGAAGATAATTTACAATTTAAGACCATCTAAATTTTATGATTTTTTATTTATTGTAATTGGTTTATTGGTTGGATATTATATCTCATTAATAAATCCAATTGGGATAGGAGAGAATTATTTTTCTTTATTTATTTCTGGCTTGATAGCAATTACAGCAATGCTATTACCAGGCATATCTGGAAGTTATATTCTTCTTATTCTTGGAAAATATGACTATTTAATAAATTCACTTACAAATTTTTATGTTGATATAATTTTAATTTTTTTATTCGGTGCTACAATTGGAATTATTATTTTTTCAAGGGTTATAAGTTTACTATTAAATAGGTTTTATAGAAATACAGTTTTTGCATTATCAGGTCTGATGTTAGGTTCCTTGAACAAAATGTGGCCATGGCAATTTGATGGAATTAATTATTTGCCAAACGATTTTTCTAAGTCCTCTGGAATAGAAAATTATATAGAGCTTTCAATTTTTTTTATAATAATTTCATTTATTTTATCATATTCTTTAAAACCTATTAAATGAAAGTTTTTGGATTAATTGGATACCCTCTTGGTCATTCTTTTTCAAAAGATTACTTTACCAAAAAGTTTTCTCAAGAAAAAATCACAGACAGTATTTATAAAAATTTTGAAATGGCATCATTAGATACATTTACTAAGACAATAAAGGATGAAAAAAATTTAGTGGGGCTTAATGTCACAATTCCTCACAAAGAAAATATCATAGAGTATTTGGATGAAGTTGACAGTGTAGCTAACGAAATTGGTTCAGTAAATGTCATTAAAGTAACAGATAATAAATTAATAGGCTTTAATTCAGATTATTTGGGATTTAAAATTTCATTAAAAAAATGGTTGCCAAACAGAAAGTTTAATGCTTTAGTTTTAGGTTCAGGTGGAAGTTCAAATGCTATATGCTTTGCATTAAAAAAATTAGACATTAATTATAAAATCGTTTCTACATCAAATTCCTCATATTTTTCATATGATGAAATTAGAAATGAAGAAATATATTCTAAGTATAAATTAATTATTAATACTACACCTCTTGGTATGTCACCTAATGTTGATTCTTTTCCTGATATTCAATATAAGTTTTTAGATAATAATAGTTATCTATACGATTTAGTTTATAATCCAAAACAAACAAAATTTTTATCAAAAGGACGAAAAAATAATTCGAAAATAAAAAATGGTATTGAGATGCTAGAGACTCAAGCTAAAATATCGTGGGATATTTGGAATAAATAATTGAAGATTGGATTTTAAATTAAAGGCAGATTTTAAACCAACTGGTGATCAACCTCAAGCAATAGAATCTTTGTTAAGAGGCTTAGAAAATGATGAGACCCATCAGGTTTTATTAGGTGTAACAGGGTCCGGAAAAACCTTTACGATGGCTAATGTAATTAACAAAGCAAATAAACCATCACTAATTATTTGCCATAATAAAACACTTGCGGCTCAATTATACGGCGAGTTAAAAAGTTTTTTTCCAGAAAATAAGGTTGAATATTTTATTTCATATTATGATTATTATCAACCAGAGGCTTATATACCAACCACAAATGTTTACATAGAGAAGGATTTGTCAATTAATGAGCAAATAGAAAAGTTAAGATTAAGTGCAACCTCCTCACTACTATCCGGTAGATCAGATGTAATAGTTGTCGCATCAGTATCTTGTATATATGGTATTGGTAATCCAGACGATTTTGGTAAGAATGTTGTTCAAATTAAAGTTGGAGATCAGTTTAAATTAAAAAATCTTTTGTATGATCTTGTTGATATTTTATATGAAAGATCTTACGAGGAAGATTTCAAAAGAGGTTCTTTTAGATTAAAGGGAGACACAGTTGATATTTTTCTTGCATATGATGATTATATTGTTAGAATTATTTTTTGGGGTAATGAGGTCGAGTCGATACAAAAAGTTGATGCAATAACTGGTAAAATAATCTCAGAGGAAGATATAATCCAGATATATCCTGCAAATCTATTTGTTACTTCTAAAGACGTAATTGATATAGCAATAAATGAAATTAGTAATGATTTAGAAAAGCAGATAAATTTTTTTGAATCAGAGGGTAAGTTTAGTGAAGCAAAAAGAATAAAAGAAAGAACTGAATTTGATATTGAGATGATTGGTGAAATGGGTTACTGTTCTGGGGTTGAGAATTACTCTAGATACTTTGATAGAAGAAATCCTGGTAAAAGACCATTCTGCTTATTTGATTATTTTCCTGATGATTTTTTATTATTTATTGATGAGAGTCATGTCACAATACCCCAAATAAGAGCAATGTGGGGAGGAGATAGGTCTAGAAAAATGAATCTAGTTGATTACGGCTTTAGATTACCATCAGCACTTGACAATAGACCTTTAAATTTTGAGGAATTTGAGTCTCTAATAAATAAAGTTATTTTTATAGGTGCTACACCTTCGGATTATGAGTTAACTTGTTCAGGTGGTTCAATTGTTGAACAAATAATAAGGCCAACTGGTCTTCTAGATCCACCTATTGATATTCGTAAATCAGATAATCAGATAGATGATATTATAGACGAAATACAAAAAAGAATTGAAAAAGAGGAAAGAGTATTAGTAACTACTTTAACTAAAAGGATGTCTGAGGAGTTAACTAAATATCTAGATAAAAGTGGTATAAAAACAAAATATATTCACTCAGAGATTGATTCATTAGATAGAGTAAACATTTTAAGAGAATTGAGATTAGGCAGTTTTGATGTATTAGTTGGAGTAAATCTTCTTAGAGAGGGATTAGATTTACCAGAGGTTTCATTGGTAATTATATTAGATGCAGATAAAGAAGGTTTTTTAAGAAATGAAAAATCTTTGATTCAGACAGTTGGAAGGGCTGCAAGAAATGTTAATGGTCAAGTTATAATGTATGCTGATAAGATTACAAGGTCGATGCAAGCGACAATTGATGAAACAGAGAGAAGAAGAAAAATTCAAAAAAAATATAATTCCGATAATAATATTGTTCCCAAGACAATTTCAAAATCTAAAAAGAAGATTATGGAACAAACTGTTGTTGCTCAGGATAAAATTGAATCAGGTAATTTTATATCTGATCTACAAATTGATCCGGTAATTAAAAATATGACTGGTAATGAGATTGAAAAAATCATTTCAAAAAATGAAAAAGAAATGATGGAAGCAGCTGAAAAATTAGATTTTTATCAAGCAGCAAAACTAAGAGATGAAAATATTGAGTTAAAAAAAATATTAAATTCTAAATTAGATCGCAGGTAATTGCCATCCGTTGTGATATTTTGGTTTGATAAGTGAATCTGCTTCAATGTCATTGAATGATCTTTTTTCTTTATCCCAGTAAATTTTTTTTCCAGTTCTAAAAGCAATATTCCCCATATGAGCATTGATAGCTGCAGAACTTCCTTCTTCCAAGCTACATTTCAGATTATTTTTATCATTTTTTCTTATACTTTCAATAAAGTTTTCGGTATGCTTATCTAGGGCATTTCCTTTACCGTTAGTTTTTGGAATATTTTTAAAATATAATTCTTTTGTGTATCTCTGGTCTTTTTCTGAAGTGACTTGCCACCATCTTCTATTCACTTTTAATGTGCCTTTACTACCAATAAAAGAGACGCCTTCAGGCATACCATAATTACCTTGACTAATTCCATTAGCATGCTCCCAAATCATAGTAAAATTTTTATATTCATAAATTGCTTGCAATGTATCTGGAGTTTCAGTGTCTTGATTAGGATATCCAAACTTTCCACCGCTTGCCATAACTGATATGGGCTCTGATTCTTTCATACCCCAGAGTGCTATATCAATTTCATGAACACCCCAATCCGTCATTAATCCACCTGCATAATCCCAATACCATCTGAAATTAAAATGATATCTATTTTCATTGAATTTTCTCATCGGTGCAGGACCCAACCACATATTGTAGTCTATACCTGGAGGCGTTTCTTTATTAGCTTTTTTATCAACCCAACCATACCAGCCCATATATGCCCATGCTTTTACTAATCTTATTCTTCCCAGTTTTCCTGAGGATAGGTATTCGATAGCATCTTTGTATTGGGTTCCACTTCTTTGCCATTGTCCAATTTGAACACATTTATCTGACTTTTTAGAAGCATCTAGCATTATATAAGCTTCTTCAATTGAATTAGATATCGGCTTTTCGCAATATGCGTGTTTTCCTGAATCAAGTGTGTCAACAAGATTAAGGCAATGCCAATGGTCGGGTGTTCCAATTACAACTGCATCAATATCATTATTTTCAAGCATCTTTCTGTAATCTTTATAAATCTTAGGCTTGTCTCCTGTAATTTTTTCTACATCAGAGCTTCTTTCATTAAGTACAATATCATCAACATCACATAAAGCAATGCAATTAGTATTTTTTTTTTTCAGAATGGATTTCATATTACTCCATCCCATCCCTTTACATCCAATTACTCCAAAGTTAATTGTCTCGTTAGGTGAGTTTTTATATAAATCTTTGGCAATTAAAAAATTTGGAATACTACTAATAAAACCACTGCCAAATCCAAAAGCAGTACTTTTTTGAATAAAATTTCTTCTTGACTTCATAAATAAATTTATGAAATTCTTTCGTTCACTTTACTCCAGTCAACTACATTAAAAAAAGCATCAATGTATTCAGCTCTTTTATTCTGATATTTAAGGTAATAGGCATGTTCCCAAACATCAATACCAATGATTGGATTACTCTTATCATTACAAATTCCTGGCATTAAAGGGTTGTCTTGGTTTGCAGTAGAGCAAATTTCAAGGTGATTATCAATTTGACATAACCAGGCCCATCCCGAGCCAAATCTTGTCATCGCGGCAGTGGAAAATTTATTTTTAAATGAATCAAAATCATTGAAAGTTGAATTTATTAGTTCAGCAACTTTTCCGTGTGGATCTCCTCCGCCATCAGGTGAGATTATATTCCAAAACAAGGAGTGATTATAGTGACCGCCACCATTGTTTCGTACAGCTATATTTTCGGAGTGATTTTTACAAATCTCCTCGATACTTGCATTCTCCATATTTGTATCTCTGATAGCATTATTAAGGTTTGAAATGTATAAATTATGATGTCTAGAATGATGAATTTCCATGGTCAGAGAATCAAAATGTGGTTCTAATGCATTGTAGGAATAGGGTAGATCAGGTAATGTGAATGACATATTTTTTTTATTTAATTTTACATAATATTTTGAATATTAATTTAAGAATTTTAAACTAATATATGGGTATTTTATGATCTTAATTTAAAGAAAAAAGTATTTAATAATTCCTTAGACTCCTCTTCAAGAACGTTTGAAATTATATCAATTTTTTTATTATAATCTAACTTGGAATTTCTGAGGTATCCCTTCTGTTTATCATCTAAAGCATAAATCACTTTTGGAATTTTTGAGAGATATATAGCACCTGAACACATCATACATGGTTCTAATGTCACATACAACTCACAACCATTAAGATATCTACTTCCAATTGTATTCTGGGCAGATGTTATTGCAATCATTTCCGCATGTGCTGTTGAATCATTAAGTCTTTTTGATTGATTATGTCCTCTCGCAATTACTTGATTTTCACAAACAACCACAGCTCCAACAGGTATTTCATCTTCTTCGAATGCAATCTTTGCTTCATTGATTGCAATTTTCATAAAATGCTCATCTCTATTTTTTAGTATACTCATCCTTTCTGTAAGAAAATAAAAAAAATCAATCCATTCTTTATAATTCTATTAATTTTGTGAAAAATATTTTTATATGTTAAGGTCTCATACTTGTGGTGAGTTAAGGTTAAGTGATAAGGAAAAAAAAGTTCAACTATCGGGATGGGTTCAAAAGATAAGAGATAAGGGGAAATTAGTTTTTATAGATATAAGGGATAGATACGGTATAACTCAACTTATTTTTGAAGAAGAAAATATTTCTAAAGATGTTTTTAATACGGCCAAGAAGTGTGGAAGAGAGTTTGTAATATTTGTGGAGGGTAACGTTTCAAGGAGATCTTCAAAAAACGATAAATTAAAAACAGGAGAGATTGAAGTTTTGGTTGATAAAATTGTTATTTTAAATGAGTCGGAGGTCCCACCTTTTACAATACAAGAAGATACTGACGGAGGGGATGATTTGAGAATGAAATATAGGTACCTTGACATAAGAAGGTCTAACGTAAAAGATAAATTATTACTTAGACACCAACTTTTGAAGACAACTAGAGATTTTTTCAATGATGCTGATTTTATTGAAGTTGAAACACCGGTTTTAATTAGGTCAACTCCAGAGGGGGCTAGAGATTTCATTGTACCCTCAAGAATGAATCAAGGTCAATTTTATGCGTTGCCTCAATCACCTCAAACATTCAAACAACTTTTGATGGTAGGTGGGTTAGATAAGTATTATCAACTTGTGAAATGTTTTAGAGATGAGGATCTTCGATCTGATAGACAGCCTGAGTTTACACAAATCGATTGTGAAATGTCATTTGTTGATAGGAGTAATGTAATTCAGATCTTCGGAAATTTCATGAGTCATCTTTTTAAAAAGATTCTAAATATAGATATTGGTGAAATTCCAATTATGAAGTATGATGATGCTATGAAAATGTATGGTTCAGATAAACCAGATTTAAGATTTGATATGAAGATCTGTGATATCTCATCTGTTACACATGGTAAAGGATTTAAAGTATTTGATGATGCAGAATCTGTTCTAGCAATATCAGTCCCAGGTTGTTCTAACTACTCAAGAAAAGATATTGATGAGATAACTGAGTATGTAAAAACTCCTCAAATTGGTTCTAAGGGCTTGGTTTATTTAAAAGTTAATGAGGATGGTACTTTTAAGTCCTCCGTTGACAAGTTCTATTCCTCTAATGATCTAAAAAGTATTTCTAAATTATGTAAAGCAAATCAAGGTGATCTAATTCTCATATTAGCAGGAGAAGAGAATCAAAACTTAAAAGCAATGTCTGAATTAAGATTATTTATGGGTAAAAAAACAAATTTGTTTGATAATAAAATTTTTAAACCAGTATGGATTGTAGATTTTCCTCTCTTTATTTGGGATTCAGAATCAGATAGATATCACTCAGTACATCATCCATTTACTTCTCCTTTAACAGATGATATTGAATCAATTAAAAATGATACCAGAAATATTAAGGCAAATGCCTACGATTTAGTAATTAATGGAGTTGAAATAGGTGGTGGATCAATAAGAATTCATGATAGAAAACTTCAGGAAACTATTTTTGAGGTCCTTGGTTTCTCTAAGGAAGAAGTTAAAAATCAATTTGGCTTTTTATTAGATGCATTTAGATTTGGTACACCTCCTCATGGTGGTATTGCATTTGGCTTTGATAGAATTTGTTCATTATTTGCTGGAGAGGACTCAATAAAAGATTTTATCGCTTTTCCAAAAAATACATCGGGACGTGATGTGATGATAGATTCCCCATCAATAATTGATAATGATCAGTTAGATGAGTTAGGTATAAAATTATCAGATTAATTTTTTCTACCAATTGACTCATATAATAAACTTTTCCAATCTGGAGTTTTTGATTTTTCTTCATCAACAATTTTCTTAACGTCTTCTAATAGTAACCTCGCATCATAAACTATTCCGTCTTTGATTGTCTTCTCTACTCCTCCCACTCTTACAACATCATTTTCTTCATCAAGTTTTATATCTCCAGTAGCATATAAATATTTTAGATTTTTAAGTGGATTTTCATCCATTAATATTAAATCTGCTAGTTTTCCAACTTCTACGGTTCCAATCTTATCTTCCATTCCAATTGCCTCTGCTGCGTGTAGAGTACCTGCTCTTATTACTTCCATGGGATGAAAACCTGCTTCTCTTAATAGTTCTAATTCTTGAACGAAACCAAAACCATACAGATTATACATATAACCGGAATCAGATCCAGCTGTCACTCTTCCACCTCTATTTTTATATTCGTTTATGAATGTCATCCACAGCTTGTAATTTTCTTTCCATTCTGTTTCTAATTCAGATCCCCAATCATAATAAGCAGCTGCGTGTGAATCTCTCGATGGTAAGAAAAATTTTAAAAGTTGGGGCCTAGTATAATCTTTATGCCAAGGCAAGCTACTTCCTCTTTGAACATCTCTGAATACACTGTAAGGTACAAATGTCACATCAATTGTGAAATCCAGAGATATCAATTCATTCATAACGTCATTCCATTTCTTTGAATAAGGTTCTGCAGCTTGTTTCCATAGTTTTCCTGCTTCCTCAAATCTGTTTCCTTCATTCATATAATTATAATCAAGAGGATAATTTTGAATTGTTTTGTTTTCAAATAATGCTTCGGGTAGCCCATACCAATGTTCCATAGTAGTTAAACCATTTCTTGCTGTTTGTAATACATTCATTTCAGCTACATCCATTTGGGCATGATGACATGCCGATCTTAAACCAATTCTCTTATTTTCTTGTAGAGCAGCTTTAAAAATATCAGGTCTCGATCCAAAAAACTTAACTCCGTCTGCTCCTTTTTCTTTATTTTTCCTAATCCATTCAACTGCCTCATTTGGTGAATTAATACCATTTTTTGATCCTTGACCAAAACTGGTATAGGCTAAGATTCTTGGTGCAGTAATTTCATTTTTTTGACTTTTATTTTTTTGATCCAACACCCAATCTAAACCCTGACCACATGATGGATCTCTAACGGTAGTTATCCCATGAGCCATCCAAAGTTTAAATACGTATTCTGCCTCACCAGATCTCTGAGATGAAATATGTCCGTGCATATCAATAAATCCTGGAAGTAAATATTTTCCTTGAGCATCAATTTCAATTCCTCCTTTTTCAAGTATGGGTCTTCTGCTTTCTTTTATCTCTAATCCTGGATACCCTACATTTATAATTTTTTTAATAATATTTTTTTCTATAACTACATCAACAGGTCCAGTAGGTGGAGCTCCGTTTCCATTTATTAATGTTGCACCCCTTATGATCAGTTGGTTGTATGGACCCTCTCCTCTATATCTTTCAGGTGCTTTATCTATTTGTGAGAAAATATTATTGTTAATAAAGAGTATAATTGAAATTAGAATGATGTTTTTCATGTGTGTATAGTTTTACTTTTACTAAATTTATAATAAATAATTATTAATAACTAAAACAGATTCAAATGGCCTTAACATATTCTCAAATGCTTCCCTTAGGAACTGATTTCCCAAAATTTAAATTACACAATGTCATAAATGATAAACAATTTAATTCAGATGATTGTAAATTAAAGGATTGCATTCTTGTAATGGTAATTTGTAATCATTGTCCCTACGTTATTCATTACCATGATCAATTGAAAAAGCTAGTATCAGATTTCAGTCAATCAGTAAGTTTCATAGCAATTAGTTCAAATAATGTTATTACACACCCAGAAGATTCTCCTGATAAAATGAAAAAATTATTTCAAAAATTAAATTTTGATTTTCCTTACTTATATGATGAAAATCAGGATGTTGCAAGATTATTTAAAGCTGAATGTACACCAGAATTTTATCTTTACGATAATTTAAAAAAATTAGTTTATAGGGGTAGGTTAGATGATTCTTCGCCAGGTAATGGTAAAGAAATTGATGGTAAAGACTTGAGATCTGCAATTGACTCTCTTCTTACAGGAAAAAAAATAAGCTCTGAACAGTTTCCAAGTATGGGTTGTAACATTAAATGGAAATAAAATCATTTGAATAGATGTTTTCTTCATTTTATTAAAAAATCTCTATTATTGCTATCCAATTTTAAAATATAGTAGATTATGGCACCAAATAAGATAAGTTTTACTGAGGGTAAAATTAATGTTCCGGATAATCCAATTATTCCTTTTATTGAAGGCGACGGAATCGGCGTTGACATATGGCCAGCAAGTAAGCATGTTTTTGATTCTGCCGTAGAAAAAGCATATGGTGGCAAAAGAAAAATTGAATGGAAGGAAGTTTTGGCAGGTGAGAAGGCCTATGATAGTACAGGAAATTGGCTTCCTCTAGAAACACTCGATGCTTTTAGGGAATATTTGGTTGGTATCAAAGGCCCATTAACAACACCAGTTGGGGGTGGGATAACATCTTTAAATGTTGCTCTCAGACAAAAATTAGATTTATTTGCTTGTGTAAGGCCCGTAAAATGGTTTGATGGTACTCCTTCACCAGTAAAGGATCCCTCTACATCAGATATGATAATTTTTAGAGAGAATACAGAAGATATCTATGCAGGAATTGAGTTTGAGAATGGAACAAAAGATAATGAAATAATTAAAGATCTGATTAAAGAAAATTTTAAAGATAGATTTAGTAAAATTAGATTTCCTAGTACTGTAGGGATTGGTATTAAACCTATTTCCGTAGAGGGAACAAATAGACTAGTTAGATCTGCCATAAAATATGCAATTCAATATAAAAAAAGATCTGTCACATTAGTTCACAAAGGAAACATAATGAAATATACTGAAGGAGCATTTAGAGATTGGGGATATCAATTAGCAAAAGATGAATTTGGTGCAGTAGATTATGAGGGAGGCCCATGGCAAGTGATTAATTCTGGAGATCATAAAATCATCATTAAGGATGTTATAGCTGATGCATTTCTTCAACAAATTCTTTTAAGGCCAAAAGAATATTCTGTGATTGCAACAATGAATTTAAATGGTGATTACATTTCAGATGCACTCGCTGCTATTGTTGGAGGGATAGGAATTGCACCTGGTGCAAATATTAATTACCAATCTGGTCATGCAATTTTTGAGGCTACTCATGGGACTGCTCCAAAGTATGCAGGTCAAGATAAAGTTAATCCAGGATCAGTAATTCTATCAGGGGCCATGATGTTAGAATATCTGGGGTGGAAAGAGGCAAAAAATTTGATTCACCATGGATTAACAAAAGCCATACTTTCTGGAAAAGTTACTTACGATTTCGAAAGATTAATGGATAATGCAACTCTACTTTCTTGTTCTGAGTTTGGTAGAGAAATTGTGAAAAATATGTAAATTCAACCATCATATCTATTCAAATGTCTGAAAAACAAAAAGTTTATGTTTTTGATACTACTCTTCGTGATGGGGAGCAGGTTCCTGGTTGTCAATTAAATACTGATGAAAAAGTAGAAATAGCATTGGGTTTAGAGGATCTAGGTGTTGATATAATTGAAGCAGGTTTTCCTATATCTAGTCCTGGAGATTTTAATTCAGTTGTGGAAATATCAAAAAATGTAAAGAGACCTATTATATGTGCACTATCAAGAGCATTGGTTGATGATATCAATATGGCACACGTTTCTCTTAAAAGTGCCAAGAGAAGAAGGTTGCATACTGGAATTGGATCATCAGACATCCACATTAAACACAAGTTTAACTCCACTAGGGATAAAATTTTAGATCAAGCAGTTGCAGCTGTTAAATATGCAAGAAGATATTTTGAAGATATTGAATTTTATCCTGAGGATGCAGGAAGAGCAGACCCTGATTTTTTGGCAAAAATGGTTGAAAAAGTTATTGATGCCGGAGCTACAGTGATAAATATTGCTGATACAACTGGATATAATTTACCAGAGATGTATGGAAAAAAAATAAAAAATTTATTTGACAGAGTTCCTAATATTGATAAAGCTATTGTTTCAGTTCATTGTCATAATGATCTAGGATTAGCGACTGCAAATTCTTTAGCTGGATTACAAAATGGAGCTAGGCAAGTTGAAGGAACTATTAATGGAATTGGGGAGAGAGCAGGTAATACATCAATTGAAGAGGTAGTTATGGCATTGAAAGCACACCCTGATTTGAATTTATCAACAGGTATTGATACAAAAAAAATAATTAAACTGAGTAAAAAAGTTAGCAGAATGATGAATATGCCAGTTCAAAAAAATAAGGCTATTGTTGGGGCAAATGCATTTGCTCATTCATCGGGTATTCATCAAGATGGTTTTTTAAAAAATAGAGATAATTATGAAATTATTAATCCTGAGGATGTTGGATTAGACTCATCTTCAATTGATTTAACGGCAAGAAGTGGTAGAGCTGCATTGAGGCACAGACTTAGCCTGTTAGGTTATGAGTTTTCAAAAATTGAATTAGAAACTTTGTACGTTAGATTTATAGAGCTAGCTGATGAAAAAAAACTTCTACATGATGAAGATTTAATTGAATTAGTTAAAGAAAAAAATGGGTAAAACATTATTTGATAAAGTATGGGAAGAACATGTAGTAGACTCAATTCCTAACGGTCCAGATATTCTCTATATTGACAAACACCTCATTCACGAAGTTACTAGCCCCCAAGCTTTTGACGGAATTAACTCAAGAAAAATAAATGTATTTAGACCTGATCGAACTATAGCAACAGCTGACCATAATGTTCCAACTGAAAATCAGCATTTGCCAATTAAGGAAGAATTATCAAGAAAACAAGTAGAAAAACTTACAGCTAATTGTAAAGAACACAATATTAAATTATATGGCTTAGGTCATAAATATCAAGGTATTGTACATGTAATAGGACCAGAACTAGGTCTAACCCAGCCAGGAATGACAATTGTATGTGGTGATAGTCATACCTCAACTCATGGCGCATTTGGTTCTATTGCCTTTGGTATTGGAACTAGTGAAGTCGAAATGGTACTTTCAACTCAATGTATTCTCCAAAATAAACCAAAAACCATGAGAATAGAGATTAATGGTGAGTTAAACTCGGGTGTATACTCTAAAGATATTATTTTGTATATAATATCTAAAATTAGTGCATCTGGAGGCACTGGATATTTTGTGGAGTACGCTGGTTCTGCTATTGAAAAATTATCAATGGAGTCGAGAATGACTATTTGTAATATGAGCATTGAAATGGGAGCAAGAGGGGGGATGATCGCACCAGATGAAATAACTTACAAATATTTAAAGGATAAAGAGTTTGCACCTAAAGGAATAGAACTGGATAAAAAAATAAAATATTGGAATACACTCAGATCAGATGCAGATGCAAATTATGATAAGGTATTAAAATTTGACGCTGAAGATATTCAACCAATGATAACCTACGGTACTAATCCTGGAATGGGAATTAAAATTGATGAGGAAATTCCTAGCTCAGCTATAAACAGTTCCAAACATTCTTTTGAAAAGTCTCTTAGATATATGGGTATTAATTCTGGGGACAAACTTAAAAATAAAAAAATTGATTATGTATTTATAGGTAGTTGTACTAATTCAAGAATAGAGGATCTGAGGTCTGCAGCAGATATAATAAAAGGTAAAACTAAATCGCCACATGTTCATGCTTGGGTAATCCCAGGGTCTAAATCAGTAGAGAGGGCTGCAATTAATGAAGGTTTAGATAAAGTTTTTATTGATGCTGGTTTTGATTTTAGGCAGCCAGGATGCTCAGCTTGTTTAGCTATGAACGAAGATAAAATACCAAAGGGAAAATACTGCTTATCTACTTCTAATAGAAATTTTGAGGGAAGACAAGGACCAGGATCTAGAACTTTTTTAGCAAGTCCTGCAACAGCTGCATTATCTGCAATTAGTGGTCATGTATCAGATGTAAGAGATTATTTATAATATGGAAAAGTTCGTAAAACTAAAATCAACTATTACGCCTTTAAATATTGAGAATATAGATACGGATCAAATTATTCCAGCAAGATTTTTAAAGGCAGTTTCTCGAGATGGCTTTGGAGAAAATTTATTTAGAGATTGGAGATACTGTTCAGATGGGAATTTGAATAACGACTTTATTTTAAATTCTAAACCAAAAAACTCAAAAATACTTTTGGCAGGAAGAAACTTTGGATGTGGGTCAAGTAGAGAACATGCTGCATGGGCTATACATGACTATGGTTTTAGGGTTGTTATAAGTAGCTTCTTTGCTGATATTTTTAAAAATAATGCATTAAATAATGGTTTATTAGTATTTGAATTGGATGAAAATTTAATTCAAAAGATTTTTAAAAAAATATCTAATGAATCTAATATTGAATTTGAAACTGATTTGAATGAACAAAAATTTTATTCCTTAGATGGCAGTATTGATGAAAAGTTTCAAATTAATGATTACAATAAAATATGTTTACTTAAAGGTTATGATAATGTAGATTATCTATTAAGCATAAAAGAAAAAATATTAAAGTTTGAAAATGAAACGGGCAGGTAAAAAAATAGCTTTGTTAAGTGGTGATGGTATTGGACCTGAAGTAATTAGAGAATCAGTCAAAGTTCTTGATACCCTCTCAAGTAATTCAGATATAAATTTTTCTTATTACGATGCTCCCATAGGTGCGAAAGCAATTGATAAATATGGGAACCCTTTCCCTGATAAAACAAAAAAAATATGCGATAGTTGTGACGCAATATTGTTTGGAGCGATAGGGGATCCAAAGTACGATAATAATCCAAAAGCTAAAATGAGGCCTGAAGATGGGCTTCTTGAAATGAGAAAATATTTAGGTCTATACGCCAATATAAGACCTGTTAAGGTTTATGAATCTCTAATAAATTCTTCGCCATTAAAAGCTTCAATTTTAAAAAATACTGATTTTATTGTTTTTAGAGAACTTACTGGAGGTATTTACTTTGGAGAGAAAGGTCTTGATCAAAAAAAATCAATTGCATTTGATACGTGTAGATATACCAGGGAGGAGATTGAGAGAATATCTCATATAGCATTTAAAGAGGCAAAAAAAAGGAAAAATATTTTAACATTAGTTGACAAGGCAAATGTTTTAGAGACTTCAAGACTTTGGAGAGAAGTAGTACAAAATATGTCTAATGATTACAGTGATGTAAAAGTCCAATATCTTTTTGTTGATAATGCAGCCATGAAAATAATAACAAATCCATCTGATTTTGATGTAATATTAACAGAAAATATGTTTGGTGATATAATAACAGATGAAGCCTCAGTTATAACTGGATCAATTGGCATGTTACCTTCTGCTTCAATTGGTAATAAGATTTCGTTATTTGAACCAATTCATGGATCTTATCCACAAGCTGCAGGAAAAAATATAGCAAATCCAATGGCGATGATACTTTCTTCGAGTATGATGTTAGATCTTTCATTTGGACTCAAAAAATATTCTAAAAATATAAATCAAGCTGTTTCAGATGCATTAGATAAAGGTATTGTTACACAGGATATTAATCATGAAAAGAATTACTCTACTTCTTATGTTGGTGATTGGATATCAGAAAGAGTAAAAAAATTGTTGTAATTTTACTTTAATTAATAATTAGATATTTTTATTTTATTTTCTATTATATATTAAAATATGAAAAAAAGTATATTGTTTTTATTTTTTTTAAGCTTTTCTTTTTCTTCTTTCTCTCAAGAAAAAGATAGAAATAAACTTTATGAATTATATCCCAATCCTGCCATTGACCATATTAATATAAAATTTAAAGATATAAATTTTATTGACAACCAATCAATATCTGTTTTCTCATTAATTGGTAATCCCCTAAATATTGAGACTGAGAGGCTTGAAGATAATATTATTCAAATATCTCTTAGAGAGGTAAATTCTGGAATTTATTTTTTATCTATCAAAAATATTATTACAAATGAGAGAGAAATTTTAAAATTTTTAAAAGTTAATTGACTGAACTTTTAGTGTAATTTTTTTCAAAAAGTTCTCTATATTTTTTTGATAGATCTCTATTATTAGTCTTACTGAATGCCCTAGCCAAAGTATTAAGTGATACAAGATTTCTTTGGATTTCGTATTTATTATTAATTTTTTCATCAAAATAATAGTTTAAAACTTCGTCTGCTCTAACGCTTGTAATTTCTGCAATTTCATTAGCTAATTCCATTGTTTCAAAATTAGCTTTTTGATTAAGATCAATAAGGAATTCAACTAATTGAACTGAAAAATGGTCATACATTATGGATTTGTCAGGCATTAACTGTAAACATTTGTTAATTACTATTTGTGCATCCTCATATCTTTTTTTATCTATCAAATTTCTAATAAGAGTATTAAAGTTAGATCTATAATTCATAATAAAACCTCTATGATCTTCCGAGAAATAAGCTTTTTCATTATCAAGACCTCTCCAAAACGAATTATTCATGAGATTATCATACATTTTATCTGTATCAATAAAACTTGAGTTAGATAAATTTTGAATAGGAAGTAGTTTGTAAACAAATCCTTCTTGAATTACATGTCTTTTAAGATCTATACCAATACCGTTAAGTGATGTATTATTAAAATATATTGGTCTTTTCCAATTTCCTTTCTGAAGAATATCAAGAAATGCCAAATCTTTTTTTTCAAGACCATTCTTATTTCCTTTAATTCTTAATATGAGCGTGTCTTGATAGTAATTCTTTAAATTATTTGGTAATAGATTTTCATTGAAATCAAAATCAGTTAAATAAAATGATTTTGAAGGTACCGTATTGTAGTTCCTAAATTGAATTGCCTTAACATTTCTATTAACAAACTCAATATATTTTTTTAAATTAATGGACCTTTCATCATTTGCCCTAATAGGTAGGTAATCATTATACCCGCCCTGAATATAGTTATCTAGATCAATGCTGAAATTTATTTTATCTGACTTATTTTTCTTTGACATCATTTGTTCAATATACCAGTCAGTATTAAAATAACTCAATACAATAACTCTAACATCTGTTCGAAAATTTTCTACTTCTTGAGCATACCATAGAGGGAAAGTATCATTGTCACCACCAGTAAAAAGTATTGAGTTAGGTTCACAAGATGCTAATAAATTTTTTGCTGAATCTACCGTTAAGAATCTCTCAGATCTGTCGTGATCATCCCAGTTTTCAATAGCAAGAATCATTGGAGAAGAGAAAGATATTATTCCCGAAAGAAATAATGCTAATTTTTTATTACTAATAAATTTTCCTAAAAAAGTAAATATTGACACAACTCCAAATCCAATCCATATGGAAAATGTATAGTAAGAACCTGCATAGATATAATCCCTTTCTCTTGGCTCAATTGGTGGACTATTTAGATATACCACAAGAGCGAGTCCAGTTAATATGAATAAAAGTAATACAACGTAAAAGTTTTTTTTATCGATCAAGTACTGGAAGACAAAACCCAACAAACCTAGAATTAGGGGTATCATGAAATAATTATTTCTTGCCTTATTATTTTCAATTGTGTAAGGGACATCATCAAATAAATTTAAAAATCCTAGCCAGTTAGCACCTTGAATGTCAGACGATCTTCCAGAAAAATTCCAAAGAAAATACCTTAAATACATATGACCAACTTGATATTTAATAAAAAAAGTTAAATTATCTGAAAAAGTAGGTTTTTCGTTCTTTGACAATCCTGTTATCTCTCTATATCTTTCAATATGATTAGGAGAAGAACTATACATCCTTGGGAACAAAGTAGTCCTTTTTTTATCATACACATACTTTAACTTTTTCTCCTTTATTTCATATTTTTCTTCCCCCCTTTTGTATGAAACTCCAATATCATCTTGACCAATAATTTTTGCATCAAAATATTGTCCACTAAAAAGAGGTCTATAACCATATTGTTCTCTTTTTAGATATGAAATAAAATTTAAAATATTTTCTGGATTATTTTCATCAATAGGTGGATTGTAATTTGATCTAATTAATACTATTGAGTACGAAGAATATCCAATCAGTATAAAACAAAATGAAAGAAAAGTTGTATTTAATGTTACTTTATTTTGAATTTGACTGTACCATAAAATATAAAATATTAAAATGAAGAATACGAATGAAAAAAATATAATTCCGCTTCCAAAAGGCAAACCTAAATTATTAACAAAAATTATCTCAATAGAATTGGCAAGAGTTGGAATTCCTGGAATAATTCCTTCAACAATAAAACCAACTGCGATTAATCCAAGAATAAGAGATAGTATTATGCCAATAAAGCTAACCTTATTATATTTTTTAAAATATATAATCAAAGAAAGTGCTGGAATAGTAACAAGATTAAGGAGGTGTACACCTATTGACAGGCCCATCATGTAAGCTATGAGTATTATCCATTTATTTTGATCTACTTCAGATTCAAGGCTTTCCCATTTTAAAATTGCCCAAAAAACAAAAGCAGTAAAAAATGAAGACATAGCATAAACTTCTGATTCAACTGCAGAAAACCAAAAAGAATCAGTAAATGCAAAAGATAAAGATCCAATAAAACCTGAGAGAATAACTAATAATTTATTATTGGAATTTAATCTTGGATCAATAACTTTTTTTATCAAATATGTAATAGTCCAAAAAAGAAATAGAATTGTTAATGCACTAGAAACAACACTGAGTAAATTTATTGCTATAGCAATATTTTCCGGTACTCCAAATGCAAACATTGAGAAAAATCTACCAAGCAATAGATAAAATGGTGCTCCCGGAGGGTGAGGAACCTCAAGTTTACTTGAGACAGCAATGAATTCTCCTGCATCCCAAAAACTTGCTGTATCTTCAACAGTTATAGAATATACAATTAGTGCTATTATAAAAGCAGTATAGCCAGAAAATTTATTTAATTTTTTATATTCTAACATTGCATAACAATAATTGCGAAAATAATTAAAATTATTATAACCTTATTCTATATGATTCAGTTATTTTGTTAATAAAATTTAAGAAAATTGTGTAAAATATTGTTATCAGCAATTTTAATATTAAGCCCTTTCAATTTCAAAGGTTCAAGTTTTGATACTATCAGTATTTTAAAAAATATTGATATACAAATTGAATCAACATCATCAATTAATAAGATGTATAATTTTAAATTTGATGATGCAGAGAAAGAATTTTTTTGGCTCATGCAAGAATATAAAGATCACCCTCTTCCCTCCTTTCTTTTAGGCTTGAGTATGTGGTGGAAAATTGATGCTAATTCTGGAAAAATTAATGCAATATCTAAAGAACTTGATAATAAATTTTTAATACAAATGGATGTAACAATTGATAGAGCACAGAAAATCTATAAAAGAGGGAGTAAGATTGATGGGGCATTTTTTTTAGCTGCCTCTTATGCTTTTAAAGGAAGACTTTTAGCAGAAAGAAAAAAGTGGACTCAATCAGCACTATCAGGTAGAAATGCATTAAAATATTTAAAAGAAATTAAAAAAAATGATATAATGATTCCCGAAATTGATTTTGGAAATGGTCTTTTTAATTATTATTCTGTATGGATACCAGAAAGATATCCCTTACTTAAACCAATAGTGAAACTGTTTCCTGAGGGAAATAAATTAGTTGGTATTGAACAATTAGAGAATGCTTCTAGAAATTCTTTCTATACTCGAACTGAATCTCAGTTTTTCTTGATGAAAATTTATTTATCAGAAAAAAAACTATCTAAAGCTCTTCAATTATCAAAATATTTACATGAATTATATCCATTAAATTCAATTTTTCATAGATATAATACTCAACTATTATATCAAAATGGAAGATTTATGCAAGCTTATAACAAAGCAAATAAAATATTGGAAAATTTTAAATCTAATATTTATGGTTATAATCATGATGAAGCTAGAGTCTCTCATTTTTTTGTTGGTGAGTACTATTACTCTATTTTTGAATTTGAGAAAGCAATATTTAACTATACCAAAGCGATAGAGTATGCAAAGATATTGGGAAAAGAGAAAATGGGATATAATATTTATTCTAATTACTATCTAGGAAAAATTTTTTATGATAGAAGTGAATTTGATAAATCTAAAAAGTATTTTAATAGTGTTATAAAATTAACAAATAGAAAAAACGAATTAAATAAAAGAGCAAAATTAAATCTTAAGAAAATCAAAGAAAATTCTTAAATCAATTTGAAAATTTCTAAAAAACAAAACATTCTTCAAAATATAGTCGTTTCACAAAATAAAATTCTTTATGAAAATTGATGCAATAGATAAGAAAATTTTAAATACTCTTCAAAAAAGTGCAAAAATCACAAATGCCAAGTTATCTAAAGAGATTGGATTATCTCCTGCTCCAACATTAGAAAGGGTAAGAAAATTAGAAACTAGAGGTATTATTAGTGGCTACCACGCCAAATTAGACAAATCTAAAATTGGTTTAAATGTGAGCACTTATGTTATGGTATCGCTGAAAAGCCATAACAAAAAAAATCTAGAATTATTTATTGATCAAATAAAGAATGTAGATAATATTATTGAATGTCATCACATTACAGGTTCTGGAGATTTTATATTGAAAGTAGTTGCAAAAGATATTGAATCTTATCAAAAATTAATGCTTGAGAAGGTTAGTGAAATTGAATCTACTGATAGTCTACAATCTATGATTATACTTTCTACATTTAAAGATAATAAAGTAATGCCCCTATAATCTAATGAAAAATATAATTTTATATTCGGAGGATATTGAAAATAAGATAAGAAGAATTTCTTTTGAAATAATTGAAAAAAATTTTGATAAGGAGATAATCTTCATTGTTGGATTACTCCCTAACGGTAAATATATTTCAAAAAAGATTTCTGAATATATAATGAAAAATTCAAATTTAAGTGTAGAAAATTTACATTTTAGTTATGATAAAAACAAAAGCGAGTTCTTTTGTGAGGAATCAGATTTTAATTTCGATAGTTTTAAAAACGAAACTGTAATTATTCTGGATGATGTTATGAATTCAGGTAATACAATAATATATGCAATAAACACTATCCTCAACTACTCTCCAAAACATATTCAAGTTGGAGTTTTAATTGAGAGAAATTACAAAAATTTCCCAATTACACCTGATTTCAAAGGTCTGGAGCTTAGTACTTCACCCGAGGAGCATGTTCAGGTCAAACTTGGAAGTTCACCTAAGGTTTTGATAATATGATATACATCACAAGAAAAGAACACTTTAATGCCGCACATAAATTATATAATCCTGATTGGTCTAAAGAGAAAAATAAAAATGTATTTGGTGTCTGTTCTAATGAGAATTGGCATGGACACAACTATGAGATTTTGGTAACTGTAAAAGGTAAAGTTGATAAAGAATCTGGTATGATAGTTAACCTAAAGTTTTTATCAGATATAATTAAGGAAGAAATTCTTGACAAAGTCGATCATAAAAATTTAAATATTGATGTACCATTCTTGAAAGGTATAATTACAACAACTGAGAATGTTGCCATTAAGTTTTGGGAAGTTTTAGAAAAGAGACTCAAACAAGATAATATCTGTAAATTACATAGGATTCGTCTATATGAGACACCTAGAAATTTTATAGATTATTATGGCGAGAAATAATTCAGATTTATTTATTATTTGTGGTGAGAGGTCAGGAGATTTGCATGGTTCTGAGTTAGTTAAAGAGCTTTTTAAAATAAATCCAAATCTAAAAATTCATTGTTGGGGAGGTGACTTATTAAAAAGTGCAGGTGCTATTTTGCTTGAGGATTACAAATCTTATTCTGTAATGGGATTTTATGAGGTATTAAAGAGATTATATTTTCTATATAAAAAAATTGAAAAATGTAAAATTGACATACTGAAACTAAATCCAAAAAGAGTTCTTCTTATTGATTTTCCTGGTTTTAATTTAAAAATTACAAAATTCTGTAAAAAAAATAATATTAAGGTTGATTATTATATTCCTCCAAAAACTTGGGCTTGGAATTCTAAGAGAAATATTGTTCTAAAAAAAAACATAAATAGCATCTATTCTATTCTTCCATTTGAAAAAAATTATTTCATGGGTGAAGGTATAGATATAAAATATATTGGTAATCCATTAGTTCATAGAATAAAAAAAAATAAACTAAAAAAAACAGATAATTATATTGCTCTTTTTCCAGGAAGTAGAGAAACTGAGATTAAATATTCACTACCTATTCTAATCCAGTTAGTAAAAAATATTAATGATGAGAAGTTTTTAGTTTTTGGTGTGTCAAACATTTCCTCATTATTGTATGAGGGAATTTTAAAGTATGATCACGTGGAGATAGTATATGATGATACTTACGGATCGTTAGATAAATGTGAATCTGCTGTAGTTATGTCAGGAACTGCCAGTCTCGAAGTTGCTTTAACCAATACTCCTCATGTTGTTGTCTTTAAAGCTTCTTATGCATCTTATTTAATTGCAAGGCTTCTCGTGAAGTTAAAATATATTTCGTTAGTTAATTTAATTTTGGATAAGGAAATAGTAAAAGAGTTGATTCAGGATAAATTCAATATTAATAATCTAATAAATGAATTGAAATCACTTAAAAAGAATCAAATAAGGAAGACAATGAGAAAAAATTTTTATGTATTGAGAAGAAAAATTGGTGATAATAATTCTTCTAAAAAATTAGCAAACATTATATATGAGAAAATATTATGATTTTTTTGTTAATACTTCGTCAATGATACCATATTCTTTGGCTTCCTCAGATCTCATCCACTTATCTCTGTCGGAATCTTTCTCAATTTGACTGTATGATTTTCCGGTGTGTTCAGAAAGAATATTATATAGATCTTTTCTTAGTTCCTGCATTTGTTTGAGAGTGATTTCCATGTCAGTAGATTGTCCCTGCATTCCGCCAGAAGGTTGATGAATCATAACCCTTGAATGTTTTAAAGCTGATCTTTTACCCTTTGCTCCTCCAGATAACAAAACAGCACCCATTGATGCAGCCATCCCTGTACAAATTGTTGCAACATCGGGCGATATATACTGCATTGTATCATAGATACCTAGTCCTGCATATACTGAACCACCTGGACTATTGATATAAAGTAATACATCTTTTTTTGAGTCAACCGACTCAAGGAATAGCAGTTGTGCTGTGATTATATTAGATATATTTTCCTCAATTCCCATGCCTAGGAATATAATTCTATCCATTATAAGCCTAGAAAATACGTCAATCTCTCTAAAATTTGTAGGTCTCTCCTCAATTACAGCTCTTGTCATGCTTTCAACCCTTTCTGCATACTTGTCAAAGGTAAGGCCATTTATATTTTTTTCATTTACTAAAAATTTTCTTAATTCCTTTTTGTTCATAATTACAATTTACTAGCTAACGTTTTAAATTTATCAAATGTTATAGACTTTTTAGTAATAGTTGATTTTTCTTTAATTTTATTAAATACTTTATTTGACTTAACTTGATTAAAGATTTTTAAATAATTTTCACCTTTATTGTGTTTAAGATAATTATCTACAAACTTATTAATATCTTTCCCAACATTTTGCATACCAGATGACATAAGCTGTTGCTCTATTTGACTTTTTGCAACCTGTTCAATTTCTTCATTTTCTACTGAAATTTTATACTTCTCAACAATATCATCAACTATGTATGACCATTTAATTTGTTTGCAATAATCTTCAAACTGTTCATTTATTATTTTTTTTGATGTTTCTTCATCATTATTTTTTTTCACCCAGTCCTCTACATAACTATTTGGCATATCAATTTTATTTTTTGATAATAATTCATTTTCAATAATTCTATTAAGATAGATTTCAGTTTCTCTCATGTAATTAAACTCAATAGACTTTTTAATTTCTGCATTGAAATCTTTTTTGTTTTTTACTTTTCCAGGACCAAAAATTTTATCAAAAAATGTAGTATTTAATTTAGCTGGTGTTCTTTCAATTATATTTTCAATTTGAAGTGCTACGTTAGATGGTATATCTTCTATTTTTATTGAGTCACCTAATATCTGAGAAACAGTTCTCTCATCATTTTTTGACAGTTTTTTAAGATCAATATTTATACTGTCATTTAGTTTTTTACCTATTAATTTTTTTGATTCTTTTTTTTCTAACATTTTAATATCCAATAACCCTTTATGCTCTTTATCTTTGTATGATATTTTCGAATATATGTTTGACTTTTCCGTAACTTCTTTTAAATTATTTACATCAGCATATTGAACTTTTAGGTTTTCAATTGTTTCATTTATTGCTTTGCTTTCTACCTTTATGTTGAAAAGAGTAAACTTATTTTTTTTTGAAAATGATTCAATTTTAAAATCACTGAGATGACCAACATGAAACTTAAAAAAAATATCCTTTAAATTATTTAAATCAGCTTTATCGATGTCGCTTTCTTTAGCTATTGGTTCTCCAATAATTTTAATTCTCTCTTCTTTTATGTAGCTATTAATTTTTTCGCTAATTATTTTATTTATTTCTTCAATTAATACTGATTTACCATACATTTTCTTGATCAGCTGTATCGGTACCATTCCAGGTCTAAACCCTTTGAGATTTACTCTTTTTTTAAACTCTTTAAGTTTACTTTCGAATGGATTTATGTAATCCCTATTTTCAATAATAATGTCAATTGAAGATTCGGTATTTGAAATTTTTTTTTTGGTGATTTTCAACTTTTTATATTTTAAAATGTGCGGATGGAGGGACTCGAACCCCCATGCCTTTCGGCGCTAGATCCTAAGTCTAGTGCGTCTACCAATTTCGCCACATCCGCCTAATTATAAAGATTGCAAATCTAGAGATAAATTATTTTAATGAGAAAAATTAATTTAATTTATCTTTATACATATGAAATTAAAATATTCATTTAAGACCAAAGAAGATGATAATAGATTAATTATTAGTGCTTATAAGAAACTCTTGAGACATTCTAAATCAATAATTAATAGTTCTGATTCAAAAAAAATAAAGAAAGCATTTAGAATAGCTCTTGATGCACATAAAGACATGAGAAGAAAATCAGGAGAGCCATATATTATTCATCCAATTAGTGTAGCTCAGATATGTGTTCAAGAAATTGGTCTTGGGACTACCTCAATTATTGCAGCTTTACTTCATGATGTTGTTGAAGACACTGATTATAAATTAGACTTTATCGAGAAAGAGTTTGGTAAAACAGTTGCTAATTTATGTGATGGATTAACAAAAATTAGAGGTGTATTTACTCCAGGGTCCTCTCTTCAATCTGAAAATTTCAAGAAAATGTTATTAACTCTAGTTGATGATATGAGAGTTATATTAATAAAAATTGCTGACAGATTACATAATATGAGAACCCTTGATAGCATGTCAAGAAGTGCACAACTGAAGAATTCTTCGGAGACTATATATATATATTCACCGATAGCTCACCGTCTTGGTTTATTTTCTATTAAGTCAGAATTGGATGATTTATATCTGAAGTATACAGAAAAGAAAATGTACAAAAAGATAAAGAAGAAATTAAAGGACAGTAAATCAGATAGAGACAAGTTTATCAGAAAATTTATAAGGCCAATCAAAAAGAAACTGATTGAAAGTAATCTTGAATACAAGATTAAGGGGAGAACAAAATCAATATATTCCATAAATAATAAGATAAAAAATCAGAATAAATCTTTTGAAGAGATTTATGATATTTTTGCTGTAAGAATTATTCTGAAATCAAAATTAGACGATGAAAAAAGTCACTGTTGGAAAGCATATTCATGTGTGACGGATTGTTACCAACCAAATCCTGACCGGTTAAAAGATTGGATTGCTACTCCAAAGACGAATGGATATGAATCCTTACACACAACTGTCATGAGTAATTCTGGTAAATGGGTTGAAGTACAGATAAGGAGTGATAGAATGAACGACATAGCCGAAAAAGGATTTGCTGCCCATTGGAAATACAAAGAAAAACTTAAAAAAAATTCTCAGTTTGATAACTGGATAAGCTCAGTTAAAGATTTAATTAGCCAAAAAAACTATTCTCCTCAAGAATTTTTAGATGATTTTAAAGGAAATTTATATAATGATGAAATTTTTGTCTTTACACCTAAAGGAGATTTAATAACATTACCAAATAAATCAACAGTTTTGGATTTTGCATTCTCTATTCATTCGGAGTTAGGATCAAAATGTACTGGTGCTAAAATTGATGATAAATTGGTTCCTATAAACCACAACTTATCTTCAGGAGATCAGGTTGAATTGTTGACATCCTCAAATCAAAAACCTAATGAGGACTGGATAAATAAAGTGGTTACATCAAAAGCAAAGTCAGCAATCAAAGCAAAAATTACTAGGCAAAGAAAAAATATTTCTAATCAGGGAAAAGACTTGCTAAAGAGAAAATTGAAACAACTTAAAATTGAATTTGATGAGAATATATCAAAAGTTGCTAGTTATTTTCAGTATAAAAGCATTATAGAGTTTTATTATGAAATAGCGAAGGGAACATTTAATCTGAAGAGAATTAAAGAGTATGTAGATTATGAAAAAGAAATCATTGATAAAAATAAGATTGCAGTAATCAATAAAGATATTGATAGGTCAAAACTTACTAGAAAAGCAACTCCAAAATCTAAATTAGTTGAGTTTGAAGGTAAAAGGGATGATATAGAATATTCACTCTCAAAATGCTGCAAACCTATCCCAGGTGATGATATTTATGGCTTTGTTTCGGTCAATGAAGGAATAAAAGTTCACAGAACAAGTTGTAAGAATTCTCCAGAGTTACTCTCGAAATATGGTTACAGAATAATTAAGGCAAATTGGTATTCCTATTCTGATACTAGCTTAATTACATCTTTAATTATTGACGGAACGGATAGGGTAGGCGTAATTGATGATGTAACAAAAATAATTTCGTCTCAATTGAAGGTTAATATGAAATCTATTAACGTAGACTTAAAAGATGGAATTTTCCATGGAAAGATTGAATTATTTGTTTCTGATACCTTGCAATTATCTAAATTGATAAAGAAATTACAGAAAGTTAAGAACGTAACTTTTGTGAACAGAGTAGACTAGTTTTATGGATAACAAATTAATTCTCGAACAGGTAAAAAAAATATTGGATAAACATCTTGAACTTAAAGGCTTAAGAAAGACTCAAGAAAGATATGCCATTATTAAAGAAATTTATTCATTTGATCACCACTTCGATGCTGATGAGCTTTATTCTCAAATGATAAAAAAAAAATATAGAGTAAGTAGAGCAACTATTTATAACACTTTGGATTTACTTGTCAGTTTAGAGCTCGTTTCAAGACATGTTTTCAAAGATAATATTGCTAAATATGAAAAATCATTTGGATTCAGACAGCATGATCATATTATATTAGACAATGAAGAAATTATAGAGTTTTGTGATCCAAGAATACAATCAATCAAAAATTCATTAGAGAAAATGTTTGATGTAAAGATTAATAATCATTCTTTATACTTCTTTGGTGAAAAAAATAAAAAATAGATGTCGGTTGATGTTTTGTTAGGTTTACAGTGGGGTGATGAAGGAAAAGGGAAAGTAGTTGATTTCCTTGCTCCTAAATATGATTTCATAGCTAGATTTCAAGGCGGTCCAAATGCCGGTCATACCCTTAAATTTGATGACAAAAAACATGTTTTACATCAAATACCTTCTGGTATTTTCAGAAAAAATAAACATAACATAATAGGTAACGGAGTAGTTTTAGATCCAGTAATATTTAAAAATGAGGTTGATTTAATTCACGAAAAATTTAAGATTAATTTGCACGAAATAATATCAATTTCTAACAAAGCTCAATTAATTTCTCCAGTTCATCGGCTATTAGATAAGGTTTTAGAAAAAAATAAAGGCGAAAAGAAAATAGGTTCTACATTAAAGGGAATAGGCCCTACTTATCAAGATAAAATTGGTAGGCATGGACTAAGAGTAGGTGATGTTTTATCAAAATCTTTTAAGGATAAATATGATAAACAAAAATCTTATCATGATTATTTCTTGGATGAGCACTACGATGACAATTTTAAATTAGAAGAGGAAAATTTTTTTCTTTCCGTTCAATTTTTGAAAAAATTTGAGATTACTGATACTGAATATTTAATTAATAACAACTTAAATAAAGAGAAAAAATTCTTAGCAGAGGGTGCTCAGGGAACACTTCTTGATATTGATTTTGGTAGCTACCCTTTTGTTACGTCCTCAAATACAACAACAGCCGGAGCTTGTATTGGTCTCGGTATTTCACCAAGAAAAATTTCCAACGTTTATGGTATTTTCAAGGCATACTGTACTAGAGTAGGAGCTGGACCTTTTCCAACTGAACTTTTTGATGATTTTGGAAATATTATAGCCCAAAACGGTAATGAGTTTGGTTCAACTACAGGAAGGCCTAGAAGATGCGGCTGGTTAGATATTCCTGCTTTAAAATACTCAGTAATGTTAAATGGTGTTACTCACTTATACATCATGAAGGCAGATGTTTTATCGGGTTTTGAAGAAGTTAAGGTTTGTACAGGATATATTTATGATGGAAAAGAGATTGACTATTTTCCATCTATTATTGATTCAGATAATATAAAACCTGTTTACACTGTGTTTCCTGGATGGACATATAAAGTTAATGAAGCTAGAAGATATGAGGACTTAGAAGATAACTTTAAGAACTATATTAAATTTATCGAGAATAGTGTTGGAGTTAAGATTAAATTAATATCACTTGGTCCTGACAGGGAAGAAACTGTTTTATTAGATTAATTTTTTGATAAATCAAATATGTTTTAGTTTTGCTAAAATATTTTTGAATGTCACTACTTCTTAATTCTGTAACAGTATCTGATACGACATCAAAATATTTTAATTCAAAAGTTAATATACTAATTGATAGTAAAGGCTATGTTAAAAAGATATCAAAAAATAAGATATCAGATAAAGTCAAGAAAGTAGTTAACCTTGAGGGTCTTTATATTAGTGAGAGTTGGTTTGATTTTAATGCAAACTTTTGTGATCCTGGGTATGAGTATAAAGAAAATTTAAAGTCTGGAGTAAATCTGGCAATTAATTCTGGCTTTCTTGATGTTTTGATAACTCCAAATACGAATCCTATAATTCAAACCAAAGCCGATGTTTCGTACATTCAAGAAAAGTCATCAAATAATTTTTGTAAAATTCATCCTTCTGCAGCAATATCTAAAAATTTTAATGGTAAAGATTTAAATGATATTATTGATCTAAATAATTCTGGTGTTAAAGCATTTACAAACTCATATTCGAGTAAGGAAAGTAGTGAAATGATTATGAATTCATTACTTTATCTAAAACAGATAGATTCATTGCTAATATCGAAGCCGCAAGATAAATCTTTTTCTCATGGGGTAGTAAATGATGGATATTTTGGGAATTCTATAGGATTAAAAGGTATTCCAAGTATTTCTGAAAGTATAGCTGTAAAAAGAGATCTGTCAATACTTGATTATGTTGGAGGTAAAATCCATTTTACAGGTATTTCAACTAAAGAATCGGTTTCTTTAATAAGAGAGGCAAAAAAAAATAATCTGGATGTCACCTGTGATGTTCCTATTCATAATTTGATATTGGACGATTCTAATATCGTTGATTTTGATACTAATTATAAAGTGAATCCACCTTTAAGAAATACTGAAGATATAGAAGAACTTATTAAGGGAATTAAAGATGGCACAATCGATATTATCTCATCTCATCATGAACCTCAAGATATTGATTCTAAAAACTGTGAGTTTGATAAAGCAAAATTTGGAATTATATCTATTCAAACATTCTTTTCTAATATCGTACAACTATCACGTATAATTCCTCTTGAGACATTAATTAAATTATTTTCTTCAAATCCTAAGGAAAGACTTGGAATTAAAAGAAATGATATATCTGAGGGATCAGAAGCTTCTTTTACAATTTTTGATCCAGATGGATCATGGGACTTTAATAGTAAATCAAATCTATCTAAATCCTCAAATTCTCCATGGTTTAATTGGTCATTCAAAGGAAAGGTGATTGCAATTGTTAAAGGAAGTAGGATTAAAGAGATGCCTAAATGAAGTATTTAAATTTATCTATAGTTATTCCAGCTTTTAATGAAAATGAATCTTTAGCAGAACTTCATAAATCAATTACAAAAAGTTTAAAAAAAAGAAATTTAAAATATGAAATTATCTTTGTTGATGATGGTAGTGAAGACTCAACTTGGAATGAAATTGAGAAAATTCTTTCATTGGATAAAAAGACTAAAGG
>CACPHX010000004.1 GCA_902633975.1 uncultured Marinoscillum sp.
AATAAAAGAAGAGGCTTTTAATATTTTATAATCCATCATACATTAAGTATCTTATTTGAATATTTAAGCCTATTTTTACAAAAGAAAATTAACAGATTTGAACATTTCTGCTAGAATATTACTCTCAATTATATTTTTATTTTTTTTCTCGAACATATTTTCTCAGGAAAAAAAAATAAGTGGAAAAATATCGGATGAAAATAATGAAGAACTTCCTGGAGCAACAATTATAATTAAGGGAACAACTAAAGGAACAGTATCAGATATAAACGGCAATTATGAATTAATCGTTCAAAATAATGATACTATAACAATATCATTTTCGGGTTACAAGAGACAAAATATTGCTGTTGCAAACAAATCAATTATAAATATATCTTTAAATCAAGATGTAGAAACACTAAGTGAAGTAGTAGTAGTTGGATATGGATCACAACAAAAAATTAACCTAACAGGAAGCGTTGCATCAATTAAAAATGAACAACTTACATTAGTACCTGTAGCAAATTCTTCAAATCTTATTGCAGGTAAAATCCCTGGTGTTATGACAAGGCAAAACTCAGGACTTCCAGGTGGAGAGAATACTCAGATAAGAATTAGAAGTTTCAGTGAAGCACCACTCATACTTGTAGATGGTGTTCAAATGGATTTTTCGAGAATAGATCAAAATGATATTGAAAGTATAAGTGTTTTGAAAGATGCATCTGCTGCAGTTTATGGTGCTAGAGCAGGTAACGGAGTTATATTAGTTACAACAAAGAGGGGTCAAATAAGTAAACCAAGAATATCTTATAATTCAAACTTAACACTTCAATCAGCCACTGCTTTTTTAGATCATGTAACACCATCTCAGTACGTTGAACTTTACAGAGAAGCTGACTTAAATGATTTAAGCGATGCTAATATAACTTTCAACGAGGATGATGTGACAAAATATTACAACCAAGAGATTGGCTATGAAGGAGAAAATTGGGTTGATGCCTTAATTAAAAATTATGCACCAATGCATCAACATAACTTAAATGTATCAGGAGGTAATGAGAATGTTAAATACTTCACATCTTTTGGTTACATAGATCAAGAAAGCTTTTTTAAGTCTAGAGATTTTGATTACAAAAGATACAATACTAGATCAAATATTGATATTCAAATTAGTGATAAATTAAATTTTTCAATGGATCTTTCCTACAGACAGGATATTAGAGAGAGACCTGCTCAAAATGCCCTATCAAATATATGGATTGACCTTGCAACTTCACAACCTATTTATCTTTCTAAACTTCCTGAAGATATAGATATCCCCGACGTTACAAAACCAGCAGTAGCTTATTCAGGCTCAACCACTGGAAATAGAAATCCCTTAGCAAGATCTAGCAGAGATATATTTGGAACATATGATAGATTAGATAACACCTTCAGAGGAAAACTTGGTATTAAATATGACATTCCTGGAATAAGTGGACTTATCTTTAATGCAAACCTAAATGTTACTCTACTAAACAGATCAGAAAAATCCTTCAGAAAACCTTATAACGTATATAGTCATAATATTAATACTAATCAATTACAACTAGAGGGAGTGGGAAATGGGGTATCATCAATCTCTGATTCACAATTTAGAAGATCAATGATATACCCTACACTTTCATTGGAATATACGAAGAGTTCAAATAATCATAATCTAAAAGTTTTAGTTCTAGCAGAACAAACAACCAGAAAATATAGTATGTTTAGTGCTACTCGAAAAGATCTTTTTACAACAACAATTCCTGAATTATTTATTGGATCTGAAAACGAGCAAACAAATAATGGATCATCTGGACCAGATATTGGAAGAAAGAGTGCTGTAACAAGAATTAATTACAGGTATAAAGACAGATACCTATTTGAATCAACATTTAGAGCTGATGGTAACGTTTTATTTTCTCCTGAAAATAGATGGGGATATTTTCCAAGTTTTTCATTTGGTTGGATTATTTCCGAAGAACCATTTTTTAACAATAATCAAAATACAACCTTAAAACTGAGATCATCATACTCTCAGCTTGGAGACGATACTGCTAACGGCATTCGTGGATTTGATTATTTGGCAGGGTTTGAGGCAAATACAACCTATCTATTTGGCGATAATATATCTGAAACAACAATCAGAACATTGGGAGAGATTAATCCTTTTCTTACTTGGGAAAAAATGACTATGTACAATACAGGTATAGAAGCAACATTTCTTAGGGGAAAGCTTCAACTTGAAGGAGATATTTTTTACAGGAAGAGAGAAAATATTCTAAGTAACGATCAGAAGTCAGTTGCAAATGAAGGTGGTTATGATCTACCTCTTACAAACGTTAATACTAGTGATGATAGGGGTTTTGAGGTGTCGGCCTTATACCAACAGAATATTGGAAAATTTAAAATTGATATTGCACCCAATTTTTCTTACGGAAAAGAAAAATTTTTAGTAAGAAAAGATATTGAGGTTTTTACAGATCCAGATTATTTGAGAATAAGAGGAAGAGAGGGGGAATGGGTTAATAGAAGGTTTGGATATATTTCAGATGGTATTTTCCTATCTCAGGACGAAATTAATAATCATCAAACAATTCAAGATGGAAATGGAAATTTACTTTTAAGACCAGGAGATATAAAATATAAAGATTTAGATGGAAATGATACAATAAACTTCAGAGACCAAGACGTCATTGGATTTGCAAGTAATATGCCAGAAATGACTTATGGAATGAATTTGTCTGCATCCTACAAAAATTTCAAATTGTCAATGTTATTTCAAGGTGCATCTAAATTTAGTATTTACATTGATGGTCCAGCCGCAAAAATGTTTAACAATGGATCTACACCATTATCTTATCAATATAAATACGCATGGCAACCACATCCTGATGACCCCTCGATTAATATCAATCCTGAAGCAAAACTTCCTGCTGCAAGTTTTTCATCAAATACCAATAATTCCAGAATTTCAGATTTTTGGTTACGAGACGTAAGATATTTAAGATTAAAAAATATAAATTTAACATACACAATACCAAAAAATATTCTTTCTAAATTAGGAATATTTAGTGCACAGATTTACGTTTCAACAGAAAATATTCTAACATTCACAAATTTGGGTATGTACAAAAACTCTTTTGATCCTGAGTTTGATCCTAATACTCAATCAACTCGTAGATACCCAATAACAAGATCATACACTTTTGGAATAAAACTCTCTTTTTAATGAAAAAAAATAAACTCTTAATTTATCTCTTATTTTTTATTCAACTGAGTTGTTCAGATCCCTTTGAGCTGACTAGGACAGATATTATTTCTGAAAATGCGGTTTTTGATGATCCAGTTTTAGCTGATGCATTTTTATTTGATCTTTATGATAGAGCTCAGTTTCATATAAAAAGTGGGAATGGAAATTTAAATATGGGTCTAATTAGCTCATATGGAGGAGAATCAAGAAATTATGGTGTTTCATGGCAAACACCTTACACACAAGTAGTCGATGTTGATTTCAATGAAAACGGGCTTCAAGGAAAAGTCCTAGATTATTATAATTACAGATTAATAAGGGAATGCAATCAGTTTATTACAAGATTGCCAGAATCTACTAGACTCACAGAATCTTTTAAAAATATCAGAGTTTCAGAAGCTAGATTTATTAGGGCACATGCCTATTTTGAAATGGTAAAGAGATTTGGAGGTGTTCCCTTAGTTAAGGATGTTATTCCAGTTCAGGGTACAGAGGAACAATTATATAGGGCAAGAAATTCAGAAAAAGATATTTATGATTTTATACTTTCTGAAATGAATGAAATTGTGAATTTTTTACCCTCCGTTCCAGAAATAGATGGAAGGATATCAAAATGGACTGCCCTTGCTCTCAAAAGCAGAGCGATGCTTTATGCTGCTAGTGTAGCTAATTTTGGTAACGAAAAACTTGACGGTTTATTAGGTATTCCATCTACAGATATGAGCTATTATTATGAAGAATCCTTAAAAGCCTCAAGAGAAATTATAAGATCTGGCCTTTTCTCTCTATATAGGAAAGACCAAGATCCAAGTGTAAACTTTGGGAACCTTTTTATAGATGAGACAAATAACAAAGAAATTATTTTTTCTGAAAAATATGATTATGAAGAAGGCAAAAGTCATCAATGGGATGCACTCGCTCAACCTTCAGGATTTGGTTTTAATTGGAGTTCAAATTATACTGTATATTTAGAAACACTTGAACTTTTTGATTTTACTGATGGAACAAGTGGTAAATTAGATAGATCAATTTACGATGATGCTACAGAAATTGACCCTGAATGGTTTTTCGAAATGAGAGATCCAAGAATGAAAGCATCAATTTTTTATCCAGGTTCCTCGTTCAAAGGTGGTACGGTATTCTTCCACAGAAGTATGACTGGAACAAAGATTGATTGGCCACAATCAGGACCAAGTAAACATATTGGAAGTTTAGCTACTGGATTGCTTATAAGAAAGAGGACAAACCCTGAAACCCCAGACGCCACAAGATCAAGTACTGACTATATTGTTTATAGATTAGGAGAAGTTATTCTTAACTATGTAGAAGCGGCATATTATCTTAATGATCCGAATGGTGACATGCTTGCAAATATTAATAACTTAAGGAATCGAGCTGGTATGCCCTCTCTATCGCTAAATCAACTTGATGAAAATAAAATAAGACAGGAAAGAAGGTGTGAACTTGCTTTTGAAGATCATACATTCTGGGATCTAAGAAGATGGAGAATTGCAGTGGAAGAACTTGATAATAAACAAAGACACAGGCTCCATTACAGATATAATGCTAATACTAATAGATATACAATTGAAATGGCTCCTGGAGATCTTGGGGGTGTTAGACTTCACCCTGAAAAGAATTATTACTTTGCACTTGGATTGAGTAGACTTGCCGATAATCCTAAACTTATTGAAAACCCTGGATATTAAAATGATAAATAAAGTTATAAAAGCATATTATTTTATTATTCTATTACACCTTTTTGGTTGTGAGGAAGATGTAATTGATATGTCGAGGATGGAGAGATCTAAAATTGCAGATTCAAATATCATAAATCAAGAGGTAATTGATAAAAAAGGAATTGGAATGGGGTACAGAGTATCAACATGGTCTACGCGAGTTGGAAGGCTTAAGCCTTTCTGGCATTATTCATGGAATAAAGAACTTAAAGATGAAATGCCAGATAGTGTTGAGTTTGTTCCTATGTTTTGGGGATCAAATAGTATCACCGATGAAGAGATAGTTAGAATTAAAACACTTGCTGATGCAGGAAGAATTAAGTATGTTTTAGGGTTCAATGAGCCTGACCTTGAAACACAATCTAATATGAGTGTGGATGAAGCAATTTCCTTATGGCCTAAACTTGAAGAAATTGGTCTACCACTTGGTAGCCCTGCTCCAGCTGGCGTAAGAAATGGATGGCTTGACGAATTTATGATGAAAGCCTCACAGGATAATCTCAGAGTTGACTTTATTTGTCTTCATCTTTACTTAAACAATAACCCACAACTATTCTTAGATATTGTTGATGAGGTATATAATAAATATAATAAACCAATTTGGATTACTGAGATGGCAGTTGTTGATAACCAAGCAACAACTATTGATAATAACAGGTATTCCGCATCTCAAATTTTAGGGACAATGAGAAAACTTCTACCTGAATTATATAACAGAAAATATGTACAAAGGTTTGCATGGTTTAATGGAACAGAAAGCTCACCAAACTTTCCTAGAATTTACTCGTCGAGACTTTATAATGATGATGAAGAATTCACAGAGCTTGGCGAATATTACTCAAATTATAAACCAAATATTTATGCTGGTCCTGGCTCTGATCCTGTAATTGAAAAAGTTGAAGAGGTAGATGGTAATCTTTTACAAAATGGAACTTTTGAAAGCGGTGTAATAGATCCCTGGGCTGGTTTTAAAAATGCAGTATTACCAGCTTCAGCACAAAATCCAAATACGGGTAGTTTCCTTGCAAGAATTGAACCTCATGACGGTTCAATTTATCAAATCATTGATGTTGAGGAAAACCAAACCTACGAATACTCATTTTTTCACAGATGGAAAATTAAACCTAATAATACATTTAATGCAGTAATTAGAAATAATGAAGGAGACGAAGAAAAAATAGTTGATTATGAAATTCCCAAATCTGATATATGGACAGAAAATAAATTTGAATTTACAGTACCAGCAGGTGTAAAAAAAGCAAAAGTTGTATTTTATAAACCTCAAGCTGATCCAGTACTTCCTTCATTTTTTCTGGATGATGTTGTAATACTTAAAAAATAATATGGAAAATATTTATCTTCTAATTACTGCTTTTATTCTAATAATATTATTATCGGTAGCTCTAATGTCCATGATGTAGATACCGTCGTTTATATTTGATATATCGACATCAATCAATTTTCTATTCTTTCTGTAGGATTTAGGATTTAGGATTTTACCTTTAATATCAATAAAATAAATATCATCTATTTGAATATCATCTTTTAATTCTACAGATATAAAATTACTAGCTGGATTAGGATATACATTATTAAAAAGTTTTTTGGATTCTATAATTAGAGGAATTTCACATCCTGTGGCATCAACAGTAGCCCCTGCAGGAGTTTCGGGACATGCATCTATATCATCAGTAACTCCGTCGCCATCTGTATCTTTCTGAGATAGAGAGCATCCCTCTGAATCCACAGACTCTCCAGCAGGTGTATTAGGACAAATATCTAATGAATCAACAATCCCATCATCGTCAGCATCCAGTATAATGTAAAGGAAACCAAATGAATCAATACCTACTGATGAAGTATCATTAGCAATAATTCTATTTAGTTGAGCTGGTGATGCACCGGTGGAATCTATACCAATTCTAAAAGAATTATTTTTATATGGACTGCCTACCAAACCATTTATGTATAGTTTGACGGAATCTCCAGTGGTTATCAGACCTCCCTTCGGTAAGGATGTATTACCATTATCAGTAGTGTCCAAAAGATTAATTGTAAGATTTGCAGCATTCAACTCGATCAGGCTAATATGTTGTTGTTCATGAAGGTTTAATACCATATTGACGCTATCAACTTGAATACCACCCTGAAGGGTATAACCATTATCGACGCTTACAACATTTGGATTTTGTGTATTGCTTGCTCCCAAACTCTTTATAGGAAAATCTATAAAGTTAAATGCGCTTTCATTTGGGGTTCTTGAAATTAATTCAGCATTTCCCATGAGATCATAAGCAGTATAAAACTTACTTAAATCTGCATTCTGTCCAAGAACAACTTTTGAGTTAGGCTTAATGACCAATCCATGTGAAAATGTACTGCTTATCAATGAATCATTAAATAAAACGTACTTGTCTCCAATAGCCTCAATTTTAAGAAGAACGTCAGAGGTCAACTTTGAACCATCTCTAAATATTATCCTTGAATTACCACCACCATTTACTTGAATCTGTTCATCATTGTCAGATGACTCAATAATAACACTTAGCTCAAATCTAAGGTCAGTGTCTGTAGCATTGTTCTGAATAACAGACGCAACAGATGATCCGTTTAAAGTAAGCGATGAATCACCTATACTCGATACATGTACTTCACCAAAACCATCAGAAAGCTTAATCTGGGCAATTTCAACATTTCTATCAATTATCAAGGAGTCATTTAGAGTAACTTTGGCAAATTCTACGTTAGGGATTCCGTTACTCCAATTATTACTATTAGACCATAACTTATCTCCTCCTGCGTTAGTAAATGTAGATTGAGATACAACTGGACTAGATAGGTATCCGTTTTCATCGATAACAACAGCACCCCCACCAATATCTATATTATCTAATTGTGATTTTGTTAAACCGGTTGAGTCATTTCCAAACCTAATTACATCATTAATAAATCCATTAATTATCAATTTACCTGAACCCCAATAGGAAGATGAGTTGTCAGCAAAAGATAAATTTCCAACAGATGCGTCAAGATTTAATTTCATATTCCCACTTGCCATGGTTATGGTTCCAACATTATCCTGATCAGCTTTAATACTAACTGTAAAATCTTTATCAGTAATATTTACATCACCCATAAGGGTATTTGCACCATTTACAACTATTGAAGCATTGCTTGCAGAACCAGAAATTAAACTGATTCCAGCAGGTAGAAAGGTGCCATTATCTTGAGTATTAACAGTAATTCTCGAGTTTGATCCTAGGAACTCAAATACTCCATTAAAAGCAGAGTTATTAGAATTTGGTCCAAAAATTAAATCAGTACCATCACCAACCTGTATTACAGTATCCATTTGAAGTATTCCATCAAAAGTAAAAGACCTATCTACTTTACCAATAAACTTAAGAATACTTGAAGGGTTGAGTACAGAATTAGGACCAAAGTTAATACTTGCATTTGCACCACCATTAATCATAATAGTTTCTAGATCATTAGAGGTTATGTTGACGCCTAGGTCTAAAGTAAGCGAAGCACCAGTCATGTTATTTTGAATAGGTTGAGTGACATTATCTCCATTAATTTCAAGTGTAGAGTTGTTTGTTGAATAAATAATAATGGAGTCAACGTTAGTACTAGCTACCTTTAACTGAGCAATTGTAACATTAGTATCAATTATAAGTGTGTCTTGAACAGTGACTTTTGCAGATGGCACATTAGGTATTCCATTACTCCAATTCTGAATATTTGACCAGAGCTTATCACCGCTAGCATTTGTAAATGTTGAATTTGTTACATCTGGAGGAGTGTCGTATATTAAATGTCCTGTATTGGATATGAGAACATCCGAACCACCAATATCAAACTGAGTTAACTGCTGTGCAGTAAGTCCAGTACTTGTAGTACCAAAGCTTAACACATTATCTCTAAAGCCAGTAATTGTTATAAGTCCTTCACCCCAATCAGCTGAGGAATTATCAGTAAAAGCAACAGTATCTACAAGTGGTGATATTGTAAGATTTATTTTAGATGAGCCTGTCATACTAATATCGGAGCCGTATTCTTGGTTTTCATTTATATTGAGATTGAGAGTAACATCCTCAAGAGTAGTATTTAACATACTTTTTAGACTATTCTTTGAATTAACTGAGACTGTAGCTCCAGCAAGAAAAGTTAACGAGGATCCATTTTTTAAACTTTTAGATTCTTCTGTCTCCATTATTAAATTAGCATTATCTAATGGACCAGTAAATTGAATATAAAAGTCTTGATTTGTATTTGTAAAGTCAGACTGAGGACCAAATGTTGCGTTTACTGATTTATCAATTTGTAATTTTGAAGTAGTATTTCCAACTATCCCATAGTACCCATTAATTACGTGTGATGTATTTGCTGCATTTTGATTATTTCTTAAAGCAATTATTTTGTTAGGATACAGACCATCATTAAATATAATTTTACCTCTAGCACCATTAATTGCAATTTGCTTAAGATCTTCATCTGCTGCTCCTGCAGTTATGTAAACAGGAACCTCAAACTCAATTTCTGCATCAGCACCATTGGCCTGAACTACCTGATTAACTCCACCTGCGCCAGTTAGTGTTAGACCTGGGGGCGGGTGAACAATAATATCATTAAACATATTTGGATGATTAGAACAGACATATCTTAACAAAACAGAATGTCCAGAATTTTCAGTTCCATCTCCTCTGAAGATTTCCTTAGGAATAATTGAAGTGTCAAAAATCACTGTGTCACCAGTTGTATTATTATTTATAATACGACTTTCATCAACCTCACCACCACCAGCAGGATCAATTTCAAATATTTCAAGTGGATGAGTCACAAGAGATGGGTCAGTCATTACAAAATGAATTTTTTCACCATAATAAAAATTTAATGGAGGATCATCTTCATTATTGAAACCATACGTAGTATCATTAAAAATATAATTTTGATTTCCAGCAGCAGATAGGTGAATAAATACATCTCTTTTAGTTGTTACCTTAACTCCTTTCCTACCTGATTGAATTTGTTTGACTTGAAACGATCCATCTAGGTATAACATCATGTTAAGCGTAGCAATTTTAATTTTATCATTAGGACCAGGAATAATATTTACAGGATTACCATTTGCATCTTCCCAATTTCCAATATCGCTGAACTTGTGATTACCAGTATTGTTATTAAATGTAAGTGGTGTCTGGGATTTTAAATCAGTAGATAATACAATAAGAAAAAATATAACTAAAGACTTAGATAAATTAAAAAGTATTTCATGGTTAATTATTCTATTTAAGAATATCATTTTATCCAAGCTTAAAAGTAATTGGGAGAATCATTCTAACCCTAACAGGTCTACCTCTCTGCTTTCCTGGTGACCATTTTTTTGCTTTGGAAATCACTCTTACAGCTTCTTCGTCACAACCAGCTCCAATACCTTTAATTGCCTTAACGTCGGTTAGAGTTCCATCTTTTCCTACAACAAACTGAACAAATACTTTTCCTTCAATTCCCATCCTTCTAGCCTGAGCAGGATACCTTAGAGTTGTAGCAACATACTTATAAAATGCGCTCATACCACCCGGAGGTGTTGGTTGATCTTCGACGATAGTAAAAATTTCATCAACCTCTTCTTCCTCAGGAGCTTCCTCAAAAACTATTTCTTCAATTACAGTTTCCTCAGTAATTTCAACATCAATTTCTATCTCAATCTCCTCCTCAATTTCCTCTTCATCTGGAACTTCAATGATTTCTGGCTGCTGTATTACCGGTGGTGGAGGTGGTGGCTGTTCAGTAGGTGGTATTTCCATTAAGTCTTCAAAATCATCGTCTAAAGTACCAAGATCCATTCCAGCACCTCTGTCATAAGATCTCCACTCAAATGCTAAGATTACAAGTAAAAGACTAACACAAAGACCAATATTTAGAAATAGGCCACTTTTTCTTTCCAAGTCTGCCTCAGGGTTCTTTTTTAATTCCATTTCACAATATAAAAAATCAAAATTACTTATAGAAGTATTTGATATAAAAAAGAGCAATTACGATACCAAAAAAATCAGTTAAAAAATCAAAAAAATCAAATTTTCGTAGTGGTAAAATGGATTGGTAAATCTCAGTTGAAAGAGCAAAAAGAGAGATAAATAATGTAATTGATAAGATAAATTTTGAATTTAAATTGCTACCATACAATAATAGAGTTATAAGTATAAGTAGAGTCTGAATAAAGAAAAGAACGAAATGAATTATTTTATCAAAATATTTAAATACATAAAGACTTGAATCAGGAGTATAATAAAATAAGGAATAAAAAATTAAAAAAAACCAACCAAAAGACATGAAAAAAAAAATGTAAAAATTAGCTGGTAATTTTTTCATATGAGGCAAGATCTAAGAGTTCTGAAACTTGAGAAGGATTTTCTAACTTAATTTTAACCATCCAACCCTCGCCATAAGGATCGTTATTTACATTCTCAGGTTGATCTTCGAGAGTGGTGTTAACTTCAACTATCTCACCATCAACTGGCATGAAAAGATCTGAAACAGTTTTTACAGCTTCGATGGTACCAAAAACATCTCCCATTTTAACTGATTCGTTCAATGTTTCAATCTCTACATAAACTATATCACCAAGCTCACCTTGAGCAAAATCTGTAATACCAACGTAGGCAAACTCACCTTCAACTCTTATCCACTCATGATCTTGCGTATACTTCAAACTATTAGTGTCCATTCTCGAATATAGCAAATGAAATTTTGATAAAAAAATTATAGCATTACTGATTAAGACTAAGTCTCAACCTCGCTCCAAAACTAGTAGAATAACGAGGGAAAGAGTTTGATACAGTTGGTCTATTTATAATTCTGTCGTAATAGATAATTAAATTCATCCTATCATTTATTGAATAGTTGATATTTGGTCTTAACTGAAAATTATAATTACCATTTGTAATTATACTTTCCTCATCAATCTTTCTTTGTACGGTCTTTGTATTTCTAATAGTAAAATTTAATCTGAATTCTATATCGTTATCAAGAATTATAGTATTTCCTTGGTACTTAATAGGTAACCTCAGTTTTTCTTTTGAGTATCCAAAATCTATTGTGAAATCTGAATTTCTAAGCTCATTAACCTGTGAATTGGAAAGGTTTAACATTACATTTCTATCTCTTTTATAATCAACTCTGGCATTTAGATTATTTTTTGTTCTGATACTTATTCCAAATAGTGGAGCAAATCTTTCAATTATTCTTACTTGGTTGATAATATAAAATGGGACTAAACCATTTTCAGTCTGTTGAGATGCTAAAGGATAATTCATTATTGAATTTCTAAAATCTAAGTTCTCTTGATAAAGTAATGAATTTGAAAACTCTCCAACAGAATAACTACTTTGATATGAATGAGAAAGTGTAATGTTTGAAAAAACTTCAGATAAGGATTTAATTTTACTCAGACCTGAAAAATCAATTCTCCAATTTGGAATTGGAATTTTAGGAAATGGTTTTAATGAAAAACTGGAAGGATCAGAGTCAGAATAAGCTGAGATAAAGGCAGGAATTAGAACATCTTGAGAATTTAATCCATATTCCCCAGAACTATTTAGTTCGTTTAGCCTAGACCAAATAACTTTTCTATTATTAACGAATTTTTCGAAAGTTGGGGAGTTTTTTAAATTATCGCCTTTAACAAAAGCTGTTTTTATAGCAAGAAATGATAATGAAAAATTACCCCCCCTTCCAGGTGTAAGAGAAATATAAGAGTCAGATATAGAATTATATCTAAATATTTCCTGAAAATTTTCAGATACCAGCCTATTTGCATCTAGTTGAATTCTAAATCCACTCAGTGGTTCAATACTGCTTCTAAATTGAAAATTATGGTTTCTTGACTGTAAAAACGGAGTATTTAAATAATCATTTTTTACTAACCATCCCCTTTCAGATGCACGCTGTCTTATACCTGAGTCTTGGCTTCCAAAAATAAAATCCCACCCAGGTGAACTGCTTATAGTATTCTTCCCAAACAGCCCAGGTGAGTCAACAATTCCAGCAAGAGCTGTTCTTTCACTCACATTATAAGTCAAATTAATTGACTTAACTGACATTATCATCTTCATAATTCCATCAAAGAGTCTGGATTGAAATAATGTATTTGTAGTATCAGTCTCCTCAAACTTTTTGGTATAGTTTTTAAAAATTGGAAGTTTATTATATAGATTATTAATATCAAGTTTTGTAGTTAGAGAATACTCCCTTCCATTTTCAATTATATTTCCAAGTGTATCTGCCTGTTGAAAAGAACCTGCATTCCATTGATACCTGGCACTGTATTTTGCTGTTGAATTAATCCAATCTAACAAAGGAAATTTATCAATTGGTATCTTATAGTTTAGTGATGTTGACTGACTAAAATTTTTTGTTCTTCCAAGTTTTTTTAAATTATAATACATACTATCTAACTTGTCTTGAGTGTCTAGCTCTCCTTCAGGCTCATCTACAACTGAATTATTGATTACAGCAAAATCAATATTAAGACTATTAAAAATATTCCACTGAAAACCATAAGATTTGTTAAGTGAAAAATATTTTTCGTATATAGGGTCAACATCTAATATAGTCAGATCAGAATTTCTGTATTGAGTTTTATTAAACGATCTATTTAAATCACCTCTAATATTTATATTAGATGGCAAAGGATTAAAATTTATATCTTTAATTAACCGAAGCAAATTTGAACCGAACAACTTACTATTTTTAAATGGTTGTATTGAAATTGTTTTAGGAGAAAAATTATATGAAATGTTTCCTCTGTGTTCCTTTGTCTCTAAAGTCTGAGTTGTAACGTTAGAGCTTTTTCTTTCGCTGTATGAAAAACTAGTAGAAAAATTTTCAATATCCCAAAAATCTACTCTAGATTCTGAATTTGTTCTCTCTTTTCTAACATTTGCTAAACTAATTGATTTTGACTCCATTCTCTCCTCAGTAATTTTCCTATATTCATTTTTTTCCTTTCTAGTTTCAAATGAGTTAATTGAAGCAGAAAGTGGAATATCCTTATCCAATGGATCGTACTCCGGAGTAATTACTGATTTTGATGTGGATACATAAAGTGGTAGTTTAATTCCAGACTTTACTGGTAAAAATTTATCTAAATTTAAATTTGCTGTTGCATCAAACTGCATTGTCTCTTCTCTTGTTCTTTCTGATATTTTCTGTTGAATCGATCCAAAACCAACTGATGTATATCTAGCTGATGATGATACGGTACCAAAATCACCTAATTTTAAATTAAGGCTAGCATTAGCAGCCCAACCTTTAGTTTTATCAAAGTCTGTAAGCCTCAACTCGTTAAACCATAAGCAGACTGATTTGGAAGATCTATCATCACTTATAGGATTCCTGACACCAATCATAAAGTTAAGAACTGAGCTAAGCGAAGGTCTTCCAACTATTTTAAAAAGATACTTGCCGTTTTTAGACAATTTGGAATAAGGGATAGCAATGTCTGATGAGGACCTATTTCTTTCTGATTTTAAAGCTAATAATTCTTCTATAAAAACATCAATCTCATTTTCCTCAGGCCAAATAAGTCTCTCTATATTACTAGTATTTTGATTTAAAAGTGAAGGCCTTGTTATTTTTAAAGGCAATTCAATTTCATAAAAATTATTTTCATAATCACTACCAAATCTCAAAAATGCATTAACCTCATCGTCTGATATAATATCATTATTTTCTGGTTCGGCATGAATGAACATTTTAATCCTTCCGTAGTTTATAAGATCAAAATTTGATTCCTTGAATACAGCTTTTGCGTCACCATCTGATAGATTATCAACACACAACTGTAAAGACTGTTCATTTGTTCTTCTCTGAACTATTGTTGAATTATCAATATCTCTTGGTATTCCAGGTGGAACTACGTAAGGAGACTTATTATCAGAGCCTATACTATTTTCTTCAATGCTCACAACCGATATATGCAAATCTGATTCTGTAATTTCTGTAATTTCATTTAATCCAGATTGATAAAGATTACTATCATATTTTCTCCACTGACTTCCAACCATCTGAAACTTTGCAAACCTTAATACAACAGGCTGTTGCCAATCTGTTAGGTAAGTTCTTAGAAATCTTATTGTTTTAAAGTCAGTTATATTTCCATGTATTCTGTCAGGGTTTCTAATAGGTATTCTAAACTGATACCAAGATGCAGTTCCAGACTGATCAACTATTTTATCTACAATATTATTTTGACCGACAACCATTGAACCTGGCCTTAAATCAAGTTCGTACTCGTAATAACTCTCAATATCAGAAAGAGTATTATCTTCGTTTATATCCTCATTTTCTGGGAATGGAGATCCTTGAGCGGAAAAACTTGAACCAGATGATATTGGTGTATTACCCTCCATACCATTAAAATTTTTATATCGTTCTAATATTTTCATATCATTCAGATCAAGATCCTCTCCTAGGTAATAACTAAAATTATCAGCTGAAACATCAGATAGAATTTTTACACTAGCATCATTATTTAATACCAAATCATCAATAAAACTTTCTTTAAAATATTCTATCTCATTTTCATCTTTTAACCCATCAAGACCAATATCTTGATTCTCTCTAAAACTTAAATTATTTTCAAAAAAGTTTGTAAGATATTGTTTGGTTGTTACTCTTCCCCACTCATTAAGTTTAATTCCATTTTCTGAATAATCTGAAGAAAGTCCATTTTCAAAAGCATGCAAATTATCCTTCATTATATCTTCAGATACATTACCTAAATTAAAAATCAATTTACCTCCAGTCGTATTATTTTGATTGAAAATACCATCCAAAACTTTTCCATTTTCACCATCAATAAAAGGATCCATCATCCAAAACTCTAGATATTGAATATTGGTTCTGTCAAAATCAGTATCATTTTTAATACTCCGTGTAATTGCACCAAAGTTTGAGCTTGGATTTTTTAGAAGACCTGTAGAAGTGAGATCTGGGTTGTAATTATACTGTCCTCTTTCACTAGGAAAATATGCAATATCGAATACAGGAAGATTTGTGTTAATAAGCTGCCGGTCTTGCTGTCTAAATATGTCTTGAGGAGAAATTGGTTTAACATAATTATTTTCTAGATCTTTGAGCGTAATATTTCTAGGTTTTAAATTTCCTCCATTTAAATAAAAAATATTATCGATTGTATACCATGCTATCTTTGCTTTTTTATAAGAAAAACCTAAATTATTTGATGTTATTGCACTCTGATCAAATGCATCATTTGAAGTTTGAGGGGTAGAACCTAGCTTCCATGAAAGATTAGAACCTGCAACTGAAATTGGTACAACTGCACTTTCAAAATCATCTATATATGTAATTCCCTCTCCATCTACCAAATTTGATGTTCCAGGAACAATTTGGGCAATTTCTGTACTAAGATTAATATTAGATATTTCTCTGGTTCCAAGCAATGGCACAGCGTTTATAACTTTAGTTATAAATTCACTTTGCTTATTAAGATTAAAGTCAAATCCATATTTAGTATTTTTTACAGGTTCATTTCCTACACTAAATCTTGTTATTCCTCCAGGTCTTTCATTCAAATGAAAAATAGTAAAACCCATATCTACGTTATCATCAAATTTATACTCAGCTCGTGCTCCTGAAAGCCATTTTGTTTGAAAATTAAAAAGATCTGCTTTTTCAAATGATACATTAATTTCCTGACCCGAAGACAAAATTGAAGGGTTTAAAATTTTAACTGTACCAAGATTATAATTTACCGTATAATCTGTTCCTTCAACTAATTGTAAGTTTCCAGCTGTTACAATTACTGAATTCTCAGATATTCCTAGACCAGGTAAATTAATTTCGCTGCCGCCACCTGAAGAAACTGATCCTACAAGAAAAAATTTATTTTTATTAAGAATTTGTTCAGCCTCATCCTGAGTCATTGAATATAACTCATTATAAACATATCTTTCAGCTAGATCAACCTCAGAATTGACATCAAAATAAGAATTTAGAGTACTTCCAAATGGTTCTAAAACAGGAAATATTATATTTCCCTTTTCAGAGTTTACTGTATAACTCTCTATAAAGTCAAAATTCCCATCATATTGAGGATCGTTACTTGAATTTAGCCTGTCCAAACCTAATAGTCTTATTAAGGGCTTATCTCTAGTTAGTATTCCCTCATTTATACTTGGATTATTAAATCCAACCTTATCATCTCTATATCTTATTTTCAAATCAAAATTTTCTCTCTCAATTTGTGAAGCATTTAGATTATATATATTTTTCATCATTAGATTCCATGTTGGAATCTTTACGTTAATGTTAGAAGGCCTTAGAAGTTTTAAGAAAATTACCTCACTTTCATCTCTATTCTGATAGTCCTCCGATAATTCTCCGACCTTATATCTATTCCCATTGAAAGTATACTCATAAGAAACTGCCAAAACCTCATCGTTCTGTAATCTCCTGAGTAATGAAATATAACCAAGGGTTTTACTTATAAAATATTCATCAGAATCAAGTTTTCTTGCAGATGTCACTTTTTCATAGTCAACAGATTTTGAAAAAGAATATTGGGAATTAAGAATATTATCAATAAGGTCAATATTTCTGAGTGAAGGGTCGTTAATTAAATTTTCATATAAAAAATTTGAAGAATTATCGTTAGGACTACCGTTTCCATTTCCAACATAAGTACTGTTAGAATTAAGTAATACCTTACCCTCTCCCAAATCAGTAAAAGCAGCAAAGTTTCTTAATGATTCTGAATTATTCGATCTATTTAAAATGTATACTTCTACCCTATTAATATTTACCCCTGACGTAACAATTGGTAAAGATTGAAGCCAATTCTCATAATTATCTCTAAAAAAATGACCAAGAAAAAAATGCCTGTTTCTATCATAATTAGAACCAATAATTTCAAATTCCTTACCTTGGAAACCATTATCTATTTTTATTGACTCGGCTTTACCTTGTTGTCTAGATAAGATTCCAGTTAAACTCAGTCTACCAAACTGGAACTGGGTTTTTAAACCAAATAAACTTTGTGCTCCCCTTAGAAGACTATTCTTCACAGGCATACTTACATTACCTATCTCAATCTTTCTTACTATCTCTTCATCAAATCCAGTATAATCTAACTTAAGATTATTTTGAAAATCAAAGGTATTATTATTATCAAAGTTTGCTGTAATCAATAGTTTTTCTCCAACCTTACCATTGATGTTGAGATTTATCTGTTGGTCATAATTAAAACCACCATTTCTTTGTTGTCTTATAGGTATAGATGGATTTTCAACCTTTTGAAATTTTCCACCAAAATCCAAATTTACAAAACCATTAACCTGAAGATCAATAAAATTCCCACCAAAAATTCTATCAAGTGTTTCAGGAATATAAATTTTGGGTATTAATCTTCTACTTTTCAATATATTTTCACCATCTAAACCCAGAGATTTATTTTGAAAATAATCACTGATTTGTTTATTTGTATTATATCTATCATATGTTGAAAATGGAATTGAAATTGATGGTCTGTATCTTATAGATCCAAATTTTTCATCAATATTAAAAACATTCGAAGTGTCATAGGTTGAAGACAACTTAAGCAAACTTGAATTTATATTGAATGGGTTACTTGATGAAAAGCTTGAGAAAGGGTCTGAATATCTATCTTTTAATTCGTAAGTAGAAAAAAAAGATGGTTCATATTTTATTGAGTCTGAGTAAACTTGAATTGTATCTCTACTAATCTCTTGAGAGTATACTTTATCAAAAAAAGGCACTATTAAAATAAAGAAGAAATAATAAAAATACTTTTCCAATCCTAAAATAAATTTTTATCCTTACGATCTTTTGAGTACTTCTTTTATAAGACTTTCCAAATCAATATCATTATTTTCAAAGATAATTGAATCGATATGGCGTTCAACAACATTCTTTGAAATACCCAAAGAAGTCAGTGCTGATAACGCTTCTTCTTTTATTGTATTGCCTATATTTTGAGAAAAATTTTCAGAATCTAAATCATTGATCGATATTTTATCTTTTAACTCAAGAATGATTCTTTCAGCTGTTTTTAAACCAATTCCTTTTATTGATTTTATTTTATTTACATCAGAATCAACTATTGCTAACTTTAATTCATCAGCTGATAGTGATGACAAAATAATAATAGCAGTACTAGGTCCCACACCTGAAATTGAAATTAAATCTATAAATGTATTTCTTTCTCTTTTATTATAAAATCCGTAAAGGGTATGAGCATCATCTTTTATATTAAGATGCGTGTAAATACGTATCTTTTCTAAATCTTTAATTTTTGAAAAAGTTCTTAATGATATATTCACTTTATATCCAACTCCATTAACATCAACTATGACCATGCTGGCATCAATATCTACCACTACTCCACATAAAAATGATATCATATTTCAAATGTGTTTAATATAGAATTTATTTCTAGCATGAGATCTCTTTTTTTTTGCCCAGGAGCAAATACATAACCTTCAATATAATATGCTCTTTTTTTATTTTTATCATAAATAACATAGGTTTTAAAAGGTCCTCCAGCAGATATATCACTTAACTTCCAAAGACCAAATGCCTCAACACCAATATTATCCTTAAAAACTATATTTTGGTATTGAATTGGATAAACATCTTGAAGTGTCATATATACATTTTTATTTTCCGAATCTTTCAAGTAGACTTTTGATATTTTGTCTCTTAATTGAACAATACTCTTATTCTCATCATTAAAAATATTATAAAAATTTGCCAATTTATTTTTTTCATAATTCTCATAATACACGAATATATTTTTTTCATAATCCAATTCTAGCTGTCTCAACCAAAAAAAATTTCCATTTGAATCTTTAATGTTTTTTGCCAAATCGTATCCATATGGTATCTTGATTTTTATTGAATGATCTTCATAAATTTTATTTGATAAATTATTCTCTAATTTTTTGAAAATATCTCTACTAACTCTTTTTTTAACTTCATCTTCAAAAAAATTTAATAGAAAATTTTGATTCTTATTTATTTTTGAAATTAATTGTTGCTCATTATTTCCAAATAAATAAAGAATTACTTGACCATTAGCATATTGATTTCTTCTAGTATAATAAAATAATGAAGTGTCATTCTCTATTCTTATAAGCGACTCTTCATTAAAATTCTTTTTTAAAATATCTGAATCAACACTTTTTCTATCAAGTGTAAAAGCAATTACTATATTTTTTGCATTCTTGAGAATACTATTAAAATTTCTTGGTTTAATGTATCTCAAATCAAATTTTCTTTCTGGCTGTGGTAAACCTGAAACAAATGATCCATAAGTTTTAACTAAAGATCTTCCCACACCTCTTTGAAATGTTGCTGAATCCATAACTATAAGCATCTCACTATTTTCTCCCGCAGCCTTTGGAAGAAATGATGTTCCAATATTTTGAGATTTTTCTTCAGTATTACATCCAAGTAATAAAAATAATAGAGTGAATATTTTAGAAATAAATCTTATTATAGCCAACTTAATTTAATTTATTAAATAATAATATTAATTTTAGGTAAATAAATAATTAAATGAGCAATAAACTACTAAATAAATCTATTACTTCATGTTTTGCAAAAATAGCAAGAGTTGACGGAAGTATAGGTCAAGAAGAAAAAGATATTATGAATTCAAGTAAAATTCTTGAAAAATATAGATCAGAGGATATAGATGTAATTGATACAAAAAACTTTTTTAATAATATTCAAAATGAATATGGAGAAGTAATTAAAAATAACTTGTCTGAAGAAGAAAAAGAGGAGTTTATTTCTGACCTCGTAAATCTTATAAAATCAGATGATAAAGTTCATGAACATGAATTTTTTCTCCTTGGACACGTGGCAAACTCAATCGGTTACAGCCCTGAGGGAGTAGCAGAAATAATTGAAAAAAAGGGCCTAAAGAGTAAATCTACAGGGTGGTTTTCCTGGCTATTTGGATAGGCTATTTTTTTTCTGCACTAGAATCAGACTCTTTTTCGATTTCTTTTTTAATTTCTCTAGATGCATCTTTAAACTCTCTTATACCCTTACCAAATCCCTTGAAAATCTCAGGGATTTTGTTGGCACCAAAGAAGATAACAACTATAAGACCAATTATAATCCATTCCCATCCTCCAGGCATTCCTAAACCAAATAATGTATTCATAACTTAATTTTTAAATGTAAATATAGCAAAATCATTTCTTGATAATCCAATTTTCTGGATTCAACTTAACATTATTTTTCCATACCTGAAATTGTAATTCGGTTGTTCCATCACTAGTTGTAACTAAATCACCTATTATGTCACCTGTATTTATTATTTGATTTTTCTCAATCTTCAGATTTTTTAGTTTCGCATAAAGCGTGAAATAATTACCATGATTAATTATTACTACATTATTCATTCCCGGTATAAAAGCTATTGTAGATACTTTTCCACTATAGATTGAGAATACTTTTGAATTTTTATTTGTTTGAATATCAATACCATCATTTTTTACTCTTATGTTTTTAATAACAGGATGAGGGTGTTCTCCAAATTTATTTGAAATAAATCCAGAGGATATAGGCCATTTATGTTTTCCAATCAATGATTCGAATTCTGATGAAATTCTTTCAAAATCAATTATTTCATCCTCAGATCTTGTAATTTCAGATTCTTTTCTAATTATTTCTCTTATTAATTCATCAAGCTTTCTTAATGCTTCTTTCCTATTCTGAATCTCACTTCTTAATTTATTTTGTCTATTATTTAAATCATATATAATTTTTTTCTGACTCCTTTTCAGGTTTTGTAATTTTCTACTTTCAGACAATTCACTTTTTAATAAAATATTTTTATTTTCTTTTACTCTATTTAAATTTTTCTCTTCAATAATTAAATTACTCCTTGCATCTTTAATTTCATCAATTTGATTTTTTCTGAATGAAGAATATTGAAATAAATAATTCATCCTTCTAAACATTTGATTATAATTTTCAGAAGAAAAAATATAGCTAAGCTGTGTTAGAGATGACCTTGACTTATATGAATTGAAAACCATATCAGCATATTCATTTTTTAAAACCAAAACATCATTGTTTAAAGAGGAAATAATACTTGATAATGATCTAATTTCTTTATTTTGAATATCAATATCAAATCTTAATGATCTGATATGATTTTGTCTATTATTAATTTGTCTATTTAATGCATTAAGCCTTCCTATAGAAGCTACTTTTGAATTTTCAGTTTCTTTTAAAATATTTTCTGCTTCATTAATTTTTTGGATATTAAGATTTCTTTCTCTTTCCAAATCAGCCCTTGAATCTTGACTCTTTATATTATCAAAAAAAAAGAAAAATATTGATAATAAACTAAATATTCTTAACAACATACTTTGACGGAATACTGAATGGAAACTTTAGAGGCTTATTAGTTCTCTCTACCTCCCTATAATTAAAGTTTATATTATTAATTACTGGAACAGGAGAACCATCAAGGTAGCTTACAGAAGTAAAAAGATGCCTCCCTGGAAATAATATTTTACCTAGAGGCTTAAAATTTTCATAATCAACGGTTAGTAGATAATTTGTAATCTCATCGAAAAGGATAAGTTTTTCAACTTTATATGTTTTGTTATTTACTAAATTTTGTGATTGAATAGATCCAGTTTGTTGTACTATTTTGAAATAATTACCCTCACTTACTAAGTTATCATCATTAGAAATATCATACAATAAATTACCAGTTAGTATAGCCTCAAGTTGTTCAAAATTTAACTTTATCTTAAATGTACTCTCAATTATATCAGGAGTAGATTTTATAACCTGTTTATTTACCCTGTCAATTATAATTATTTCTTCCTTAGTTACTAAACCCCTTGCTGCCTCAATACCCAAAGCAACCCTTACCGAAAACCAAATCTTCTTATCTTTTTCTATTCTAGTATTAAGTGTAGCATTAATTAACTGGTTATCATTCTTGTATTGAAACTTTGACTTTGTTGATAAAAATTTATAATCAATTTCGTCAACAATAAAATCATCAATTTCAATTCTAGAGGATTCAGTAGGGATAAAATCTTTTTTACAAGATAACAGAGTTATTGAGAGAAATAGAATAGAAAAAATCTTCAAATTCATCTCGGTAAAAGTAATAATTAAAATTTATACCAAAAATTATTTTCCTTTGAAAGAGGGGCATCTTTTTTCTTGAAATGCCTTGACTCCCTCCTTAAAATCATCGGTTCCACATAACCTTGAAAAGATATTTATTTCTTGTTTAAAACCTTCTTCATCCTCTTTAAAAAAATTATTTACTGATTCCATAACACCTGCGACTGCCTCGGGAGCTTTTCTCTGAATAATATCTACCAATTGAGTAGCCTTTTTCATAGCAGCATCCTTGTCCTCAAGTACATAATTTACTAAGCCATAATTAAGAGCAGTTTCAGCATTGATCATCTCTGCAGTTAACATCATCTCTAATGCTCTTCCCTTGCCTATTATCTGGGGAAGCCTCTGAGTACCTCCATATCCAGGAATTGTACCGAGATTTATTTCAGGCTGTGAAAATTTAGCATTTTTTGTAGAAACTCTTATGTGACAACAAAGTGCTAATTCACATCCTCCTCCTAGCGCGTATCCATTTACTAAGGCAATAACAGGTATAGAAAAATTCTCAATTATGTTAAATAATTCATGTCCATTTAAAGAAAGTTCATTAGCGGTTTTCTCGTTAAGTTCTTTAAATTCTGATATATCAGCTCCAGCTACGAATGATTTATCACCAGAACCAGTAATTATAACACCATAAAAACCTTTGGTTGAATCATTAATATTCAAAAAACAATCTTTTAGCTCTTGAATAGTTTTTTTATTTATTGCATTTAATTGATTAGGCCTATTTATTTCAATCAAATAGTAATTTTTTCCTTTAATAAAATTAATAAAATTATATTGACTCATATAAGTGCAAGTTTTGATAAGATATGATTTATTGTTTTTTTAAAGTCATATTTTGAATTCCAGTCCCAATCCTCACGAGCATAAGTATCATCGATTGTATTTGGCCAGGAGTCTGCAATTGTTTGTCTGTAATCGGGAGCATAATCTGCTTGAAATTTATTATCTATTTTTTTTAACTCTTCTACAATCATTTTTGGTGACATACTAAATGATGAAAGATTATAACTTGATTGAATTCTTAATTTCTTTTTCGAAGCCCTCATTAGTTTTATTATTCCGTCAATAGCATCATCAATATAAATCATCGGTAGAGTTGTTTCTCTATCAAGGAAAGAAGTATATTTTTTTTTTGATTTAAAAGAATGAAAAATTTCAACAGCATAGTCTGTTGTCCCTCCACCAGATAACGTATCATAACTCATAACACCTGGAAATCTTATGCTCCTTATATCAGTTCCATAAGTTTTGTTGTAATATTTACACCAATTCTCACCTGCAAGTTTACTTATACCATAAGAAGTTATTGGCTCTTTATCCGAAAACTGAGGAGTATCATTTTTAGGATTATTATTACCAAATACAGCGATAGAACTTGGCCAAAATACCTTCTCAATAATACCCTCCTTAGCAAGTTTTAACACGTTAAATAAAGAATTCATGTTAAGGTTCCATGTTCGCATTGGATCTTTCTCTCCCTTTGCTGATAAAATTGCTGCCAAATGATAAACTTCATTTATTTTATTATCATTTATAAATTTTTTTAAATCATCATACGAAAGGGCATCTACTTTAAAGTAATTTAAATCAGTCCTTGATTTTTCTTTTATATCACATAAAAAAAGACAATCAAAATCATCTCGATTTGATAATGCTTTTGATAGCTGAGAGCCGATTTGACCCTCGGATCCTACGATAAGAATTCTACTCATTTTGGGTTACAATTCAACAAATATTTAACTTATCTTTATAATGTAATCTAATAATTTTTAAGTATGTATAATAAGTTTAAGGATCATCTTTTAGATGAAATTGAAAATACCAAGAAATCTGGTCTCTATAAAAGTGAAAGAATTATCAAATCACCTCAGAATTCTCTTATAGAAACATCAGAAAAAAAAGAAATAATTAATTTGTGCTCCAACAACTATCTTGGCCTATCTTCTCATCCTAAGGTAACTCAAGCAGCTAAAGACGCTATTGATACTCATGGATTTGGAATGTCATCAGTACGATTTATCTGTGGCACTCAAGATATTCACAAAGAACTTGAAAATAAAATAAGCTCTTTTTTGGGTATGGAAGACACAATACTATATGCTGCAGCATTTGATGCTAATGGGGGTGTATTTGAACCATTATTTGGTCCAGAAGATGCTATAATATCAGATCAGTTAAATCATGCCTCTATAATTGATGGAATAAGATTATGTAAAGCTCAAAGACACAGGTACCTTCATAACGACATGAATGATTTAGAGGAGAAACTAAAAGAAACATCTAACTGCAGGGCTAGAATTATAGTCACAGATGGCGTATTTTCTATGGATGGAACAATTGCTCAGCTCGACAAGATATCCGAACTGGCAAATAAATATGATGCACTAGTTATGAGTGATGAATGTCATTCCACTGGATTCATTGGTGAAAAGGGAAGAGGTGTACACGAGTTAAAGAATGTAATGGGAAAAATTGATATTATTACAGGAACATTGGGAAAAGCTCTTGGTGGAGCCTCGGGTGGGTTTACTTCATCTAAAAAAGAAGTTATTGAAATTTTAAGGCAAAAATCAAGACCTTACCTTTTCTCAAATACATTAGCACCATCAATTGTTGGGGCTTCACTTAAAGTTTTTGAACTTATTGAAAAAGATAACTCCTTAATTAGGAACCTTCAAAAAAACACAAAGTATTTCAGAGACAAAATGAAAAACTTAGGATTTGATATTGTTGAGGGCACTCACCCTATTGTTCCAATAATGTTATATGATGCTGTATTAGCAAAAAAGATGTCAGAAAGACTGCTAGAAAAGGATGTCTATGTTATAGGGTTTTATTTTCCCGTAGTACCTAAAAATCTTGCCAGAATAAGAGTACAAATATCTGCAGGCCATACTATAGGACAACTAGAAAAAGCGATAAATTCATTTAAAGAAGTAGGAGAAGAATTAAAAATTATTTAATCAATAATTTATTTTCTTTTACATCATGAACTCTGATAATATCAGCACCATTTTCTAGAGCTATTTTATTTAGCTCAAGAGTTCCTTCTAAAGTCTTATCTTCACCATATTTTTTTTTGATAAAAGACTTTCTTGAAAGACCAGCCAACACCGGCAGTTCAAAAATCTGGAATAATTTCAAATTTCTAAGAAGCTCATAATTTTGCTCATAGTCTTTTGCAAAACCAAAACCCGGATCAATTATTATATCAACTACATCTAAATCATAGAGTAAATCAATTTTTTTCTTAAAATAATCCATTATATCTGGTATCAGTTTTTTATAATCTGTTTTATCCAGCATTGTCTTTGGTGTTCCTTTTATATGCATCAAAATATAAGGCATCTTTAATTCTGAAACAGTTTTAAACATATTTTTGTCATAATTACCTCCAGATATATCATTAATTATGTCAGCACCAGAATCAAATGCTTTTCTTATAATATCAGATCGAAAAGAATCAACAGAAATAATAATATTTTTATGTTTCGAAGATGAATATTCAATAATGTCTTTTATACGATCCCACTCTTCATCAGATGATATAACATCAGCTCCTGGTCTTGTTGAATATCCACCAATATCTAGGATATCAACACCTTCTTCAACCATCTTGTCAACTCTTAATTTTGCTTGATCTAGATCATTATATTTTCCTCCATCAAAAAAGGAGTCTGGAGTCATGTTTACTATTCCCATTATCAGAGGTTTATCAAAATCGTGAAGTAACCCATTAATATTTATCGATCTTTTGAGCATATTTTAATTAGTATTTAATTTCGATTTGATATTTTTGATAAAATATAATTTATTGAACACAAGTACTAGAGAAAATTATAAAAAAATAATAGAAATCTGTAAAGACATCTATATAAAAAAATCAAAAGATTATGGCTCGGCTTGGAGAATACTCAGAGTACCTTCCTTAACTGATCAAATATTTATAAAAGCCCAAAGAATTAGATCTATTCAAGAAAAAAATGAAATGAAAATTAAAGAAAATATTGAAAATGAATATATAGGCATAATTAATTATTGTATTATGGCTATAATTCAACTGGAATATGATAAAGATAATATAGATGTTGAAATTAATGAGCTAGAAAGGTTATATGATAAATACTCTAATGAAATAATGGATCTCTTATTAAATAAGAACCATGATTATAATGAAGCCTGGAAAGAGATGAGAATCAGTTCGATGACGGATATTATATTAATGAAACTCTACAGAACCAAACAAATCGAAAGCAATGAAGGAGAAACCTTAATTTCAGAAGGTGTGAAGGCTAATTACCAAGACATTGTTAACTACTCTGTATTTTGTTTAATTAAAATATTAATATTTAAAGAATGAGAATCATATATACCTTATCCAGATATTTTGTTGGATCATTATTTATTTTTTCAGGTGTTATAAAAATAAATGATCCGGTTGGAACACAAATAAAGCTTGAGGAATACTTTCAAGTATTTAGTAGTGACTTTACTTCTATGTTTGAGCTATTTGTTCCTTTTTCATTATATATCTCTGTTTTTTTATGTTGTTTAGAAATAGTAATTGGATTTGCACTATTACTTAATTTCAGGATGAAAATTACCTCAAGTATTACATTAGGACTTATTATTTTCTTTACTTTCTTGACTTTCTATTCTGCTTATTTCAATAAAGTTACTGATTGTGGGTGTTTTGGAGATGCAATAAAGCTTACTCCATGGGAATCATTTTCAAAAGACATTGTGCTACTAATTTTTTCACTTTTAATCTATTTTTTATATTCTAAAGTAAAAGATCAGAAAGGCCTTCTACCAATCAAAGTTTTATATGATATTAATTTTAAAAATGGGTTCTTAATTTTTATAACATTAGTATGTCTTATAATTAGTTATTCAGCAATTAATTTTCTTCCCTTTATAGATTTCAGGGCATATAAAGTAGGCAATTATATACCGAATTTAATGAAACCTAGTGAGCCGCTTAAGTATAGTTACCTCATGGAAAAAGATGGTAGAACCTATGAATTTGAAACTTATCCTAATAACGAGTCATACATATTTAAAGAAATAAAATTATTGAATCCAGATGCACAACCAAAAATTACTGATTATAGTATTTGGAATGGAGATAATGATCTAACTAAAGAAAGTTTTTTAGGTAATAAGCTATTTATAATTATTCATGATATAGATAAGATTGAGATTTCTAACAAAAATGAAAAAGAATTTATTACCAAATTAAAAGCTCTTATATCAAATATCAGTTTTTGGGTCGAACCAATATTTCTAACATCAAGTAACCCAATCTCATTTAACAACTTCATAAAAAGAAATCGGCTTGATATTAATCTTGCTTACGGGGATGCAACAGTGTTAAAAACAATGATAAGATCTAATCCAGGCTTTTTTCTAATGAGAAATGGTACAGTGAAGGGGAAATGGCATCACAATAATTTTCCAGATGCTCAAGAAATCCTTCAAAAAGTTAATGTTGCTAGGTAATGAAAAAATTTTTCCTTATTGGTATGCCCGCCTCAGGTAAATCAAGACTTGGTAAACATATTTCTAATAAACTTAATTTAAAATTTATAGATCTTGATGATGAAATTGAAAACTTTCTTCAAATGAAAATTATTGATATTTTTAATGAAAAAGGAGAGGTTTTCTTTAGAAAAATGGAAACGTCAATTTTATCTGAAATTATCAAAAAGTATGATGAATTTATAATGGCAACTGGTGGAGGAACACCACATTTCAATAATAATATTTCATTAATTAATAAGACAGGAATATCAATATTTATAGATACAGATAGAGAAATATTGAAGGAAAGAATATTAAGAAATGATAAAAGACCAATCTTTAAGGGAGTAAAATCTTTAGATTTAAAATTATCTGAAATGTATTTGGATAGAATCGAATCCTATTCTAAATCTAAATATCATTTAAAAAAAGAATTCAAAGAAAAAGTTCTATCAATTATTAATTCTTATACAAAGAGAAAGAATTAATTTATTGTAATTTGAAGAAAATTCAGCAATTGGTTGATCAAAGGATAATATGTATGGGCTAACCTGTGATTTATTTTTATATTTTAAATATGTTAAATCAATTGATAACGTATTAGTCAAAAATCCAATACCTAAGCTTTTAGTATGAATTGAATTGCTTGGTTCAAAATTGATTATTTCTTTTTCAGGATCATTTAAAAAATTATAACCCAATCTCAGATAAAAATTTCTAAGTCTGCCTTCTAATCCTATTCTATAATTTAAAGCAAGTGATTTGTAAATTCTTACAATATCTTGATTTTCTGCAAAATCATTAAAATCATATGACTGAATACTTGCTGAAGAATAATCAATTAAGTCAATGTCTACTGATATAAATCCAAGTTTTTTATAAAAATATGAAGTGCCAAATGTAAGTTTTGATGGTGATTTATAACTATATTTTGAATAGTTACTACCAGTTCCAGATATAACATTTCTTAACGTTGTATCTTCTGGTTGAAAATAGTAATCAAAATATTTTGTTTCCAATTCACTATATGATTCCTCTTCAAGTTTGATTGATGATTTACTTTCATAATTAATTCCAATATTTAAATAGTTAGTTGGTTTTATTATTATACCAGCTGAAATTGAAGAGCCATTTCCAGAAATTCTTAAAACATCTTTGAGGGTTAAATAATCTAAAATTCTCTCTAATATCCATTGATCTGAATTATCCAATATTTCATAGCTGTTTTCATTATATATCCTGTTTTCTTTATAATTTATTGAATAAAAATTAACTCCAAAACCAAGAAAAATTCTATCTCTTATATTTGAACCCGATGATATTGATATTTTATCAATATGCCCTGTAGTAATTATCTCCTCCTTCTGAAATGGGAAACCGCCGACAAATGAATAATAAGATCCTGGTAATTCGTAATCTGGATTTATTAAATAATGATCGTAAGCTTCCTGTAACAAGGCAATATCCGAAATTTTTGTAACACTTGCTAAACGATTTAAAGGGATACCTTGAGCTTCAGCTAAGAAATAATCTATAATAGAATTAAAGTCATTGTATGCATTATATATTTTTCTATCATCAAAACTCTTTATCTTAGAATATGACACTCCTATATTAAATTTTGAGCAATCAGGACACTTAGATATACCGGCATTATAATAGTTATTCCTTTTTTTTATTGGAAGAATCACAGAAATATTTTCAACATCATTAAAATTATTATTTATGTTGAGAGTTTCACCTAAATAATTTGAGGTTGATTTGTTACCCATAAACCCATAACTCAAAGAAAAAAGTTTTCTGTTGACAAAACCTAGACCAGCTGGATTTTGAGAAATAGAACTTACATCCCCCCCTAAAGACACAGATCCACCTCCAATAGCCTGTAACCTTGCTGATCCTCCTTTTATATTATGACTAAATTTAATTACATCTTTAGAATATCCGTGTTGGGCATATAATCGGAAATCAATAATTATAATAATGGATAATAATGATAAGAATTTCAACACAAAGAGTAATTAAAAAAAATATTAATTCCTGCCTCCACCTCTTGAGGATCCACCACTGCTACCACCACTAATTACTCCTCCACTTGAACCACCTGAAGATGATCCACCAAACGATGATCCTCCACTATAACCACCAAACGAACTGGACCCCCCTGAATTAGAATTACCTCCGAATCCAGTTGATCTGGAAGGTGAAGTCATACCTCTTGCTGGATTGTAACTAACCGGTGGTGCCGAATAACCTGACCTTCTGCCATTATCAGAATTAAGAAAAGACTGATTGCCAAAAGATTCCCTAAATGAATTTCTTGATGAGTTAGAAAATTCCATGATTCCTCTAATTTTATCGTTCGATGATCTTGTGTTTACCATTGATCTTCTATTTTGACTACTTAAAGTTTCACTCCTATTTGATCTTGAAGAGAGAGTTGAATTAATATCACTGGAAATAGAATTATTTCTAAAAACAGTATTTTGAGTTAGGTTGTTGTTTATTAGGTTCTTACTTTCGTTAAATTCATTATCACCTAATAAATTTGATAACCCAGATTGTCTTCTTGAATAATAATTTGGTTTTACAATATTCTCACCATTAAGAGAAGATTGTCTTCCAGATCTAGGACCAGTTGTACCCTTTTTCTCAACAACTGAAATAATACTATTTGCGTATAGATGTCTATTGGATAATAAATGTCCAAGTCCACCTCCAGTTCCGTTATTTGTATACATCCATGTTCCATGTTTATTTAAAGAACATCCAATACCAAAACTGTTAAAACTTGAAAAATGCAAATTCGATAGAGCAGGTGATAATTTATTCCCAATATATGATAAGTATGGATCAGAATAAAAGAGCATAGGATTTAAGGATGCATAGCCTCTCAATAAATTTGGATCATTAGATAAGACCATTAATTCAAAAGATGTAAGGTTGTTATTAAAAAAACTATAAGGATCTATAAGATTAAACGGATCAGAGTGAACATAATAATACGGAATTATTGGTGACTGTATAAAAAATCCTAGTGTGTTATTAAGAACGTTAGAGCTCACATATAATTTTTCTCGATCATATTTTAATTTACTCTTTTCATCGATAGTTGTGTAATCATCATTTTCATCTAAATTGTTTGACCTATACTTTTCAAGTACTGAATTATCAATTTTATTTAAATTATTGATAGTGGTGTTTCCTTTTTTGTATTTAGATAATATAATTTCTGCAGGACTAACTTTTTTTGATAACTTTTTATTATTTATTCTATCAGAACTTGTAAAATACATATCATCAATCTCTTGTGCAGAAACTAAAAAAGTGATTTTAAAAAGAATAATATATAAATAAAATACTTTCATAAAAACTAATTATTATCCACTAATTTATATTATTAAAACGAAAAAAGGTAATTTTATTATTTCAATAATACCTTAAAGATTAAAATTGCATAAAAATTAGTTATGAGTAAGGGATTACCTCAAAGATCTAGTGATTTTTCAGCTTGGTATAACGATTTAGTAAAAAAAGCAGATTTAGCTGAAAATTCTTCTGTAAGAGGATGTATGGTTATAAAACCATACGGCTTTTCTATTTGGGAAAAAATGCAAAGTACGCTTGATCAGATGTTCAAAGAAAGTGGACATAAAAATGCATATTTCCCACTTTTTATTCCAAAGTCTTACCTAAGTAGAGAGGCTGATCATATCGAGGGCTTTGCAAAAGAATGTGCAGTAGTTACTCATTACAGATTAAAATCAGATGAAGAGTCAGGTGGTGTAGTAGTTGATCCAAAAGCAAAATTAGAGGAAGAATTAATTATAAGGCCAACCTCTGAGACAGTTATATGGAACACTTACAAGAATTGGATACAATCTTACAGAGACCTTCCACTTCTTGTTAACCAATGGGCTAATGTTGTAAGGTGGGAAATGAGAACAAGACTATTTCTTAGAACTTCAGAATTTCTTTGGCAAGAAGGACACACTGCCCACGAGACAAAAAAAGAAGCTGAGGATGAAACATTAAAAATTTTAGATATTTATGCAAAATTTCTAGAAGAAACAATGGCAGTCCCTGTGTTAAAAGGAATGAAATCTGAAAACGAAAAATTTGCAGGAGCAGTTGAAACTTATTGTGTCGAAGCATTGATGCAAGACGGTAAAGCACTGCAGGCAGGAACATCACATTTTCTTGGTCAAAACTTTGCGAAAGCTTTTGATGTAAAATTTGCGACAAAAGAAGGAAAAAATGAATTTGTGTGGGGCACTTCGTGGGGAGTTTCAACAAGACTGATTGGAGCTTTAATAATGTCACACTCTGACGATAAAGGTTTGGTTTTACCTCCTAATCTGGCTCCAAATCAAGTTATTATTATACCTATTTTTAATTCAAAAGAAGACTACAAAAAATGTCTTGAAAAAGCGAAAGATATAAATAAAAAGCTTAAAGCAAATAATATTAGATCTGAAATAGATTCTAGAGAAAATCATAAGCCTGGATGGAAATTTTCAGAATATGAGATGAAAGGAGTTCCTATAAGAATCGTAATTGGTCCAAAAGATATTGAAAATAATACAGTTGAAATAGCTAGAAGAGACGAATTTAAAAAAGAGATTATTAAAGAAAATAAATTAGATAAAATTATAGAAAATATGCTTTTTGATATTCAAAATAATCTTTTTGAAAAAGCAAAAAAGTTCAGAGATAAAAACACAAAGACTGCTAATTCATATGAAGAATTTAAAAAAATAATTAAAAATGATAATGGATTTGTATATGCTCATTGGGATGGATCTGAAGAAACAGAAGAAAAAATTAAAAATGATACAAAAGCAACTATTAGGTGTATTCCAATAGACAATAATGGGGAAAGGGGGAAATGCATCGTTACTGGAAAAGATTCTGAAAGAATGGTTGTATTTGGAAAAGCATATTAAATAAAATGGAAGGACTCGTAATTTTTTTCTTAATATTAATTGGATTGGTTTTATTAATAATTGAAATATTATTTATACCAGGAACCACAATTTTTGGAATCTTCGGCATAATAAGTATAATCTCTTCTAATTATCTTTTTTTTCAATACTTTGGTCCAGATTTAATAATATACTACATGATAGGGTCCTCAATTTTGGTATTAAGTATTATTATTTACTCTCTAAAATCCAAAACATGGAAAAAAGTATCTTTGGAAAAAATACACACTACGAAAGTATCAAAGAATACATACGACAAAATAAAAATTGGTGATATCGGCAAATCAAAATCTGTTCTTAAACCCTACGGGAAAGGAAAATTTGAAGATAAAATATATGAAATAAAATCTGTAGAAAACTATATTGATGAGAACAAAAAAATAAAAATTATCGATATCTTGCAAGATAAAATTTTAGTAAAAAAAATATAATAAAAAAATGTTACTTACAGCTCTTCTCATACTCGGTATAACAATATTAGTTTTCATATTCCTTTACTTTGTTCCTGTAAATTTATGGATCACTGCCCAATTTTCTGGAGTTAAAACAGGTTTACTAGAACTTGTTTTTATGAGAGTCAGGAGAGTTCCTCCCTCAGTCGTTGTAAATTCTCTGATCACAGCAACTAAGGCTGGACTTGCAATAAAAGATGATGTTGAATCAACTGCTAGAGTTTTAAAGGCTCCAGATCTTGAAACACATTACTTAGCTGGTGGTAACGTTCCACAAGTAATAACTGCATTAATTTCTGCAGAGAAAGCAAATATTGAATTAACATTCAAACAAGCTACTGCAATAGATTTAGCTGGTAGAGATGTATTTGAAGCAGTAACAATGTCTGTTACACCAAAAGTTATAAACACACCAAGTGTTGCTGCAGTTGCTGCTGATGGTATACAATTAATTGCAAAAGCAAGAGTTACAGTGAGGGCTAACATTTCACAGTTGGTTGGTGGAGCAGGTGAAGAAACAATACTCGCAAGGGTTGGAGAAGGTATAGTATCATCTATTGGTTCCTCATCGTCACACAAAGAAGTTCTTGAAAATCCTGATAGAATATCAAAACTCGTCCTTGAGAGAGGACTCGATGCTGGAACAGCATACGAAATTTTATCAATTGATATTGCTGACATAGATATAGGTAAAAATATCGGTGCAATTCTTCAAACAGACCAAGCTGAAGCAGACCTTAAAGTTGCTGAAGCAAAAGCAGAAGAAAGAAGAGCTATGGCTGTGGCAGCTGAACAGGAAATGATTGCTAAAGCCCAAGAAGCAAGAGCTAAGGTTATACTTGCAGAAGCTGAAGTTCCAAAAGCTATGGCTGGTGCATTCAAAGAAGGTAATCTAGGTATACTGGATTATTATAAGTTCCAAAATATACAGGCTGATACTGAAATGAGAGAAAGCATTGCTGATAACAAACCTAAGGGCACAGGAAAATCAAATAAGGGAAGTTAATTTTATAGATAAGATAATCATACTGTAAGAAGTTGTTCAAAAAAACCTCCTATCTTTTTTGATTTATCTATATAATGGATTTCTAGTATCCAATCACGTCTATTGCCGGCTTTGTCAGGATCATACATATCCACATGATTTTGAGGGTGTACATAGTTCCTCTTATCCTCATTATCTAACCTTTCATGTGGGAAATGGCCTATTAAATGGCCTGCAATCTCACCTCCAAACTCCCAACCATATTTCTTAGCTGATTTTACAGCATAATTATATAACTCAGCTCCTGAAATTTTAGATTGCGATTCAAAAAATTTTTTACAATCGTTCCATCCGGATTCAATATCTTTTTTAAGCTTAAATTTATACTTATCATTTCCTATTACATAGGTTCTCCCAAAATCTGCTTCCCATTCATCAAATATTGGTCCAAAGTCAATGAATAATATGTCATCATCTCCAATAATTAAATTTTTAGGACTTGAGTTATAAGGTTTCAAGGTGTTAACTCCAGATCTTACAATTCTTTTATGCCAATACTTTTTAATACCATACAGTTCATAAGCTAAATCAAAAATTTCTGAATTTAAATCTCTTTCATATTTTCCAGGAATAATTAATCCTCTTTTTTCAATTTCTTTGAATAAATTGGCTGCCTTCTTTTCTGCAATTAATAAATTTTCTATTTGGTTTATTGACATCAGATAATTATAGTAAAAAAAAAGCCTCTATGAAAGAGGCTTTCCAAAAATAAAGTCTGGCAACGACCTACTCTCCCACCTGTTATAGTAGTACCATCGGCGCTAAAGGGCTTAACTTCTCTGTTCGGAATGGGAAGAGGTGGACCCCAATGCTATAGTCACCATAAAATCTTAATATCGTAACATAGTGCGAATAATGTAGAATTTAAATCTTAAAACACTTAACGTAAAAGAAGTTACGGGTAATTAGTACTGCTCAGCTTTGACATTTCTGTCTTTACACCTGCAGCCTATCAACGTCCTAGTCTTGAACGTCCCTTAAAAGAAGCCTCATCTTGAGTGGAGCTTCGCACTTAGATGCTTTCAGCGCTTATCTCTTCCAAACGTAGCTACCCGGCGGTGCAGTTGGCACTACAACCGGTACACTAGAGGTTTGTCCAACTCGGTCCTCTCGTACTAGAGTCAGGTTCTCTCAAGCTTCTAACGATCACAACAGATAGGGACCGAACTGTCTCACGACGTTCTGAACCCAGCTCGCGTGCCACTTTAATGGGCGAACAGCCCAACCCTTGGGACCTTCTCCAGCCCCAGGATGTGACGAGCCGACATCGAGGTGCCAAACCTCCCCGTCGATGTGAGCTCTTGGGGGAGATCAGCCTGTTATCCCCGGAGTACCTTTTATCCTTTGAGCGACGGCCCTTCCATGCGGAACCGCCGGATCACTATATCCTAGTTTCCTACCTGATCGGCTTGTAGGCCTCACAGTCAAGCTCCCTTATGCTATTGCACTCTACGTACGATTACCAAACGTACTGAGGGAACCTTTGAAAGCCTCCGTTACTCTTTTGGAGGCGACCACCCCAGTCAAACTACCCACCATGCAATGTCCCCATAAATGGGTTAGATATCAGATAAATAAAGGGTGGTATTTCACCAACGACTAACCTACGCCTAGCGACGCAGGATCAAAGTCTCCCACCTATCCTACACATTATTTACCCAATATCAATACAAAGCTGTAGTAAAGGTTCACGGGGTCTTTCCGTCCCGTTGCGATTAAGCGGCATCTTCACCGCTACTACAATTTCACCGAGCTCATGGCTGAGACAGTGCCCAGATCGTTACACCATTCGTGCAGGTCGGAACTTACCCGACAAGGAATTTCGCTACCTTAGGACCGTTATAGTTACGGCCGCCGTTTACTGGGGCTTCAGTTCAATGCTTTGAAATAAATTTCTAACATCTCTCCTTAACCTTCCAGCACCGGGCAGGTGTCAGGCATTATACTTTTTCTTTCGAATTTGCAATGCCATGTGTTTTTGATAAACAGTCGCCTGGGCCTATTCACTGCGGCCTCCTCCGAAGAGGGAGGCGTCCTTTCTCCCGAAGTTACAGGACTATTTTGCCTAGTTCCTTGGCCATGAATCACTCGAGCACCTTAGGATTCTCTCCTCGACTACCTGTGTCGGTTTACGGTACGGGTACCTTTATCATAAGTTTAGAAGTTTTTCTTGGAAGTCTGATTAGGATCACTATCCACTCTCCCGAAGGTTTGTGGTACTATCACGTTCAGCAAGCCTTGCGGATTTGCCAACAAAACTTATACCTACTCGCTTTAACGTACTATTCCGTCAGTACGCGGATCTTTCACTACTTCGTCACTCCATCACTGATAAAGGTAGTATCGGAATATTAACCGATTGTCCATCGACTACCCCTTTCGGGTTTGCCTTAGGCCCCGACTAACCCTGAACCGATTAGCGTTGTTCAGGAAACCTTAGTCTTTCGGTGTGCAGGTTTCTCACCTGCATTATCGTTACTTATGCCTACATTTTCTATTCTATACGCTCCAAAAAACCTTACAGTTTTTCTTCGATGCAAATAGAATGCTCCCCTACCACTCCGAAGAGTTCTTAGCTTCGGTACTATACTTTATGCCCGATTATCATTGATGCTCTGTCGCTCGACCAGTGAGCTGTTACGCACTCTTTAAATGAATGGCTGCTTCCAAGCCAACATCCTGGCTGTCTGAGTAACTGAACTACCTTAGATCAACTTAGTATAGATTTAGGGACCTTAGCTGAAGATCCGGGTTGTTTCCCTCTTGGACATGGACCTTAGCACCCATGCCCTCACTGCAAATAAACATCTAACAGCATTCGGAGTTCGTCTGGATTTGGTAGGATTTGACTCCCCCTAGTCCAATCGGTAGCTCTACCTCTGTCAGATTATTAATTCACGCTGCTCCTAAAAGCATTTCGGGGAGTACGAGCTATCTCCTAGTTTGATTGGCCTTTCACCCCTACCCACAGTTCATCCAAATACTTTTCAACGTATACTGGTTCGGGCCTCCATTATGTTTTACCACAAATTCACCCTGACCATGGGTAGATCACTAGGTTTCGCGTCTACCTCCACTGACTATACGCCCTGTTAAGACTCGCTTTCGCTCCGGCTCCAAATCAAAAACTTTTAACCTTGCCAGTGAAGAGTAACTCGTAGGCTCATTATGCAAAAGGCACGCCGTCAGTTCACGAAGAACCTCCGACCGCTTGTAAGCGCAAGGTTTCAGGTACTATTTCACCCCCTTATTCAGGGTACTTTTCACCTTTCCCTCACGGTACTAGTTCACTATCGGTCTCTCAGTCGTATTTAGCCTTACCGGATGGTGCCGGCAGATTCAAACGGAATTTCACCTGTTCCGTCCTACTCAGGATACCACTACTTCAACAAAACTTACCAATACTGGGCTTTCACCATCTATGGCTTAATTTTCCAAAAAAATTCTTGTTCATTTTATATCAGATATTGTGGTCCTACAACCCCTAAAATGCCGAAACATTTTAGGTTTAGGCTGATTCCTTTTCGCTCGCCACTACTAAGGAAATCACTATTGTTTTCTCTTCCTCTGGTTACTTAGATGTTTCAGTTCACCAGGTTTGCCATTCAAACAAGTTTGAATTATCTAATCTTCAATTAGATGGGTTTCCCCATTCGGAAATCTACGGATCAAATCGTATGTGCCGATACCCGTAGCTTATCGCAGCTTATCACGTCCTTCATCGCCTCTGAGAGCCAAGGCATCCCCCCTGCGCTCTTACATACTTCCTTTATGATTTATAATTAAATAAATCGAAAACGTATGAGTACTATTAAAAATAGTGCTCGGTGTTTTAATATTAATAAAATCTACATTATCACAATATGTCAAAGAACTTTCAACTGCCTAATAGTGAAAGACCAATATGATACGGCTATAACATAAAAGTACATTCACGTGCAGTTTAGAGCAACAAAAAGTTGCTAGCTAAAGTAACTTAAAAGCTTTTTATGTGGAGGATATCGGAGTCGAACCGATGACCTCCTGCGTGCAAGGCAGGCGCTCTAGCCAGCTGAGCTAATCCCCCATGAAATTCTAGTCATCAGTCAAAATAAATGACGCAAAGACCACAAGTGGGCTTGCGTGGACTCGAACCACGGACCTCTACATTATCAGTGTAGCGCTCTAACCACCTGAGCTACAAGCCCCGGCTTTGATAAAAAAAGCTGTTAAATAACTTTAACAGAACTTTTGAATGACAACAAACCACAGAACAGTCAAGTCTCTAGAAAAGAGGTATTCCAGCCACACCTTCCGGTACGGCTACCTTGTTACGACTTAGCCCCAGTTGCTAGCTCTACCCTAAACAGCGCCTTAAAGCAACCATCTTCAGGTATATCCAACTTCCATGGCTTGACGGGCGGTGTGTACAAGGTCCGGGAACGTATTCACCGTGTCATTGCTGATACACGATTACTAGCGATTCCAGCTTCATGAAGTCGAGTTGCAGACTTCAATCCGAACTGAGACGTACTTTTAGAGATTGGCTAACCATCGCTGGCTTGCTACCCTTTGTATACGCCATTGTAGCACGTGTGTAGCCCTAGGCATAAGGGCCATGCTGATTTGACGTCGTCCCCTCCTTCCTCTCTGCTTACGCAGGCAGTCTTTCTAGAGTCCCCAACATTACTTGCTGGCAACTAAAAACAGGGGTTGCGCTCGTTGCGGGACTTAACCCAACACCTCACGGCACGAGCTGACGACAACCATGCAGCACCTTGCTTTGTGTCCGAAGAACTCCAGATCTCTCTGGATGTCACTCGCATTCTAGCCTAGGTAAGGTTCCTCGCGTATTATCGAATTAAACCACATGCTCCACCGCTTGTGCGGACCCCCGTCAATTCCTTTGAGTTTCACCGTTGCCGGCGTACTCCCCAGGTGGCTCACTTAACGCTTTAGCTTGGACGCTAACAGTATATCGCTAACATCGAGTGAGCATCGTTTACGGCGTGGACTACCAGGGTATCTAATCCTGTTCGCTACCCACGCTTTCGTGCCTCAGTGTCAGTTATGGTCCAGTAAGCTGCCTTCGCTATTGGTGTTCCTTATGATATCTATGCATTTCACCGCTACATCATAAATTCCGCTTACCTAAACCAAACTCAAGTTTACCAGTATCAATGGCAGTTCTACAGTTGAGCTGCAGGATTTCACCACTGACTTAATAAACCACCTACGCACCCTTTAAACCCAATAAATCCGGAAAACGCTTGAACCCTCCGTATTACCGCGGCTGCTGGCACGGAGTTAGCCGGTCCTTATTCATATAGTACCGTCAGATCCTCTCGCAAGAGTATTTTCTTCCTATATAAAAGCAGTTTACAACCCATAGGGTCGTCATCCTGCACGCGGCATGGCTGGGTCAGGCTTGCGCCCATTGCCCAATATTCCTTACTGCTGCCGTCCGTAGACGTCTGGTCCGTGTCTCAGTACCAGTGTGGGGGATCATCCTCTCAGACCCCCTACTGATCGTTGCCTTGGTAAGCCGTTACCTTACCAACAAGCTAATCAGACGCATGCCCATCTTTAACCGATAAATCTTTAACAATTATATCATGCGATAATGTATTGTACCATGGGGAATTAATTCGAGTTTCCTCGAGCTATGCCCCAGTTAAAGGTAGGTTGCATACGCGTTACTCACCCGTGCGCCGGTCGCCATTTACCGAAGTAAATGCTGCCCCTCGACTTGCATGTATAAGGCCTGCCGCTAGCGTTCTTCCTGAGCCAGGATCAAACTCTCCATAGTAATATAATCTTAAATGTGTTTAAAACTGGCTGCTCTTGGAAAAAACAAAAGTTCTTTCAAGTGGTATGTTGTCATTACAATAGTTCAAAGAACGTTTTCAGATAAATCTGAATAGTCGGATAATATCCCAATAAAAAAGCTTCCATAAGAAGCGCTTGCAAAATTAGATATTATTTATATAACCACCAAGAAATAAAAATATATTTAGACAAAAGATTTTTTTACAAAATATATGCTTAAAAATACTATTTAAGGCCTTTTTTAAATATTGGCACTCTACTACATGGTTCACCATACATTAAACTGAGAACAGTATTTGAAAGTCTTTTTGTTAATTCATTATATACGTATTCTATATGAGGTATATTGGAGCATCCTTTAACTATAACTTTTTTATTTTTAAAATCATTTAAATTCATTCCATTCAAAGAAATATTATACAATTTCTCCTCTAAACTTCTTGAACTTCCTATAACATGGTCTTTAGAAAATTGACTTAAATAATATGAAATCAATAAAAAAGCCCACGAAGGTATTATAAGTCCTTTATTTACAAATACATTAACATATTTATCATTATATATAGACCAATCAAAATTCTTTAATTTTTCTCTAAATTTTTTCTCCATTAAAATGCCATCTTCTAGAAGATCTGATAGATCAATCTGTTCTCTTTTGCCTTCAAAATAAAAATCCTTAACGTCAATTGTTATTACGTCTAATCTTTTGACTTTATTTACGATCTCACCCATCTATCTTTTTTTTTAATTAAATGAAAATCTTTTATATAGTACGGCTCAAAATACATAACATCTTGAAAATCTTTAGATTTATATTTATTCAATGATATTTTACCCATAAATCTTGAACTTGGATTAATTTCATCAATTAACTGAAAATTTGGAACATCCAACGATTCAATAAATTTTTTCGCACCACTTCCAAAAAAAAATATCTTTTCATTAATGTATTTTGAAAAAGATCTATCATCTAGTATCATCGCTTGATCATCAATTATTATTTTTAGATCCTGATCAAACATTTTTGTAAAAACTTCCATCCTCCTTGCATCTATCATTGGACATAAATAAAATTTATTATCATCAATTAGGTTTATGACTGATTCTGTCATAATATCCAAAGTGTTAATTCCAATTAATGGTTTTTTTAGTGAAAAGCTTAGTCCTTTGAATGTTGACACGCCTATTCTAAGACCTGTGTAGGATCCAGGACCCATAGAAATAGAAAAACAGTCAATGTCTTTTATTGTTGTTTTTGATTTCTTCATTAAGTCATCAACCAATTTTATTAATAATTTTGAATGAGATCTTTCCTTGGATGAAGATTCGTTTCCGATATTAATGCCATCTTCAAAAAGAGATACCGAACATAAGTCTGATGTAGTATCAGCACACAATATTTTAACCATTTTAGTTAATTTTTTTTAATGTACGAATTAAAGATAAATTAACATCTTCAAAGTCTAATATTTTTGACGTAGAATAGATAATCGCAATGTAGAGGCCTCTTTTATCAACTAAATTTTTATTTAATCTGTATGATTCTCTTATTCTTCTTTTGATTAGATTTCTTTTTACTGCACTCTTAATTTTATTTTTAGAAACTGTAATTAAGATTTGGTTAAAATTATTTTCAAAACCAGACAAAATTCTTAAATCAAAATTTTTAGAATTAATCTTATCCCCCTCCTCAAATAATTTTTGTATTATAATCTTATTTGTTATCCTCTCAGCCTTTGAAAAACTGTATTGGCTCTTAGATATCATATCTAACAAGAAATTGTTTTATTTTTTATGTTTTTTCTCGTCCGATACTGTAAGTTTTTTTCTACCTTTTGCTCTTCTTCTTGCAATAACATCTTTACCATTAGAAGTTTCCATTCTTTTTCTGAAACCATGTTTATTTGCTCTTTTTCTCTTTGATGGTTGAAATGTTCTTTTCATAATTTTGATTCTTTATTTAACAAAGATAATTAGTTTAATATTAAATTATTTAAAAAAATTTTTATTAGAAACTATATCATCTTTTTCTAACCTTGGTCCTATTTTTGAAACAACTTTAGATGATAATAATGAGGCTAAATCACCAGATTTTTTAAGTGATAATCCATTAGTAATACCATACAAAAAAGCACCAGCAAATGTATCACCAGCTCCTACAGTATCTACAGCTTTTATTGGATAAGGATCTATTTTAATTTTTTTTCCATTATTATATATTAATGAACCTTTCTTACCTAAGGTTACAACAAGAGTCGAACTTAGTTTACCTAAATATTTTATTGAGTCATTAAGTGAATTAGATTCTGAAAAAGTTTTAGCCTCATCTTCATTACAAAATAATAAGTCAACCTTTCTATTCAGGATTGATTTAAAATTATCCTTAAAATATTTTACCATAGCTAAATCTGAAAATGTAAGAGCAATCTTAACATCATTTTTAACAGAAAATTCAATAGACTTATAGACAGCCTCCATTGCAACATCTGAAGTTACAAGATATCCTTCTATATATAAATATTCTGAATTTTTTAAATCAACCAGATTAATATTTTTAATCGAAAAATTTGATGAAATTGATAGACAGGTATTCATTGTTCTCTCAGCATCTGGTGTTGTTAAAACTAAACAAGATCCTGTCATTCCATCTCCAGTAGTAAACTTTGATCCACCAGTTGATACATTACTATTTTTAAGATCACTCAAATAAATTTTTCCAAATTCGTCTTCAGCAACTAAAACTGAGACATAACCAGATCCTCCTAGTTGTGATAAAGTATAAACTGAATTAGTAACGGATCCACCAGATTGAATAACAGAATCAAAGTTTTTAATTTTTTCAATAATTGACTTCTGTTTCTCCTCGTCAACTAATGTCATTAATCCTTTTTCTATGTTGTTATCATCAAGAAATTTATCGTTAACCATATAAACACAGTCTACAAGGGCATTTCCAATACCAAAAACATTATATTTTTTCATCTTAAAAAGCTTGATTTGATGATATTTCCCCCGACGTCAATAATCCAATAATTACAGCAGGATTTATATGAGCTACACTGAACTTAGCCGCATATACTCCTAGTGTAACAGCTAAAAGCCAACCAAATGATCCCATAACCCAACTATTACTAATTTTATTTGAAAAATTATTACTTAAGGAAGACCCGGTATTAACACCAAGACCAAAAAGAATTAATATAAAAGTTCCAATAGCTTCAGAAAGAAATTCATTCATAGTATTTTTATGTATACAATTGTAAATGTATATCTTTTGAAGATGAAAAAATACCTGGCATTTTTTTTTGTTATATTGATTGGGTGTAAGCCCATTGAACCTGTAGAGTTTAGAGAATTTAAAAATATTAAAATTGATAATTTGTCAGATAATAAATTACAAATATCTTCTGACTTGGTATTAAACAATCCTAACAAAGTAAAAATTATTTTAACTAAAATAAATTTGGAAATATTTCTTGATGGAATACAATTAGTAAAAATTCAAGATGAAAAGCAAAGGGAAATTAAAGGGAACATTGAATCAGAAATTAATATTGTTGGAGATATTAATATAAAAAATTTAGAGAGTTTTCTAAATCAAAGAGGAATATCTCTATTACTAACGGGAGAGAATCCTAATTTAAAATTTTTAGGAGATTTAGAAGTTAAAGTCTATGGATTTAGAGAGACTATTAGTATTGACTACTCTATCGAAAATCTAAAAGGCATTCTATAGAAAAAAATATCCTTAACGAGTTTCCATAAATCAAAATAATTTATCGATTAATATTTTTTTGCCATCTCCATGATGACTCCACCATATCCTCAATAGTTTTTTTTGGCTTCCAATTTAGAGTTTTCCTAGATAGTGTATTATCCGAAAAAATTATATCTATATCCCCTTTTCTCCTTCCAACTATTTTATAATTAATATCTACTTTATTAACTTTTTTAAATGCATTTATTACCTCTAATACCGAATAACCTTTTCCTGTACCAATATTGAAAACTTCATAATATTTTTTTGATTTATAATTAGTTAAACGAATTACGGCTGCAAGATGTGCATTTGCAAGATCAACAATATGTATATAATCTCTGACTGGAGTTCCATCTTTTGTTTTATAATCTGAACCAAATACACTCAAAGATTTTCTGAGTCCAATTGCGGTTTCGGAAATATATGGAACTAAATTTTCTGGTTTCCCTTTAGGTTTTTCACCAATTAAACCGGAATCATGTGCACCAACAGGGTTAAAGTACCTTAGGCTAATAGAGTTTTGTTTAAATTTATTTGAAAACTCATCAATTAATTTTTCAGATATTTGTTTTGTTTCAGCGTATGGTGATTCAGGTTTTTTAAATATGGATTCCTCTGTTACCGGAAGAGAGTCTGGTTTACCATAAACAGTACAAGAAGATGAAAAAAGTAGTTTTTTAATATTTTTATATTCCATAAATTTTAGAATATTTTTAAGTGACCCAATATTATTATCCATATACTTCTCTGGAAAGTTTATCGATTCACTTACAGACTTTAAAGCAGCAAAGTGGATTACAATATCAAAATTTTCATTTTCTAATTTATTTTTCATTTTATTGTAATCGGTAAGATCAACCATATAAAAATTTATTTTTACCCCTGTTATCTTTTCGATACTTTTTAAAGAAGTTATCTCAGAGTTTACTAAGTTATCTATTATAGAAACGTTAAAGCCATTATTAATGAGTTCTATACAAGTATGAGAACCTATATACCCTAAACCACCTGTGACAAGAATTTTTTTATCCAACTTTTTTAATTTTTATTCCATCTGAAATCTCAACTATATCTGACTTAAGATCAAATGAGAAAGTATTTTTATAAACATCTGAAATTTCTCTTATGTAATCATCAATATAATTTTTATCTATGATATTTAAGACACATCCCCCAAATCCTCCACCCATCATTCTTGATCCAATTATATACTCCTTATTTACTGAAAAATCAACAAGAAAATCAAGCTCTTTACAACTTACCTCGTATAAATTTTTTAAACCAAAATGAGATTCGTATATTAATTTTCCAAAATATTCAAGATCACCACTTACTAAAGATTTGTAGGCATGATTAACTCTTATTTGTTCCTCAATTACAAATAATGCCCGCTTGAAAACCTTCTCATCAATATTTTTTTTATTAATTCTTAGTATATCACGAGGTACGTCTACTAAAAATTTAAATTTATTTTCTTTTTTATTTAAATGTTGAAGTGCTTCATTACATTGATCCACCCTTTGATTATATGAAGATTCTTGAAGATTATGCTTAACATTTGTATTAATAAGCAAAATTTTAAAAGGATCAAATTTTGCATTAACATACTTATGTTTATTTGATTTACAATCTAATAAAATTAAATTATTCTTCCTGCCATTTATTATGGTGAATTGGTCCATAATACCTCCTTTAACTCCAATAAAATTATACTCAACCTCACGTGCTATATCTATCATCTCACCATCTTTGAGTTTGTAATTATTTATCGTCGTTAGACCTTTAATCAATCCGCAAACTAGAGCAGAAGATGAGCTTACTCCCGCACCAATTGGTAGGTCTCCATTAATAACGCAATTAAAATTTTTAATATTTATTTTTTTTTTTAATAAAATATCTAACACACCCAAAATAAAATTATGCCAACTAATTTTACTTTTTTTGATATTATTTAAGTCAACTAAAAATTTATCTCTGTAATAGATTGACTCAATTGATGTTGAAGAAGACTTGTTGATTTTAAAATAGATTAATAACTTTTTATCAATTGCTGCTGGCATAACAGTACCACCATTATAATCAATGTGTTCGCCTATCATATTGATTCTACCTGGAGATTCTACAACTAATTCATTCATATTTTTTAGTAACTTATTGAGTCAAAAAAAAAGACAGAATAAATTCTGTCTTTTATATTTATTTAATATTTATTTATTAATTCTGAGCTTCAATCTGATCGAAAACACCTCCCACATCAAACCATTCTAAGGCAGTTGTTACCTTACCTTCATCATTAAATCTAGTAACTGAATAATACTTTGATTTAGTTTTAGCACCTGAGATATGAGTTCCATGCCACACACCGTATGATCTGACTGAACCATCAGGTATAAAATTTTCATCAACTCCTGGATAATATTGTCTTTGGTCAAAAGTAAAGACCTCAAAATTTTCCATCCATCCAGTCATTGCTTCCCTTAGGTCAGCTTTTGTTAAAGTATCATTAGTATTAGCAGGAGAGTAAATAAGATCATCAGCATACATATCAACCATTCCGTCTAAATCTTTTTCAATAAAAAGATTGAATACCTTATCAGCAATTGCTTTGTTTTTTTCAAAACTTGCAAGACCTTGGTCAAATGCAGTAGTATCAGCAGCTGGCTGTGAACAACTATAAAATAAGGCCGCAACAAGTATTAAGTTTATAATTTTTTTCATAATTAAAAATTTGTTATTGTTTATTAGAAATATTTAGAAGACAAAACTATATAATTTTGTATTAATTACCGAAAAGAATAATTTTGTCGCTCTACATGAAAAATTTGTCCAATATATTGTTAGTATTAATCTCTATAACAACAGTGCCATTTTATAATTTATATGGTCAGAAAAATTTTATACTTCCAGAACCTCAAAAAATTATATTTCCAGAAAGTGAAAAAGACGGATTCAGACTATCTAAAAAAACTTCCCTAACCGTAAATGGTATAGACATATCAAAACACTACATTCAAGACTTTTTAGAATTTATAGATAATGAGACAAACTTTGAGATCAGTACAAATAAAAAAAATAAAAAATCCAATATCCATTTAGTTGTTGAAAATGATATTAATGAATTAGGGAAAGAAGGATACAAAATTTCAGTACTACCTGATCAAGATTTAATAGTAGAATCTAATACAGAAAATGGACTCTTCTATGGTATAGAAACTCTTAAACAAATAATTTATTTTACTAAAAAAAAACGTGATAATAAAAATTTTAATGATTTTGATGAGGATTTGCCAACTCAAAAAATCTCAAAATCGAATGAATTATCTTTAAATCAGTTTAATTCAATAAATCTAACTACAAAAGGATATAAAAATATAAATGAAACTGCACATTTCTATGGTAGAGAGGAGGTTCAAAAAAAACAAATTGACGTATACAGAATAAAGCCAATTATAATCGAGGACTATCCAAGGTTTGCTTACAGAGGAATGATGCTCGATGTATCAAGACATTTTATGCCAATAAAGTTTATAAAAAAATTTATTGATATTATAGCAATGCATAAAATGAATAAATTTCACTGGCACCTTACAGATGATCAAGGTTGGAGAATTGAAATAAAAAAATATCCAAAACTTACTGAAATTGGATCAATTAGATCTGAAACACTAAAAGGGCATTATAGATTCGCTGGTAATAATCCAAAGTATGATGGAATACCACATCGAGGATTTTACAAGCAAGATGAGATAAAAGAAATAGTTCAATATGCTTCTGAGAGATATATTGAAATAATTCCAGAAGTCGATATGCCCGGTCACACATCAGCACTTATAGCATCTTATCCTGAATTTGGAACAAGTAAAAAAAAAGTAGAAGTTAAAAGAATTTGGGGAGTACATGAAGAAATTCTTAAACCAACAGAAAAAACATTTTCATTTATTAAAGATTTAATAATAGAGTTAAAAGACATCTTCCCATCAGAACACTTTCATATTGGTGGAGATGAAGCAAAGAAGACTCAATGGGAAAATTCATCTGAGATTCAAGAGCTGATGAAAAACCTAGGAATTGAGGATGTTGACAGCCTTCAAAGCTATTTCACAGGAAGAGTTGAAAAAATTTTATCAGAAAATGGTAAAAAACTAGTTGGATGGGATGAAATTATTGAGGGTGGCCTTAATGAAAATGCTATTGTCATGTCATGGAGAGGAGAAGAAGGAGGAATTACTGCAGTTAAAGCTGGAAATAAAGCAATTATGACTCCAACATCACACATGTACTTCGACTACTACCAGGCCAAAAAAGATGAGCCTATTGCTATTGGTGGGTTAATTGATCTTGAAAAAGTGTATTCATATGAGCCAGTTCCAGATGGTGTGGATTTAAATGAAGCAAGTAGAATTATGGGTGCCCAAGGAAATATATGGACAGAATACATAAAAACACCTGAAAAGGTTGAGTACATGTGTGTACCTAGAATGACTGCTCTCAGTGAGGTTGTGTGGTCTAAAAGAAAATTTAGAGATTATGATGAATTTATAAAAAGATTGAATTTTTATAAATATTTTCTAGACCTCAAGAATATAAACTATAGAGAAAAAAGTTTTTAAGATATGTGTGGAATTGTTGCATACAAAGGAGATAAAAATAAAACATCTAAAATAATTTTTGATGGTTTAAAACTTTTAGAATACAGAGGATACGATAGCTGCGGAATTGGAGTTATTCATGACAATATGATAAAAGCTTTTAAATGGAAAGGAAGAGTGAAAAAAACTGAGGAAAAATTTAAAAAAGCAAAAATATATTCTCCGATCTCAATCGGACATACTAGATGGGCTACTCATGGTGAACCAAGTGATGTTAATGCACACCCTATAATTTCATACAATAAAGAATTTGCAATTGTCCACAACGGTATAATAGAAAATTATAAAGAACTAAAAAAAATTTTATTAGAAAAAGGTTATAAGTTTTACACAGATACAGATACTGAAGTTTTAGTGAATTTCATTGAATTGTGTGTAATTAACTCTAAAAGTGTTGATAAAGGACTTACCTATGCATTAAGTAAACTTGAAGGTGCATTTGGAATTGTATTAATAAAAAGAGACAATCCAGATCTAATGTATGCTGCTAGGAAAGGTAGTCCTCTAGCATTTGGAAAAAAAGGTAACGAATTTTTTATTGCCTCTGATGCAACTCCTATAATTGAATACACAAAAAAAATAATTTATTTAGATAATGGACACCTACTAAAAATTGAAGGTTCAGAATTTGATATTCTCGATTTTAACCTAAATAAAATTCCAAAAAAATTTAAGGAGGTTGATGTCGAACTTCAAAGGGTTGAATTAGGCAATTATGAATCATACATGCTAAAAGAAATTATGGAACAACCAGATTCTCTAATGCAAACCATGTTAGGTAGAATTAAAGAAAAAAATATAACTCTAGGCGGAATTCAAGCATATACTGATACTTTATTAAATACTAATAGAATAATAATCATTGGGTGTGGCACATCTTGGCATGCTGGACTTGTAGCTGAATATTTTTTTGAAAAATACTTAAAAATTCCAGTTGAAGTAGAGTATGCATCAGAATTCAGATACAGATTTCCAATTATTAATAAGGGAGATGTTGTTTTTGTTATCTCTCAGTCTGGAGAAACCGCAGACACTTTAGAAGCAACAAGAATTGCCAAAAAGAAAGGTGCAACTGTTCTTGGTATTGTTAACGCTGTAGGATCATCAATTGCAAGATTAACAGATGAAGGGTGTTATTTACATGCTGGACCTGAAATTGGTGTTGCAAGTACAAAAGCTTTTACATCTCAGCTTATGTTATTTTTCATGATAGGAATAAAAGCATCATTCCTAAAAAAAAATATCACCAAAAAAAAATATCTCAAAATGATCAATGAACTTGAAAAAATACCATCAAAAATTAAGTATATTCTTGAGCAGAAAAATGATATAAAAAAAATTTCAAAAAAAATTCATAAAAAAAATCATGCACTTTTTTTAGGTAGAGGAAATAACTTTCCTGTTGCACTTGAAGGAGCACTTAAATTAAAGGAAATATCATATATACATGCTGAAGGTTATCCAGCAGCTGAAATGAAACACGGTCCAATAGCTTTAATAGATAAAGAGATGCCAGTGATCGCAATATGTACAAAAAGTGATGAATACGATAAAATGATCAGTAATATTAGAGAGGTAGGATCAAGAAATGCAATTGTTATTGGAATAATTGATAGAGAAAATGAGCACGTGAGAGACTATCTTGACTTTTCTATTATGGTACCTTCAACCTCAAAAGATTTTACCCCAATAATAAACCAAATTCCTCTCCAACTTTTAGCTTATTACTGCGCAGTGCTAAGGGGATGTGATGTTGACAAACCTCGAAATTTAGCAAAATCTGTCACCGTGGAGTAGTTATTAATAGTTCTAAATTTCTTTAACATTTTTGTAAATTATTTTGATATCTATTTTAAGCTGTTTCTTTATTACTAGTTTAAATACTTTTTCATTATGACATTATTGACCTTAAAGCCATTTCTTTCATAAAATTTAATGAGTTTTTTATCACAAAATAATGTTATTCGATAACAACCTAATTCTTTACCTATTTTCACTAACTCCTTAACCAACTTTACACCTAACATTTTGCCCCTTACTCTTGAATCAACTACTATGTCTTCAATATGCCCTGCAACCTCACCCCTAATCTTATTTTCAATTACAATGCTTCCATATGCTACAATTTTATTTTCATAGACACCAACATAAGAGTTTGAACTTGAATTAGAGTTAAATTTATCCCATGAATTCTTATAATTGATTTTACTCAAATCAATTTTTTTTAGCTGATTTAATAAAATGGATACTTCTTTTATATCTGACTTTTTTATTTTTCTAAAAAATACTTCATTCATTAGTTTTTTCTTTTTTTCTATCATTTCGAATAATAGAATATTTTAAAGAAATCTGGAACATTGTATTTTTAGTATTACTGTTTAGTATATTCAAATCAGTTATATTACTAAGACCTTTTACGTATCTAATAGTCAAACCAAAACCAGATGGAAGCCTTAAACCCATTCCTGCAATTAAACTAAAATCTCTATTAACAAACTGATTTTTTATAGTTGACTTAATTCCATTAATAGTTTGGAATGCATCTAAAAGAACACCAAATTGGGGTCCGATATGTAAATTTATTGGGCCGAAATCAGTTCTGATCAATAATGGTAAATTAATATAGTTTAAACTATTTTTATTTAAGAATTGATTAAATTGAAATTCACTTCCTTGGGTTGAGTATTGTCCTTCAAGTTGAATTCCGAATAGTATTGGTAACTTAAAATATAAAAATCCTCCTAAGTGATATCCAGTTACAGACTCAATACTTGTTAGGTTGCTAATTTTTTGTGTCGCAAAATTCGCACCACCTTTCAATCCAAGCTCAAATTTCTGGGAGTAAGATGAAAAAATTAATAATGCAAATAATGAATAAAAACAAATAATTTTTTTTATCATAACAATAATTTACAAGTAAAAATAACAATAATATGAAGAAACCCCTTGTATCACCTCTGAAGAAAGAGTCCCCAGAACTCAAAGAACTAATTAGATTTTATGATGAAACACTCGGTTTTTGTCCAAATAGTGTAAAAACAATGTTTATAAGACCCAAAATTGCTTATGCTTTTATTAATCTAAATAAGGCAGTGATGGAGAACAAAGGTAAACTTTCAAGTAAAATGAAAAGACTTATTGGATATATTGCAAGTACAGTTAGTGGTTGTAATTATTGTCGTGCTCATACTATACGAGCTGCAGAAAGATACGGAGCAAATACAAATCAACTTACTGACATTTGGGAATTTAGAAATAGTAAGAACTTTAATAAAAAGGAAAAAGTCGTATTTGAATTTACTATAGCCGCATCAAGTATTCCTAATCAGGTTGATGATAACCTATCAAATCAATTAAGAAAATATTGGGATGATGGAGAAATAGTGGAAATCTTAGGAGTAATATCATTATTTGGTTTTTTGAACAGATGGAACGATTCAATGGGTACTAGAATTGAAGAAGGCGCAGATAAATCTGGTAAAAAACTTATTAAAGATTGGAATCCACTAAAACATTATAGTTAAGGCAATTAGAATCATCCTACACTAAATTATTATTTATTACTCACTTATATCAAACCCTTTCTCACCGTGATACGCCATATCCATTCCCTCTGACTCTACTTCTTCTGAAACTCTACCGGAACCAAAAAGTACAGATATCATTTTATATATAATAAATGTTGCTGTAGCAGAATAAGCAGAGACAATTAAAACAGCTGCCAATTGTATAAAAACTTGATCTGAATTGCCGTAAAGTAATCCGATACCAGCTTCATTGATATTTGGATTTGCAAATACTCCAGTCATAACAGCACCAAAAGCACCAGCTAAACCATGAATTCCAAAGACATCTAAAGTGTCATCATAACCTAACCATTGCTTTAGCTTCACTACACCTAAGTAACCTACTATTCCAGAACCAAAACCAATAAATAAAGCTCCAGAAACATCAATAAATCCCGCTGCAGGAGTGATTCCAACTAATCCAGAAATAACTCCAGAGGCACTTCCAATTAAAGTTGGCTTAGAATTTGTAGAAAACCACTCTATTAATAACCAACCTAAACCACCAGATGCTGCAGCTACATTTGTAACAAGAAGAGCATTAGCAGCTATGCCGTCTGCTGCAAATTGGCTCCCTCCATTAAATCCAAACCATCCAAACCATAAAAGTGCAGAGCCTAAAATCATTAATTTCACAGAAGCTGGTCTAACCGAAGTATTTTTAAATCCTGACCTGTTACCAAGTAAATAAACAAGTACTAATCCTGATACACCAGCATTCACATGGATAACTGTACCACCAGCAAAATCTAATTCTCCTAAGTTAGCAAGAAAACCACCACCCCAAACCCAGTGAGTAATTGGTGAATAAACAAGAATTACCCACAATATTGAAAAAAGAAACCAGGTTGAATACCTAACCCTTTCGATAATTGATCCACTTACTAGTGCCACAGCTATTGCTGCAAAAGTTCCTTGAAAAAAAACAAATAAGAGGGTGGGTATTGTACCATATATATCATTTACATCAATACCATTTAAGAGAAAATGATCTAAATAACCAAAGTACTGATTACCTTCAGAGAAAGCAATTGAGTAACCAATTACAACCCAAACAACTGAGGCTGTACAGAAAGCGGTATAACTCATTCCAATTGTATTTAAAACACTTTTCCTTTGAGTTAAACCACCATAGAATAATGTAAGGCCGGCTGGTGTCATAAGCATGACAAGTGCTGATGAAATAAGCATCCAAGCGGTATCTCCTGAATTAATCATATTTTTGTTGATTTTAAATTAAACATCTATCCACAATAATTTTAAATATTTTAAAAATGTATATTACATTTAAAGCATAATTTGTAGTAATCATTAAAAAATTATAAAATTTATAATAATCATATCATTTTTTTTAAATTCTTGCAAAAAAAAACCTTTATATCGACGAAAGTTTAATTGGACCAAATAAGGCTTTCTCATAAGATTTACACCTCGTTTGAAGATGTGATAGTTACTTATGATGATCCTTTTCTAGTAGAGGGAAGGAGAAGTTACCAAGTAGAAGCAGAAATATTTTGATCAATTATAGGTTTATTTTACTAATAACTTTTTAATAATTTTATTACCGTCATTTTTTATACCTTCAATTAGGTATAGACCTTCATCAAGGGAAATTTTTATACTTCTTGTAAATTGATCTATATTCTTTTGATACAATAATTTACCTCTTGGAGATATTATATTAATAGATATTATGTCTTTTTCAAGCATTAAATCAATAGAAGATCCCTTATTAACAGGGTTTGGATAAAAGCCAAAAGCCATATTATCTTCAACCTCGATTGATAACACAGGACCAACATTATCGCATCCACTATTTGTTGAATTAACATAATTTTTAATCCATTGCATAGCCGGTCTTTCTTGAGCGTTGATACTTGGACCAAGAACCAGGTAAGCATCTTCTCTCCATATATCATCTTTAATATATCCCCATAATGTTATTCCAGCAATATCAGGATGCTCCCACATTACAGGAAATAATTCCTGATATCTATTAAGTTGTGTTGTTTCGGGATTAGACCCCTCAGCATCTAAATCTAATTCAGAAATATAAATAGGCAAATCTGTCTCACCCAACTGATCTAGTGCAAGTTTTAATTGTTCTCTGGTCATATTTTCAATTGTAAAAGAATGACCTTGAACTCCAATGGCATCAATAAGATTAAGACCTTTTAAAATATTAGCAATTTCAATATGACTCTCTCTATTTGATGGATTATTAAGTATTCCGTAATCATTTAAAATAAGCTCTGCATTAGGACAATGTTTTCTAGCAAGTTCAAATGCTTTAATTATCCAATCTACACCCGTTTCACCTTGCCCACCTAAAGCCTGAATATAATTTGCTCTATATGTACCATTTCCTCTTAATCCACCGTTTGGTTTATTTGATCTTGCCTCATTAACTACATCTATTTGATCTGTTGCAGGGTATCTAGTACAAAACTCACTAATCCACTCCTCAATCTCCTCAAGTTGCTCCTCATTAGAGAGATCATCTATCCACTCAGGCTGCTGATTTCCCCAGACAAACACATGCTGTTTGAACTTAAGATTATTAGATTTCGCAAGGTAATAAGCCTTATCAAGACCTTCCCACTTCATGACATCACGTTCCTCCTCAACAAAACCCCACTTTCCTGCATTTGATGGAGTAACTTGATTCCAATATGAAAGCCAGTTTTCTGGAGTAGTTGTAATATTATATGATGACAAATCTCTTGACACATTTCCCAAATATTTAGAACAATTTTCCCAATTTTTTTCAATTATCTGACCATAATTATTTTGAATGGACAAAAACAAAAGAAATACTATTTGAATTTTTTTCATTCAACCTACTTTTTAATGTTCAAATATTCTAAATGACTCTCATCAGCATCTGTTCGAATAACTATTGAATGTGGTAAATCACCCATGCTAGAATATTTTTTTTTCATTTTTTCTATTAGAATTAAAGCTTGTTCTTTATTTAATTCAAATATATTATTTTTTTCACCAGGATCAATGCTTAAATCAAAGAGAAGAGTATCATGAGGATCTAAAGGGCTTTTGTACCAGGTGCCTGGCCAACCTGCATATGGTAATTTCACTTTAAAATTACCTAATCTGTATCCTTCAAGCTTATCGTAATCAAAAAATAAAAAATCTCTTTCATTATTATTACTTTCACCTTTTAACAAATCAGAAATATCTTCACCATCTAAAATAATCTTATCAGAAAATTCTGAATCTGTTATACTAGCAAATGTTGGGAACCAATCAAGTTGAGATATAATTTGATTTGTTTCCGTGCCTGCTGGTATATAACCTTCATACATTGCTAAGGTTGGAACCCTCATTCCACCTTCAAAAGTATACATTTTACCATTTCTTAATTTACCTGAGGAGCCACCAAATTCACCCATCGTAAGCCATGGACCATTATCACTACTAAAAATAACCAGAGTATTATTTAAAAGGTTATATTCCTTTAACTTATTAATAATTCTTCCTACGCTCCAATCAATCTCTTGAATAACATCACCATATAATCCCCTTTCCGATGAACCAATAAATTTCTCTGATGCATAAATTGGCACATGAGGCATAGGATGAGCTAGATATAGAAAGAATTTATTATTCTTATTTTTTTCAATAAAATCAATTGCCTCTTTTGTGAATTTATTTGTCATTAGTGATTGATTTGGAAAATGATCTACAACATCATTTCCTCTTATGTAAACAGTACTTGCCATGTCGTTACTGTAAGGAATTCCAAAAAAACTATCAAAACCCTGCTGTAAGGGCAAATATTCATATTTATGTCCCAAGTGCCACTTACCGATAATTCCTGTTATATATCCATTATCATTTAGCAATTCTGCAATAGTATATTCAGAGGAAGGCATACCTGTATGACTATCAGGAAAAAGAACACCATTTAGACCAAACCTCTGAGGCATTCTTCCTGTAAGTAAGCCAGCTCTCGATGGTGTACAAACGGATGAAACAGAATAAAAATCAGTAAATTTTATACCATTTTTACCAATAAAGTCAATGTTAGGTGTCTTTATATCCTTTGCACCAAAAATACCTAAGTCGCCATATCCTAAATCATCTGCGAAAATAAAAATTATATTTGGCGAAATCTTGTCAATTTTTCTATTGTTAACACATCCATTGAAAATAATTATAAATAAAACTAGTATAGTGAAATACATCAAATGTGGTTTTTTCATTAAGGTAATTTATAAAATGGTATAAAAAAAAAATTAAAAAAAGGTTTAAAAAATTCTAAACAATTAGATTTATAAATAAATAAAAAAATGTTGAGAAAATTATTTATTATATCATTTATTCTTTTTACTCATTTGTTGGAGGGAAAATCAAAAAAACCAAATATACTTTTTTTTCTCGTTGACGATTTAGGATGGTATGATGTTGGATACCAAGGATCAAAATTATATGAAACTCCAAATATTGATATGCTTTCTGAGAGAGGAATGAAATTTAAAAATGCATATTCTGCTCACCCTAGATGTGTGCCTTCAAGGTTTGCAATAATGACAGGTAAATATCCTGCGAGAACAAAAAGTCCAGGTCCAGGATCACAACTGAAACAAGAGGAGTACACTATCGCAGAAGCATTACAAGATGTTGGATATAAAACTTTAATTTCAGGAAAATGGCATCTTTCAAGAGGTGAAAGTGGCTCCTCACCTGAAAGTCAAGGTTTTCAAACTAACTACGGAGCAGGAGATTCTGGAGTTCCTAAATCATATTTTTATCCGTATAATATTCAAAAAAGAGGAAGAGGAAATGAAAATGCTCCAGATATCACAAAGTTACCAAAAGTTGAAAACGGATACCATTTAACAGATCAGCTAACCGACCTTACTGTAAGCTGGATTCATGAAAATTATAATAGTAAAAGAAAAAACAAGCAACCGTTTTTCATATATCTTTCTCATTACGAAGTCCATACACCATTTGAAGGGAAAGTGGAATTAGAAAAAAAATATGAAAAAAAAATCTCAAATATTTACAAAAATAAATTGGATAATCCATTTTCATTTGAAAAGACAACTGGAGAAACTAAATTAAGACAAGACAATCCTATATATGCTGCAATGATTGAAAATTTAGATGATAATTTTGGGAGAATTATAAAAATATTGAAAGAATATAATTTATATAAAAATACTATAATCGTCTTTACATCTGATCATGGAGGCTTATCAAATAGAGGTAATCAAAGACCTCTTGCTACTTCTAATCTTCCTCTTAGAGCAGGAAAAGGTCACAACTATGAAGGTGGAATTAAAGTACCTCTTTTTTTAGTTTGGGAAGATAAAATAGTTAAGGGATGGTCAAATACTGTTGTTACTGGAACCGATCATTTCCCAACTCTACTTGAGTTAATAAATGAGAACACGCATGACGATAAACATATTGACGGAGTAAGTTTTAAAAAATCATTAATTGGAGATAATCAAGATAACAGTCAAAGACCTATTTTTTGGCATTCTCCAAGACCACGTCCAAAAAGTACCGGTGATCTTGCAAATACATCAATAAGATTAGGTGATTACAAGCTCATTGACTTCTACAGAGAAAATAGAGTTGAGTTATATAATATTGTTGAGGATATAGGCGAATCAAATAATCTATCGGACAAACTAACAGAAAAAAGAGATTATCTTTTAAGAATGGTTAGAAATTGGAGAGAATCTGTGAATGCTATTGAACAATAACAACAGTTGGTTTTGACTCTTTTTCATCCAAAATCACGTTAACTATAAATTTCCCAGAAAGCTTTGAGACATCAATCTCAAAAATAGATTTTTTATAAAAATTTTTCTCTAAAACAAGCTTGCCCATAACATCAACTAATTGGATATTTATGGAGTTGTAGTTATTATAGAGTTTGAAATTTAATATTTTGTTGACTGGGTTTGGAAATATTATATAATCTTTTAAATATTCAGATTCTAAATTTAGTATTTCATTAAAAGTAAATGATATACATTCGGAAGTTACCTCACCACAATTAGAGTGATTTATTTTAACATAATAATTCCCAGACTCTTCGGGCTTAAACGTTCGAGACACTTGACCAAAAATAGGCTCATCATTCTCACAATTATACCACTGATATGTTGACTCTTGCTGCTCTGCAGACAAAACTCCTTCTGACTCATACACTACATTAGATAACTGATTATTAAATAGTAATTCAATAGTAAGTACACTATCTAATCCGTTATTTGCTTCAAGAATTGCAGAATATATCCCACTTTCATTATAGACTTTGTCATCAGGGGCTGTGTAAGATTCTGCACAGGTTGTAACGTATAAATAACTTGATGGTGAATTTTGAGCAATATTCCTTCTTTTAAATTCTAATTCAAACTGACTCTTAATCTCATCGTAATTTGGATCGGAACATCTATTAATCGTTTCGTGCATATCAACCTCATAATCGTATAGTTCGCAAGCTTCAGTTTTACCATATCGCTCTCCAGATCTATAGTCCATTTGTATCCATTTAGTGTATCTATACCTTTCATTCCTTAAAGTATATCCCATGTGTGGTCTTGAATTACTTGTTCTAACATATTGGGATAATGCAGCAAATCTAACTTTATGTTCAGGATTTTCCATAATAGGTGCAAGAGACTTTCCCTCTACATAACTAGGTATCTCTAATCCTGTAAGCTCACAAAGGGTTGGAAATATATCTAATAATTCAACTGGAGAATTACTAATATTATTTGGTTTATCAATATTTGGAGAATAAATGATTAGCGGCGATCTGACAGCCTGCTCAAAATTAGTATGTTTGATCCAAAGTGCATGATCTCCTAAGTGCCAACCATGGTCACCCCAAAGGACAATAATTGTATTATCAGAAAGTCCTAATTGATCAAGTTTTGAAAGTAATTTTCCGATCTGTGCATCAATATAGGAAACACAAGCCTTGTAACCATGGATAAGTTCTTTTTGCTTATCAGATGAAAGATTAGAATCAAATGGGATATCAGAGTAACTATTAACTAACTCATGATTATTATGATAGGCTATGTTAGGAATACTACTATGCCTTCCTTGTTCAGGATGTATTTCTATATTTTCCCTATCATATAAATCCCAATATGATTTTGGCGCAACAAATGGCAAATGAGGTTTTGAATAACCAACTGCAAGAAAGAAAGGTTTCCCAGAATTTGCAGCTTCATCAATTTTAAGCATAGCGTACTCTGTTCTAGCTCCATCAACATATGCATTATCAGGTAAATCTTGGCTTCCCTCTGTCGCTGGTTTTGAAAGAGGAAAAAGCTTTCTGGCTTCTCTTTTTCCATCTACTGTTGTAATATTATTAGCGGAGATATATTGGTTGTATTGATTAATAGCTGAATGTACTGCAGGATCTTGATAACCAGATCTACCCATATCATTATTATGATAATAATTACTTGACATTCCTTGTAAAAATTGCGTAGACCAAGAAACACCATCATAGTTAGAATCAACCGATCTATTATCAAATATTTTACCGAGACCAACAGAATAATATCCATTATTTTTAAAATATTGAGGTAGAGTTATTACATCAGGATTTTCATCTCTGATTAATGTGTTAAGATCCCATACCCTTGTTTGATCAGGGTAAAGACCTGTAAGCAAACTTGCACGAGAGGGAGCACAAACAGACTGTTGATTTGATGCATTTTTAAATATTGTTCCTTTTGAAGCAATATTATCAATGTTTGGAGTGATCATATCATCATAACCATATGAATTGATCATTGGCTTTAAATCGTCAACTGCAATGAAAAGAATGTTTTTTTGAGCATTTGATTCATATAGTAAAAAGGAAAAAAGAAAAATGTATCTATACCCCATAATTTATAATTCAATTTTTATTATTTCACTGTCCTGGTAACCTAATCTAGTTGATTTTATGTAAAGATAACCTTTATTAATTTTAAATGGTTCGTGATATAGCATCCATCCATCATCTAAATTTGGTACAAAATTTTTATCAGAAAAAATATATGCATTAGATGCTCCTTTAGTTTTTGACTTAATAATCACCAATTGATCCCTTATAGTAATATGAGGCTTTTTAGTTATAGGCTGTATTCCCTTTGGCCACATACTTTCTAAATGATCTTTCTCAGATAAATGTCCAATATCATTGATTTTATTTTGCCAATTTCTTAATGCCTTTCTGTGTTTATTTATTTGTGATTTATAACTCAAATCATTTATTACATTATTTAAGCTGTGAGGATCAGTAGATCTAATATAAAATTCTTCTTTTGTTTTAGACTGCCTATACCAATATAATTGATCATCATTTAATTTACCCTCCTTATATAGACGTAACATTTCATTAGTCATATCAATATTTTTTCGGTAAAGGACATCTTTGTAAGCTGGTCGGTCTATGTGATAATTCTTTACATATATGTAGTCTTTAGAAATAACAGTTCTTACCCTGTCGTATGTTTCATCAAATCTATCTCCTGATCCAAAAATAAAACTCCTAGGTTTATCTTTTTTTTCTCCAAGGAATGAATTCCCTTGAAAATGGTTTGGTATTTCAACGTCAAGCAATGATAATATAGTTGGAGCAATATCAACAAAAGATACTGGATCATGAACATAAGTCTGTAACTTCTCAAAAGGATTTCTTATAATCATTGGAACCCTTAAACCTGACTCATAGTGAGACCTTTTCCCTCTTGGCAGTGGACCCCCATGATCGCTGAAGAAGAAAATATACGTACTATCATATAGCCCATCTGATTTTAATTCGTCTAGTAAATTACCAATCAATATATCTAACAATTCAATATTAGAATAATTTCTAGCTACATCATTTCTTACTGTATATGTATCTGGAAAGTATGGAGGTAAAGGAACTTTTTTTGGATCTACGGTAAGAGGTTTGTCTCTATGAAGCCACATTTTTGACTCATGAGTAACGTCAAAATTAAAAACAGAAAAAAATGGTTGGTTTTTCTCTCTGTTTTTCCAGTGAGCTTCATTTCCGTTTTGATCCCAAGCAGTCACTGGTGCGGCAAATTGATAATCTGTCTTTGAATTATTTGTACAATAGTATCCAGCAGCTCTCAAGTACTCGGTAAAGCATTTCACTTCTGATGGTGTTACTACAGAATATAATGGAATAGGATTTCCGTTTACATCGATTGCATTCGATTCACCATCATAATTTCTTGAACCCCATCCAAATACATCTTTTCCAGTTCGCATTTGATGCGTACCAATTGAAACTGGATACATACCTGTTATTAAAGAAGACCTTGAAGGGCTACAAACACCTACAGTTGTATAAGATTCAGTATAGATTAAACTTTCAGATGCAAGTTCATCTAAATTTGGTGTTTTAGATGTTGAATCACCATACATTGAAAGGGTTGGACTTATATCTTCAACAGTTATCCATAATATATTTGGTTTTTGAGCGAAAATAATATTTGAGATAAAAATTAAAATAATAAGAGCAAAGTGTTTTTTTTGATTTTTCATCATTGATATTGAGAATAAATTGATGGCTCACCATTTAAAAAGCGTAAAGTGGATAGAAAATTATCTACATCATAAATAGTTTTTTTAAAATATTTTTGATTATTAAAAAATCCATGCTTTTGCCCATCATAAAAAATAACATCGCATCTACCACCTTTTTTTTCCATAGCCCTTTGAAATTCATTAATATTTTCTAAAGGCGTAACTTTATCATCAGTTCCAATAAGTATAATTGCAGGCGGATAATTTTTTCCTATATTATGTATCGGTGATATTTTAAATGCATCATCTAATATCCTATTATATCCAAAGCCCTTTGGACTTGTATCTGTAACTGGATTGAATAATATTAAAGCTTTAGGTATAACCGATGAGACATTCCAAAATGCAGTAGTCAATGCCAAATGACCTCCAGCAGAACCTCCACCAACAGCAATCCATTTAGAATTTATTCCTAAATTATTTGCATTTTTTTTAATAAAATTCATTACGGAGTTAGCATCTTCAACACAATTCAAGGGGTTTGTACCATGTGTATTAAATAACCTATACTCTGGCGTTATTGCAATCATACCTCTGCTAGCAAAATACATTGCTTGTCTTCTAAATTGTCTTGGATTTCCATTCCTCCAACCACCTCCATGAAAAAAAATTATAGTTTTATATTTTTTTGAATTATTAAAATCTAATGGCCTGTAAATATGTAAGTTAAGACTTATTGTATCTACTTTTTTATATTCAATTATCTCAGGAACAATCCTGATAATCTTTTGAGAATATGATTTAAATGAAAAAAAAATAGTACTGGTGATGAAAAGAATTTTTATTTTGACCATACTATACTTCTTAGATCTCTAATCATGTCATCTTTGATTTCATTATAACTTGAATCAGAAGCAAAACTAAAGGTCTCAAGAGGATCTATTTCATAATCGTAAAGTTCCTCCATTAATATTTCATTATCTTGAAAGCTAACTCTTTCTTCAAAGTTTCCCGATACCCAAGCTATGTACCTATATCTATCATTTCTAACAGCATAACCCATAAGCGTACAATCATCAGGATAACTTCCAATTATACTTCTCATCACATTACATCTCCTTGGATATTGACTAATAGCAAATTTCTTTAAATTTTGCGAGTCCCTATTTAAAATAGGAAATAACGAAATTCCATCTAAATAATCAGGAGCTGGTATGCCAGCTAATTTACATATTGTAGGAAAGATATCAATTAATTCGACAGGACTATTATTTTTAAATCCTCCCTTAATATCTGGTGACTTAAAAATAAGAGGTGTTCTTGTAGCTTCTTCAAAATTTGAATGCTTATTCCATAAACCGTGGTCACCAAGATGCCATCCGTGATCTCCAAAAAATACTATAACTGTATTTTCACTCATACCTGAACTATCAAGATAATCTAAGATTTTACCAACCTGAGCATCAATGTAGGATACGGATGCCATATATCCGTGAATGACTTCTTTCTGCTTTTTATCATTCAAAATACCATTTTTATCCATGTTTGGTTCAGTGTCATGATAATTTCTAAGTTCACCAGAAAAATGATAGGCTTCATTAGGTGAGCCTTCAGACTTTTTTTGAAACTTTGCTAAATTAATTTTTTCTCTATCATACATATCCCAATACCTTTTAGGAGGGGTAAATGGAAGATGAGGTTTTTGAAAACCAACAGTAAGAAAAAAATTATCTTTTTTATCATTAAAATCCTTTAAAAGTTCAATGGTCTTTAGTGCTGATGCCCCATCAGCGTATGCATCATCTGGTACATCCAAACTCTCAGTTAAAGGTCTTAGATTTGAGGATTTCATAACACTGTTAACAGCAAACCAGCCTCGATCAGCACTAGGGTTTTCATCTAAAGCTCTCTGCAAAGAATCCCACTTTTTATGGATTTCAGGTGATTGATATAAATTTGCGGGCATTTTATATCCATCGGCATATTTAAAATTTTCATTTGTTATAAATGGCATAGTCCATGAAATAGGATCATTATCTTTTGCACCGTGCATAACCTTACCCATCCCAACACTTTGGTAACCATTCTCTTTAAAGTATTGAGGGATAGTCTTTATTTCTGGCCTTACATCACGTAATTTTGTTTGAAGATCCCAAATTTTTGTGTAATCAGGTCTTTTACCAGTTAAAAAACTCATTCTAGATGCAGTGCATATAGCTTGCTGGGCATAAGCTTTAGAAAATAATACACCATCACTCGCCAGTCTATCAATATTTGGGGATATAATTTCAGGATAACCATAGCTTCCAAGTAGAGGCTTTAAATCATCAACAATTATGAATAATACATTCCTTTTATCTTTTTCAATACTTTTTTGACATCCACATAGTATCAAAAATAAAAATGATTTAAGAAAAAATTTCATATTTCCCATTCCTTAATCGAATAAATTAAAATCATCTAATGTTTTGAGAAGAGAAAAATATGCCGGCTTTGGGTTTCCAACCAAATCAAAGATGAATCTTGATTTGTCTGTGTGCTCTCCTATTCTATCAACAATTCCCCATGTATTAAAAGTAACCACACCATTATTGATTTTTGATAAGAGAATCTTTAATATTCTTGAGTAGGCATCTGCTTGAATTTTTTGATTGTAGGTGTTCACTTCGCCGAAAATTTTATAATCAATTTCAGTAACGTGAAAATCTAATTCATTATCATGACACCAATCAATTAGATCTGATAAGAACTGAATATCCTCCTGATTAATATTATTTTTATTAGATAGATGAGCCTGCCAACCCAATCCGTCAACACGAAGACCCTTTCCCTTTAAATAAATAATTGTTTCTTTAACTTTTTCCCACATTTTTTTTTCCATACCCCCATGTTGATTGTATACAAGACTGACATCTGGAGCATATTCATTTGCAATCTCGAATGCCTTAACTATATACTTTGGAGTCTTATTAGGATCGTTCTCAAAGCCGATAATTGTCCAAGGATTCTCCCATTGATCTACACCTTTTTTTGGTCCAAACCATTCTCCATTTCTCTCAACCGTTTCGTTAACAACATCCATCCATAAAACGTTTGGGTGTCCATTATATCTTTTACATTGTTCTGTAAAATATTCATTCATATTTTTTTCAAGCTCGCCTGGTGTTCTATTGTCATTTTTTGCCCAATGTGATGATTGTGGACTTACTGGTCCGTGTAGTCTAACAGCAAGATTATTTTTCTCTGACATCAAAAGAATGTTATCCATATCAATCCAATTCCAAGTATGTGGATCAGGATGAACTCTTGCTTGCTTGACTGCATTTTCTGGAACAGTCATATTAAAATTATTTATTAACAGTTTTTCAGCATCAGTACCTAACTGTTTAGATGAAATAGTTGCACCAAAATAAAACCTCTCATCAAATTTTTTTGTTAAAATTTTTTTAATATTTTGATTAGATAACGAACTAATCTTGCCTACTTCGGTTACAGATATATCATCAAACCATGTTTTTCCAGTAGCGCCATCAGCATATTTTAATAAAGCTATTCTAGCTGATGTATTATCTGGACCTGTTTTAAATGTGGTTGTTACTTCACCATACTCAGATTTAGAATATCTCCTCGTAATATCTGCCCCGCCGTAAAACCTTATTTTGAGAAGAGCTGGTTCATTATTTTCAGACTTTATGTACGCGCTAACTTTATATGTTGTATTGGGCTTTAATCCATTAACTTTCTGAAATATACTACACTTAGTCCCTTCAAACATCAAGGCACTATTCCCACTTCTTGCATTATTATTAACAGAATATATTGGACATCCTTTACCTTTATTCCATCCGGTAGTTCCACTTTCAAAACCTGAATTCTTTAACAAATTCATACCTGAAGAGACAACTGGTTGATTATTACCTAGATTATTCTGTGAGGAAGGCTTTAAGCCTACTTCGGTTACAGATATATCATCAAACCATGTTTTTCCAGTAGCGCCATCAGCATATTTTAATAAAGCTATTCTAGCTGATGTATTATCTGGACCTGTTTTAAATGTGGTTGTTACTTCACCATACTCAGATTTAGAATATCTCCTCGTAATATCTGCCCCGCCGTAAAACCTTATTTTGAGAAGAGCTGGTTCATTATTTTCAGACTTTATGTACGCGCTAACTTTATATGTTGTATTGGGCTTTAATCCATTAACTTTCTGAAATATACTACACTTAGTCCCTTCAAACATCAAGGCACTATTCCCACTTCTTGCATTATTATTAACAGAATATATTGGACATCCTTTACCTTTATTCCATCCGGTAGTTCCACTTTCAAAACCTGAATTCTTTAACAAATTCATACCTGAAGAGACAACTGGTTGATTATTACCTAGATTATTTGACTTTGAAATATTCTGAGTTAGTTTAAATTTAATTTTTTCTTTAGTTTGGTTATCTAAAAAAGTATTTAGGGTTTCTTGAAACTGCTGCGATAACTCTCTTTCTATCCCAACTATATTTACAGTCTCATTAGGATCGTTCTTATAATCATACAACTCCTTTATTATGACATCTTCCTCAACAGTACTTCTATTTTTATACCATGCAACATATCTATATCTTTCATTCCTTAAAGCATAACCCATCACGTTACCTCTTGGGTATTGACTAACTGCGTAATCTTTAATCCTTTTTGATTTTCCCTTCAAGATTGGTAATAGACTTGATCCCTGAAGACTTTCAGGTATATCAAGCCCCGTGAGTTCAGTTAGAGTAGGAAATACATCAATAAACTCAACTGGTGATGAACTGAAGTTATTTGATTTTGTATCTGGGTCTACAATAATTAGTGGTGACCTCGTTGCCTGTTCAAAATTAGAATGTTTTGCCCACTGACCATGATCACCCAAATGCCAACCATGATCACCCCATAGTATAACAATGGTATTATCAAGCATACCGTTTGTCTCTAATACATCCAGAATTTTGCCAATTTGAGCATCAACATACGAAACACAAGCGTAGTATCCGTGTATTAGTTCTCTTTGTTTATTTTCATTGATTAAACCATTTTCATTAAATGAGTCTGGAATATCTGTATAAGATCTCATTTCACCGTTATTGTTATATGAAAGTTTAACTGTTCCTCTTGCCCATTTCTGATATTTGGCTAAGCTTATTTCTTCTCTATTATACAAATCCCAATATTTCTTTGGAGCTACAAATGGAAGATGAGGTTTTACATAACCAACAGCAAGAAAGAAAGGTTCATTTTTTTTTGATAATTTTTTTAATTGTGATATTGCTTCTAAGGTCATTGCACCATCAACATACCCATCATCGGAAATATCAAAAGATTCAGTGGAAGGCTTATATTTACTCCTTAAATACTGCCACATTTTTCCTTGAGGTACACCATCAGCTGTTGCCTTTTCCCTAATTTGGGATAATATCTTTTTATTCTCTGGAGATTGAAATCCAGTAATTGTATTTCCATGTACACTATGATCGACGTCAACCTTAATATAAGGTATAGACCACGAAAGCTCATCAAGTTTTCTATCAACACTTCTGTTATCAAAAATTTTACCCATGCCGACAGTTGAATAACCATTTTCCTTAAAATATTGTGGTAGGGTAATTATATTAGGATTTTTATTTCTCATTTGTGTCTCTAGATCCCAAACCTCGGTAAGATCAGGTCTTAAACCAGTAAGTAAACTGACTCTAGATGGAGCACAAATAGCTTGCTGAACATGTGCGTTTGTAAATGTGGTTCCAAGTGATGCTAATTTGTCAATATTTGGAGTTACTGCAAATTTATCTCCATAAACCCCGAGTGAAGGTTTTAAATCATCAACAGCTATAAAAAGTATATTCTTTTTAGCAAGAGAGCAAAATGGTAAAAGAATTAAAATAAATAAATATCTCAAAATAATTATATAGAAAGAAAAAGTTAAAAAATTATTCCTCCTCTGCTGTAAAAACGTCAGGCTGTTCAATTCTAACATCATTGACAACCCACTGACCATTTTGTTGTCCTGTTTGGTCATCCTTTCTTTTAAGTCTCCAAGTTAAGTAAACTTTATCTCCTGAAACTGTAGTGAGATTTAAATCCTTAGAATAATCTTGTGCAGGACCATTACCTTGATTCCAATTCGTAGATAGCCAATCAGTTCCAGCCAGATCAAGACCAGGAATTGCAGTCCATTCTGAGTCATTCCAAGTACTTGCAGATATGTTTGTTGTATCCTCTCCAAAATAAAAAGCTCTGTCATATTTATTAAGATATGCGGGTCCATAACCAATAACTTCTGAAAAAACAATGGTAGTAGGTTTTGTTTTATCAATAGAAGTTAAGTCAACCTCTCTTACGACAAGCTCATCAGTCTCTCCATTATAAGAATTATTCATCCACCTTCTCATACCGCTGAATTGACCAGCACCAACAGAACCCATTTTCAGCCAAGAACTGTTATTTTGAGTACCAGCTAATATAAAATGATACCAACCTGTTTCTGTATTTGGTGAAACCCCATCACTTGCTGAATTTATAAGATCTTCAAATACAACTGATGATCTACTCTGTACTCTTACAGTTAATATCTCAGAAAATTCTAATGATATACCTCCCGCATTCATTGGTGTAACCCCAATTTTATAGTCACCATCAGGAAGATTTGCATCAGCTAATATTGTCAGCTCGCCAGAGGATCCTAAAGTAATAAAACTGCTAAAATTTGATAATTCGTCTGGTAAACTAATATCCCAGGATACTGCTGTCATATCACTAAGCACAGGTGCAAAACTTGTATAAGCGGTATATGGAGATAATGTAACTCTCGTTAGGTCAGAACTTCCATCAAGTTGAAGGTACTTAAGAGTAGGAGAAGCACCTATGTTGACAGTTAGTATATCTCTTGAAACAACTGCTCCAACATTACTGCCAACCTGAACTGATAATTTAACAGTACCTGATCCGGATGCCTTTACTTTTGAAATAACACCTGTTAACGAATCTATTTCATAAGTATCTGGAGCATCAACTAACTGATACCTAACCACATCAACAACATTAGATCCAGAAAGATCAGTTATGGATGCTGTTGCGATAACCCCAATTTGAAGAGATCCCACATCAACGCTTGAATTATCAATATTAATTTCAATAGGAACAGGCAGAACTCTCATAGTAACTGCGTTGTTGTAAGTTGCAACTCCACTTGCATTATTAACTTTAATAGAAATTTTATAATCACCCTCAGAAAGTCCTCCTAGTGTGTTATCATAGGTAATAACTCCAGATGGTCTATCAATAGTAAATTTAGAATTATCGTAAGTACTTTCTGACGGGGCTAAAATTGTATCTAAAGAAAAAACTATTCCAGTTTTAATGCTATTATCCACAGCTGGTGTGTCAGTTGAAAGCTCTGCTAAAATAGGATATATATCAGCATCAGTGTAACTTATCTTACCATCATCACTAGAAAGTGATCCTGGTTTGAAAGTTACATAATCAAGTTCAACTCTTTCTTCACAAGAAAAAATAATTAACGAAATAATTAAAAATCTAAGGGGGTTTAGTAGATATTTCATATCTGTAGTTTTATTCATCATCAATTAAGTTATTAGTTGTAACTTCTTCTAATGGTATAGGAAGTTTCATCACTTTATTTTCATCTGTGTTTAGTGTCAGGTCATACTGACTACTTTTATTCGGATTATTATTATGTGCAAGAATGGTATTGTTCAAAAAATAATCATATCCTCTTCTTCTATTATTATGAGAGTCTTCACCCTCGCCCAGAAGCTCAAATCTATACTCTCTCATTATAGCATCTCTAAACGATTCTTTTCCACCTAGATAACTTATGTGCGGAGTTAATCCGACTCGATTTAAAACTTCTTCAACATACCCAATGGCTTCAGCATCTTTTGAAAGTTCATTTGATATTTCAGCTAACATCAATAATAGGTCAGCATATCTGTAAACAATATAATTCATATTATTATATTGAGCTGTGTGAGTTACATCTTTAACTGCAAATTTAAAGAATGGAGGATTTGAGTTTCTAAATGTTGTTCTATTAGTTATTGGGTGCGAGTTAATTGTCTGACCATTGCCTTGGTTTGTATATGTAGTTAAATAAGTTCCATCCAATCTAGGGTCTGTGGGATACTGAGCAACATGGGCATCGTAAACGCTTGCATGAACTTGAAACCAACCAAAAGCATTAGTTCCTTCTTTATATCTCCAAGGTGTAAAATTTCTACCCATCTGGTTATTACTTGCTGTTTCACTGAGTTGATACTCAAATATTGATTCCGTTGAATTTTCACCATCAACAGTAAAAAGACCTTCAAAACTAGTATGTAAAAAATACTTACCAGAATTCTTTAATTTAATTGCCTCATCATAAGCAAGCTGCCAGTATTCTGGCTCAGTTTTTCCATCTCCTAAATCTGTATCTGAGGCCAATGTCATATACACTTTAGCCAATAACATATTAGCAGCATATTTTAAAGGAAAGCCTGGTCCTAATGACTCAGAGCTGGAGCTGTTATCAGACATGAGGTTAGCTGCTTGCGATGCATCACTTACAATTAAAGCATAAACATCTTTTGATGGAGATTTTGCTTTATGAAGATTTGCAGGATTTGGTAGCTCAGTCCACAATGGTATATCACCCCAGAGTCTAGTAAGCTGAAAATATGAAAATGCCCTAAGAAAATAAGCATGACCAATTATATTATCATTAGCAGCTGACTCACCTGTTATTATATTTTCAATTGCACCATTACATCTTGAAATAACTGAATAGTAGGCACTCCACATTGCTTGTGAATCTGCGTCGTAAACTGGCTTTAAAGAAAATAAATTCGATGCATTTGGGTTTGTTATAGTTTGACCATTTTTTCCTGAAGTAAAAAGTCCAGAGAATCCATTGATAACATATATTCCTCTTTCTTTAGCATTATAACTCGTGAGCCCAGCATAAATACCTTTTGCTGCTGCCTTGGCTGTTTCAATGTCATTATAAATAGTTTTATCTAAAAAAGGAGCAACTTCCTCTAATTCACATGAGCTAGCTATTATAAGAGAAAGTGAAAGTAAAACTAACCTGAATATTTTGATAATTCTAACTGTTAAAGTGTATAAAAATGTCATTGTAACTAAAAATTAAAATTTAAACCTATTAAAAATTTTCTTGCATTTGGTTGACCATTCCAATCAATTCCATTTCTTAACCCATCATAAAGAAAACTAGTCACCTCTGGGTTATAACCACTGTAACCTGTAAAAGTAAATACATTTTGTGCGGACAGATATACATTTACCTTATCGAACTGATAACTTAAGTTTATATTACTAATCCTTAGAAAACTTCCATCTTCAATTATCCAATCCGGCATGGCTATCGAACCATTCGTGGTATATCTTATTCTAGGATAGAAATTTGAAGTTCTTTCAGGTCTCCATGCATTATTGTATGCTGCAGTAGTTATATTGGCAAAAGAAATACCTTCTGCAACACCAAGCTGAAGAAGATTACCATTTGCAATATCATTACCATATACACCATTGGCAAGTACCTTAAGACTAAGATTTTTATAAGAAAAATCAAGATTAATACCATAAACAAAATCAGGATTAGGATTTCCAATTATAGTTTTGTCCTTTAGATCAATCACTCCATCACCATTTTGATCTACAATTCTAATATCACCAGCCCAAAAAGGCGGAGGGTTTTCATCAGTTGGGTCATAAATCCTTGCAAGTGTACCGTCAGGTAAAGGATTATTTACCTGATATATTCCACTAGTTTCAAATCCATAAAATAAGCCTGTCTCTTCTCCATCGATAAAAACATTTGGGGAATATTTGAATATATTTCCTCTACTGACTTGATTTCCTTCATAGAAAGCTCTTCTTACGTAATTTCCATCAATTAGTATATCAGATGGAGGAAGTCCAATCTCACTTAGCTTTGTCTTATTGAATGCAATGTTACCACCTATTGATAATGTGAAATCTCTTCCGTCAATCAAAATTGCATTTAGACTTGCTTCAATACCTCTATTTTGAATCTCACCTCTGTTAATCTGTAAATTAAGAAAACCCGAAGATAATGGTATAGGAACATTTTGTAATAAATCTTTAGTAAGCTTACTATATGCATCAACAGTACCTGTTAAACGACTTTGAAAAAATGCGAAATCAAGACCTATATTTAATTGTTCAGTTGTTTCCCAAGTGAGATCAGGATTTGCAATATTCTGTAGAAATATAGGAACATCAACACCATTTTCACTATTTCCATATAATGTCTGAGCATCACTAGCATAATTAGATAGAGTTGCATATGGTCTAATACCATGATTTCCAATTTGTCCCCAACCTGCTCTAAGCTTTAAATCATCAAATACATTAAGATTACTTACAAAAGATTCATCAACCATTCTCCATGCGAATGCAAATGATGGGAAATATCCATACCTGTTAGACTCAGAAAATTTTGAAACACCATCAACTCTAAGAGTAGAAGTTAATACATATTTATTATTAAAAGTATAATTAGCTCTTCCCAAATATGAAATTAATCTAGTATCTGAAGCACCTGTAGTAAGAGGAGTTTTATTTAACTGTCCTAACAAAGGCTGCTGTATATTTAAAGCTGTAGTTACAAAATCTTCGACGGCAAATATTTTAGTGTCAGAATCTCTAGAGTCCCATGTAAAACCTAATACTGCATTAACTCTGTGTTTTTTATTAAAGCTTCTGTTGAATCTTAAAAGATTATTTATTTGATAAGATTTAGTATTAAGGTTAGAAATTTGTAAAGCACCATTTCCAGTTTTGCCTTGATAAGTATTAAGTCCCCAGAATCTTCTTCTCTCCTTATTTCTCATATTTCCACCAGCTCTAACTTCATACTTAAGACCTTGTAAAGGAAGATCATACGTTAAAGAAACAGAGCCAAGGAACCTGCTCTCTTCAGATTTGTCAATAAAGTCCTCAACCCAACCAAGAGGAGTTGTTGTATTTTGATCGTTACCGTAAGCTTCCATATCATCACTTGTTAGGGGCACATTAGATAAAATACTTCTAACACTACTCTGATTAGCACCTATCAAATCACCAGATTCTGCAAAATCCAAATCACTATAAAATGCACTAAACCTTGCATCTACCTTTAATTTATCGGTTAGTTGTTTGTCAAAATTATATCTTATATCTCCACTTCTAAATCTAGAGTTTTCAACAAGCCCTTTTTGATCTGTATAACCTAGAGAAAGATAATAACTGCCATCTTCATCTCCCCCTGAAACAGATCCCCCAAAATTGTAGTGCTCACTTATTTGATAAATTTCTTCTTGCCAATCATGCAGTATTGCAGGAGTTGTAGATATTGTTCCATCACTAGATATAGGATATACAGAACTTCCATCAATATGATATCGAACTGTATTGTAATTCATTGTTTGAACTTCATTCTGATACCTTGCAAAGTCAAGACCACTTAGTACATCATATCTTTGATCTGAAATCATCCTCACTCCTGAATTAGCAAATAAATTAATTTTTCTTTTTCCAGAAGTTCCTTTTTTTGTTGTTATTAAAACAACACCATTTGCTCCTCTTGAACCATATATAGCTGTAGCCGATGCATCTTTAAGAACTTCAATACTCTCAATATCTCTTGGATTAATACCATTCAATCCGTTCTGAGCTTCTTGACCTGAATTTCCAATACCTCCAGCAGGGACCACATCTTCACCTGCAGAGGAAATAATAACACCATCTATAACATATAGAGGTTCATTATTACCTCTTAAACTATTTGTCCCCCTTATCTTGACACTGATACCGGAACCTGGAGAACCTGTATTTTGAGTAACTTGAACTCCTGCTGCCCTACCTTGAAGTAATTGGTCTACAGTTGAAAATTCTCGCGCCTCATTATCAGTTAGTTCGATAGAAGATACAGCACCAGTTAAGTCGCTTTTTCTGACTGTTCCATACCCAACTACCACAACTTCCTCAAGCTCTTGTAAATCTTGAACAAGAACTATGTCTAAGATTGATCTAGCTCCTACTGTTATCTCTTGCGTTGTAAATCCAAGAAAGGATACCTGTAAAACTGCATCAGGACCAGATACTGACAAGTTAAAATTACCCTCTATGTCTGTAACTACTCCATTACTTGTGTTAAGTTCAAGTATTGTAGCTCCAGGAATTGTTTCACCAGTATCATCTTTGACAGTACCAGTAATTGTCTGTTGTGAATATCCTATATTGAAAATAAAGAAAGCAATAAGAAAGAGAAATGATCTCATGGTAGTTAGTTTAGTCATTTAAAATTAGCTAAAAAATAGAACATAAATTCCATAACTTAGCTTGCAATCAAAATTGCATTACAAATATAATTTATTTATTAAAAAAAAAAATTTTCAAACTAAGGTTTTCCGTAAGGATAAACAGTTGAAATAAAACCTGACTCATCGTAAAAAATTTCAGTCACTTTCATTGATCGTAAATGAGTTACACCACCTGATAAAATTGAATCATGATAGAATAAATACCACTTTTTATTAAACTCACAAATTGAATGGTGAGTAGTCCAACCAACTACAGGCTCTAAAATTCTTCCAGCATATTTAAAAGGACCCATTGGATTATCTCCGATTGCATAACAAATAAAGTGTGTGTCACCAGTTGAATAAGATAAATAATATTTGTCTTTGTATTTATGAACCCATGGACCTTCAAAATACCTTCTATCGTTATCTCCTGCAAGAAGTGGAACCTCATTTTCATCAAGGATCATTACTTCTCTTGGTGATTCAGAAAATTCTCTCATATCATCAGACATTTTTGCAACAAGAGGACCAAAAGCATATTCTGAATTTTCTCTTAAATCATTTTTTGCATCGTATATATTATCTCTATACTTTTGAAGCTGCCCACCCCAAAGACCTCCAAAATACATATAGTAGTCACCTTGTTCTTCAAATAGTGCTGGATCTATCGAATAACTTTCTTTAATAGGGTTTGAATCTGGCAAAAACGGTCCAGAAGGACTATCTCCAATAGCAACACCTATTCTAAATATATCATTTTTATCTTTTGCAGGAAAATAGAAATAATACTTACCATCTTTTTTTGCAATATCTGGAGCCCACATCTGCCTTTTTGCCCATGGAACATCATTAATATCTAATATTTTACCTAAATCTTTTGCATATGAATCACTTGGATCATTCATACTGAAAACATGATAATCTCTCATACCAAAATGATCACCGTTATCATTAAAAGGAATTCCAGCATCAATATCGTGAGATGGATATATGTATATTTTATTATCAAAAACATGGGCGGAAGGGTCAGCGGTAAATTGATCTAGAACTAAAGGCTTTGAAATTGATTTTTTTTCTAACTCAGATATATTAATACTTTCTTGTGTCATTTTATCTTCTATTTTTCAAATCATTTTCAATAATTAGTTCCTTTTTTTTATCAATTTCATATGCAAAAAGTATAAGAATACAAACTAAAAAAGGAATTGATGGAAATATACTAATAAGTAACTTGATACCCTCTAAAGTTGAGTCTAATTGAATTAAACCAGCCCTATAATTATAAGCACCTAAAATAGATGTTACCATTGCACCTCCTATACTTAATCCACCTTTGAGCCCGACCATCATTGCAGAGAAAATAATGGCGGTTGCTCTTCTATTATTTTTCCATTCAGAATAATCAGCAACGTCAGCAATCATAGCCCATAAAAGTGGTATAGTAATTCCATAAAAAAAACCATGAAAAATTTGTGATAAAAACATTAATTCCACATTATAATTTTCGAAGAAAAAGAAAATAGCAATGAATATTGTCGAAATAAAAAGAGAAAAAATGAAGACATCTCTTTTCCCAAATCTGTCTGCTAGGTATTTAGAAAAAGAAATTCCAATAATCATAAAAGTTATTCCACCTGCATTAAACAAACCAAAGCCAGCAGATATTGGATCATCTCCAAAAAAGTTAAGTCCTGATGATGAAAGAAGGGTAATGAGAGGATTTATAAAGTCCTTAAGTGAATTTTCACTCACATAATTTTCAAAATAATAAATATAAGCACCACCTTTCATCGATAATGTTATAAATAAGAGAGTAGTAACTGATAACATGATAATCCAAGGCGTATTAGAGGAGAGATCTAAAATATCCTCCTTTAGACTTGATCTTTGTTCGGGTTTTGGGATAACTCTTTCTTTTGTTGTTAAAAATGTTACAATTAATAAGAATGTACCAATGATTGCCAAGTAGGTCATTACAGTTTCAATACCTAATGCCTTGTCACCATCACCAACCTTTAAAATTATTGGGTACATAAATACTTGAACAAAAAATTGAGCAAACATTACCGCCACAAATCTGTAGGATGACATACTATTTCTCTCTTTCATATCACCTGTTATTACTCCGCTTAGTGCTGAATACGGAAGATTATTTGCTGCGTATAGTAAAAGTAATAATGTATAGGTTACGGTGGCATATATTAATTTTCCTTTATAAGAAAACTCAGGAGTAGAGAATGCAAGAATTGAAATAATACCTAATGGTAATGAAGTCCAAAGAATCCAAGGCCTAAACTTACCCCACCTGGAATTTGTTCTGTCAGCAATTGCTCCAACAATTGGATTAAAAGAGAAAGCTGATATTAATCCAACAGTTAATATAATGTAAGAAGAATCTTCAGAAGATAGACCGTATATGTCTGTATAAAAATAAGCCAAATAAGTCATGAGAGTCTGAAAAACAAGATTTGCAGCTAAATCTCCAAGGCTGTAGCCTATTTTTTCTCTTACGGTTAGAATTTGAGAGTTTTTATTCATCACCTAAATATAAAATATAGTAACTAGTTTTCACTAAAATAATTGACTATACTATGATATGCTTTTTTTGGTTTATTATCTCTATCAAAAAGTAATGGGTAATTTGTTCTACCTTTTGCTGGCCAATCATTTTTCCAACTGTGTCCATCAGAAAGACCCCAAAAAGTAACTCTATCAATTTTATCACTATGCTTTGAAAAAAGCTTAAATATCTCAACATATCTCTCTGATAATAGGTTAGAAATAGAGTCAGGGAGTTCAGTTTTATAAGGATTTAATTCGTCATTAGATTTGAAATTATCTGATAAATCAGCTCCTTCGATTTCATAAAGATTTGGTAAAACATCAATATCAAGTTCAGTAATATGAACCTGAAATCCAGCTTTATTTATTTTAATTATACTTTTTTCAATTTCATTAATTGTAGGATAATCCAGTCCCCAATGAGCCTGCATTCCGATACCATCGATTCTTAAACCCTTTGATGAGATTTTTTTGGCAAGAGCAATTGCTGCATCACATTTTTTTGGCTTGTACATGCTGTAATCGTTATAATAAAGCTCAGCATTCGGATCAATTTTATTTGCAATCTCAAAAGACTTATAAATAAATTCCTCACCAGATATTTTATATAAATCACTATTCCTAAAACTTCCATCCTCCATTACTGCCTCATTTATAACATCCCAGCCCTTTACCTTTCCCGAATACCTTCCAGCAACCTTTCTAATATGACCTTCTATTCTATCCAATAATAAAGATTTATTTACCAACGATCCATCTTTATTTTTTGTGACCCACTGAGGAATTTGGTTATGCCAAACTAAAGTATGACCTATGAGGTCTTGAGAATTTGAAGTTATGAGTTCGAGGAGCAAATCTGAATTTTTAAAATTGTACCTTTCAGGTTTTGGATGAATTTCTTCCCATTTCATTATATTTTCAGCAGTAATTGAAGAGAATTGAGTTTTAATCAGTTTAGTTTCTTTCTCATTTTTTTTCTTTATTTGATCTAAATTGATGGCAGCCCCTATTTTAAATTTAGAAGAAAAAATCTCTTTCAAATTAACTTTATTTTCAGGTCTTGAAGAGATAGATATGAAAGGGCAGAAAACAAAAAGAAGAATAGTTATAAATAATATTAATTTAAACCTCATATCCAAATCTAGATTCATTAAATAGATACCCCTATGGTGGAGTAATTAGTGGGCCCTGCTGGATTCGAACCAGCGACCCCCTGCTTGTAAGGCAGGTGCTCTGAACCAACTGAGCTAAGAGCCCTAAATGGACAGCAAATCTAAATCTATTAATTTACTATTCCAAGATGTGTTTTTTTGAGAGAGCGTTTATTTTAAAAAAATTAAATTGGTGTAAATCTATAGATGCCATCCTTCTCAACTGCAATATGAATGTAGCCGTTTGGACTAACCTTAATATCTCTTACTCTTCCAATACCCGGTGCCAACTTTTCTCTGTAGTTTATTTGCCCAAACATATCCAACGTTAATCTTTCAACATATCCATAATTGAGAGATCCAACCAATAAACTTCCATTCCATTTTCCGTACTTGTCTGATTCCAGATATTCAAAACAACTTGGAGCAATCGAAGGAACCCAGTAATAAAGAGGATCTTCCATACCCTCTTTTTTTGTGATAGAAGTAAATATAGTGCTATCATAATTAATGCCATACGATATGATTGGCCAACCATAATTATTTTCACTATGAATAATATTAATTTCATCACCTCCTCTAGGGCCATGTTCATTTGTCCATATCTCATTTGTTTCAGGATGTAAAAAAATTCCCTGAGGATTCCTGTGACCATAAGAATAAATAGCTGGATTGATACCTATTTTATCTACATAGGGATTGTCAGATGGAATGCTACCATCATCATTAATTCTAAAAACTTTTCCAGCATCTCTATATAAATCTTGTGGATTTATATCTCTACTTCCTCTATCTCCTATTGCAAAAAATAAATGGCCTTCTTTATTAAACTCAATTCGTGAACCCCAATGGGTACCTTTTTCTGAACTTTGATTACTTACAAAAATATCTGTAAGATTAACAATTTTATTACCATCAAATTCTCCTCTAGCAACTGCAGTATTTCCACCAGACTCATCAATTTTTTTTGCGTATGTTAGATATATAATTTTATTAGAATTAAAATTTGGATGTAATTCTATATCCATTAAACCACCTTGTCTATTTAAATATATATCAGGTGCACCAATTATTTCTTTTTTATTCTTGCCATCATAGGTAAATATCTGTCCAGATTTGTCAGTAAAAATTATCTTATTTTCTTCAATAAATTCAATACTCCATATTATTCCGTCATGACTCAAAACTTTTTCAACTTCATAAGCAAACTCACTAACCTCATTCAATTCAATTTTTTGTTTACATGAAAAGAAGAATAGTATAATAATGAAAGTTGATATTAAAATATTGCTAAACCTGTGTGTCATTTTATATTTAAAATTTAATTTATGAAAAATATAATAAACCTAATAAAAATGAGAATTGAATTTCATTATTTTTAATATTTATTAATTTTTTTAATATTAATTATAATTTTAATAAGTTTATGTAAATTATTTATAATAAATTAAATAAATTATTAAAATTTATTTAAATTGCTATGTTCATTTTATAGTTTGGTTTAAACAAACTACGTTAGTTGGTTAGTTAATGCCCCGTTAATTGGGGCATTTTTCTTATAGTTTTATTCGTATATATTTGCAGCAAAATTTAAAAAAATGTATTTCGACATAAAGGAGTTCATCTCTGCTACCATGATTTTATTTGCAATAATTGATGTAGTTGGTAATATCCCATTGATAGTATTACTTAGAGAAAAATTTAAAGTAATAGAATCGGGTAAAGCAACATTAGTATCACTTGTAATAATGGTAACTTTTCTTTACGTAGGAAAAATAATTTTACAACTTCTAGGTGTAGATATAAATTCTTTTGCGGTTGCAGGATCTATAATAATTCTTTTTTTAGCTACAGAAATGATTTTAGGTATAAAATTATATAAGGATAACAACCCAAAAACTGCATCTATTGTTCCTATCGCATTTCCTCTCATTGCCGGCCCAGGTACTCTAACAACTTTAATTTCTATAAAGTCTGAGTTTAATGACTTAAACATAATATTGGCAATAATTGTAAATATGGCTCTCGTCTATAGTGTTTTAAAATCTTCTGAAAAAATAGAAAAAATTATAGGAGCTCAAGGGATTAATATTCTAAGGAAAGTATTTGGTATTATTCTTTTGGCTATTGGAATAAAATTATTTACTTCAAATATTAAGTTAATATTTTCTTAAGAGCTGTCTGAATTCTCTCGAGCCTTAAACTCCTTGACCCCTTTACTAAAATATCAACATTCTGAAAGCTCATATTAGCTATTGATTCATGCATTTCATCATACGTCTTAAACCACTTTGATTTTTTATTCATTTTATGGGCATACTCCATTTTATCGCCAACAAAAAAACATTCAATCAATCTTAATTTAGATGTTAATTTACCTATTTCAGAATGTTCATGTTTTGATATACTTCCAAGCTCATTCATATCTCCTAGAATAAATATCTTATCGTTATCAGAAAAGTTCTGAATAGATTCAATTGCATTTTTCATAGACTGAGGGTTAGCATTATATGCATCAAGTATGATGTTTGATCCCACAACTTTAATTACTTGAGATCTATTATTAGAGGGCATATCCCAAATACAAATTTTCTCTGCGGATTCTATCTCATCAACCTTAAAAAACTTTGCTACAGAAATTGCCATTAAGATATTTTCAAAGTTATACCTACCAAAGAGTTTTGTTTTTTTCTCTTCATATAATCCAGTATCATGATTTTTTACCCTGAAAAAAATATTAGGCTCAAATAATTTTAAGCCATCTTTTGACTCAGAAATTTTTACATCGATATTAGATTTATCTCCTTCTATAAGTATTGGGTTATCAAACCTTTTTATAAAATTGAGAAGAGTACTATCATAATTATTGATGATTATTTGACCATTATTTTTATTTAAGTAATCAAAAAGTTCTGACTTTCCTCTCACTACTCCTTCAAAGGATTTAAAACCTTTGATATGAGCTTTTGAAATATTAGTTATGAGACCACACGAAGGTTTTGCTATCTGACATAAGTCTGCAATTTCTCCGACTGAACTAGCTCCCATTTCTATTATACCAATTTCATGAGAATCATTAATTTTTAAAACACTTAGGGGTACTCCTATATGATTATTGAAGTTACCTTCCGTGGCATAAACATTATATTTAGCACTAAGAGCAACCTCAATTAAGTTTTTTGTGGTTGTTTTACCATTTGATCCCGTAATACCGATCATTGGAATATTCAAATTATCTCTATGATATTTTGCAAGCTCTTGTAAAGCAACTAGAGTGTCTTTGACAAGTAAAAATTTTTCAGATTTTTTAGCATACTCCGGATTGTCTATTACACATAAACTTGCTCCTTTATTGAGTGCATCTTGAGCATAATCATTACCATCAAAATTATCTCCACTAAGGCAAAAAAATATATTATCTTTTTTTATTGTCCTGCTGTCAGTTGAAATGCCTGAACTCTCTTTAAACTTTTGGTAAAGATGTTTTATTAATGGCTGCATTATTTTTTTACATTATAGTTAACATCTACCTTGCCCCTTAAAATTTCTGATAATTTATTTTTAAGAAGTTTCCTTTTTAGGGAAGGCAAATAGTCAATAAATAATTTACCGTTAATGTGATCAAACTCATGTTGAATGACTCTGGCTCTCATACCATCATAATCCTTTGTTTTTCTATTCCATTCCTCATCAAAATACGTAATATGAATTTTAGACTTTCTTAAAACACCCCCCCTTACGCTCGGTATACTTAGACAACCTTCCTCAAACTCCCAAGTATCACCAGACTCAAACTCAATAGTTGGGTTAATAAATACTTCCTTAAAATCTTTCATCTCCTCATCCTCAAGCATAGAGCCGTCAATAACAAAAATTCTTTTTGAGATACCAATTTGAGGTGCAGCAAGACCAATCCCGTCAGCATTATGCATCGTCTCAAACATATCCTCTGAAAGTTTTTTTACATCAACCTCACCCTTAACGATTTCTATAGCTCTTTCTCTAAGGACAGAGCTTCCATATAATACAATTGGATATATCATGAGTTTCGTTGTAAATAAGACTGTAATATTATACTTGCACTAACTTTATCAATATTACTTTTTTTTCTTCTATATTTTTTATTCTTACCAATAAAAATCAAAGAATCTTTGGCGATTTTAGATGTAAATCTCTCATCATAGGTCTCAACACCAACTTGTTTATATTTCTCTCTTAATATCTCAACAAAATCATTTGTTATTTTGGTAGCATTAGTTTCTGAACCTTTTAGATTAGTAGGTAATCCAACTAAAAAGAGATCAACATTATTCGTTTCGGTATAAATATCAATGAAGTCAAAAATTTTATCTGCGTCGCATGTCTCAAGTGGAGTTGAAATTATTCTATGCTCGTCAGTGACCGCAATACCAACTCTTTTAGCACCGTAGTCAAAACAAAGAATTCTGGCCATTAATTAA
>CACPHX010000005.1 GCA_902633975.1 uncultured Marinoscillum sp.
GTTCCATCCGATACATTATCAAGAGATAATTGTCCACAGTATATTTTACCAAATGTCTTTACTCCTAACGGAGACGGAATTAATGACTATTTTTCTCCTTTTTACTCTGATGGATCAATATCTGATTTCGATTACTCGAAATGCACAAGATTTGTTAGGTCAGTAAAAATATCTATTGTAGATAGAACAGGTAATGAAGTATTTAATTATGATTCTGAAATGGATATTATAAATGGAATATTTATAAATTGGGATGGTAAAAATAAATTTGGAGCCGAACTATCTGAAGGTACTTATTTTTATAACGCCCAAGTAGATTTTGATGTACTAGAAGGGGTTGAAAGTAAAAAAGAAATTAAAGGATGGGTTCAACTTTTAAGATGAAAAAAAATATAATATTTTACGATGGATATTGTGTAGTTTGTAGCCGATTTATAAAGTTTTTGATAAAAATAGATAAGGATAAAATGTATTCTTTTGCCAATATTTCATCACAAGTATCCACCAAAATTTTAGGAGAGAGAATGAAAGGACAAGATATAGGTAAGTTTATTATTTTGTATACCGATCATGAAATTTATAAAAAATCTGACGCAGTAATTAAAATTTTCACTGGATTTGGAGGAGCTTTTACCATTTTAAATATTTTAAAAATATTTCCAAAGGTTTTAAGAGATTTTATTTACGATTCATTTGCAAAATATAGGTATAGGCTATTTGGTAAATATGATAAGTGTGATGTGCCATCTAAAGAAATAGTTGATAGGTTTATATATGACTAGTTAATTAACTATTTTTGCTTCATAAATATCATGAAAGCACTAATTTTTCCTGGTCAGGGTTCCCAGTTTGAAGGTATGGGAAAAGATCTCTACGAATCATCAGATCAAGCAAAAAAAATTTTTAATAACTCTAATGATATTCTGGGATTTGATATAACTGACGTAATGTTTAATGGGTCTAAAGATGATATTAAAAAAACAGACATAACTCAACCAGCTATTTTTATTCATTCATATGTTTGTTATGAATTAGGTAATGTAAGAAGACCAGATGCTTACGCTGGTCACTCACTTGGTGAGTTTACCGCTCTCGTTTGTTCAGGATCTCTTAGTTTTGAGGATGGTCTTGGTCTTGTACTCGAGAGAGCAAGAGCAATGAATGAAGCATGTTTAAAAAGTGAATCAACTATGGCGGCAATACTTGGTTTAGAGGATGATTTAGTTAAAAAAATATGTAAAGATTTTGATGATATTGATCCTGCAAATTTTAATTGTAACGGTCAAGTCGTTATATCTGGGTCATCTAAAAGTATACCAACCGTATGTGATGTATTTAAAGAGAACGGAGCTAAAGCTATTCCGCTTATGGTTGGAGGTGGATTTCATTCAAAATATATGGAACCAGCAAAATCAAAACTTGAAGATGCCATCAACTCAATGACTTTTGCTAAACCAAATGCACCAATATATCAGAATGTAGATTCAAAAGGGAATGAAGACATAAATTTGATAAAAGAAAATCTTATTAGCCAACTAACATCTCCTGTGTTATGGACTCAAACAATAAATAATATGATTTCTGATAATATTAATTTATTTATAGAGTGTGGACCAGGAAGAGTGCTTCAGGGCCTTGTAAAAAAAATCAATAGAGATATTAAAACTGAATCCATAATATAGTGCCAAAAAGAAATAAACATTTAGTCACATCAGCTTTAATTTACGCTAATGGACCAATACATATTGGACACCTGGCTGGTTGTTATATACCCTCAGATATCTATGTTAGGTATCTTCGATCAATTGGTGACGATGTAAAATTTATTAGTGGTACTGATGAACATGGAGTTCCAATAACTATTAAGGCTAGAGATGAAAACAAGAAACCAAAAGATATAGTTGATTTTTACTATAGCCAAATAAAAAAAAATTTTGAGGAATTTGGCATAAGCTTTGATATTTTTTCCAGGACTTCAAATAACCTTCATCACGAGACAAGTTCTGATTTTTTTTTAAAACTTTATAAAAATGGTGTCTTTGATGAGAAAGAGTCTACCCAATACTATGACGAGTCTGAAAATCAATTTCTTTCTGATAGGTATATCAAAGGGGAATGTCCTTGCGGTTTATATGATAGTGCTTATGGAGATCAGTGTGAGAAATGTGGGAAGAGTTTAAGTCCTTCAGATCTTAAAAATCCGGTATCAACCTTAAGTAATAATGAGCCAATAAAGAAAAAAACTAAAAATTGGTACCTACCAATGGATAAGCTACAAAGTAAAATCGAAGATTATCTAAAGGATAAATCAAATTGGAAGACAAATGTTATAGGTCAGTGTAACTCATGGATTAAAGATGGTCTTAAGCCAAGAGCCATGACAAGAGATTTAGATTGGGGAGTTAAGGTGCCAATTAAAGATGCTGAAGGTAAAGTCTTATATGTTTGGTTTGATGCTCCAATAGGATATATTACTGCAACAAAAGAGCTATTGGGTGAAGAATGGAAAGATTACTGGAAAGATAATGATACTAATTTGATTCATTTCATTGGTAAGGATAATATTGTTTTTCATTGTATTATTTTCCCTATGATGCTTATTGAGCATGGTGGTTATGTCTTACCAAAAAACGTACCTGCAAATGAATTTATGAATTTAGAAGGAGAGAAAATTTCTACATCAAGAAACTGGGCTGTTTGGCTAAATGACTACCTAAAAGAGTTTCCGAACATGCAAGATGAGCTAAGGTATTGTCTTATCACAAACTTACCAGAGAATAAAGACAGTGACTTTACCTGGAAAGATTTTCAATCCAAAAATAATAATGAGTTGGTATCTATTCTTGGAAATTATATTAATAGGGTTCTTGTTCTAACTGAGAAATTTTATGATAGGATTGTACCAACATGTAATTCCAAAAATAATAGTGTTATTAAAGAAATTGAGAGCCTAAAGAAATCTATTGATAAATCGATTAAAAATTTTAAGTTTAGAGAAGCTATGGGTTTTGTTATTGATGTAGCTAGGTTGGGTAATAAGTATTTAACAGATAATGAGCCTTGGAAAAAATTTAATGATGACCCAGAAAATGTATCGGAGGTTATGTTTAATTCTATTCAAATCGTTTCTAAACTAGGAATTTTATGTGAACCTTTTCTGCCTCATACATCTGAGAAAATATTTAATCTACTAAAAATTAAACCTACAGATTGGAAATCTTTTTCAAGTAATATTGTATCTTCAGGTCATGAAATTAGCGGAAGCGCCCACATTTTTTCTAGAATTGAGAATTCAGTTATAGATGATCAGATTAATAAATTAAATAGTTCAAAAGAGAAAAAATCTAAAGTTATGCCTCAAAAAAAAGTTATTGAGTTTGATGATTTTTCAAAAGTTGACATAAGAGTTGGTACGGTCATTGAAGCTGAAAATGTTCCTAAGTCAAACAAGTTACTAAAGCTAAAAATTAATACTGGTATAGATGAGAGAACTATTCTCAGTGGAATAGCAAAATTTTATTCAACTGAAGAAATTCTAAATAAGAAGGTGATGGTTTTAATAAATTTAAAACCTAGAAAAATGATGGGTTTTGAGAGTGAGGGAATGCTACTTTTAGCTGAAGATTCAGACGGTAATTTGAGTTTAATGCAACCTGATTCTGAGATAGGCGATGGGTCAGTCGTTGCCTAGTTATAAGCGTTCATAGTTGCTTCTGATCCTTGTAAAATAAACGACTCAATTGCCTCACAAGCATCGATAATAAAAAATTCTAAGTCTTTGTCTTCTTCTTTTGAAAATTTGCTTAGAACATATTTTGACTGTTGTCCTTTTCTGAAGTTATTATCAATTCCAAATCTTAGTCTACAATAATTCCGATCATTTAGATGAATGTCTATACTTTTGAGACCATTGTGTCCACCATCTGAACCAGTTTTCTTTAGTCTTATTTTCCCAAATGGTAAGGCTATATCATCAACGATCACTAATAGGTTTTCTTTTTTAATTCCTATTTTCTGACACCAATAATTTACTGCTTTTCCACTGTTATTTACGTAATTGGTTGGTTTTATCAGGTTAACCTTTTTGCCTTTTAAATTGAATGTTGAAATTTCAGCATGTTTATCAACAATAAAATCTGATTTATATTTTTTGGATAGAGAATCCAAAATTGCGAAGCCTATATTGTGTCTTGTTCCTTCATATTCTTCTCCAACATTACCAAGACCGACAATCAGATACTTCATAAATCAAAAAGTTTAGTATTTAAATTTATACTAAACTTTCGATTAATTACAACCTCAAACTAAGACTCTTGATTTTCTTCCTTCTTATCAGCTTCAGCTTTATCACCTTCTGAAGCTGCTTCTTTCTTGTCACCACCATCTGCTGAATCTTCTGCACCTTCTGCACCTTCTGCACTTTCTTCTCCTTCTTCCTCTTCTTCCTCAACTTCAATTTTTACTCTAGGTATATTAACAGAAACAACAGAAACAAGAGGACTATTTAATATATCATACTGATCATTAAGTAAGTCTTCTACTTTGATGCTTTTTCCTAGTTCTAATTCGCTTATATCAACTTCAACAAAAGATGGCATATCCTTTGGATAAGCCATCACTGATAATTTTCTTATCCTCATTAATATTTTTCCACCCTGCTGCACCCCAGGTGAATTTCCAATTGCTTTTACTGGAATTTCCATTTTTACTTTTTTATTATCATCTAACTCTAAAAAGTCGGCGTGTAATATAATTTCACTAACTGGGTGAAATTGAATATCTTGAAGGATTGCATCTCTTTCCTCACCTTCGATATTAAGTTTCACAAAATTTGCTCCAGGAGTATACACAAGATCCCTAAAAAGAATCATTGGAGCATGAAAATGTATTTGATCCTTTCCACCATATACAACGCATGGTACATTTCCCTCTTCTCTTAACTTTTTGGATTCTTTTTTACCAAGATTTGCTCTTTTAAACCCTATAATCTCAATTGTTTCCATAATTTAATTTTATCTATTTATAAAAAGTGAACTAGTAGATTCATTTTCATGAATTTTCCTTATCGCTTTAGCAAATAATCCTGCAATGGATAACACTTTTATTTTTTTATTCCTAACATTTATTGGAATACTATCTGTAACTACTAATTCAATTAAAGATGAATTTTTAATATTTTCCTCAGCATTTCCACTGAGAACAGGATGGGTTATTATTGCCCTGACTGATTTAGCACCTTTTTCCATAATGACATTTGATGCCATCGCAATTGTTCCTCCCGTATCTATTAAATCATCAACAATTATCACATCTTTATTTTTTACTTCGCCTATTACTTGAACACTTTTAACTTCATTTGCTTTTTCTCTAGTTTTATCACAGATTACAAACTCACAATTAAAATATTTGGCATATTCTCTTACTCTTTCTGTACCTCCAGCATCTGGTGATGCAAAAATTACATTTTCTAGATTTAGTTTTTTTACATAAGGAACGAAAACAGAACTTCCATTAAGGTGGTCAAGAGGTATATCAAAAAATCCCTGAATTTGCCCTGCATGGAGATCACAGGACACAACTCTGCTAGCACCTGATGCAGTTAATAAATTCGCCATCAACTTTGCGGAAACAGCAATTCTGGGTTTATCTTTTCTGTCTTGTCTAGCATATCCATAGTACGGTATAACAACATTAACATGCTTTGCGCTTGCTCTCTTAGCAGCATCAATCATTAAGAAGAGTTCTATTAGATTATCAGAGCCATTTACGGTTGATTGTACGATATAAACATCTGAACCTCTAACGGTTTCAGTGTACCTATAACTTAATTCACCATCACTAAACTTTCCTAGAGATCCTTTTCCAAGTGGTTTGCCAAATTCGTTTGCAATTTTTTTTGCGACATCAATTGATCCACTACCAGAAAATATTTTAACTGAGCTCAACTTTTTTAATTATGTTGGCTCACTAGGGATCGAACCTAGACTCTTCTGGACCAAAACCAGACGTGTTGCCAGTTACACCATGAGCCAATATTGAAAGACAAAATTAGATTTTATTTTTATATAATAAAAAATTAAATTATGCATTTTCTTCCAACCATTTTCTGGCATTTTCAAATGGTATAATCCAAGGTGAAATTTCATCTCTTCTAATATTATCATAGTGTGCCCAATTCCAAGGAAAAATAGATCTTTCAAGATGTGGCATAATTGCAAGATGTCTTCCATCACTAGATGCAATTGCTGCTGCTGATTTTTCAGATCCATTTGGATTTCCTGGGTAATCATCGTAATGAAATTTTGCCACAATATTTACATCTGCACCTTTAAGATTAAATTTACCTTCTCCATGAGCTGACCATATTCCCAAAGTAGAACCTGATAAATTCTTCAGCATAACTGAATTAGATTCTAAAATATCAATACCTGAGAATGTGCATTCAAATTTTTTAGAATTATTATGTTCCATTTTTGGATGATTTCCATTTAACTTTTTATCGATTAAATTTAACTCCATCATTAGCTGACATCCATTACAAACTCCTAGGCTCAACGTATTAGATCTACTGTAAAATTGGTTAATAGCTTTTTTTGCTTTTTCATTGTATTTGAATGCCCCTGCCCATCCTTTTGCAGAACCAAGGACATCTGAATTTGAGAATCCGCCAGGGAAAACTACCATATTCACATTTTCAAGATTTTCTTTACCACTCACAAGATCGGTCATGTGTACATCTTTAACCTCAAATCCACTTAGGTGTAGCATATATGCCATTTCTCTTTCACTATTAATACCTTTTTCTCTAATGACTGCAGCAATAATATTTTTCTTATATGATCCTTTTTTGATTTTACCAGTAAAAGAGTTGGGAAATTTATATTTTAGTTTTTGATTCTTATAGTTTAAAAATCTCGATTTACATTCATCCATATTCGTTTGTTCGCTGTCCAATAAGAATGATGTTTTAAACCAGATATCTCTGAAATGGTCTATATCTAATTCAATTCTTTTATTATTATGGATAAATTTTAATTTTCTTTCCTCAATAAGTTTTCCCAATTTTATAAATTCTACATTCTCCTTAGATAGTCTTTCAACTCCATCTTTTTTAATTTGAATTACAATTCCTGGTGACTCATTGAATAGAATTTTGACAATGTCATCTTCGTTAAAACCGTTTAGATTTAATTCCATTCCGTGAGTACTATTAGGGAAATTCATTTCAAGAATAGAGGTTATAAAACCACCAGATGATATATCATGTCCAGATAATATTTCATCATTATGAATCATTTCCTGAATTATTTTAAAGTATTTAATTATGGAATTTGGGTCCTTTGTTTGAATTACGTTATTACCTATGTGAGATAATGTTTGATAGAAAGATGATCCGGTTAGATTGGTTCCCTTACAGAAATTAATGAAAACAAATTCAGAATCAAAATCTTTTATTGCAGCCGGTTTAATAACTTTTCGTATGTCTGAAGTCTCCGCAGCTGCTGATATTATTACAGTTCCCGGAGATAAAACCTTTGTGCCGTCAGGATATTTTTGAGTCATTGATAGAGAGTCTTTACCAGTAGGGATATTTACACCAAGACTAATTGCAAAATCACTAACTGATTTGACTGCTTCATATAGTCTCGCATTCTCACCAGAATTATTTGCCGGCCACATCCAATTTGCACTTAGTGATATATTTTCAAGTCCTTTTCTAATCGGTGCCCATATAATATTAGTCAAAGACTTAAGAATCGAATATTCTGCACCAATTTTTTCATCGGCTAAAGATACAATAGGCGAAAAACCAATGGATGTTGCAATTCCCTTATTAGATATAAAGTCAAGTGCCATTACTCCTAAATTATTTAATGGTAATTGAATTTCACCAACACTTTGCTGAGTAGCAACTCTTCCAGTAACACATCTATCAACCTTATTAGTTAACCAATCTTTACATGCTACTGATTCAAGTGATAAAACATTTTCAAGATATTTAATTATGAGGTTTGAATGGTATTTTGGGTTATCGTATTCTATTTTTTGTAAATTATCTTTAATAATTGTCATTGGAGATGATCCAAAGAAATCATCCAATTTTAAGTTGATTGGATCAATTTTATTTTTACCCTTAAAAATTAGTTTTTTATTTTCCTTTACCTCTCCAACATGATAAATTGGTGCTCTTTCTCTATCTGCAATTTTTTTAATTTTTTCAAAATTATCTTTCTTTATAACTAATCCCATTCTCTCTTGTGACTCATTACCAATGATTTCTTTTTCAGATAAAGTGGGGTCACCAACAGGTAATTTTTTTATGATGATTTCCCCTCCAGTTTCTTCTAATAATTCTGATAAGCAGTTAAGATGTCCTCCTGCACCGTGGTCGTGAATGGATAAGATAGGATTTTCATCTTCTTCGCCAAGAGCCCTGATAACATTACAAACTCTTTTCTGCATTTCAGGGTTGGACCTTTGTACTGCATTAAGTTCTAGCTTATTTTTAAGTTCTCCAGTATCCAATGATGATACTGCTCCTCCTCCCATTCCAATTCTATAATTATCGCCCCCGAGAACCACTACATAATCACCTTCTTTTATCTCCTTTTTCATTGTCTCATCTTCTTTTCCGTAACCTATTCCACCAGCAAGCATGATTACTTTGTCATAACCAATATTTTTATTTTTTTCAGTATGCTCAAATGTTAATACACTTCCACAAATTAGAGGTTGTCCAAACTTATTACCATAATCACTTGCTCCATTTGAAGCTTTGATCAAAATATCTTTTGGATTCTGATATAACCATTTTTTTTTAATTTGATTTTTTTCCCAACTTTTATTCTTAACTAACCTTGGATATGATGTCATATATACTGCAGTACCAGCTAATGGAAAACTAGCTTGTCCTCCAGCCATCCTGTCCCTTATTTCACCTCCAGATCCTGTAGCTGCTCCACTAAAAGGTTCAACGGTTGTAGGGAAATTATGTGTTTCGGCTTTTAGTGAAATTGAAGATTTAATATTTTTTGTTACGTAAAAATCTGCAGAGTCTTTAAGGTTAGTTGTAAACATCTGAATGTTTGGACCTTTGATAAATGCAACATTGTCTTTGTATGCTGAAATTAAATTTTTTGGATTTTTTTTTGAAGTTAATTTTATCATTTCAAATAATGATGACTTCATTGCATTTCCATCAATTATAAACTTACCATTAAATATTTTATGTCTGCAGTGTTCCGAGTTTACTTGAGAGAATCCGAATACTTCACTGTCTGTTAATTTTCTCTTTAGTCTTATGCTAACATTATTAAGATAATCTACCTCTTCGGAAGATAGAGCTAGACCTTCGTCTAAATTATATTGATAAATATTTTCAATATATTTAACTTTTTCAGGTAAATTTTTTAAATCAAAAATATTTTTGTCAGGGTTGTTGTAAGAGAATTCTGTCATTGAATCATAATTATCAGACCCTAATTTTAAGATTTCAATTCTGCTAATATTATTTATTCCAACATTTTTTGTTATTTCAACTGCATTTGTACTCCAAGGGGTTGTCATTTCAATTCTTGGTCCTATGAATTTTCCCTCTAATTTTTTTTCTTTTAATAATTTTGAGCCACTGAATAACCACTCAAGTTTATCAACTTCACTCTCTGAGAATTCACTTTTGTGTTCAACTACAAAGAAGAATTTGTCAGAATTTCTGAAAAATGAAATCATTTAAGAATTTATTAAAAAAAATGGAATCTCTTGTAAGATAAAGTCAGATAAATTAAAAAAACAGTAGCATTCAAAACATTTTGAATATGTTTGCGTTGGAAACTCTAAGAAACAAAATAGTTTCCTTAGTTTATGGAGGTAAAAAACAATATAATATTAATTTCAGACAGGCTTTTTAGGAGATTTGGAATAAGGGGAGTCACAATAGATGATATTTGTTCTGAAGGTGGAATCTCTAAAAAAACTATATACTTATATTTCAAAGACAAACATTCTGTCGCAAAAAGCTCAATTGACTTTTACCATAACAATTTATTTTCTCAGATAAAAGAGATAACAAGTGATTCATCAAATTCAATAGAATCTCTCATAATGATATCTAGGAAGTTCAGAGAGACGCTATACGATACTACGCCTTTATTTATCCATGACTTAAAAAAATATCATCCTGATTTATATGAAATGACTCAAGATTATAAGGAAAAACTATTTAATAAAACACTTCAAGATATTTTATCTACAGGTAAAGTTGAGGGGTACATAAGAAAAGAGATAAATGAGGAGATAATAACTAGACTTAGGATTGAGATGATTGAGTCAGGATTTAATCAAGATATTTTTCCGTTGAAAAGGTTTGACTTTAGAGAAATTCAAAACGTATCATTCGATTTATTTGTAAGAGGGATTGTAACAAAAGAAGGCTTATTAATGTATGACTCTATAATTAAAAAAATGAAATGAAAAGGATTTTACTCATTTTACTAATATTACCTAGTTTCAGTGTTAAAAGTCAAAGCCAAAAACTTTCTCTTTCTGAATGTATATATCTAGCTATTGAAAATAATGAAAACCTAAAAAATTCAATTCTCGAAGAAAAGATATCCAAAGCTTTATCAAAAGAGTACCTTTCTATTGGGTTTCCTCAAATTAATTTTGATGGAGGTATTAAATATAATCATGAGGTGCCAAAAAGTTTACTTGATATAAGCAGGTTTATGCCAGGTGTTCCAGAGGGCACTGAGCAGGAAGTCCAATTCGGACAAGCTTATGATGGAAGAGTTGACCTATTTGTAAATCAAATGATTTTTAATGGTTCTTATTTTGTTGGCTTATCTGCCGCTAAAGAACTTATCAAATTATCTGAGAAGATGACTGAAAGAGATGTAATTGACATTCATGAGTCAGTATCAAAAGCGTATTATACTACTCTTAATACAAAGTCTAGAGTTGATCTAGTCAACAGTAATATTGATAGGTTAGATGCTTTACTCAAACAAACAAAATCACTTTATGAAAATGGATTTGTTGAAAAATTAGATTTAGATAGAATTCAAGTTTCCTCTAACAATCTAAGAAGTGAAAAAATAAAAGCTGATAGATTGTATGATTTAAGTCTCGCGGTATTAAAGTTTCAAATTGGGATATCAGTTGATAAAAAAATTGAGTTAATTGATGAATTTAATGAGGAGCTAATTACTACTTTTTCTTTTGATTTAAATGAATTTAATTATAACAAAAGAATAGAATATTCAATTCTTCAAACAAATAAGAATCTTAAGTTTTATGAATTAAAAAATAATAGATCTCAGTATCTACCTCAAGTATATGCTAACTATAACTATGGTTACAACACATCTGCCTCCCAATCAAACATCTTTTTTGAGTCTGATCGATGGAAGAAATTTGGTACTTTTGGACTCCAGGTAATTGTCCCAATTTTTGATGGTTTTTTAAAAAGGAGTAGAATAAATCAGTCAAAATATAAAATTGAGCAAGTTGAGAATCAGATATTATTTTTAGAGAGATCTATCAATTTACAAATTAACCAATCACTTGCTGCTTATCAAAATTCAAAGGAATCACTCAAGATTTCTCGTGAGAATTTGGAATTAGCTCAAGATGTATATTTTGCATCTGAAAAAAAATACGCACAAGGTGTTGGTTCAAACTTAGAGTTAATTGACTCCAACAACTCTCTTAAGATTGCTCAAAATCAATACTATAACTCATTATATGAGTCAATCATATCAATAATAGATATCAAAAAAACCTTAGGAATTTTAATGAATTAATTATGAAAAAGATAACTCTATTACTAACAATTATTCTCATTAGTTGTGATAATTCATCTCTTGAACAGAAGAAAAAGAGAGTTGATGAATTAAAAAATTCACTTGTTGAAATTTATACTGAAATAGATAATCTAGAGAAAGAGATAAATGAGTTAGACTCAACATTTAATAATAAAAATTATGAGTTAGTATCTACAATACGTCCTTCGAGTGGAACTTTTTCTCATGAAATTTCTTTAAGGGGTAATATTCAATCAAACATGAACATAATAATTGTCCCAGAGGTAATGGGTCAAGTTGACAAAATTTACGTTGAGGAAGGGGAAATGGTCAAAAAGGGAAAAATATTAGCATCTATCAATTCTGATATTATTAAGAGCAATATCGAAGAGATAGAGTCAAGTTTAAGTTTACTTAAGACAATTTATGATAGACAATCAAATCTCTGGAAGGAGGAGATTGGGTCAGAGATAGAATATTTAAGGTCAAAGACAAATTATGAAAGTGCGAGGAATAGATATAATGCATTACAAATTCAAGCTTCTAAATTTATTATTACTGCTCCCTTCTCGGGTATAATTGAATCAGTTAATACCAAGGTTGGAGAAGTTTCTTCTCCTGGTATGCCTGCCTTCAGAATGTTCAATGATAGTGATTCGTATATTAGTGTTGACGTTCCAGAAAATTATTTAAATAGTTTTGAAATTGGAGACAGTGTTCTTGTTGATGGAAGTGACCAACTTTCATTCAACTCAATAATAATCTCAGTCGGTCAAGTAATTAATCCTGTAAATAGAACATTTTCTTTAGGAATAGAAATAAAAGATGATTTTAAAAATGATTTTAAACCTAATCAAGTCGTAGGTATAAAATTAACAGATTATAAAAATGATAATGCAATATCTATCCCATCTAATATAATTTATACTGATGAGAGGGGAAATTATATATTTATTGTTGATGAATTTGATGGTGAAAGGATTGCAAGAAAACTCCCAATCTTAGTAGGTAAGTCCTTTGATTACAAATCCGAAATAATTAGAGGTCTAGTAGGAGACGAAATGGTAATAGACAAGGGATCCTCAGATGTTGTAGATGGAGCATACATAAAAGTTGTAGATTAATTTTTTAAAATGATGAAGATAAGTAAAGAAGATAAGGTAATTAATCAGTTTCCTCTATCTAATTTTTCTCTTAAAAACAGGATTACTGTTGTACTTCTGTTAATCATGTTGGTTGTACTCGGAGTAGGTGCTTATAATAATCTCCCCAAGGAAAGCTATCCTGAGGTTGAACAGTCTTCAGTTTATATAGGAACACCATATCCAGGAAACTCCCCAACCGATATAGAAAACCTTATTACTAGACCAATTGAAAAAGAATTAAATTCGATATCAGAGATTAAAGAAATTAGATCTAATTCCATTCAAGGTTTTTCAACAATTGTTGCAGAATTTCAATCAGGAACTGAAATAGAATATGCAAAATCAAAAGTAAATGACGCTGTAGATAAGGCAAAAATAAATTTACCTTCTGATCTACCTTCAGAATCAAGTGTCTACGAGGTTAGTTTTTCAGATTTTCCAGTAATGAGTGTCACTCTTTCCGGTAACTACACTATTGAAAAACTTGAAGATTACGCAGAAATTTTAAAAGATGAATTAGAAAAAATATCTGACGTATCTAAGGTTGATATTGCTGGAGTTGAGGAGAAAGAGTTAGCCATCAGAGTAAATCCATTTGAGCTTGATGCAAGAAACTTATCATTTAACGATATAGAAAATGCAATTCTTTATGAAAATATTTCTGTTTCAGGGGGAAATTTGAAAGCGGATAACATAAGAAGGTCTGTTCGTATACTTGGTGAATTTAAGAACACAAGAGACTTTGAAAATATAATAGTTTCTAACAGATCAGATAAGATAGTTTATCTAAAGGACGTAGCTGATATTAATTTTGGCTATAAAGAAGCTGAAAGTTATACAAGATTATCAGGTAAACCTGTAGTCTCAGTAGATGTAGCAAAAAGATCTGGCACAAATCTTCTTCTTTTGAATGAAAAAGTTAATAACTCAATTAAAACAGTAAAAGAAATTATACCGAATGATATTGATATTATAATTGTAAATAATCAGTCACAGAACACAAAAGAACAAGTTAGTACTCTTGAAAATAGTATTTTTAGTGGTGTAATATTGGTTGTTCTTGTTTTAATGTTCTTCTTAGGAGTTAGAAATGCATTATTTGTAGGTTTATCAATACCTCTTTCAATGTGTATTTCATTTTTAATTTTCCAAATATTTGGAATTACAGTAAACATGATGATTTTATTCTCTTTAGTAATTTCGCTGGGACTATTAGTAGATAATGGAATTGTTGTCACAGAGAATATTTATAGATTTCTTGAAAAGGGGTACTCTAGGATTGAAGCTACTAAACTTGGAATTGGAGAAATAGCAATGCCTATAATAACATCAACTGCAACAACATTAGCTGTATTTGTTCCTCTTGCTTTCTGGCCCGGTTTAACGGGTAAATTCATGAGTTTTTTACCTATAGGAATTATAGTAACTCTTTTGTCCTCTCTATTTGTTGCATTGGTTATAAATCCAGTTATGATTTCCTATCTCATGAAAATTGAAGGTGAAGGAAAAAAGAATGCCTTAAAATATGTTAAAAATGCCTCTATTCTCTTTGTAATTGGTGTTGCATTTATTCTTTTTCAAATTTTTTGGATAGGGAACATACTTATTTTCATATCACTATTTATAGTATCTAATTACTTTATTTTTGTTCCTCTTTCAAGGGTATTCCGAGATAAATATCTGAAATCACTTGAACGAAACTATAGTAGATTTCTTAGTTATTTACTAGATGGTAGAAGGCCTTATCTTGTTATTCTTTTTTCTGTAATCCTTTTGGTTGGCACTTTTCAACTTATTCAAATCTTTCCTCCCAAGGTCCTATTCTTTCCTGAGAATAGACCAAATTATATAAATGTCTTTATCGAATTACCCGTAGGTACTGACATTGAGGAAACAAATAATTTTACCAAAATTATCGAGGAGAAGGTCGATTCGATTCTTGATGAATACAAACATATTATTGAGAGTGTTGTAACATATGTTGGTAAGAGAACATTAAATGAGAATGATCCTTCAGCTCTGTCTATGAGAGATTCACCTAACCGAGCTAGAATCAATATTAATTTTTATGAGTTTGAAAGACGTAATGGAATTAATACAATTGATGTTTTAGACAAGTTAAGAGACAATATTGAAAAATATCCCGGGATCAGTATTACTTTTGGGAAAGATAGAAAAGGCCCTCCGATTGGTGGGGAAATTAGTATTCAAGTGACAGGTCCTGAATTTGATGAGCTTATTTCTCAAGTTGAAAGTATGAGAAAGTTTATTAACGACTCCAATATTCCTGGAATTGAGAAATTGATGCTTGATCTATCGACTAGAAAACCAGAACTCCTTATAGACTTTGATAGAGACAAGTTAAGAAGATACGGGTTATCTACGGGTATGTTAGCAAATGAGCTTCGAACATCTTTGTTTGGAAAAGAAATTTCAAAATTCAAAATTGGAGAGGATGATTATAAAATTCAACTTAGACTTGATGATAAGTACAGGTACGATGTTGATGCTTTAATGAATAAAAATATAAATTTCAGAAATCAATCAAATGGCAGATATTATCAGGTTCCAATAAGTTCTTTTGCATCAATGAAAATGTCTAACACTTTCAGTTCTGTAAAAAGAAGGGATTTAGATAAGGTTATAACAATTAACTCAAATGTCATTACAGGTTATAATCCAACTCAGGTAAATTCAAAGATTGATATGGTACTAAAAAATTTTCCTTTACCTAACGGATATTCTTATAGATTTGGTGGAGAACAACAAGAGCAGGAGGAGGAGATGGCATTCTTGTCAAATGCATTTATGATAGCATTGTTTCTAGTCTTTATTATTATAGTTGCTCAGTTTAACAAGATTATAACACCTCTTATTATTATGTCTTCCATAATACTGAGTACGATTGGTGTTTTTTTGGGATTACTTATTTTCAGTATGGATTTTGTTGTTGTTATGACAATGATTGGCGTTATATCTTTGATTGGAATTGTGGTTAACAATGCTATAGTTTTAATAGATTTTATTGAGTTAAATAGGAGAAGAAAGAAATTGAATGATTCAAAAAAATCAGAAATGCAAATTATAATTGAAAGCATAACTGAAGCAGGAAAGACAAGGCTAAGACCTGTTTTATTAACAGCGTTGACCACAATTCTTGGTTTAATGCCTCTTGCTATTGGAATGAATTTTGATTTTGTTAATTTCTTTAAATCATATGAATTAACTTTTTATCTGGGCGGAGATAATATGGTGTTTTTTGGTCCAATTGCTTGGGCAATTATTTTTGGTCTTACTTTTGCTACCTTCCTCACATTATTAGTTATTCCATCCATGTACTTAATACAAGTAAAACTTAACCGATATTTTCGTTATTCCTCTTAAATGGATCGTGTAATTTTTTTATTCTTTTTTACATTAATTTCAATACTTCTAGATTTTTATTTTTTTCAAATATTTAAGAAGTATATTACAAATAAGTGGTTCAAGATTTTAAATTACATTTACTGGTCTATATCATCTATCACTTTTTTAAATTTTGTATTCAATATTATAGATATCAATCTTGGATATTTTATTAAAACTTTAATTTTCAATATCGTTATTGGGAATTTTATATCCAAGGTAGTGGCATTACCTTTCCTGCTAATAGATGATTTAAGAAGATTTTCTAAAAGGTTATTTTCTAGAAAGAGTATAAGTAAGGAAAATACAATTCCAAGATCAAAATTTTTAAGTATTTCTGCGTCATTAGCCTACGGAATTCCTATTACATCTCTAACGTATGGAATCATATCAAATAATGTTTACGACTACCGTGTAAAAAGAAGAGTTGTTTCTTTTGATAATCTACCAAAACAGTTCGATGGGATCAGGGTATGTCATATCTCAGACATACATGTTGGAAGTCTTAGAAATCGTCTCGCTGTTAAAGGGGGAATAGATATGATTTTAAATGAGAAGGCAGACTTAATTTTTTTTACTGGAGACTTAGTTAATAATAAATCTGATGAGCTAAAAGGTTGGGGGGATGATTTGTCAAAAATAAAAGCACCTCTTGGGGTTTACAGTGTTTTAGGAAACCATGATTACGGAGAATATACCTCCTGGAAATCAAATGAAGAAAAAAATAGAAACTTTAAAAATCTACTTAAGGCTCAAAAAGAATTTGGATGGAATCTGTTATTAAATGAGAACGATACAATTAGTGTGGATGGAAATAAAATAAAGGTAATTGGTGTTGAAAATTGGGCATCGTCAAGATTTCAACAGTATGGAGACTTAGACAAAGCATATAATGGATTAGATAATGAAGATTTTAAGATATTGATGACTCACAATCCATCTCACTGGAATGCAAAGGTAACTGATGCTTATAATGATATTGATTTAACATTATCTGGACATACACACGGATTACAATACGGGATAGATATTGGAGATTTTAGAGTGAGTCCTGTTCGACTTGCATACAAGCAATGGGCAGATCTCTATGAATTGAATAAGCAATATATCTATGTTAATAGAGGTTTTGGTTTTATGGGATACCCAGGAAGAGTTGGCATCTTGCCTGAAATTACTATCCTTGAATTAAAAAAATCATAATTACTAAAACCAAGAAATTTTATTTTCAATATTATCTCGTCTGGTTTTTTTGAGGTTTTTATGTTGGAATTTTCCTAAATAAAAAAAACCAAGACATTTCTCATTCTTGTTTAGACCTAAAAATTTTTTTAAGTTTTTTGCATAACTAGGAGAGCTCCAGTAACACCCAATATCTCTAGATGTACACGATAGCCACATGTTTTGAACTGCCATTGATGTAGCAGCAATTTCTTCCCACTCAGGAATTGAACTTTTATCATCTCTCTTCATACATATTGCAATAATAAATTTTGACTTATTGCATTTATCTAATATTTTTTTTTCTTTCAAATTCTGATTTTTAATAGAATCTTGTGAATTTTTCTTATACTCAGATACCATCTCTTTACCTAGTTTTAGTCCACTTTCTTTTGAAAATATTTTAAATAACCATGGTTGGGTATACTTATGGGTTGGGGCCATATTTGCATTTTCCAGAATTTGTAAAATTGTCTTCTTAGATATAGTCTCGTCAGAATAATGCTTAGGATAGACAGCCCTTCTTTGGTGAATTATTTTATCAATTTCTTTACTCATTAACTTTTAAAATTTAGGATTAATTTATTTGAAAAATAGAAAAATATAGAAAAGAGTAAAAAATATGACAACCAGTTAATTTCTAAAATTTTTCCAGAGTGTTTGTAGTTGTCAATCAAATTAATAAGATTAAATACTATTGCTATTCCCAGTAATCCATTTTTTATATTAATTAAGGATTTTTTAAAGTTAAAGTCAGTAACAGGTTTTTTCCAGTTTTTAAGTGATGGTATTATCCTTGGAACTAAATTCAAATACTCTTCATATTTTTTTTTGAATTTTTCTTTAAGGAAATTTTCCTCAACAAGTATTATATAGTAGTATATGTGAACAAAAAATAGTGTAATAAAAACTGTTAGAATTATATCAGATAGTAGTAGAACTATTCCTAACCAGTTAAGGAAATTTGCCAAATATAAAGGGTTCCTTAAAACAGAATATATACCTGACGTGTTTAAGCTTTCTGCAATTTGTTTGGCCGTATTCTTTCCAGATGTCTTGTGAAAAGCATACCCTACGGTATAGACTCGAAGAATTAAACCTGAAATTGAAATAGATAGTGATACTAAGTACTGGAATTGGGTTATTTCATATGAGTTAGAAAAATAATAATAAACTAAAGAAAAAATAATGATTGGGACAGGTAATATTCCTCTATACTTAAAGAGGAAATTTCCGTACACTAATTTGCTTGATGCTTTCATCTGCAAATGATCATTTACCAGAATATGGCATAAAGCATAGCTGTTATAATTAACACAGCAAATGCAGGGATATTAAATGATGGTTTTGTCTTAAATAAATTTTTAGATAATTTAATTCCTTTAGGATCATTTTGGTTTCCATCTAAATAACTAATGATGTAAATCACTAACATAGTAATAATAAAAGTTATTCCCATCTGATGGAGAAATGGGATTTCACCAATAAAAAGACCGTGTGAGAATGATGGGAATAATTCTATCCAACCTTTTGGTACAATTTTAAAGTACATAGCTATTGGGATTGACAAGAGAATGCCCCATATAGCAGCGTTATTCGTTGCTTTTTTATAAAACAATCCCATTATAAATACAGCTAAAATTCCAGGACTTACAACACCTGTATATTCTTGAATTGCTTGGAAAACTTGACTTAAATTACCAAATGCAGGTGCAATTAGCATTGCAATAAGCAATGAAATAATAACCACACTCCTACCAACTGTAACAAGTATTTCATCTGGTGCATTTTTATCGATATATTCTTTGTAAATATCCATAGTGAAAATTGTAGATGTAGAGTTTAACATTGATGCTAAAGATGAAACGATAGCAGCTGCAAGTGCAGCAAGAATTAATCCTTTAATACCGACAGGAATGTAATTTTTTATTAACCACGGTGCGGCGTTATCATTTGAAATCTTTCCATCTTGAGAAACAAAACCTTCAGGAAGGGTTTTTACTAGTTCACCAGTAGATGGATCTAAATTAATTACATAAGCAATTATACCTGGGAGTACTACAAATATTGGTATTATAAGTTTTAGAAATGCAGCAAATGCAATTCCTTTCTGAGCCTCTTCTAAGCTCTTAGCCGCAAAGGTTCTTTGAATAATGTATTGGTTGAAACCCCAATAGTAAGTGTTGGCAATCCACATGCCTCCAATCAATACTGCTATACCAGGTAAATCAAAATATGCATCTCTTCCATCGGGAGTAATAATCTCACCTTTATCTAGAATCATAGAAAACCTTTCAGGAACAGTATTGTACACATGTGTTAAGCCCTCCATAATTCCACCTCCTGGAGTTACATATGTCAAGGCAATTCCTGTCATTAATATACCACCTAGTACTAGTATAATTACTTGTACAACATCCGTCCAAGCGACAGCTGACAGACCACCCCAAACAGAATATGTTAATGCAAATAAGCTTAATCCAATTATACTAATTGTAATTAAACTTCCATCACCATTACCAAATATTGTATCCATTGCCTTACCTCCTAAAAACATTACCGTCGTCAGATTAACAAAAACGAATAGACTTATCCAGAATAATGCAAGAATTGTTTTTAAATTTTTACTATATCTCTTTTTAACAAATTCAGGTATTGTGTAGATCTTCTTTTCAATGTATATAGGTAGAAAAAACTTACCGACAACTAATAAAGTAACAGCTGCCATCCATTCATAAGTTGCAATGGCAAGTCCAAGAGCAAAACCCGATCCATTCATTGCAACAAATTGCTCTGCAGATATATTTGCCGCTATTAGAGAAGCTCCTATGGCCCACCATGGCAAAGATTTACCAGCTAAAAAATAATCTTCAGCACTTTTGCCAGAACCCTTCTTATCTCTTGAAACATATAACCCAATACTCAGTATAATTATACAATAAGAAACAAAAACAATTATATCAATATTCTCCATATTCAATTCTGATAAGTAATTAAATTAATATTAATTAATGATATCAGCTAAATTTATGGTACAAAATTTAATTATATGAAAACATTTTTAATATTATTTTTAGTTCTGATTAATCCAATTATTAATTTTTCTAATGATTCCGATATAGAGGAACTATTAAATAAAATCAATTTACCTGATGGTTTTAAAATAAGTTTATATGCTAACAATATTGAGAATGCTAGGTCGATGTCCATTAGTCCATCCGGTACAGTATTTGTTGGGAACAGGAAAGCAGATAATGTTTTTGCACTAAAGGACATTGACGGAGATGGAAAGGTTGATAAAAAATATTTAATAACAGATAAACTAACAAATATGCCGAATGGTGTATCCTTCCACAAAGGAAATTTATATGTTGCTGAGGTTAACAAAATTTGGCTGTTTAAAGATGTTGAGGAAAATCTAATAAAGTATGATGAGGTAGGTTACTACCCTCAAGATCCAATTTTAATTTCAGATAAATTCCCATCTGACAAACATCATGGCTGGAAATACATTTCAGTTGGTCCTGATAATAAGCTATATGTTCCAGTTGGAGCACCGTGTAATATATGCGAGAGCAGAGATGAAATATATTCAACTATTACAAGAATGGATCTTGATGGTTCAAATAGAGAGATATTCGCAAGAGGAGTAAGAAATACAGTAGGCTTTACATGGCACCCTGAAACTGGTGAGATGTGGTTTACTGATAACGGAAGAGACATGTTGGGAGATAATTATCCACCTTGTGAACTGAATAGAATTTCAAAGCCAAATGAACATTATGGTTATCCCTACTGTCACGGTGGTAATATTTCTGACCCAGAGTTTGGTTCAAAATACCCTTGTGACGATTTCATAAAACCAGTTCAAAATCTTGGTCCGCACGTGGCACCACTTGGAGTAAAGTTCTACAATGGAAATATGTTTCCTGAAGAGTATAGAGGTGATGTTTTTATTGCTGAACATGGTTCATGGAATAGAACGAAAAAAATAGGATATAGAATTACTAGAGTCAAAATAGATGGTAATAAATCATTAGGATATGAGCCATTTATTTATGGATGGCTTGAAAAAGACAAAAACGATGCGTGGGGTAGACCAGTTGATTTAGTATTTTTAGTTGATGGCAGCATGCTCATATCAGATGACTATGCAAATGTTATCTACAGAGTAACTTACGACAAAGGTTGATTTAAATTATATTAACTTCCTCTTCAAGAATTATATCAAATTTTTTCCTTACATCATCTTTTATAGATTTTGATAATATATGGATATCATTCCCGTCCTCTGATTTGTGGTTTACCAGGACTAGTGCATGGTGTTCAAAAACTCCAACAAACCCGTCGTTGTAACCCTTCCAACCTGATTTTTCAATAAGCCACGCCGCAGGAACTTTGTATTTTTTATCTTTTATCTTGAAATACTTAAGATCTTTGTGACATGATATTAAGTTTTTTAATTTATTCTCATCTATTTCAGGATTTTTAAAAAAACTTCCCGCATTTCCTTTTGATTTAGGATCAGGAAGTTTTCTTGTTCTAATTTTTATTATCTCTTCTCTTAGCTTAGATATAGTCAATTCAGAAGTATTCAATTTTTCTAAGTCGCTATAAGAAAGGTTAAATGGTAATTTTTTATAGAGCTTAAATTCAACTGATGTAATAAAAAATTTATTTCTTAATTTTTTCTTAAATACACTATCTCTGTATGAAAACTCACAGTCTTTATTTGAAAATTTAACTAAAGTATTTGTAGATAAATCTACTCCAGAGACTCTGACCACATAGTCATTAATCTCAACACCGTATGCTCCTATATTTTGAATTGGAGCTGCTCCAACAGATCCAGGTATAAGAGATAAATTTTCAATTCCATAGTATTCAGAATTAACACAAAAGTCAACAAAATCATCCCAATTTTCACCTGAACCAACTTTTAAATTTATTGATTCATTATTCTCCTTTATAATCTCAATTCCTTTGATATTACTCTGAAAAATTATTCCGTTATAATCTTTTGTAAATAAAGTATTTGATCCCTCACCGAGAATCAATATGTCATCAATTTCAGATTTATTATTTTTTAGATACCTAATTACCTCATCCTTATTCTCAAAAGATATTAATTTTTTTGCCCTATGAATTACTCCGAAGGAGTTCATTTTTTCAAGTGATATATTCTTCTCTTCTGTCATTTATGAAATATTTGTGAATACTTGTTGTACATCATCATCATCCTCTAATTTGTCCAACATTTTTTCAATGTCATCTAATTTTTCATCTGAAAATTCTAATGGGTTGGTAGGGATTCTCTTTAATAAAGATTTAATGGGTTTTATTTCAAGTTTAGACAGTCCTTTGTTAATATTTCCATATGAAGAGTAGTCTCCATAAATGATTATCTCTTGATTACTGATATCTATTTCTTCTAGACCGTAATCAATCATTTCAAGTTCTAAGTCTTCAGGGTTTATTTTCTCTTTATTAAGATGAAAGACAGACTTTCTATTAAACATAAAATCAAGGGATCCTGGAGAAACTAAAGAACCCTCAGATTTATTAAAATATGATTTTACATTTGCTGTGGTTCTCGTCACATTGTCACTTGCAGTTTCTACTATTACAAGAACTCCATGTGGACCTTTTCCTTCAAATGTTATCTCTTTAAAATCTTTTAATTCTTTATCATTTGCTCTTTTTATAGCTGAATCTATATTATCCTTTGGCATGTTTTCAGATTTGGCATTTTGAATTGCCGCCCTAAGTTTAAAATTCATTTCAGGATCAGTACCTCCTTCTTTTGCTGCAAGAGTGATAGCTTTTGATAGTTTTGGAAAAACTTTGGACATCTTATCCCATCTCTTCTCTTTAGCAGCTCTTCTGTATTCAAATGCTCTACCCATTATGAAAATCTTTGAAAAACAATATATTTAACTATTTGACTAAATTACAAAATATAGAATTAATTAGTCTATTATAAAACCTAAGTTTAATTTTACAAATGGAAGAGAAAATATTAATTCTTGACTTTGGTTCGCAATACACACAATTGATTGCTAGAAGGGTTAGAGAGTTAAATATTTATTGTGAAATATTCCCATATAATAAGTCGCCAAAAAATATTGAAAACTTTAAGGGTTTAATTCTCTCTGGAAGTCCATTCTCTGTTCATGATGCAGAAGCACCTAGTATTAATCTTGAAGAATTTAAAAATATACCTGTCCTAGGTATCTGTTATGGAGCTCAAATGGTAGCTAAAATCAGTGGATGTAATGTTTTAAAGTCAGAAATAAGAGAATATGGAAGAGCTAAACTAAACTATATTAATAATTCAAGTTTGATTTTAGACGGAGTGAAGTCAAACTCAGATGTTTGGATGAGTCATGGAGACTCAATCAAAAATAATAAAGATGTTTTAGAGGTCATAGCAAGTACTGATGATGTAGAAGTGGCCTCATACTACATAAAAAAATTAAATTTTTATGGTTTACAGTTTCATCCCGAGGTGACCCATTCTGCTGAAGGAAAAAAAATTTTAGAAAACTTTACTGTTAAAATATGTGGTTGCAATAAGAAATGGACTCCAGATAAATTTGTTGAACAAACCGTAAGAGAGTTAAAAGAGAAATTAGGAAAAGAAAGAGTTATTCTTGGGCTCTCGGGTGGTGTTGATTCAAGTGTTGCAGCTTTTTTAATACACAGAGCAATAGGTAAAAATTTATTTTGTGTTTTTGTCGATAATGGACTACTAAGAAAAAATGAATTTCAAGATGTATTAGACTCATATAGAAATTTTGGGCTGAATGTTGTTGGCACAAATTCCAAAGAAATTTTTTACAGTGATCTTAAAGGTAAGATAGACCCTGAGGATAAAAGAAAATCTATTGGTAAAAATTTTATTAAAATATTTGAAGAAGAAGCAAATAAAATTGGAGATATAAAATGGTTAGCTCAAGGAACTATATACCCAGATGTAATTGAGTCTATATCAGTTAAAGGTCCCTCAGCAACAATAAAGTCCCATCACAATGTTGGTGGCTTACCAGAAGTAATGAATCTAAAAGTGATTGAACCTCTGAATTTGTTATTTAAGGATGAGGTTAGGAAGGTTGGTAAATCTCTTGATATTCCTAATTCCATCTTAGACAGACATCCTTTTCCAGGTCCTGGCTTGGGTATCAGAATATTAGGTGAGGTAGATGAAGAAAAAGTAAGGTTACTACAGGAAGCAGATGACATCTTTATTTCTTCATTGAGAGATAAAAACTTATATAATGATGTTTGGCAGGCTGCTACAATTCTTCTCCCAGTCAAATCTGTTGGTGTTATGGGCGATGAAAGAACATATGAATATACAGTTGTACTTCGAGCAGTTACAAGTTTAGATGGAATGACTGCAGATTGGTGTAGGTTACCAGATAAATTTCTAGCTGAGGTATCAAATAAAATTATCAATCGTGTTAGAGGTATCAATAGGGTAGTATACGATATTTCTTCAAAACCACCTGCAACTATTGAATGGGAGTAATTATGAAAAAATTTTTTATAAGTATTTTATTTTTATTTTTTTCGAATTCGATCTTTGCTCAATCTTCATATTCTGACTTTTTAGAGATTAAAAAACTTTTTAATCAAAATAAATACCCTGAACTTCTTTCTCAAGAATTAAGTTTTAAGAAATCAGATGAGTTTTATCCCTATATTATTTTTTATAAAGCTGTTAGCTATCATAAAATTAATGATAAAAATAATTCACTTCGACTACTTAAAAATATAATTAATGATTTTCCAAACTGGTCTCAGATTGATGAGGTATTTTATTGGGCTGTTAGAATTGAATTGGAATTTAACAACATAAATAATGCTTTAGAGTATTTTTCAAAAATTAAAGAAAAGAGTATAAATGAGAGTTTACATATTTTTCTTGAATCAAAAATAAAAAAGATAAACTCATTCTCTGTATTAAAAGAATGGAATGAAGTTTATCCTTCAAATTTAGTCGTAGCAAAGTATTATGGTAGAAAATTACTAAAAGAATACCTTGACGAAGAAACCTTAAAAGAAATTAAAAATTTGCTAGAATTCGTCCCAAAAAATCAACTTTTTCAGTCTGAGAAGAACGCGTTTAACATTGCTATTTTATTGCCATTTATGTATTCAAGCATTGAAAATAATTACTTTGTTAGAAATAATTCATTCATTTTAGACTTATATGCAGGAATAAATTATGCCTTTAAAAACTTTGAGGGCAATAAGACAAATATTATTATTAATTCATTTGACACAAAAAGAGATCCTGATGTCGTAAGAGAAATTATTAATTCAGGTGATTTGTCTGAAATTGATCTAATTATTGGCCCTCTTTATGGTAAGCCTATTGAAATTATAAAACAATTTTGTTTAGAAAATAAGGTTTTAATGATTAATCCACTCTCTAACAATTCATTAATTATTCAGGATAATAATTACTCTTTATTATTTCAACCATCTTTAGAAACAATTGCTAAGAAAGCAGCATCATATGCTAGTAGTAAATTTAAAAATAAAAATGCAATAATTTTTTATGAAAATAATTATCAAGATTCACTACTAGCATCTACATATATTAATCATCTTCAAGAAGATAGTTTTAACATAATTTACTCCAAATCTGTCTCTCTGGAAGATTCAAGGCTTATATTAGATTCTCTTTCTAGTACTTTTGAGGAGATATTAAATGATTCTGTCTATGATACTCTTATAAATGTATCAGATATAATAATTAAAGATGGACGTGGGATAGATAATCTAGACACTATGTATAAATATGTTGATAGGTTTTATATTGGAAATGATAGTATTGGTCATGTTTTTGTTTCTTCAAAAAACTCTTTATTTGCATCAAATGTAATTAGTGCAATTGACATAAGAGAAGACACAATACCTGTTATTGGATTTGAAGACTGGCTTGATTACAATCTTATCTCAGTGGATCAATTTGAAAATTTAAATATTTCTATGATAAGCCCTTCATTTCACATATCAGAGGATATTATATACGATCAGATGAAGAGTTATTTTATTAATAATACTGGTAGAAACATTTCACAGAATTTTATTTATGGAGCCGAGTTAATGAATATGATTATGAGGATAAATGATAATTATAATAATTTCTTTCAGTTTGGTATAAGAAATGAAAAGATAATTCCTGGAGTGATAGGATCTGGATCATTTTATGAGAATTTTAATGATAATCAAGTTGTACCAATCATAAGGGTAATTAATTCAGAAATCACATTAGATAATTAATCAATCAAATATTCTAATCTCATCTGATAAGGGTCATATTTTTCTCCACTTAGTAAACTTTTTATTAGCCAATTATCTAATTTTTTAAGTTCTGTAATTGTTTTGCTCATTTCCAAAGAACCTATTATTTTTTCAATATCTGTTTTTAGTTTAGGATACTCTGTAATTTGATATTTTTCTTCCCCTCCTAAATCTGAAGCAATTTTTATTGCGTCATCAAGTGAACCTACAATATCAATTAGATTTAGATTCTTGCTTTGCTCACCATAGTATACTTTTCCTCTACCAAGTTGATCAACTTTGTCTTTAGAAATATCTCTTCCATTTGAAACAACATCCAAGAAATCCTCATAAAAATAATCCACACCTCGCTGAATTAAATTTTTCTCTTTGGTTGAGAGTGGCTTGGCTAGATCAATTTCGCCAATATTTTCATTTGTTTTAATATAGTCACTTTTAATTTTGATTTTTTCACTTAATAGCTCAGATAAGTCAGGAAAAATAGCAAAAACTCCAATTGAACCAACAACTGACCCTTCGGAAGCTATCAAGGTATCAGATGGCATTGACATGTAATAAGCCGCTGAAGCACAAACATCAGACATATAGGTAACAACAGGTTTTTTCTTTTGTAATAATTCTATCTCTCTAGTGATTAGATCTGATGCGTAAGCACTTCCTCCACCAGAATTGAAGTAAAGTATTACTGATTTAATATTTTTATTATCCCTAATTTTTTTAATGTTTTCGATAATTGTTTCTGAGTAAATTCCATCATCACCATACCCTGGTAAAACATCACCAATTAGATACAGAATTGCGATTTTATTTTTATTGTATTTATTAACCTTTTCAAGTGAACTAGAATATTTCATTAACTTAATTTTATTATATGAGCTATCAACTTCGGATTTTAAATAATCTAACATTTGATCTTCATACATAATGCTATCTATTAAATCATTATTAAATGCATCAATTGAAAGTTCAGTCTGATAATTATTTATTAATTCTATAAGAGTCTCTTCTTTTATATTTCTTGATTTAGATATATCAGCAACATATCTATCCATCCTGAAATCTAAAAGATTCATATATTGTAGCACATTTTCGTCACTAAAGTTATTTCTTACTAGAGGTTCGGCTGCACCTTTATATTCACCAGCCCTAAAAAGTTCAATATTAACTCCAATTTCATCAAATAGACTTTTATAAAAGAATGTACCGATTCCAAATCCACTTACAGTTATGAAACCTGGGGGAGAGATCGCGTTAAAGTTTGATACCGATGATATATAATAAGATCCTTTAGACTGAAAATTTGAAAAAGAATATATTGGTTTAACTTCTTTAAAACTTTCTAGAATTGATCTAACCTTCTCAATTTTATTATAACTAATGCTCGCATTTTCGATGTTTAAATATATTCCCTTTATTTTGTCATCTTCTTTAGCAGAGCTAATTACTCTTTCAAAAGTTTTTAAACTCATCTTTTGTTCTAGATCTGAATTGTCAAGCAGTGGAAATGGTAATGGTATATCTCCAAAATCAAAATTTAATTCAGATGGTTTTGTGTCCCTATCATCGATTATGCTAAGATTATTAATGTGAAGTAATGAATTGTTTTTAACGGTGATAACTTCCTCTTTTTCCCCTGAAAATAATGCAGATAATATACTGAAGAAAATAATAATAATGAATAAACCTAAAAAAAATGACAATATTCCTTTTATTGTGTTTTTAATAATTTCTTTTAAAAATTTCATTTGTTAGATATTTAAATTCCTTGCTCTATTTAAATCTTCTTTAGTATCAATGCTAAAGCTATCAAATTCTGTTGAATTTAATTTTATTTTATAACCATTTTCCAACCATCTTAGTTGCTCTAAGGATTCACTTTTCTCATGGGGAGTAGGTTTTAAATGAACAATTTTTCTTAAAACCTTAGGAGTATAGGCGTAGATACAAATATGTCTGAAGTATTGATCTGGGTTACCTGATGGTATTAATGATCTGGAGAAGTAAAGTGCTTCATCGTTAATATTTTTTACAACTTTCATCACTGAATCTTGCGTTAATTCTTTAGAATATCCTTCATTTTTAATTAGCGTACAAATTTCATTAGGCTTTACACAGATTTTAATTAAGTCATTAATTTGTTCAGTCTTTATAAAAGGTTCATCACCTTGGATGTTGATGATGAAGTCATATTTTTTATTGATTTTTTTAACTGCTTCATATACTCTCTCAGTACCATTAATTGGTTTATCAGTCGTTTTTAATACATTACCATTGAATTCTTTAACATGTGAAACTATTTCATCATTAGGAGTTGCAACAATTAAATCATCTAGGTTTTTACAATTAATTGATGATTCATAAACTCTTTGAATCATTGATTTCCCATTAATATCTAGCAATGGTTTTCCTGGGAGACGCTTTGATTCCATTCTTGATGGAATAACTCCTAAAATTTTCATTTTAAATTTTGCTTACTTTTAAAGCTGACCCTTCATTACCTACTACTTTTATTTTGGAATTTTTTTCAATGAAACCGTCATAAGAAGTTGCGTCACATAATTTTTCGTCAATTATCACTTTACCACTTGGTCTTAACACAGTAAACGCCTTCCCCTTTTTCCCAATATATTCATTAGAGTACTTATTAGATATATATCCTAATCTTGAGTCTTGTGTTTCTTCTAATGCGATTTTTTTGAAAGCATCAGTGTCAGTTAATTTAATTCCTCCAAAAAGAATTAGTATTCCAAGAAAGAAAATTGAACTTAAAACAGCTAGACTTGCACTAACTATATCTCCTGAAATAACAAATGTAAAATCAAATAAATCATTATTTAGCATAATAAGAATAAGAGATCCAATCGATGTGAATAATCCTAATATTCCAAATACACCAAAACCAGGAATAACAAATACCTCTACAGCTATTAAAATTATTCCAAGAAATAAAAGTACAATTTCCCAGTTCTCAGCCACCCCATTTAGATAGTATGGGATAAGGTAAAGGAGTAGGGCAGTTATTGATGCTATAATTGGAAAGCCTACACCTGGAGTTTGTAATTCAAAATATAGACCACCAAAAATTAGCAATAGTAATATTCCACTAACAAATGGATTTAAAAATAACGATATAATATTTTCACTGGAACTTAATTGGAAATTTGAAATTTCATACTCATTAATATTTTGTCTTTGAAGTATTTCTTCAACGGAATTTAATTCAGCATCACAAAAACCATATTTTATGGCTTCACTAGTTGAAAATGTTATTACTTTACCTTCTTGTGATACGCTGTCAACTTGCAGATCTTCATCAACCATTCCCTCAGCAATTTTTGGGTCTCTGCCTTTTGCCTCAGCAGTTGATCTCATAATGGATCTCATGTAAGATTGATACTTATCAGGGGCTTGTTCTCCATCACCAGTTACAACAGTTGCAGCACCTATACTTGCTCCACTACTCATATAAATGCTATCACAAGCAATAGATATAAGTGCACCTGCTGAAGCTGCATCTTTATTAATCCATACATAAATTGGTTTTTCGTAATCTAAAATTCTGGTCCTGATATCATCGGCATCGTTAACTGCTCCACCATATGTATCCATTTCAATAATTATGATATCATAATCGTCTTTCTGTCCCTCATTTAAAAGTAATTTTGTATATCTGTTTGTTCTTGGATCAATATTGGTTTTTATTTCTCCAAGCAAAACTTTTTTCTTCTTAGACTCAGCTTCACATATTAACGCAGGCATTATGATTAATAACAAAAGCTTAAATATATTTGAATACATTTAAATTAAATTTATGTTTGTAAAGCTATTAAAAAAAGGTTTAATTATTTTCATAATTTTCTTTAATAGTCATCTATCTTTTTCCCAGAAATATCATGCTGTTGAAAAAGGAGAAACGTTATTTTCAATTTCCAAAACTTATAAAATATCATTAGATTCTTTGATTTTAATAAACGATTTACCAAACTATAATTTATCAATTGGTCAAAAAATACTGGTTGAATCAAAATCAGTAATAGAGTTTGATAAATCAAATAGTAAAAAATCAATTACATTAAAAGAAGAGGGATTTGCATCTTCAATTGAAAATGAAACTTCAACTGATAAATATCTAGCTCTTCACAAATCAGCTAAAGTTGGTACCATTATCTTTATTAAAAATCAAATGAATGATAATATGGTTATTGTCAGAGTAATTGGAAAATTGCCGGATACCGGAGATAATAAAAAAGTAAATGTAAAACTTTCTTCTGCTGCATTTGATAAGTTAAATCCTATTGATAGAATAATTCCTATTGAAATGACATATGTTTTAGAAGAAAAAAAAAATTAGTATTGTAATTAAGAATAATAAGTTTATATTGCGACCAAATTAAAATAAATATGAGTACAGGTAAAGTAAAATTTTTCAATCCAACCAAAGGTTATGGCTTCATTATCGAAGACGGATCTGAAGTTGAACATTTCGTTCACTCTACTGGTCTTATTGATCAAATTGATGAGGGTGACTCTGTCGAATTTGAGTTGATAGACGGTAAAAAAGGTAAGATAGCTGGTAACGTTAAGAAAACTTCTTAATTAAATTTTTTACCCCATTTTTCTGGATCAATTCTCCACTCTCTGAGGCTAGTTTCATCGTCTTCATCTATATATTTTTTATTAATCGCAACACTTAGTAGATCATTATATTGAAAGAGACTTTCAGATATACAATTCACACTTTCAAAATTTTTTTTTGAAGTTTCGAATCCATATGAAAATATAGATAAAACTGCAAGAACATCTGATCTCTTCTCTCTAAGTGCTTCTACAGCTTTTATTGAACTCCCTCCTGTAGAAATTAGATCTTCGATAAGTACTATCTTTTTTCCATCCTCTAGTTTACCTTCAATCATATTTCTCATTCCGTGTGATTTAGGTTTAGATCTCACGTAAATCAATGGTTTTTTTAATTTATCTGCTACTAAGGAGCTTTGTGGAATTCCTGCTGTTGCTACGCCTGCTATTACTTCAACATCATTATACTTTTCCAGTATTATTTTACAAAGATGATTTTTTATTTCAGATCTAATGTTAGGGTATGAGAGTGATATCCTATTGTCGAAATAAATGGGTGACTTCCAGCCAGATGCCCATGTGAAAGGATTTTTTGTTTGTATTTTAATGGATTTTATTTTGATTAATTCGTATAATAATTCATTAGAGTTCATAATAAACAAAACTAAGCTTTAATTTAGTATTATATAAATAGTTATTGATATTATAATGAAAACTATATTCGTAAACGACATACCAATTAATTTTAAAAAACTCAACAATTTAAAATTTAAAAAAGAAGATTACGATACTCATATAGATGGGTCTTCAGGTATTGTTCCAAACAAGTTATTCTCTAGGGTTTTAATCTATGATTCAAATTTTAAAACCATAGTTGATCTTCTTAAGAAGATGACTAAAAAAAAATTTAAAAAAATATATTCAATTACAATTACACTAAAAGAATATAAAAAAGTTTTAAATGATGTAAAGAGTATGTTTAAGGTTGTAAAAGCTGCAGGTGGTGTCATAGAAAATGAAAATAAACAGATTCTATTTATATATAGGTTAAAGAAATGGGATCTACCAAAGGGTAAAAAAGATAAGGGAGAAAGTATTATGGATTGTGCTATTAGGGAAGTTGAGGAGGAGACCAAAGTAAAAGTTAAATGTTTCGAGAAAATAATTTCTACCTGGCACACGTACACAAAATATAAGAAGTTTGTTTTAAAGAAAACAACATGGTTTAAAATGAAATCAATCGATGATAGTGGCATGAAACCTCAGAAAAAGGAAAAAATAGAAAAGGTTGAGTGGATGGAAAGTGATAAGATAAAAGAAATTCTATTAAATTCTTATAAAACTTTAAATCACGTTATTGATAAATTCTATTTAATGAGATAAATATGTTGTTAAATGCTTGATAAAATTTCAATAGTCTTTTCAACCTCAGTGGATGTATTATATATAGATATTCCTAGTCTTGTTACCCCACCTCTTTTCTCAAGTCCTAATTTTTGTATTGCTCTCTTGGCATAAAAGTGTCCATCCCAAGCAGAAATATTTTTTTTAGCTAATTCTTTACACACCTGATTTGCTGATTTTGATTTGTGAACAAACGAAATTGTTGGTGTTCTATCTCTTGAAGAGAAATCAGGGCCAATAATTTGAATTTCCTTTAATTCATTTAATCCATTATATAATTGAGACGCTAAGTTATATTCGTGCATACTTAATTTATTATATGCATCAATTAATTTTTTTCTGTAGTCATCTCCACTACCAAGATTGGCAATAAAATCAATAGCTTTCGATACACCATAACATGCTGCATGATTCAGAGTTCCTGTCTCAATTTTATATGGAGCTTTATGATCTTGAACAATTAACCTATCTGTTTCTAGTTTATCCAATAATCCAGGCTTCGAATACAAAATGCTCATATGAGGTCCATAAAATTTATAAGCTGAACACACCAGAAAATCACAATTTAATTTATTTACATCAATTGAAAAATGAGGAGCATAATGAACTGCATCTAACAGAAGTAAACAGTTACGATTCTCTAATATTTCTCTGATTTTTCTAATTTTATTCATTGTTCCAAACGCATTTGATGACATTCCAACTGCTACCATTACGGTTTTATCATTAATTTTTTTAGAGAAATCATCATAATCAAGTTCACCATTTGGAAGCAAATCAATTTCAATAATTTTTACACCAACCTCTTCTAATGTTCTCCACGGGCCTCTGTTAGCTTCATGGTCCAACTCAGTAATTATCATCTCATCACCCCTTTTGAATATCTTCGATAGGGATCTTACAAGACTGAAGTTTAGTGTAGTCATATTTTGTCCGATAGATATACATTTACTATCCTTTGCCCCTAAAAAGAGAGCAGACTTTTTTCTAAGGTCATCCATTATATTATCTGTTTCAATACTTGCTCTGAATTCGCCATGGGTGTTGGCGTTATGATTTTTATAGTATTTTGAAATACCTTCTATAACATCTGAGGGGACTTGAGTACCACCAGGTCCATCTAGATATATAATATTATTTCCGTCATTATCACAGTTATTTAATGACGGAAATTTTTCTCTAACTTTTTCTATTTCTAGCATAGTACTTTTGATAAAAATAAATCGGTATTGATAATGAAAATAATGCAAGTCCAAGAAGTATTGAATTAAATCCTATACCCACAAAAATCCAAATCAGGAATAAAAATAATGGTATTGAGATAAAATTGGATTTCAAATTTTTTTTATTTTCGAAAATCTCTAAAATTTCTCCTAAAGCAATTAAAAAATAAAGAATTAATGCACAAAATGTTGATGTTAATATTAATTCAGTAAATATTTTGGATAGATCTTTTGAATAATTTATGACAATTAATAGGATAACAATAGTATTTGAAATTATTAGCCCATAACTAGGAATTCTATTTGCGTTTTCTTTCAAAAATATTTTAGGAAATAAGTTATTCTTTGATAGGTTCTTTGGTAATTCAATTTGAAGAAGAGTCCACCCATTTAGGCAACCTAATGCAGATATTATAGCGAAAATGGCAACAATATATTTTGCATAATCTCCTAAAATAATACCTCCTGCATCTGCATATGGAGCATTGGAATCTTGGATTTGCTCAGGAGATAATAATCCAAATAATGCTATCGATGAAAGTAAATAGACAAAAAAGGTAAATATCACACCGTATATAGTTGATTTTGATACATTATCTTTTGCATTTTTGACTTTATTATCTGGTACAGTCGATGATTCTAATCCAAGAAATGCAAAAAAAGTTAATGTTGTAGTAATTGTTATTGCTCTAAAATCAGTTTCATTTGATATATTAATTGGATAGAAATATTCTACATTCATAAATAAGAAACCTAGGAAAATTATAAGTATTAGTGGTATTAATTTTATTAACGCCGTATAGAACTGAAATTTTCCAATTCCCTTGATTCCAGATAAACTTATTGTTGATATAATAATTATTATAAATGAGGAGAAAAATATATTATAATATTGATTCTTAAGTATGGGTATAAAAACTGTAGAATAGCTTGTAATAGCTATTGCAAGACTAGCATTTAATAAAAGAATTGAAATCCAGTATCCCCAGACTACAAGAAAAGCAGTAAATTCACCGAAATACTTCTTAGTGTACGTAAAAGGACCACTTTCACCTGGATATTCTCTTGATAACTTTTTAAAGACTGATGCCAAGCAAATTGATATGATTCCTGAAATTATCCAACCTAAAATACTAATAGATCCAAATGCTGACAAGGAAATTGGCAACATAAAAATTCCAGCACCAATCATGTTGCCGACTACAAGTGTAAATGATTCCTTAAATTCTATTTTATTTTCTATATTGTGCACAATATTTACAATATAATATTTTTAAATGAGTAGGAGTGATTTTTTTCTGGGTATCGATCTCGGTAGCTCATCTGTAAAAACATCCTTATTTGATTCTACATCTGGTAAATCAGTAGACTCGTACACCTATCCAAATTCCGAAATGGAAATTATATCAAAAGAAGATGGATGGGCTGAGCAAGATCCAAATTATTGGTGGGATTGTATCTTAAAAACTTTTGAAAACTTGAGTGAAAAAAATGATTTTAAGCTTATTAGATCAATAGGTATCTCATACCAAATGCATGGCTTAGTAGTTCTTGATAAAAATAATAATCTCTTATATAACTCAATTATCTGGTGTGATTCCAGAGCTGTTAAAATTGGTCAGAGGGCAGAGTCAGAGTTAGAAAGTTCTATTTTAGAGAATAAAATTCTTAACTCACCTGGAAATTTTACTGCTTCAAAATTAAGGTGGTTGAAGGAAAACAGATCAGAAGTATATGATCAAATATATAAGATTATGTTGCCAGGAGATTATATTGTCTTTAAGCTAACAAATAAAATATCGACCACTCCGATGGGATTATCGGAGGGAATATTATGGGATTTTCATTCTGACAAGCTGAGTGAAGATATTCTTGAATATTATAATATTGATAGAAAGCTAATTCCGGAAATAGTTGACTCTGTTGGTAATCAGGGAACAATATCAGACGATGTGAGAGATAGATTTGGATTCGATAATGATGTTAAGGTGACATATAGAGCTGGTGATCAGCCAAATAATGCATTTTCTTTGAATGTTTTAGAGCCTGGAGAGATTGCTGCTACTGCAGGAACATCAGCAGTGATTTATTCAGTAACTGATAAAAATATTTCTGATACAAACAATAGAATAAATACTTTTCTGCATTGCTTAAATTCTAAATCAAAAAAAAGAAATGGCCTCCTTCTATGTATTAATGGTTCGGGTATTGCTTATTCGTGGGTCAAGTCTATGCTTGGAGAAAAATCATACAAGGAAATGGATATCAAATCAGAAAATATAAATAGTTCAGAGGGATTAAAATTTTATCCTTTTGGAAATGGTTCTGAAAGGTTATTTAGCAATAAAAAAATAGATTCTCATTTTATAGGTTTTGATTTTAATAAGCATAATAATCAACATATTATAAGGTCAGTTCTAGAGGGTATCTCTTTTTCATTATGTTATAGTATTGAACTACTGAGGGAGTTTGGAGTTAATGTAAATACTGTAAAAGTAGGAAATGCAAATTTATTTCTTAGTAAGGTATTTAGAGAATCATTTATAAATTCTTCGAATGTAAAACTGCAAATGTTCGACACTAATGGCGCTGAAGGAGCTGCAAGAGGTGCAGCGCTAGGATTAGGTTTCTACAAGACACCACATGAGGCTTTTAAGAGCTTAAATATAATTTCAGAAGAAAAACCAAATGGAAAAAATGATTATATTGAGAGATACAAAAATTGGAAAGGTTTTTTAAACAAATTAAATTAAAGTAATGGGAGTTATACTTGGTAATAAGGAATATTTTAAAGATGTAAAAGAGATTAAATACGAGGGAATTGACTCGAATAATCCTCTTGCTTATAGATTTTACGATAAAGATAGAGTGGTTCTTGGTAAGAAGATGAGTGAACATTTTAAATTTGCTGTTGCTTACTGGCACTCTTTTGTTAATCTTGGTAATGACCCTTTTGGATCAGGAACTAAAGTTTTTCCTTGGGCATCTTCTCCTGATGTTATGCAAAGATCTTATGATAAGATGGATGCTGCATTTGAATTTATATCTAAGTTAGGTCTAGATTATTTTTGTTTTCATGATTTCGATCTTGTTGAAGAGGCTGATTCATTTAATGAGTCAGAGAAGAGGTTATCTAAGATTGTTGATTATGGAAAGGAAAAGATAAATTCTTCTAATATTAAAGTTCTTTGGGGAACTGCTAATCTCTTTTCAAATCCTAGATATATGAATGGTGCTGCCACTAATCCAAACTTTGATGTCGTGTCTTACGCTGGTGCTCAGGTTAAAAATGCTCTTGATGCAACAATTGAACTTGGAGGTGAAAATTATGTTTTTTGGGGTGGGAGAGAAGGATATATGTCATTAATTAATACTGATATGAAGAAAGAGTTAGATAACTTAGCTAGGTTTCTTCATATTGCAAAAGATTACGGAAGATCAAATGGGTTCAAGGGTTGGTACTTTATTGAGCCTAAGCCAATGGAGCCATCAAAGCATCAGTATGATTTTGATGCTGCTACTGTAGTTGGATTTCTAGAACATTATGGACTTAATAAAGATTTTAAATTAAATATTGAAGTAAATCATGCAACTCTTGCAAGTCACACTTTTGATCATGAGCTCCAGGTTGCAGCAAATGCAGGTATGCTCGGAAGTATTGACGCAAATAGAGGAGATTACCAAAATGGTTGGGACACCGATCAATTCCCAAATAACATATATGAAATTGTTGAGGCACTAATTGTCATAAACAGAGCAGGAGGGCTTCAGGGTGGAGGAATAAATTTTGATGCTAAAACAAGACGGAATTCTACAGATTTAAAAGATTTGTTCTATTCACATATTGGAGGAATAGATTTGTTTGCTAGAGCACTTCTTGTAACGGAAAAAATATTTAATGAATCTGATTTCTTAAAATTATTTAGTGAAAGATATGCTTCCTTTGAAAAAGGTGAAGGTAATCTATTTACTAATAATAAACTCTCTTTAAATGATCTCTACAATTATGCTAAGAAAATTGATGAACCTAAGATGATATCTGGGAGGCAAGAATATCTTGAGAATTTAATAAATAGGTTTATTTTTTGAAACTGTATCTAGCTTTCTTTCGTTAATTAAAATGCACAATAGTTTAGTTAGTTTGGTTTGCAAAGCACTTGTTATTACAAGTGCTTTTTTCTTTATATACTAAATCCAATAATTAAATACATCACAGCTGTAATTAAACCACATATTCCTGCGTAAGGAATTTGTGTTTTTACATGATCAATATGATCACTGGCTGACGCCATAGAGGAAACAACTGATGAGTCTGATATTGGAGAACAATGATCACCAAAAACACCTCCGCCTAATGAAGCAGCAATTCCTATTGATGGGTCTATTCCAATTTCGTTGGATAAAGGTACAGCTATAGCAATCATTATCGCAAATGTTCCCCATGAGGTGCCAGTTGAAAATGATATAAAACAACTTGTTATAAACAAAAGAAAAGGTATCAACTGAGGGGATATTATATCTTTTATTTGGTTTGATACATAAAGCCCAGTGCCAAGTTCATTACAAAGGTTACCTATAGCAAAAGCCAATAGAATAAGTATTGAAAGTTGCATCATTCCTGACATTCCTTTTATTAGATAATTTATTGTTTCTATACCCGTCATTATTTTATTTGATATGTAATAAATAGACGAAATTATTAAAGAAATTATAACTGCATACAATACAGATGAGGATCCTGAAGCATTTTTAATTATACCAAAAAAAGATTTATCGACTAAATCAGGACTATAACCAGTATAAAATAGCATAAATAACATTGCAATAACCATCGTGACTAGAGGAATAAACATGTTAAGTGAATTAATTTCAACTCCTTTTTTTGCTTTAAGTACTGTAATTTCCTCTGATATCATTGGCACAGAACCGTCATTAAATTTTTTCCCGTTCTTTACTCTTAATTCTGCTTTTTTCATTGGACCAAAATCATTTCCTGAAAAAATCATATAAAACAATAGAAGAATTACAAGTATTGGATAGAAATTATATTTCATTGCGCTAATTAGTTCTTGAAATGGAAATTCAATTCCTTGAGTTATCAGTAAACCCATAATAAATGCCCCCCAACCATTAAATGGTATTAATAATTTTGATGGAGCTGAGGTTGAGTCAGCGATGTAGGCAAGTTTCTCTCTTGATAATTTTAGTTTATCAAATATTGGTCTGTAAATTGTTCCAACTGTAAGTGCTGAGATATTGGATTCAACAAACAGTAATATACCAGTTAAGGATGCAAATAATTGAGCTTTTTTTCTACTTCCTGAAATTTTATTATCTGATGTATTAAAATTATTTTTTACACTATTTATAAATCCTTCAACACCGCCACTAACCTGAATGAAAGCTATGAGTGATCCAACTAAAAATGTAAAAATTACGACTCTTGTGCTCCCAGCATCTGAGAATACATTTACAATACCCTCAATCGATAAAATCAGACCAGATAAAATGTTAAAATTTCCAATAATAAGCCATCCAGAGAATATACCTATTAAAAGGGAAATAACAACTTGCCTAGTGATGATTGCAAGTGATATTGCAATAATTGGTGGTATTAAAGATAGAAAACCGTAACCTTCCATTTCTCAATTATAGTTAAATTTGCATTCTAAAAATCATTTAATGAAAAAACTTAGTACAATATTTGTTCTTTCTTTTTTTATTTTTTCGTGTCAAACTGAAGAAATATCTAAAGTTAAGTTAAATGACTTCTCCAAATTATTTACTGTATCTAAAGACAACATTTTAGAGATTGTTAAAAATTCTGAATTTATAAATCTTATGGAGTATCTTCAATATGATATTGCTGTATATACAATAAACTACAACACAATATACCAAGGTAAAAATATTATTGCTTCAGGGCTCGTTGCATTTCCTGAGACCGAAAAAGGTATTCCAATATTAAACTTTAATCATGGAACAACATCATTACACGCAGATGCACCTTCTGTAGACTTGTTACAATACAGTTTTTTCTCCAATGCTGCTAGTGCAGGTTATATTTTAGTAATTCCTGATTACCTAGGTTTTGGATCCTCTGACAATATCTTGCACCCATATTATAGGTCTGATATAACAGGCCAAACTGTTGTTGATATGCTAATAGCTACTAAGGAGTTGGCAAAAATAGAGGGCTATAATTATAACGGAGATGTTTTTCTTTCTGGCTACTCTGAAGGTGGGTTTGCTACAATGGCAGCTCACCATAATATCGAAAAAAATAATTATTCAAATTTAAATATAGTAGCTTCTGCACCTGCTGCAGGAGGATATGATATTACAGGTATGTTAAGCTATTTTCTATCTCTAGAAACATATCATGTTCCTTATTACATAGCTTATGTTGCTATAGGCTACAAGACATCCTATAACTGGGATATTTCACTTAATACAATCTTTAATGAGCCATATGCGTCAAAAATACCTGAGTATTATAATGGTAAATTCTCGGGCTCTCAAATAAACGAAGTTTTGAACGATACGATAGGAATTCTTTTTAAAGAAAAATTTATTAACGAAACATTTTCAAATAACGAATTTTCAATTTTTGTTGATGCACTTGAAGAAAATAGTCTAGATGCTTGGACCCCTAGTAATAAAATGATTATGTATCATGGATCTTCTGATATAACAGTCCCATATCAAAATTCAGTAGATACATATAATAGCTTTTTATCAAGACTTTCTGATAAATCAACAGTAGAGTTTATTACCCTTGATGGAAAAGATCATTCATCTGGGTCTTTACCGTATATTTTAGATATTTTTGATAAGTTTAATTCTCTTAAGTAATGAGGTTTATATTTTATTTTTCTTTTATTTTTTTTGTTGCTGCCTGCTCAAAAGATAATCTTGACAATTTAAATAAGAAGTACTTAGAGTTAAGAAATTCATTTGTTCCTGACTCAAGAGTAAACATATCGGATATAAGTTTTTATTTAGATGATGGTAATATTACAATTATTGGAGAAACCTCAATCCCTGAACTCAAACATGAACTTTTAAGTTATTTGGATCAAAAAGGATATTCATATACAGACAGTGTTAGTTTACTTCCTAATTATGAGTATAAGTTTGGAATAGTAAATAATTCAGTAGGCAACCTTAGAGAATCACCATCTCATTCATCTGAGCTTGTTTCTCAGGCAGTCTTAGGAACAAAATTAAAAATATTGAAAAGAGCTGATGAGTGGTATCTTGTTCAGACACCTGATAATTATATTTCATGGATCGATCATGGAGGAATTCAGGTTATGGAAGAAACAGATTTTCACGATTACTATAAATCATCATATATTTTTAACGATATATACGGTTTCTCTTATAAGGATGAGTCCGGCAATGATATCGTTTCAGATTTAGTAATGGGTTCCCAACTACATGTTACTGGTTCTTTTAAAAATCATTATAGGGTAAAATATCCAGATGGCAGGCAAGCAATAGTAAAAAAAAATAAATTAATGCCAATTGAAAAACTTGAGGACTTTAGAAATGATAGAAATAACTTGTTAGCTAATGCAAATAAACTAATTGGGATCCCATACCTATGGGGTGGTACATCTTCAAAAGGTTTTGACTGTTCAGGTTTCACTAAGACAATTTATGGCATGAATGGATTTAATATTCCAAGAGATGCATCTCAGCAAATAAAAGAAGGAATTACCGTTGATTCTCTTGGGATCTGGACTAATTTAGAGGAGGGTGATTTAATGTTTTTTGGCTATGAGAGAGATGGAAGGCTGAGAATTGATCATGTTGCGATGTGGATAGGTAATAATAAATTTATTCAGGCTTCAAAGAATGTAAGAGTTAATTCTGTAATAGAGAATAGTGAGGACTATGATGAGTATCATATGAAAAAATATATTTTGACAAAAAGATATTTAGGAAATATTACTGATGGTATCAGGAAATTATAACTTTTCTAAATCTAAAATTTTTTCAACAAAGTTTTGACTAGCAAAGTCTATTCCACTAGCAATCCTAAAACTTTCTTTCCCTTCTTTATCAAAAACAATGGTAGTAGGAAGGCTGTAAGCACCAAAATAATTTAAATCAGCATTTAGTTTTAAGAATTCAAGATCTATCTCCCTTCTTTCGATAAACTCTTGTATTTTGTCATGATTTTCGTTAGAAATGGCAACTATTTTAACTTTTTTATCTAAATAATTGGATTTTGATTTTTCTAAACTTTCAAATTCAGCAATACAAGGTTTACACCATGTGGCCCAAAGATTAAGAATTAAAACATTTTCTTTGTAAGAATCCAGAGACACCTCCTCATTATTCATATCCACAAGAATTGGCAAGTATTCATCCTTTGATTCCTTTTTTTCAGAACAATTAATTATAAAAAAGGCACAAAAGGTTATTGTTATGAATTTATTCATATTATATATATTTGTAATGTAATTTAGATATTAAAGATATGAAAAAATCGATCTTATTGTTTTTTATCTTTATTGGTAATCTGACATATGCTCAGGATTTCCATGTAAATCTTAAGGCAACTGGATTAACTTGTGCAATGTGTTCGTATTCAACCCAGAGGTCTTTAGAGAGATTAGATTTTGTTGAAAGTATTACACCTGATTTAGAAGAAACATCGTTTTTAATAGATTTCAAAAAAGATAAATTTATTGACTTTGATTTGATTCAGGAAAAGGTTGAGGATGCCGGTTTTTTTGTTGGAGAAATTGAAGTAATATTTTCTGATGAAATAACTGCAGAAAACGATAAGCATTCCATTCATAATGGAAATTTGTTTCATTTTTTTAGCGACAATGATTCAAAATCTAAAACATTCAAATTAGTTGATAGGAGTTTTATATCCAGAAGTAAGTTTGATATTATTTCTGAAAAAACTAACCATGCTTGTTATATGACTGGAAAGAAGACATCAAGTTGTTGTACAAAGCATGAATCTACGAAATCAAATAAGATTTTCCACCTAAAGTCGGATATCTAATTCAGGATTATCATGAAATTACAGTACTCTGTATTTTTATTTTTACTTCTTTCATTCTCTTCACATTCACAGGAATTATATATTAATACAGAACCTGCAAGTTTAATTCCAAAAGGAACTAAAGTTGTTAGGCTTCACCACCATTCAATTTTTTTAAACGAGGACAGCGAACCGGGTTCTCAATCTTCAGCTAGGATTTTTATACCCCAGATATCATATGGGATATCCAAGAATATAATGGTTAGTGCTGCATTTCAAATATCAAATAATCCTTTTGATGTTACTTCAAACTCTGGTTTTAATGGGTTTAAATTATATTCTAAACAGCGAATATTATCAACCGATAAACAAAAGTATCACACCAGACTTTCTTCATTTATTAAATATGCAAATCATGGAAAATGGAAATCTCCAAATTATAAGTTTATCAAAAATAATTATGACCTTGATTTTCAAGATTCTGGTCTTGAACTTGGTTTAATTGCTACTCAACTTATTAAAAAACTTGCTGTTTCAGTAACGTCAGGTTTTGGTGTAATTTCCAATAAGACTTCTGATGGTACTTACGATGATAAAAACTTTAACTCTTGGCATAACTCTATCTCTGCAGGATACCTTTTATTTCCTAGGAAGTATAAATCTTATAAACAGACAAATTTCAATATATACCTAGAATATCTAACTAGTTCCATTATAAGTAGTCAATACCCATCTAGATACAGCAAGTTTATCTCAACTATAGCTCCTGGAATACAGTTTATTATAATGTCTAGATCAAGATTAGATTTTGGTTACAAGATTAGAAAGGGTGAAATGGCTAATGAGTTTTTAGTTAAATTAACGTATATAATTTACTAAGTATCTTCTATTAAATAAGTCCCATCGTAAACGTTGAAACCATTCTTTGACCAATAGGCAAGTTTTGGAGGATTATCTTTTTTTTCTTTAATTGACGCACAGCCAACCTCACCATCCTTACTTACTGCCACAATTTTATCATTAAAATTTATGTTTTTTGTTCCACCGTTGATGTCGACAATTCTTTTACATAAAGCTTCACAGGCTTCTTGGGGAGATTTACCTGATCTCATCTGCTCAACAACATAAAATGAACCACAGGTTCTCAATATTTCCTCACCTCTCCCAGTTGCACCAGCCGCTCCAACTTCATTGTCAACATAAAGACCAGCTCCGATAATAGGGGAGTCTCCAACTCTTCCAGGTATCTTGTAAGCTAATCCACTGGTTGTTGTGATTCCTGCAACGTCTCCAGAAGAATCAACTCCAAGAACATTAATTGTCCCTGTTATCCTCTTCTCGTTATAGTTATTGTCTTCTGGTGGAAACCAGTCGTCTTTATCAGATAAGTTTTCTTTCCATCTTAGCCAAATTTTTCTAGCTCTTTCAGTGAGTAAATTTTCAACTTTAAAACCATGAGCAATAGCAAATTTCTGAGCACCAGGACCAACAATATGAATATGGTCTGTTCTTTCCATAACAAGTCTGGCGACAGAGCAAGGTGTTTTGATTCCTTCTATTGATGCAACAGATCCACAATTATGAGTTGGCCCGTACATTATTGATGCATCGAGTTGCACAACACCATGTTCGTTAGGTAGACCACCGTACCCAACAGAGGTATCATCAGGATCAAGTTCTGTAACATTTGCGGATTTTTCAATTGCGTCAAGTAATTTTCCACTACTAGATAATATATCCCACCCAGGTTTTAAAACTTTTTCTCCCCACTGTTCACCTCTACTACATATTATGATAGGATTATCTTTCTTCTTCGATTTTGCTGAAACTTGAGATGCTAGAGGTAAAGCTGCACCAACTGTTGATATTTTTTTTATAAATTTTCTTCTTGTAGTCATAACTTTATGTTTGATAGTTTAGTAACATATTCATCTAAATACTCTTTTTTCATTTTCATCTTGTACTGTAATATCCATCTAGGATGAGGCAACGTGATGAAATTATTAAAGAATTTATACTCTTTGTTTATCATTTCAAAAAATTTTTGATTTTTTCCTTTTCCTATTAAGATACATACTGATTTATCACTTAATTTATCTCTTTGGATTTTGATCCAATCTACTATAGTATTTTTCCAACTTTTTGTGAGAGATATATCATCATAATAATTTAGGTTTTTATTGTTCTTGATAAATCCAAAAGGGCAAATACTTGTAATTAAAAATTTTTTATAAAATAATTTAGGACCACCATAAAGTTTGATCATTTCATAAATAAATGTTGAGCTGAGCTCTTTTTTAAGAGCTAATTTTGAGTCTATACCACAATGATTTTTAAGATGATAAGGATCAGTAAATGGGATTCCAGTTAAACCTCCTCCAAGTCTTCCGGGATTAATTCCAAACAGTAAAATTCTTTTATTATTGTCGTAAAAAAATTTATTATAGAATTTTTTTGTAACCCTTATACCTTCATCATCTGAATAAGGATCAAGAATTTTGATAGATTTTGGAACAGCTTTGGATTTTAGATTAATGATAAAATCAATAAAATTCTCATTAATCATAAAAATTTTACTCTAATGTTTTAGCAAATCTTTCTAGGTGTTCATCAGTCATGGTATCAACCTCAAACCTGATTATCATGTTTTCCCATAACATTGAAACTATTGCAACTTTATTATCATTGGGATCAATTCTATAAAACAATCTTTCGATACCTGCTTCCCAGCTAAAGGGTTCAACCTCAAATGAGTGAGACATATCTTCCTTATATTTTTTCATGTCGACTTTTCCATCTTTGTAGTAGTCGTATGGAAAACCCACAGCTCCTTCCTTCCACAATCTTGGAGGCCTATCCTCTAAGTTTGTTAGATTTAGTTTAACAATCCAATTCCCTTCTTTATTTGGTATCATCCTAACTACGTACTTACCAGCTCTCAGGGTCTTGCCAGCAACAGAGACATCAGTGGAAAATGACAGCATGGTCGGACTATTGGCGCCTGCTCTCCATTCTTTACCGTAAGGAACCAATTCTCCAAAAATCTTTCTTCCTTTCATTCCTGGTGACGAGTAAGATACTGTAATTTTTGTCATGCCAACATTTTGGCTTACAAAAGATTGAGGACTAGGCACTGGACTTAAGTATTGAGTTGCTCTTTGTGCAGACATACTGAAGCTGGAAGCAATAAATAAAGCTAATATTGAAAAATTTTTCATCATTTTGGTTTAATTAATCTTATTAAATATAGAACTAATTTTTGCTTAAATTAAAATTACCAATTAAAATATTCTCTTGCTTCTCAAAACTATTTGGTCTCTCAAATCTCCCAATAAATGAAAATGGATTTCTATTCAATTTTGCATCTTGGAATTTATTACCTTTTCTCCATCTTAAAGCGGGCCATTCATTACATATTAAAGTAGAATTTGTTTTTAAAAGACAATCAGAATACTCTCCTCCATCGTTCTTAATACTCACTTCAGTAAAACTAATCCAACCAAATGGGTCAACAAATCCTGAAATGTTAAATGTTGTTGTAAAATTATCATAACTGGTAGACCCAGAAAAGGAGCAATTATTTGAATTATCTATTTTTAATATAAATGTGTGATTATCTCCAATTGCTGATCTTGGGCCAGAATAATTTAAACTTCCAGACCATTCCCCTAAAATTTCTTTATCAATATTTTTACAATTAACAACCTCCTGGTCTGAACATCTGTAAGTGCTACTAGCTAGAATAATAAATGCAATTTTAAAAATTTTCATATCCATAGATTATTTGGATATTTTCCAATTTTAATTAATTCCCTAATTTTTTTTATTACGAGTTTTTTATCAGCTTGGTATGTAACTCCGAACCAATTCTCCTTAGTTTTCTGAACATATACTTTGTCTTTTATTAAATCGTTTACTAGATCAGGTATTAAAAATTCATTTTTAGGACTATTGAGATTATCAGATAAAAATTCTAAAAAATTACCTCTTAATTTATTGAAAATGGTTTTCTGAAATCCAATTAGATTCATTGAAACCTCTGTACCTAATGGGTATTTAACATTAACTTCATTAAGTTTTCCATTAATTATACTACCATTTATCTTTAATTCATGTGTTTCTTTTATACTTAGTAGATGATTTTTATTTGTTTGACAAATTCCTCTTGATACCCCCCCATAACTAGACAATGTATTCTCTATTAGGTAGCTTACAACACATGCCTGTATTTTATTTTTTTCAATGTATTTTAAGCTTTCTATAATTTTTACAAAAGCATTTCTTCCATAGAAGTCATCAGCATTTATTATACAGAATGAATTATTGATTGCGTTTTCACAACATAAAACTGCATGGCCTGTACCCCACGGTTTTTTTCTCGATTTGGGTAAATTATATTTTTCTAATCCGTAATTAGGGTCCTGAATTACAACTTCTAAATTACAATTTTGAATTTTTTCAAACTTTTTTTTGTATTTATTAATAAAATAACCTTTAAGATTTAGTGATGATACAATAACTATTTGATTAAAACCTGTTTTTAAGGCATCATATATAGAGTAATCTAGCAGAGACTCATTATTTGGTCCAAATGAATCAACTTGTTTTAATCCACCGTATCTGCTTCCTAATCCACCAGCCATGATAACGAGTGAGAAGTTCACTAGTCTTTAGCAATTTGGTAATTACCATTAACTGAACCACTTCTCCAGCCACCAGCTGAAAAAAATTCTCCCTGAAGAACAAAAGGATCAGACCTAAATCTTGCTTCATGATATTTTACACCTGGTCTCCATCTGACAGTTGGCCATTGGTTACAAGGATTATTCCAACTTGAAGTAGATTCAGAGGTGCACTTTGTATATTCACCACCATCAATCTCATATGAAGTTTCCATAAACTCCACCCATCCATATTTATCAATCGTTCCAGATACAACAAATGATGTACCTGACTCTTCAAAAGCACTTATTCCCTGAAACTTACATCCATTGGATGAAATAATGGATAATGTTATGTTATGTAATGCTCCATTTGCCTGAAAATTTGTGTAATTTAAATTACCTCTCCATGTTCCAATCATATCTGAAGTAGCCTTAGCACAATCTATTGTGAGCTCGTCTTCAGCGCATCTGTAGGTACTGCTAGCAAGTATGATAAAAACAAAAAATGAAGAAATTTTCATTTTGTAAAACTAATTTTTTAAGATAAAAATGCCAAAGATTGATATCATATTATAACGAGATAGAGTAAAGTATGTTGTAAATTGTGAGTTCATAATACATAATCAAATGATATGAAAATACATCTACTAGATTGGTCAATTATAATATTATTTTTTATAGTTTTTATAATTATTGGACTTATTTCGTCCAAAACGTCCTCTAAAAATAGTAAAGAATATTTTCTGTCTGGGAGAAATATGCCATGGTGGCTTTTAGGGATTTCAATGGTTGCTACAACATTTTCTGCTGATACACCAAATTTAGTTGCAAACATTGTTAGGGAAAAAGGTGTTTCAGGTAATTGGTCCTGGTGGGCTTTTTTACTAACTGGAATGTTTACTGTTTATTTATATTCCAAATTATGGAGAAGATCAAAAGTTTTGACAGATTTGGAGTTTTATGAGATTAGATATAGTGGGAAAGAAGCAATTTTTTTGAGAGCATTTAGAGCAATCTACCTTGGTGTATTTTTTAATGTGATGATTATGGCTTCAGTTTGTCTTGCTGGCATTAAAATAGGTGGAATACTTCTTGGTTTAACCCCTTTTGAATGTATTTTCTACTCCTCACTAGTTACTGTCTTATATAGTACAGTTGGAGGTTTAAGAGGTGTAATTTATACGGATTTAATTCAATTTTTTGTTGCAATGGTTGGTTCGATATGGGCAACATATTACATAATTAACTTAGAAGAAATTGGAGGATTAGGAAGCATGTTGTCACATTCAAGTGTTATTGATAAACTAAGTTTTTTTCCGTCAGCAGATGATACTGAACAGTTTTTAATTGTTTTAATCATTCCTATTGCTGTACAGTGGTGGGCAGTATGGTATCCTGGTGCTGAACCCGGTGGTGGAGGTTATATAGCCCAAAGGATGTTGTCAGCAAAGAATGAAAAAAATGCAATCTATTCAACTTTATTATTTAATGTGATGCATTATGTAATAAGGCCATGGCCGTGGATATTAATTGCTTTATCCTCATTAATATTATTTCCAAATCTGGATAGTATTGCTACAGCTTTTCCTCAAATTGATAAAAGTATTATTGGAAATGACATTGCATATCCAGCAATGTTATCCTTATTACCCAAAGGTTTGTTAGGTGTTGTTCTTGCATCATTAATTGCTGCCTTTATGAGCACAATTTCAAGTCACTTAAATTGGGGTGCATCCTATATTTCTATTGATTTTTACAAGAGGTTCATTAAAAGAAATGCATCAGAGAAAGAAATTGTTACAATAGGTAAAATTTCAACCATCTTTTTAATGATTTTAGCTGGTCTTGTCGCATTGCAACTTAGTGATTCTTTGGGAGCTTTTAATATACTATTACAAATTGGAGCAGGAACAGGATCAATTTTTTTACTAAGATGGTTTTGGTGGAGAGTTAATGCATTTAGTGAAATAACAGGTATGTTGATTTCTTTTGTTGTTGCGATTTACTTTGAATGGATTCATGAAAACTTATTTGGGACTCCTCTAGAAGAATACCTTGAACTTTTAATTGGAATTGGTATAACTACATTTTCTTGGATATTAGTAACACTACTTACTCGGCCAACTGAGAAAAATAAGCTTATTAAATTCTATAATTCAATTAAGCCCTATGGAATAGGCTGGTCGGGATTTATTCAAAAATATAATTTGAAAAAAATTGATAGTAATGATTCTTTAATGAATGACCTTTTTTTAATATTTCTAGGTGTCATAATGATATATTTTGGTTTGTTTGGAATTGGATTTATTTTATATAATCAAATAATTTACGGTATCATACTTTTGTCTATATCCTTAATATCATTCTCTTTAACAAATTATATTATGTTAAAATATAAATTGAGATAATATAATTTGGAAATTAATTTATTATCGAAATAAGTTATAGAAAACCTTTTTTAAATATTAACGTTTTAATATAAAATGTCTAAATTGACATTTAATTAATAATATTATTAACCAAACGATCAATTATGAATACGTTAAATTTTATACTTGGAGCAAGTTTACAACCAGGCGATTTTACTGGTTTTACTTTCTTCATAGGATCCGTTTCAATGTTAGCAGCTACTGTGTTCTTTTTAGTACAACATGGTCAGGTTGACAAGAAATTTAAGGATTCAATGCTTGTTGCAGCTTTAATTACTGGTATTGCAGCTGTACATTATTATTACATGAGAGACCAGTGGGCTGAAGGTCTAGGTTCACCAACTGAACTTAGATATGTAGACTGGATTTTAACAGTACCGCTAATGGTTGTAGAGTTTGCTCTATTAACAGGAGTTGGTATGTCAAAATTATTCTGGTTATCAGTTGTTATGTTAGTTACAGGTTACTTTGGTGAATCTGGCGTTACTGGTGTTTTAGATGCTCAGATTTGGGGAGCTATCTCAGGTGCTGCATATTTTGTTATGGCATATGAGGTTGGTTGTCTTAGAGTTTTCAGTGACACGGCTCCTTCTGGTGCTGTAGGTGATGCTCTTGCAAATGCTAAAGGTAAAATACCTGCTGCTGGTAAAATGTTACAATGGTTTGTTTTAGTAGGTTGGGCAATTTATCCATTAGGATATATGATGGGAACAGATGGATGGTATTCCGGTGCTGTTGCAGCTCTTCCTTTAGATATGGACATTGTATATAATATCGGTGATGCTATAAACAAAATTGGATTCGGTATGGCTGTATGGACAGCTGCAAGAGACTAATTTTAAATAGCTATTTAAAAATTAAAAGGTGAGGTTTTCCTCACCTTTTTTTTTATATTTTCTGATGATTTTAAATAAAAATTATATTTTAACTTCCAAAATAATAGGATTAATTTTTGCATTATGCCTAATATTTTTTAGTGCTGAAAACTCATATTCAATAATAATTTTTATACTAGTGATGTTGTCCATCGGAATACCTCATGGCTCAGTGGATCATATAATTGCATTTATAAATCCTAAAACAAGGATATTCAAGAACAAATTAAGTTTTTTTACGATTTATTTATTATTGATATTTATAAATATTTTAATATGGATTTTGTCTCCCTATTTAGGATTATTTACTTTTTTAGTTATTTCTTGTTATCATTTTGGAGAAACGCAGGTAATTGGGTTCAACGATACTAAAAATAAGTTTTTGAACTTTGTTGTTGGAGCAAATATCTTATTATCCTTATTTCTAAATAATATTTTTGAGCTACAAATTATATTGAGTGAATTTACTCTATTTAGTTTAGTTGACTTATCACAATTTGATAAAACCTTTTTTTTATTAGTTTCTATTGCAATTTTAATGATATCTATTGTTCAATTTAAAATAAAAAAAAAAGTACCTCTTTATGCAGAGATGAGTGTGCTTTATCTTATTTTTTATCATACGGATATTTTAACCTCATTCTCATTATATTTTGGTTTTTCACACTCTCTTCCTATGTTAATTATGGAATATAAAGAGATGAAAGAAAAAAATTTTTTTTCATTTTATTTAAAGACTCTTCCCTTTACAATACTTGCAATTGTTTTTGCAATAATTCTATATTATTTTAATAATGACTTGCTGACGGCAGATAATTTAATTCTATTCACTTTTATAGTAATATCTAGTCTAACACTTCCTCATGTCTTCATAATGAAGGATTTTGTTGAAAACAAATAGAATTATGGATGTTAATTATGCTATACCTTTCATGTCCAAAGACTGGATAATTGCAAATTCTTTATCTTTTCTTTACGCAATTTGTATAATGGGAATTGGTAAATTTTTAAATGAAAAAAACAGAATAGTTTTTATTAGGTATTTTGTATATCTATTTATCATTTCATATGTTATTTATCATCTATTACATATTAAAGGTGGAACATGGAGTATAGATAAAAGACTTCCTTTTCACTTATGTGGCTTTTCATCTGTAATTACTTGTTTTATACTATTTATAAAGAAAAAACAGATATGGTTTGAATTTTTATTTTATGCAGGAATTCTTGGTGGTTTAAATGCACTACTTACTCCATTGATTGATAATTACACAGGTACTAGTTTTTTCTATGTAGAGTATTTCTACAGTCACACATCAATTATAATCTTACCACTTTACATGTATTATTACATGAACATGGAATTATCAAAGTTTTCCTGGTTAAAAAGTTTTGTTGCTCTAAATATATTATTGGTTTTTTTAATGCCATTGGACTTCATCATAGATGCAAATTATATGTATTTGAAAGAACCTCCTGCAGTTAATCATCCTCTTGTTTCAGGTGAATGGCCATATTATTTAATTAATTTAGAGTTTATAGTTTTAATATTACTATATTTCACTTATTCACTATTTAAAAGCCCTATTTTATCAAACAAAAAAACAGTTTAGACGTTCTAAATACAATGAAAATCGGTTTTCTAAAAGATAACGAGTCTAGAGTTTCTCTTACTCCAATCACGTTAAGCAAGTACGAAAAGTTAGGATATAAAATTTATTTAGAAAGTGGGGCAGGCTCTTTAGCTGGATATCTTGATAAAGCATATGAATGTGAAAAGCTCACAAAAAATGATCTTATAAAAGAGTCTGATGTTATTGTTTGTGTAGATAGTTCAGCAATTGCTGATCTTAATAAACTTAATAATAAAATTGTAATAACAAATTTTAGTGGTCACATTAAAATTGAGAAAAAAGTTAATAGCAAGACAATTTTATTTGATCTATCAAAAATTCCAAGGACTACTATAGCTCAGAGTATGGATATTCTATCCTCAATGTCAGGTCTTTCTGGTTATAAATCAATAATAAAAGCTGCTGAATTGCTTCCCAAAATGTTTCCAATGATGATTACAGCTGCTGGGAGCATTAAACCTGTAAAGGTTGTTGTTCTTGGTGCAGGCGTAGCTGGACTTCAGGCAATCGCAACTGCCAAAAGACTAGGAGCAGTTGTAGAGGCATCAGACCCTAGAGAGGCAGCGAAAGAAGAGGTTTTGAGTTTAGGAGCAAAATTTATTGAGGTTGAAGGTGCTGTTGAAGACAAAGATGCAGGTGGATATGCTGTTAAGCAGACAAAAGAATATCTTTCTAAGCAGAAGGAAGAGGTTTCTAAAAGATTAAAAGAGGCTGATGTTGTAGTTACCACAGCTCAGGTTCTTGGCTCAAAATCTCCAGTTCTTATTTCCAAATCAGTCGTTGATGAAATGAGACCGGGATCTGTTATAATTGATCTAGCATCTTCAACAGGAGGAAATTGCGAGCTAACTAAGGATAATAAAATAGTGATTCATAATGATGTTAGCATTGTTGGTAATTCTTATTTAGCATCAGAATTAGCTCATGATGCAAGTAATTTATTTTCTAATAATGTATTTAACTTCATAAGTCATATTTTTAATGAGGGTAAGTTAATTAGTGACGAGGATGATATCTTAAAAAACTGTAAAATTTAGGCTATGAGTGAAATATTTAACTTTTTAATTCAGAATGAAGTACTAATATATCTTCTTCTTTTTACAGTGTTGCTTGGGTTTGAAGTAATATCAAAAGTGCCATCGGTACTACACACACCACTCATGTCAGGAGCAAATGCAATTAGTGGAATAGTAATACTAGGTGCAATAATATTAATTCGAAGTACTGACCCGGAAAATTATTTTACTCTAATCCTAGCTTCAATTGCTTTATTTATTGGATCTATTAATGTATTTGGTGGTTTTTTTGTGACAAACAGAATGTTAGAAATGTTTAATAAAAAGAAGAAGAATGGATAAAGTTTTATTTCTTATATCAGCATTTTTACTTGTTTGGGGATTAAGACTTCAGAGTGATCCAGCATCGGCAAGCAAAGGAAATAAATATGCATCAGTTGGTATGCTTATAGCCATAATCTCAGCAATTATCATGCCTATTGAAAATTCTCATGATAATTATTCATGGATAGTTATTCCAATAGTATTTTCCGCTTCGATGGGATATATAATTGCCAAGAAAATAGAGATGACATCAATGCCACAGATGGTATCAATATTTAACGGTCTTGGTGGATTAAGTGCTGTTCTTTTATCCTTTACAGAGATAAACAAATGGTTAAGTAATACAGAATTATACCCTCAATTTGAAATTGTAGTTTTACTGGTTAGTTTATTTATAGGTTCAGTGGCCTTTACTGGAAGTTTGCTAGCATTTGCAAAATTAGATGGTTACAAGTGGTCTGAGAAACTCACGCTACCATTTCAGCACATTATAAATTTAACCTTACTTTTCTCAATTATTTTTCTCTCATTTCTATTTATAGATAATTCAGGAGATACAAACTACTTGTATATTCTAATAGCAATTTCACTTCTATATGGTGTATTCTTTGTGGCTCCTATTGGGGGTGCTGATATGCCAGTAGTAATATCATTATTAAATTCCTTTACAGGTATAACAGCTGCCCTAACTGGAGTTATTTTTGATAATAAAGTAATGCTTTTGGGAGGAATCCTAGTAGGAGCTGCAGGAACGATACTCACAGTATTGATGTGTCAGGCAATGAACAGGTCATTACTAAACGTATTGATTGGCGGATTTTCATCCTCTGGATCATCATCTAAGTCAAGTGAACAGGGTGATATTAAAGAAATAACGGACTCTGATTTTGCAGTTCAATTATTTTATTCTCAAAAGGTCATTATCGTCCCTGGTTATGGACTAGCTGTAGCTCAAGCACAGAAACTATGTAAAGAGATACAAGAGGTTCTTGAATCTAACGATGTTGAAGTTAAGTATGCCATTCATCCAGTCGCCGGAAGAATGCCAGGACATATGAATGTTTTACTAGCTGAGGCTGATGTTGATTATTCAAAACTCATAGAATTAGATGAGGCAAACAGCGATTTTAAATCTACTGACGTTGCTGTCATTATTGGTGCAAATGATGTTGTTAATCCCGATGCTATTGATGATACTGCAAGTCCCCTCTACGGGATGCCAATTCTTAAAGTATGGGAGTCCAACTCAACAGTTGTTTTGAAAAGAAGTATGTCAGCTGGATATGCTGGAGTACAAAATCCTTTATTTTTTAGGGAAAACAATAAGATGTATTTCGGAGATGCTAAAGATAGTTTACAAAGATTATCTACCGAGCTCAAGAATTTATAGAATATTTTATAAATTGGAAATATGTCAAGGCTTCTGGTATTTCTTCTACTTCTTTCCTCTTGTTCATCAAGTCAAAATAATGATAAGCCTAATATTATTTTATTTATGTATGATGATTTGGGTTATGGCGAATTAGGTGCTTATGGTCAGAAAATAATTGAAACAAAAAATATTGATGAACTTGCCAAGAATGGTTTAATGTTTACAAACTTTTACTCAGGCTCCCCTGTTTGTGCTCCATCAAGAAGTATTTTACTGACTGGGCTTCATGGTGGACATACCAAAATTAGAGGAAATCATGAATACGGAAGCAGGGGAGATGTATGGGATTATAAAAAAATGTCTGATGATCCAAACCTAGAGGGTCAGTACCCAATAGGTAAAGAAACCTTAATATTCCCAAAGCTTCTGAAGACAAAAGGATACTCTAACGGAATGGTAGGAAAGTGGGGTTTAGGACCCCCAAACTCTTTATCTATTCCAACTGAGATGGGTTTTGATTATTTCTATGGGTATAATTGTCAGAGGATGGCACATAATCTATATCCACCACATTTGTGGGAAAATAATAACAGAGATATTTTAGATAATGAGGTAATATCACCAAAACTCAAACTGCAATCAGGCCAAGATCCATATAATGAGGATAACTATAAAATTTTTAACCAGAAAGACTATGCTCCTGATAAAATGCATATTAAGGCTCAAGACTTTATAGAAAAAAATAAGGATAATCCTTTCTTCCTTTATTATGCAAGTCCGATACCTCACGCACCACTACAAGCTCCTGAATACCTTATAGAGAAGTACAGAAAAATAATTGGTAATGAGGAACCTTATCTTGGAAATGTTGGTTATTTTCCAACAAGATATCCAAGAGCAACCTATGCTGCTATGATAGAATATATTGATATTCAAGTAGGTGAGATAGTACAACAACTCAAGGACAATGGTATTTATGAGAATACTATTATTATGTTAACAAGTGATAACGGTCCGACATATGCTGGGGGAGTTGACTTTAAATATTTTAATAGTACTGGTGTTTTTCAAAATGATCCTAAGAGAATGAAAGGTTATACTTATGAGGGTGGGGTGAGAGTACCTTTTATTGTTTCGTGGCCAAACAAAATCAAAAGTAAAAGGGTAATAGATGACATATCAATTTCATATGACATTTTTCCCACAATTACTGAATTATCTGGTGTAAATGATAGTAATACTTACCCCACTGATGGGATTAGTTTATATAATATTTTTACAGATAAAAATAGTTCTTTAGAAAGAGATTATATCTATTGGGAATTTCCATCTTATGGTGGACAGTTAGCAGCTAGGATGGGTGATTATAAAGCAATTTTAAAAGATATTAAGAAAGGAAATAAGCAAATAGAATTATACAATCTCTCTATTGATCTAAAAGAACAATATGATATATCATCGCAATATCCTGATAAAGTAAGAGATTTTGAAAATATTATTAAAAAAGAACATGTAAGATCTGACATTGAAAGATTTGAAATGGGTTATATTGATGAAATAAAATCTTTGAAAAATGAATAAAATAAATAGAAGAAATTTTATAAAAAAAACATCTTTATCAGGAGCAGCAATAGCAACTGCCTCTTCTTTATCATCCTCAAAACCTAATTTAAGAAATAAAACATCTCAGTATATGGGAGGTTTTGCTGCACCAAAACTTTCTAAAGTTAAGGTTGCATTTATTGGTGTTGGAGCTAGAGGAACTGGACACGCAAAACAATTTGCATCAATAGAAGGTACTGAGGTGATAGCAATATGTGATTTGTATAAAGATTTAGCACAAAGATCAAAAAAACTATGTGAAGATGCTGATAATCAAAGACACAGGAATATAAAATTATATTATGGTGGTGAAGATGATTGGATTAAAATGATCAAAGAGACAAAACCTGACGCAGTATTTATTTCAACAAATTGGGATAACCATGCACCTATGGTAATTAAGTCTATGGAATTAGGATCACACGCTTTTGTAGAGGTTCCTATGGCCACTAATTTAAAGGACCTTTGGGACATTATAGATACATCAGAAAAGACCAGAAAGCATTGTATGATGATGGAGAATGTTAATTATGGACGTGATGAGCTTATGTTTTTAAATATGTGTAGGAAAGGATATATTGGTGATTTTCTTCATGCAGAAGCAGCTTATATACATGAACTAAGATTTCAGATGGATGAACAGGAAAGGGGGACAGGTTCGTGGAGAACTCATCATTATGCAAAAAGTAGAGGTAATCTTTACCCAACTCATGGGCTAGGTCCAGTAGCACAGTATATGAATTTAAGTAGGGGCGATGACAATTTTAAATCCTTAGTGTCCTACTCAACTCCTGCTTTGGGGAGAAAATTGTACGCTGAAAAAAAATATTCATCAGACCACAAGTGGAATAAACTCGATTACAATAATGGAGATTTAAATACATCCATCATTAAGACCACATACGGAAAAACAATAATGGTGCAGTGGGATGAGACAAGTCCAAGACCTTATTCAAGACACAATCTTATTCAAGGTACAAAAGGTATTTTAGCTGGATTTCCAACAAGGGTTGCTTTGGATGGAGGTGTTGAGGGTATAACTAAAAATCATCACTCTTGGGCTCAAGGAGATGACCTAGAAAAGTTATACGAAAAATATGACCATCCTCTTTATAAAAGGATAGGCGAAGAAGCTAGGAGAATGGGTGGACATGGAGGAATGGACTTCATTATGAGGTTTCGAATTGTTGAGTGTCTCTTGCAGGGAACACCTCTAGATCAAAACGTATACGAAGGATGCTTCTGGAGTGCAGTTACTCCATTAAGTGCAAACTCCATAGCCAGTGATGGGGCACCACAGATATTCCCTGATTTTACAAGAGGAAACTGGGTAGATACCTCTGGCTTAAAAATTATATCCTAATTTGATCTGTCAATAATTTTTGTTGCTCCCATATTATCAAGCTCAGTCTTAAAACTTGGAATTTTTCCAGCAACAATATTTAGTTTGGTTTCAAGTTTGGTTAGCATTGAATTTGCAATATCGAGACTTTGTTTGTGTTGACCAGTTGGGCCATAAGTTGTTGACAAGCCTCTTGCAGCATTTCCAATAAATCTACTTAGCGTGGGGTCATTGTTTTCACCAATTTTAGATTTAGCAGAATTACCATATAATTCAACAGAAATTTGATTTAACTCCTCCTCCAATTCAAATAAATTGTTACCCAATTCATTATTCATTTTTTTTGATGTGTGAAGAGATAATCGCATCGCTTTAACCATATTCATTGTCTTAGTGAATTTATCAATGAATAAGGTTTGTCTATCATATACTTTATCTACGTTATTGGCGTGTAGTTGATAATCTTCATAAGATGTTCCTTTAAGGGTACTTCTTTCTAAATCTACAACATTGAATGTAATAGGACCATCTAAAACGAACATTTTACCTTCTGATTCTTTTACTAGAGAGGCGGTGTAATTACCTGGTGATACAAAATGACCTGATTTTGAATATCTACTTGAACCTGATGATCTGAATTGCATTCTATCTGGATTTATAATTGGATTTGAACCGTGTCTAAGATCCCAGGCAACTCTGTGAAGTCCCTTACTAGCAGAAGCATTAACTCTGTTAATTTCTTCACCTTTTGAATCTTGAATTAATATATAAATGTTAGTCTTTTCTTCTCTACTTTCTTTTTCTAACAAATCCCAATTAATAGGAGGGATCTGCTGTCCATTATTTATCATCTCATTTTCTAATTCTTTTCTTTTAGATTTTAAACTAGGATATGAGTTTGATAAATGATACGTAAAAATCGCACCAAATTCGGGATTTTCTGCAAAATAGTAATCACCTCCGGTATTACCAATAGTACTTTTGGGTATATACCAAAGAGCATCACGTGTATTGAATAATTTACCTTCTTTATTTTCTGTTTGGTTATTACTCATTTCTCTTAAGGCCGAGTAATCATCTAATACAAAAAAACCTCTGCCAAAAGATGCAGCAACTAAATCGTTTTCTCTTTTTTGAATGGTTATATCTCTAAAAGAAATTGTAGGTGCTCCATGTAGTTTATGCCACTTCTTTCCTCCATCAATAGTGGTATAGATTGCGGTTTCTGTTGCACAAAACATAAGGTTTGGTTCAATATGGTCTTGAACTAATCTCCAAATTAAATTCCTTTTTGGTAAGTTACTGACTATTGAAGTCCAAGTCTCACCTAGATCAGAGCTCTTATATAGATATGGACTAAAATCCCCTTCTTTATGATTGTCTAGAGATACATAAACAGTGTTTTCGTCAAAATTATCTGCTTTTATATCATTAATAAAGGTTCTTTCGGGCAGTCCAAGTCTAGTAACTGGTATTTTTTTCCAGTTTTTTCCAGTGTCTGTTGATATTTGAATTATACCATCATCTGTACCAACATATATAAGTCCTTCTCTTACTGGAGATTCAGATATAGAGGTAATTGTATTATAATTAGACATCGCTCCAAAATCCCATGAATTATCAAATCCATGTCTTCTTCCCATTATAGGTAAATTTAATCTTTCCTCGTTTCGAGTTAAATCACCTGAAACTGGTTCCCAGCTGTCTCCTCTATTTTCAGATTTCCATAATCTTTGAGAAGCAAAATAAAGTCTAGATGGTTTGTGAGGACTGACTAAAATTGGAGAATCCCAATTCCACCTTTCGTGTTTTTCTCCCTCTCTGGGTTGTGGTTGAATGAGTACTGCCTCACCAGTTTTCAGATCTACTCTATGGAGAACTCCTTCCTGGAATTCACCATAAACAATATCGTTATACTCAGGATCTGTAGCTGTCTGATGTCCATCTGCTCCTAAGATTTTATACCAGTGTGCGTTTCTAATGCCTTGTCTTTCGTCAGTTCTTGAAGGTCCTCCTGCAGATCCATTATCCTGTGTACCACCAAAAATATGGTAAAATGGATACGCATTATTTACTGCTACTTTATAAAATTGGGTTATTGGAAGATTCTTGTGATATTTCCACGTTTTAGCGAGATCAAATGACTCATAAATTCCAGCGTCAGTACCAACAAGCAAATAATTAGGATCATCTTCTCTGAAAGCTATTGCATGATTATCAGAATGCTTTGATCTTTCAGTAAGTTCAACAAATGTTTTTCCACCGTCCTCTGAAGTTAGTATTCTTACATTCATCAGATAAAGTCTATCAAATTTGTGTGGTGATGCAAATAACTCTTGATAGTAATGTGGTCCTGTACCATAACCTAAAGAAAGATTACTCATTTTTTTCCATGAAGATCCCCTGTCTTCAGATTTATATACAGCACCATTTCTCTTTTCTAATTCAATTGATGCATATATAACATCAGGTTTTTGTGGAGATAATGTAAACCCGATCTTTCCAGCATAATTAGGTAAACCAGACTTTAGTTCTGTCCAAGTCTCTCCTCCATCTTCAGACCTATGAAGACCAGATTCAGGTCCTCCGCCCATCAAGGCTGCAACTGTTCTATGTCTTTGCCATGTTGCAGCATATATTCTGTCTGGATTCCTAGGATCCATGTGTATATCTGTGACCCCTGTCCATTTCCCTCCACCAAGGACTTTTTTCCAGTTATCTCCACCATCTGTAGATTTATATAATCCTCTCTCACCACCTGGACTCCATAGGGGTCCTTGAGATGCTGCCCAGATAATATTTGAATTATTTGGGTGGACGATTATTTCTGATATGTGTTCTGATTTTCTAAGACCCATATTTTTCCAAGATTTTCCTCCATTTTCGCTTTTAAAAACACCATCTCCGAAAGCAACGTGCCTACCACCAACATTTTCACCTGTACCAAGCCAGATTATTGATGGATCACTTGGGTCAATTGTAACACAACCTGTTGAGTAAGTTGTTTCATTATCAAATATTGGAGTGTAAGTTGTCCCTGAATTTTCAGTTTTCCAGACTCCACTTGATCCAGTAGCAACATACCATACATTATCATTGTTAGGATGTATTGCTATGTCAGCTATCCTTCCTGATAAGAATGCAGGTCCTACATTTCTTAATCTGAGGGCAGAAATTGAAATGTCACTTTTGTCAACAGATGTGTTGTTACTTGAATTTCTTTTTCTTTGAGATTCAGAATTAAATACTATTAAAAATATGAAAGTAATAATGAATAATCTTTTCATTGTAATGGTTTTTAGTTGTTCACAATAGATATAGTTTTTTAATTTAATATATTTTCAATAAATTATTGAAAAATTTAAAACAAAGATTCATTTTAAATTATGGATCCTTTAGAATTATTAGTTATGAATTTAATTGAAAGTCAAAGTTTAATTTTAGTTGCACAACTAATTGTGTCATTATCTGTTCTCAAAGTTTGGTTAATTAACCATAAACAACCTACTATGTGGAGAGGAGGAAATTCAAAGACAATGAAGGAAGAATTTAGTACTTATGGTTTGCCTGATTGGATGATGTATACAGTAGGAGGTTTAAAAGTTGCTTTTTCAATTGGCTTGATTGCTGGTATATGGATTCCGGAAATTATTCAATTCTCTGCTTTAGGTATTGCATTTTTTATGTTTTTTGCTATTTTAATGCATATTAAGGTCAATGATCCATTGTATAAATCCTTACCTGCTGGAATATTCCTGACATTAACAGTATTAATTGCTTTATTCGTTGAAAATTAAATTATTTCTTTTCATTTTAATTTTATTTTCGTGCTCCTCCAGAAATGACTTTCGAAGAATCGGTGGAGTCGAATTTGCTGAGAGGTCTAGTGAGCCATACTTATACTCCTCCGGTGATGACCTAATTATTTCATGGACTGAAAACAAATACGATACTAATTACCTGTACACTGCTGAATATTTAAGAGATAGTTGGGACAATAAAGAGTTAATTACCGATGGTCAGGATTGGTTTGTGAATTGGGCTGATTTTCCTTCAATATCTTACAATAAAGTATCAAACGTAAAACTGTCCCACCATCTTCAAAAAAGTTCAAAATCAACATTTTCTTACGATATTAATTATCACTTTTTTAAAGATGGAAGGTGGCTTAATAAAAATAAACTTCATAATGATGAAACGAAGACTGAACATGGTTTTGTATCTTCTTTTCCTTATAAGGATGGTTTCGTTGCTACGTGGTTAGACGGTAGAAACACTAACTATGATAAAAAAGAAATGGATGGACACGCATCAGGGCCTATGAATTTGAGGTCAGCATTTATTTCATCAAGAGGTGATGTTTATGAAAATCATCTTGTTGACGAGATGGTTTGTGATTGCTGTCAAACATCCGTAACTGTATCAAATGGTATTCCTATTGTTGTATATAGAGATAGATCAAGAGATGAGAAAAGAGATATATCTATTTCAAGATATATTGAAGGAAATTGGACCAAACCCGTATCAATTCATGATGATAACTGGATAATTAATGGATGTCCTGTTAATGGACCAAATATTGATTCAAATGGTGATAAGGTTGTAGTATCGTGGTTTTCTGCCTCAAATGGAGTACCAAAAGTCAGTTTGAAATTTTCAAGAGATAATGGTATGACTTTTGGTAATAAAATAATGATTGATGATATCATAAACCTGCCAACAGGAAGAGTTGATGCAGAGTTTATTAGTGATGATGAAGTAGTTGTAAGTTGGTTATCATCTTTTGAGGGTAAAGGTTCATTATTTCTTAGAAAGATCAACATAAATGGTAACCAAGGAGAAATTAAAAAAATAGATGATATTTCAATGGAGAGATCAACTGGATTTCCTCAGATTGAGAAGTTTCAGGGTGATTTAATAATTGCCTATACAGATTCTGGATCTGAGGAGAAGAGGATAAAGACATTTAAAATGTCTATATCATTACTTTAGAAAGCTATATTATCAAGGTAGTAATTTCCTGTTTTTTTGAATGAGATTGAAATAGAGTTGATATTTTTATTTGATTTTTTAACTTCATATGTAGTAAGCATTATATCGTTTATCTTATTAAATCTTTTTTTAGTGAGATAATTGAATTTATAATTCTCCAATGAAATCTTATTATTTATTAATTTTAATTCTGTTGAATCAACAATTTCATTGTCAATTAAAAACTTAATATCCAAGTAAGATGAGTCTATTTCGTTGTAAATATCAAGAGTGAGATTATCCAAATAAGAATCATTTTTTAGTTTAAATGTTATTTTTGAATTTTTTTTTGATTTTATTTTTAGCGCTTTATTTTGTTGGCTTTTACCTCCCCTAAATTCTAGTTTTTCAAGTTTTGGTCGATCTATATTTTCAAAAAAAACAGTTGTGTTCTCATTATTTGCAATGTCATTTCCCTCAAAGTTATTTTTAATATTTTTTGAAGCTTTTTGATATTGTGATAATATTTTAAGCTCATCATCGGTAGATATTTTATATTCAACAGATTTATTTAATTTATTAATTGCATTTAAATCCTTTCCTGAGACATAATTAACAAAATTTATTAGGTAGTATGTTAAAATTTTTCTCTGTAACCAGTCAGGAATAATATTTCTATAGTTAATCAAATATTTGCTTGGAAATCCGGTGTCACTATTACCCCATGAAGTATTAAATTGTGAATGATTTGCACCTTCAATTAGAATATTTGTATTTACTAGAGAATCAATTGAGTTAGTAATCCTGTTTGACTGCCTCATTCCAAAGAAACTTTCCTCATCTGAATCCATACTGCCTTGTAGACTTAAATAATTCATATTTTTTAATTCATAATTCCTACTATACCTATAGTCAGTTGGTGCTAAAGTAACGATACCTATTATATTAAAATCATAATTAAATTTTACATTTCCATTATCAGGATATGTGCTTAGGTTATTAAATTTAGCTGCAAGATTTACTGCTTCGCCACCCCTTGAGTGGCCGATAAATATAATTTTATTAAAATCTACTTTATTATATAGTGGTGAAAGAGAATCACTACTTAATTCCTTTAAATAAGATAAATTTTCTAGAAAGTGCCAGGACCTTGTAGTCATCTCTTTTCCTCTAAAATCTCCATCCCAAGAACCATTTAAAAAGTTTTGATCAACAGAATTAAATATGTATCCGTGAGATGATAAAAATTCTCCTAGATAATTATAACCGTTATCAGAGAATTCTTGCATGGAATGATTTCCATGAATTATAGATACAATTGGATACTTTTCATTTCCATCTGGAATCCATAATCTACCGTTCAAAGGGATATTTTCTTTATTGAATCCCCAAAAAACCTCTCTCCAATTAATTTTTGATTGGTTCCAATCATCTTCCATTATATCTGAGGCATCTATGCTATAAGATAAAAAATCTGGATTTTTGTACTCCTTTCTGTATTTATCTTTTCCTGTGGAGTAGGTAAAATAGTTAGAATCAGTGTCTCCTTTTTTATATTCAAATAAATCTAAACTATCACTAACCCATATATTTTCTTCATTGAAAAAATAATATGAAACTATTAATATAGAGAGCGTTGAATATATGATCCTGCGAAATTGATTTCTTAAAATATTAATAGTTAAAAGAAAAATTAATAATAAAAAAACAAGATAAATAGGGACTGGTATTGATGAGTAAATTGTTTTTTTAAGATAAAATAGTACAATCACGGAGCTTATTTGAATTGCTGAGTATGAAATCAAATTCACCAATTTGTAAGAGAAAAAATAAAATAAAAGAAGAAGAAATGATACAATTAAAAATGATAAAGATCCAATATTTATGGAACCAGTATTAATGGATGAAATACCTATTACAAAAAGTGTAGTGATTAAAAAAGATTTCTGAATATCATCAAGATTATATAAAAATTTCATGATAAAAAGTTATAAATTTCAAGAGAAATCTTTGCAAGAAAATCTGCTCCTTCTATATCATCTTCCAAATTTTTTGATAGAAGCACTAGAATATATTTTTCATTATTCCCAATATAAACAATTCCGCTATCATGTCTCACACCACTTATCCAACCTGTTTTATGAGCAACTTCCACGTTTTCAGGTAAATATTTTGGTATTATATCGTTGTATACTTGATCTTTCAGAATCCTAATCATTCTATTTGATGATTCATTATTTACTATTTTTCCCATAGCAAGTTTTTCGTAAATTATTAAAAGATCAGCTGCTGTAGTAGTATTACTTAATCCCAAATCAAAAGCCTTTAAATCACCAACACCTCTAAGTACTTTCATATTTTTAGCTCCGATATTTTTCATTGTATTATTTACATCCTCTGCATTCAGGTAATCAATTAGAAGATTAGTTCCGAAGTTGCTACTCCTGGTTATCATGTCGTATACAAGTTTGTCAGTTGAAATATATTTACCTAAGTTTTCATATATATCTTCATCGCTATCATCAAAAGATGATAATTCAAATTTACTACCATCAACAATACTTGAGAATTCATTATTAATAAGTAAAGAATCATCAGAACTTATTTTTCCTTCATTAATTTTTTTGAAAAATTCAATCATTACAGGGGTTTTCATTGTGCTTGCTGCGTGAAAAACTTCATTTTCATTAATTAAGATTGATTTACCATCACCCATATTTTTCAAAGCAATTGCAAATGTGCCCTTATGCGATTTCAATAAATTTTTTAATTTATTTTCAAAAGCATCGTAATCCTTTTCAGCGTTACAGGAGAATAATAGAAAAAAAAATAGGTAATAGTAGAATTTCAATTATTTTGAATATTTATCTTATCAATATAATTATTTTTAGATATCATTTAAATTAAATTATAAATTATGCGATTCTTATTTCTTCTTTTTGTAAGTTTTAATGTTTTATCACAATCAGAATATTATCCTGGTAAAGATTGGGTTGAGCAATCACCAAATTCGCAGGGCCTAGATAATAAGCTGATATCAGATGCAATTCTTTTCGCAGAAGAAAATGAAAACTCAGTGAGTAAAGATTTAAGAATTTCTATTTTAAATTCATTTGGAAGAGAACCGGGTTATAGAATAAAAGGACCAACAAAATTCAGAGGGGAACCCAATGGTCTAATTATAAAAAATGGATATATAATTGGGAAGTGGGGTGATGTAGAGAGAGTTGATATGACATTTAGTGTTACGAAGAGTTATTTATCTACTGTTGCAGCAATTGCTTATGATGACGGAATTATAAACTTGGATGACAAATTAAAAAAATATGTCTGGGACGGGAAGTTTGATGATCCTCATAACAGTAAAATAACATGGCACCATCTTCTCAATCAATCATCAGAATGGTCAGGAAGTTTATTTGGTACATACGACTGGGCTGACAGACCACCTAAGGGACTTAGTATTGAAGAAATTAAAAAACAGAAATTGTCAGAACCAGGAAAAGCCTACAAGTATAACGATGTGAGAGTGAATTTACTTTCGTTTTCCTTACTCAATGTATTCAGAGAGCCTCTACCTAAAATATTAAAAACAAGAGTAATGGATGAAATTGGTGCCTCGTCAACGTGGCGATGGTATGGATATGATAACTCAATGGTAGTTATGGATGGAGTAAATGTCCAGTCAGTAAGTGGAGGTGGACACTTTGGGGGTGGAATATTTATAAACTCATTAGATCATGCTAGGTTTGGTCTATTATTCTTAAGAAATGGTCAGTGGAATGGAAAAAAAATAATATCAAAAGATTGGATATCAAAAATGAAAATTCCTTCAGAAAATAATCCATCCTATGGCTATATGTGGTGGTTAAATAGGGGTGATAGAAAATGGCAAGATCTTTCTGAAAATATTTATTACGGATCAGGTTTTGGTGGAAATTATGTTGTAGTTGTTCCTGATTATGATATAGTAATAGTAGCAAGGTGGATAGACTCCTCAAAAATTGGAGATTTTGTTAGAAAAGTTATTCAAGCTCATAAATAATCATTAATCTTTCTGTTTGAAATTTTATTTGATAGTTGTAGATTAGATTAATGAGATACTTAAGTTTACTCTTATCAACCATATTAATTTCTTGTAATTCTAATAAAAGACTTGATATAGATGAATCTGTTGAAGTTTTAAGAGATGATTTTGGTATTAATCACATCTACGCAAAAAATCAAGATGATCTATTTTTTATGCAAGGGTATCTCTCTGCAAGAGATAGATTATTTCAGTTTGAGATATGGAGAAGACAAGCTACTGGAACCGTGTCAGAGATTTTTGGAGAGTCAGAATTAGAAAGAGATATTGGAACAAGACTATTTATGTTCAGAGGTGATATAGAAGATGAATTAAATCACTATCACGAAGATGGGTATGAAATAATAACATCTTACACAAACGGAGTAAATGCATACATTAATGAGGTTTTGGGAAATCCTGAGTTATTACCAATTGAGTTTGAACTTCTTGGTATTGAACCAAAACTCTGGACACCTGAAGTAGTTATTTCTAGGCACCAAGGACTTTTAGGAAATATTAATCAGGAGCTTAATATAGGCAGAGCTGTATCAAGAATAGGTGAAAGTAAAGTTAAAGAATTACTATGGTTACATCCAAAAGAACCATCGCTAAAACTAAATGATAAAATTCAAAAAGAGGATTTAGATAATGATATATTGGAATTGTATGACGCATTTAGGAAACCAATTAACTTTAAAAGGGAATACATAAAACCTGAATATAGAGGTGATATTCAAGATAATTTAACTTCATTTGAAAAACATTTTGAATTTAATGATGAATTGTCAATTGGAAGTAATAATTGGGCAATTTCAGGAAATAAATCTCAAAGTGGATTCCCTATCCTTGCAAATGACCCTCACAGAAGTATTGTTGCACCATCATTAAGATACCTCTCTCATCTTGTTGCTCCAGGTTGGAATGTAATTGGTGGTGGAGAACCAGAAATTCCTGGCATATCAATTGGTCACAATGGCTTTGGAGCTTGGGGTTTGACTGTTTTCAGGACAGATGCTGAAGATCTGTACGTATATGAATTAGATCCAAATGACAAAGAAAAATATTGGCACAAAGGGGAGTGGTTAACCTTTAAAACTATAAAAGAATCTATTAAAGTAAAGGGAATGAATGATCAGAATGTAGATTTAAGATATTCGATTCATGGTCCTGTTACATTTATTGATAGTATAAGAAATAAAGGATATTCAGTAAGATGTGGTTGGTTAGAAGTTGGAGGATCACCGTATCTTGCTTCATTAAGAATGAACCAATCTAATTCCTGGGAGGAATTCAGAGAGGCATGTAACTTTAGTAATATTCCAGGTGAGAATATGGTTTGGGCAGACAGAGAAGGAAATATAGGTTGGCAGTCAGTCGGTATTGCACCAATAAGAAATACACACAGTGGTCTTGTCCCGGTTATGGGTGATGGAAATTATGAGTGGGAAGGGTATCTACCGATCATCGAAAAACCAAATATATTTAATCCTGAGAATGAGTTTTTTGCTACAGCTAATCAAAATGTAACCCCAAGTTCCTATGATAAGTGGAATGCAATCGGATTTTCTTGGTCTGACCCTTACAGGGGAGATAGAGTTAATCAAGTTCTTGAAAAAGGATCAAATTTAACTATGGATGATATGATAAGTCTGCAGGTCGATTATCTTTCAATTCCATCAATTCAAATAATTGAAATGTCTAATAATTTGGAATTGATTGAGCCATACAAATCCTATCTCCAAAAACTTAAATTTTGGAATAACAAATTAAAAAAAAGTTCCTCCGAGGCATTAGTTTATGTTAATTGGGAGAGGGAAATTATGAGGCAATTTCATATGAAATACGTTCCTGACCAGGTAAAAGACATCATAGATGTTCAATTATATAAAGTAATTCAAAAACTTAGAGAATTAGAATCAGTTGATAGGGATCAATTTTTAAAAGAAACATTTATTTCTTCCATTGATCAGCTTGATTTAGAGTTTGGTAATAATTATGATGATTGGGTGTATGGTCAAGATAAATACAAACACATAAAAGTAAAACATCCATTAGAAAGTATTGTTAATGATTCAGTAAATAAAATATTAAGTTTTAATTCTTATCCAAGAGGTGGTAATGCATATACCCCAGGATCAACAGGTTCTAATCTAAGTCAATCCTCAGGTGCAACTTTTCGTGTCATTATTGACACAGATGATTGGGATAATTCAGTTGCCTCCAATGCTCCAGGTCAATCAGGAAATCCCGAAAGTAAATTTTATAGAAATTTATACAAAGACTGGGCTGAAGATAAATATTTTAAGTTGTTGTATTCCAAAGAAGAAATACTAAAAAATCTTCACAAGAGAGAAATATTTTACCCTAATTAGATGATGACTAGATTCTTATATATTGCAATTCTTTTAAATCTATTTTCATGTGGTACATCAAAGAATAATCCACCAAATGTTATTGTAATAATAAGTGATGACCAAGGATATGCAGATGTTGGATTTCATGGTAGTAAGGAAATTTTTACTCCAAATATTGATAGAATAGCTAAAAATGGAGTTGTTTTTTCTGAAGGATATGTCTCATACGCGGTATGTTCTCCAAGTAGAGCAGGGTTAATTACAGGAAGATATCAAAACAGATTTGGGTATACGCGTAATATTTTGCTTGCTCCAAATGATTCATTAATGGGACTGCCTTTGTCTGAGCAGACTATTTCTGATGTTTTAAATAATGTGGATTATAAAACTAAAGCAATCGGTAAATGGCATCTGGGGGCACATAAATCTCTTGTTCCTGAAAAAAGAGGATTTGATGAGTTTTTTGGATTTTTAATTGGTGGACATAGGTACTTCCCAGAAGATCTTACCTTAAATGATTTAACCGAAGCTAGAAGACAGATGGATGGATATATAACGAAAATTTATGATAATGGTAAAAGAATAAATACCAAAAAATATTTGACAGAAGAATTATCAGATAATGCAGTAAAATTTATTGAAGATAATTCTGATAATCCTTTTTTCTTGTATTTGTCATACAATGCTCCTCATACTCCCTTACAGGCAACAACTAGAGATTTAGAAAGAAATAAACACATTGATATTGAAAAGAGACAAACGTACGCTGCTATGGTATCATCTATGGATGATGGAATTGGATTAATATTGGATAAACTTGAGCAAAAAAATATTTTTGAAAACACAATAGTATTTTTCTTTTCAGATAATGGGGGAGTAGAGTGGTATAATTTTTCTGATAATGGACCTTTAAGAGGAATTAAAGGAGATTTTTTCGAGGGCGGAATAAGAGTCCCATTCACAATGCAGTGGCCAAATAAAATTAAACCAGGAACTATATATGATAAGCCAATTATTGCATTAGATATTTTTGCAACTGTTGCATCAGCTGCAAAAGCAGAAAAATATATTATTAATGAAATTGATGGGGTGAACCTGATACCATATTTAAGTGGTAAAAAATCTGGATCGCCACACGAATATTTATACTGGAAGAATCCTGACAAGGATATTGATGTGATAAGAGATGACAGGTATAAGTATCTTAGAATTAAAAATGATGAATACATATTTGACTTAAAAAATGATATAAGTGAGGAATCGAATATTATTGATTTATCTAAACCAATCTATGATAGATTAAAATCTAAATTCAAGTTGTGGGAAAAAGATATGATTGATCCTGTCTTTATGGATTTAGGCATGGGAAAAGAATATAATAAACTAAATCCAGATAGGTGGATCCAAGCTAGCCAAGAGAAACAGTAACAGGCCACCCCTTAAACTGTTTTGCATTATTATCTCTAACATCCTGGTATCTAGGCCAACACTCAAATGTAACTTCTTTCTTTTTTTTGTTAAATTTTATTATTCCATATCCAGATCCGCTTGAGTCTGAATCTGGATTTGCATAGGCGTGCATAGTAATTTTATTATTGAACCCATCCAAGTATCTACCGTTCCAAGGCAAAACTTTATTAGATTTTTTACCTGATTTTTCATTTTTTGGCCACCACCACCTGCTATAGTAATTATTAACAATTGCTGGAACAACAAAAGCCCATGGACCATCTTCAAATTTATCAATCCCGTGATGTATTACTGTTGCAAGATGTTGATCACCAGCAATATGAACAGCATTTGCTTCTTTTATTAGTTTTAATGCTTTATTTCTTCCTTTTTGAGGCCATCCATTAGAATCTAAATCTGCATGAAGCCTGTTTTCCTTACTACCGTGAAGGTGAGCCCCACCACAAAAACCAGTCTGAGAAAGAACTGCTTTCATAAAAGAACTATTTTGCTTTTTTCCCCACTCTCTTAGAAACTTGTGTTGTCTTTCTCCCAACAAAGTTAGACCATCTAAATCAATAGATTTTGGATCGTAATTAGGATTGTTTATATGATCTGGTCTTGGGCCTTGTTTTGGTATTTTTCCGTTTGGTCCCGACTTGAATTTTCTATCCTCAATTATAGCAAAATCTACACCTCCATATTCAATATTGGTGTAATAAACTCCAATCCCTTGTTCAATTGGTGTGTCATCAAAAGGGTCAGGTAGATGACTAGTCTGAGCTCTTTCAACCATTTTGACATATTCATGATGATAAAAATAACCACCATCATTTCCAGCTGGTGAGGATGCGACTTTACCACTCTCTCCCCATAAATTTCCCTGACCAATATCATGATCATCAGGAATTGTTATACATGGTCTTTCACGAAATATTTCTCTGAATTGCATTCCAAATTTTAGCCATGCAGCAGTATGTTCTTTGTGATCATAGGACTGATCACCGGCAAAAAAGAGAATGTCAGGATCAATTTGATTTATATTATTTATGTATGCTTTTCTGTCACCTCTGTCTTTATTACTGTTACATGAAAATGCAGCTAAAACTATATTTTCTTCTTCAATAGGGTTTTTCCTAATCAAACCAATAAACTCAGCTTTGGGTCCATGACTAAGTTTATATTTTACATCTTTAGAATCGTCCCAGTCAGTAATTTTAAAGGTTGTAGACCAACCAATATCATTTATTTTATTGGTTTTTATTTTTTTCCATTTTCCATTTTTTTCTATCTTCAATGTAACATCTCTAGACTCATCTGGATAAAGAGGAAAGAGCTGTGCTGATAACTTAACTATTTTATTCGATAGTGTATAAATACCAAAAGCAATAACCTTTTCTCTTTCTACTTTTAAATCTATAATTTCATTTCCTGATCTATTCCACCAGTCATTCGTTGCTAAAATATCAAGATCTGAAAAGGGAGATTTTGTGAATTCTTTTTTTTGAGTGCTACTTGAAAATAAAGATGATGATGCAATTGCTGCACTAGATAATGATGTCTTTTTTATAAAACTTCTTCTATTAAGTTTTTTCATAATTTTTTAATTATATTTTGACTTTCACATAATTATTTTAAGATATTAAAAAAATATAATATATGATTAAAAATTCTTTTAAAGGGGTCATTTTTTTATTTATGACATTTTCATTAAATCAAATCTATAGTCAGTCTTGTGATAATTATGTATTATATGGAGAGACCAAAATATGTTTACCTCAAATAAATAATATGATAGAATGTTATTCAAATAAGGACGTGAAAATTTGGTCAGATCAATTTAAAGGTACTGCAGATGAAGAAATTTTAGGAATTTATTTAAGAGAAAATGATTATGAGAATTTTTATGTTTCATTGTTAAGTGGTATTGATCAATATATAAAAATTTATTCTACAAAAACTTTTGAAAATATTGATTTTGATAAGGAGTTATTTCAATTAACCTCAAATCAAATAATTGAACTTTTCAGCAAGCAATACAACAGAATTGAAGGAAAGATGAATGAAAGAGTTGATGAAATTACTAATGGAGAAATAAAAATGGATAAACCTTTTTTCTTAGAAGAGTATGATCTAGATGAAAATATTAAGACAATAGTTACCCTTGTAAACTTTGTATCTCAAAACCCTGATTATGATAATATAACCCTTATAACTCTTTTGAATGTTGCTCTAATAAAAAATAAAATGGTTTTTTTCGCTTATTATTATTCTTATGATGATTCTGAGTCAATTAAAAAAGCAAAATCTGAAAATAATATTTTTGGGTTAAAATTTCTATATGATAATTTCTGATTGAAATTTAGGATTAAAATAATACTTTTATATGATAATTATTTTTTCTAGGTTTAGATTTTAAATAAAATCTAAATAATAATGGCAGAGAAAAAGAAATACAAACAAGGTCCAAAGTACGATAAGGCACCTACTATAAAACCATTAAAATCAAACAAGAAGAAAAATCTCTTCTCAAAAGAGAATTTGATAATAATATTATTATTGGTTTCAATATCGCACAATTTTTATCTTCAAATACTTACTTCAGAAGCATCTAGAAATGCTTCAGACGCATCTGATTTTGCTAGAAGTGCAATGAATAATGCTGAAGAAGCATATAGCGCTGCTTCAGATGCATCTGATTATGCTAGAAGAGCAAATAATAATGCTTCAGAAGCAAGGGATAACTCTTTTGCTTATAACTGTAATTATTGTCCAAATTATTGAAATAATTATTAGAGGATTAATTTCTTATTTTTGATATATCAAATCTTGTTTGTAGGTTTAGATTTTAAATAAAATCTAAATAAAAATGGCAGAGAAAAAGAAATATAATCAAGGTCCGAAGTACGATAAGGCACCAACAGTTAAACCATTAAAACGAATAGCAGACACATCAAATAAAGAAGACAATTTTATCAAAGTTTTGTTGTTTTTTATAGCAGTGGGTATTTGGGGAATATTTGCTCAGAATATGGGACTTATTCCAGTTCCAAATGATGATTATACACAGAAGGTAAGGGTCGTGAACACAGTAGATGTTGATGGAAGTGTAAGTGTTGATGGTGGAAGTGTTAGGGTTAGTGGTGGATATGTTACAACTGAGGTAGATGGTACTGTTGATATTAATATTTCAGAAGTAAACGGATATAATACAAAATCATATAGCAGCGGTCTTCTAGGAGTTTATAATCTTGGGAATTAATATATATTTGTAAGAATGGGTATAAAAAGTGCAGCACGATTTGTAATCATTAGTTCAGTACTTTGGCTAATAGGTGATTTCTATTGGATTACTAGATCTATTGTGGAAGATTACTACACTGCTCTCAATCTTATAGTTCAGATAATGATGGTTTTTCTTCCTATATCACTAATTATTTTGTGTAATAGTCTCATAGATATTTTTAAAAGAGATTATTAGTTATGGATAAACAAAAATCGTATGATAGTGGACCTCAGTATGATAGGAGACCACAGCTAAAATCAAAGAAATTTAAAACACAACCTAGCTGGATAATAATCTCTGGAAATTTTATAAAAAAGCATAGCACTAGAGTTGTTTTCTATTTATTATTATTTATTTCTTTAAATATATTTATGTACAGTGATTACAGAGATAGAAATGATTATGATTATGGATTACATCATATTTTTCTTGGAGAAAATAATGGGAGATTTTTTTATGATAATAATTCCTTTTTTAGGCATTTTACAACAATTCCCCTGACATTCCTTTTTATTTTTTTTAGAGAATTTTATTTCAGAAAAAATAAGTTTGAAGTCAATGAATAAAGAAAAAAAATATGTGAGTGGTCCTGAATACGACCGAGCTCCTACTAAAAAAAATTATAACAAAAAAAATAAAAGACTAATCTCTATGTTTATAAATACATTATCCTTTGGATATTGCAAAGTTAAATGGAAAAGACTTTTTAGAACTATATGGATTATATATATACTGGTATTACTACCAATACTGATTGATGAGAGTAATTGGATAGAATTAATTGATTGGGAAGGTCCTCTTATAATCTTGATAATTATACCCGCATCTATTCCTTTTTTTCTAATTAGTTATGTTCTTCAACCCTTCATGATTGATATGGATTGAATTACTATAAATAATAAACATTTTTGTATTTTTAATTAGAATTAACTTATGAATTACCAAAGTGGAAAAATGTACAAAGGAGACTCTATGTATGAAAAACATAGAATGCTTCAAGATAAAAGGAAATCAGATAAAAATAGAATATTAATTATTTTAGGATTTTTAATGGTTGCCACTATAATATCGGGTTTAGCTTATTTTCTTTATGATATGAATAGATACCACATCAGTGAGCTTGTCGTTGGAGATGATATTAGAACTAGATTTGATATGAAACCAATAAATGGATATGTGTACGATGACAACGGAGATTGGGGTGAGTACATTGACGGAAAACCAAGTGGTAAAATTGTAAAGTATAATGAGTTTGGAAATATTATATATGAACAAATTTTTTCTCAAGGAGAGCCGAATGGAATAAAAAAACAGTGGTGCTCAAATGGTCAGTTAAGCCATAAATCTTTATATAATAAAGGAGATAAAAATGGATTGTCCCAGTCGTGGTTTTGTGATGGCATGAAAATGGATAGTGTTAATTATATTAATAATATGAAAGAGGGGGTAGAAAAAGTGTGGTATAATTCAGGTATTCTAAAAAGCAAAAAGAGATTTCTAGGAAATGTTCTTAAAGAAAGGTGGGAATGGAGTGAAAATTCAGATCCACTATTCATACCATACGATGAAAAGAAAGTTATCAAATACCTTCAGGATACTTTAATCTCAAAACATCCATTAGAAGGTTTATACACCACTTCTGTCTATAAACTAGGTATAATAAATATTAATGAATATGATCAACTTTTAGTAGTAAATATAAAGGACACAAAGAACCAAGGAAATGAGTCACAATGGTTTAGCATAGGTGAGATTAAGGGCTGGATAAATCCAAGGTTCTCAACTGATAATAGATTAGAATTAAGATGGATTAATGCCGATAAAACAATATCATCTTATAATGCAAGATTTTACCCTCAGTCAAGAAATCTTTATGTTGTTTTAAATGATAGAAATACTGAAAGAACCTCTGATGATATTACCATGATTTTAGAGTTTCAAGAGATATATTAAATGAAAAATATTAGGATTTTAGCATTAACATTTATTTTTTTTTTTAAATTCCAAGATACCTACTGTCAAGAAGATTGGACTGATTTAGCTTCAAAGGTACTTAAATCTACAGTTTATGTAGAAGCTGGGAACGCAACTGGATCTGGCTTTAGAATTTCGGATAATCTTATTATTACAAATTGGCATGTAATTGAGGGGAGTCAAAACAATATAAAAATTTCAAATATTAATTCACAAAATAAATTTTCTGTTGAATTATTAAAATATAGTATTAAAAATGATATTGCTATCCTAAAAATTTCTAATCAGCATAAGAGATTCTTCAAAGAAAAACTTACTCTTAATGTAAGTTTACCAGAAATCGGAACCAAAGTATTTGCTTGTGGTAATCCTCGTGGTCTTCAGGGCACTTTCTCTGATGGTCTTGTAAGTGCAATTCAGTCTCCTAATCAATCGGATTTACCAAATAAATTTATACAAATAACAGCACCCATTGCTCCAGGAAGTTCAGGTGGTCCGTTGGTTAATTCTAAAGGTGAGGTTTTAGGTGTAAATACTATGGTTTTCGATGGTGTTGGAAATATTGGTTTTGCTGTCCCCTCAGAATTTATAAGAGTAATTATTCCCTCGGATTCAAGATTCAACGATTTTGTTACTGATGGCGATAATTCTCCAACCGATTTTAAATTAGACAAAGAAGAGATTATTGAATATGATATTTCACGAACTGAAGATAACGATATATTATTCAATATTTTTGTTGTCTTTTGTTTACTAGGTTTTCTTTTTATGTTTTTTTATTTAAAAGGTGAGAATAAATTTAATTTTTCAGGTATTATGATCAAAAAAAGAAAAATAAATAAATACACATCCACAAAAGCAATTACAAGAATCCCACCAAGAAAAATTACAAAATCTATTGATGTACCAAAGGTAAAAAATCCAAGAAGATCGTTAAAAGGAACATCTGAAAAAACAAATAGGAATTATGACAAAGGAAATTTATACAATTAGATATTTTTTTTATATTTAAAAAAAAAATTATGTTCAAAAATATTTTTATAATTGATGGAAGAATAAGAAGGACAGAGTTTGGCGTGACCTATATAATTTTATTCTTATTAACAATTTTTATTTCTGTATCCACTCAAGAATCTCCAATATTTGGGTTATTTTATATTCCATTATACTGGGTTCAAATTACTCAATCAGCAAAAAGATGTCATGATTTAAATAATTCTGGATGGTTTCAGTTAATTCCTATCTATAACCCATTTTGGTTAATATTTGCTGAGGGTACAATTGGTCCTAATAGGTTTGGTAATGATCCCAAGGAATATAGAAGAACCTACAGAAAAAACATTTCTGAAGATCAGTCATATATATCACAGAAAAATTATAGAAAGAAAAATGTAGTCCCCAATAAAAAGAATTATGATGGTGGTTATGATGGTGGGCACAACAAATCCTCTATAGATCAGACTAAAAATAAAGACAAGAGGTATGGGGGAAATTTATATAATTAAAAATTGTTATTTATGAATGAATTTGATTTATCAAAAGTACAAATCAATAGTAGTAATCCATGTTTAATAGTTTTTATGGTAGACCAAAGTGGATCCATGGATTTAAATTATGGTGGTAATAATACAATCAGAAAAAAAGATCATCTAGCTAACTCCATAAATCAGACAATTTATGAAATTGGTTTAAGATCAATTTCTGGAGGTGGAGACCTTAAAAATAGATTTGAAGTTGCTGTTATTGGTTATGGAAGAGATAATGATGTATATTCAGCTTTTGAAGGAAATCTATCGGGAAGATGGGTGGTTTCAATTAAAGAATTATTTGATAATCCTGTAAGTTATATTGATGACATTCCTATTTGGATTTCACCAAATGCATATACTGCAACCCCAATGGTAAAAGCTTTTCAAAATGTCCATGCATTAACTCAAGATTGGATTAATTTTAAAAATGCAAATGTGAATCATTTAAACTGTCATCCTCCTATTATTATAAATGTAACTGATGGAGAGCCTACGGATTCAGACCCAAATTTTAGAGATTTATTTGAGATAACTGATGAAATTAAAAATTTAGGAACAAATTTTGGAAATAATTTAATTTTTAACTGTCACATTTCTGAAATTGCTTCAGACCCAATAGTATTTCCTTCTAATGATCCAAAGTTGGATTTATATTCAAGTGTTATGTTTGATCTTTCATGTAGTCTTACGCCAAAAATGGTTGATATTGCTGTAGCAAGAGGGTATAATATTAATAATAAATCAAAGGGTTTTATATATAATGCTGGAACGAGAGAACTTGTAGATTTTTTAAATATTGGAAGTTCCCCAGCCTGATAAATGAGTTTCAAAATTATATCAATACACAAGGAAGAATCAATTTCTTTTGATAAAGTTCAAGACAAATACTCTATTTCAGATTATAATTTTTGTGTTGCTGATGGTACAACCCAGGGTTACGATTCGGGTAAATTTGCAGAAATCATTTCAAATAACTTTACCAAAAAAAGGATTGATACAATTGATGATTTCTATAGCCTTTCTATTAAATCATCGAAAGAATTTAATAAAATACCATTTATAGAATCTGGAAATAAAGCAATTGATAAATTAAGAAAAGATAAAAAAAAGAAGGGAGGCTCATCCACTCTAATTGGATGTAATATAAATGAAAATAAAGTGAGTATTGTTTGTTATGGAGACAGTATGTTATTTCATATAAGAAGTGAAGAATTAATTGAAAAATATCCATTTAAAAATTCAAAAGAACTTGACGAATCCTCGGAATTTATAAACTCAAATATTGAATTTGATGATAGATTATTAAATAAGGATGCATTACTTTTTAAAAAAATATATCTAGAAGATTACGATCAAATTATATTATCAACTGATGCTATATCAAAATTCTTTATTGAAAAAGGTGATTTTAAAATATTAAATAGATTTTCATCTTTTAATCAATTTAAGGATTTTATGGTAGAAAAGTGGAATTCTGGTGAAATTGAAAGAGATGACATAACCGTCTTAATTTATACTCACGATGGTATAAATTCTATTGAAAGCATAATACCTGATGAAGATTTTAAATTTAAAGAATTAACTAAACCCGATTTAAATTCCAAAATTGATAAAAATTTAATGAAAATTAAATCTAATGATGGGTCTATACTCCGTAGCCAATTAGAGGAAAAGGGTAATGAGGTTGAATATTTATTAAGAAAAAATGAAAATCTTAAATTATTATTAACATTGACATTGTTAATTTTAGTCTCTCTCTTATTAATATTTTCATTTTATTTTATTAAACCAAATTATTTTTTTGATGTAACTGAATCAACAGACTCTTCCAATGTTGAAAAAATCAAAAAAGATAGTATATCCACAGATATCGATAAATCACTTAATAATAGATTTGATGATATAACAATGAACTTTGATGTTGATGAGTCTAAAGAGAACCCTGAATCTGCTGATGAAACAGTTGAAATTTTTGATGATAATTCACAATTGACTGAAGAAATGGAAACTGGATTAAAAGATACCATCAAAGATAATTTAAATAACAATATTGGTGATGATTTTCAACGCAATGATCAAAAAGATACAACAATTTCTACTGTTAATCCATCAATAAATATTCAGGATCAAATTAATACAGCACCAATTCAAATTGCATCTAACTCAGAGCTTAAATTTAGACAGCTAGCTACAATTTTAGGGGTTCGTCCAAATGAACTAAAGGATAAGTGTATATCGAATAATATAATTATTGAGGGTAATAATCCTTTTTTAGAAAAAGAATTAATTATTTCAATTGTTGGTTTATATAATAGAGAAGTTATTTTTAATAATATTGATAACAATGAAATGGAATCAATTAAAGATTCAACACTTACAGATACTTTGAGAATAAAAAATTGAATAATTAATGAAATTCCCAAGTTTAACTGACTACGAAAAGGCAATAAATAATAGCAAAAACACCTTTAATTCTTTAGATGTAAAATTTCAATTATTTAAGGAAAAGCCATTTAAACTTTATATGTATGGTTGCGGTCAGTTTGCTATTGTTTTTAAAGGTAAAATTAAAGGTAAAAATTATGCAATCAGGTGTTTTCAGCAAGCTACATTGGACAGTTTGAATAGATATAAAGCCTTATCTAATTATCTTCAAAAAAAGAATTTAGATTGGTTATGTAAGTTTGAACTTATACCTAATGAAATAAATGTGAATAATAAAAAATATCCAGTTCTTCTAATGGATTGGGTAAATGGTATGAATCTTCAAGATTTTATTTCCAAAAATATTAATAACAAACAAAAATTATCTGATTTACAAACCGAATTTGTCAACCTCTCTAAGGAATTAGAAAAAAATAATATTGGCCACGGAGATATCCAAGATGCAAATATTTTAGTAAACGAATCTGAAAATTCATTAAAAATAAGTTTGATAGATTATGATGGAATGTATGTTCCAGAACTTAAGGGACTCAAGGCTACAGAAATAGGAAAGCCAGCCTACCAACACCCTAAAAGATCCTACAAGAATTTTAATGAAAAGTTAGACAGATTTTCAATATGGTTAATTCTCACAGCTCTTGAAGCAATCAAATGGGATCCTTTACTTTGGAGGCCAAAAAAAGATGGAGGCTTTAACAATGGATCTAATTGCTTATTTGATGCTCAGGATCTTGCAAACACCAAGAAATCTTCTTTATTTAATAAGCTTTTATCAAGTCAGACAGATTCATTGATTAATTACACTGATACACTAATTTCTCTTTGTGAAACTAAAAATTTAGACAGTATTATTCCTCCAAAAATTCTCAAGTCTAAGAAATCAGTAAGTGTTAAAAATATAGAATTAGGAAATGAGATTATTATAGAATCAAGTCCTTCAAAAGCCGTAGTATTAAATTCTCAATTACAGAATCTTGGTAAGACTCCTTTAAAAATTAAAAGCAATGATTTTAAAAATAGAAACCTATTTTTACTACTTTCAGGTCAAA
>CACPHX010000006.1 GCA_902633975.1 uncultured Marinoscillum sp.
GAAACATATCCATAGCTAACATTATGCTTGGATATGAATATTTTATTGAGGGAGAAGTTATTAAGGGTGATGGGATTGGTAAAGAATTAGAATTTCCGACAGCTAATATCAAAGTTAGTTTTGAAGAGAAAATATTACCTAATGATGGGGTTTATGCAGGTTATGCTATAGTATCTGGTAAAAAATATGTTGGAATGATAAATATTGGTAAAAGACCAACTGTCGGAGGGAAAGAAAGAAGGGTTGAAATGAACCTTTTTAATTCTGATAAAAAAATATATGGGGAAATGATGAAGATATACTTTGTAAAGAGAATCAGAGATGAAAAAAAATTCAAAAATTTAGATGACCTAAGTCGCCAACTAAAAAAAGATAAACTTGAAACGATAAAAATTATAAAATATGAAAAAATCTGAAATTAAACTTGTTGTCAGCCTTGATGAAAAAAATGTTCCAGAAAAAATTGAATGGATTGCTGAAGATAGTCTTAATGAAAACTTAAAAGAAACAAAATCAATAAGTTTATCACTTTGGGACGAAGAAAAAAAAAATACCTTAAGGATAGATCTTTGGACAAAAGACATGACTACAGACAATATGAAAAAATTTTATATTGATTGCCTTGGAGGTTTAGGTCAAAGCATATTAAACTCAACAGGTGATGAATATATGTCAAAAGAAACGAGTAAACTCTGTGATAACCTAATCGACTACTTGAAAAATAAGTCAAAATAATCTCAACTATAATTCAAAATTTTATTAATTTGGCATATTGTTGTTAGATAAACTAACTATAATTTTAAACAAAACTTATAAAGTGTATGAATAATTTTGCTAAGAAATTAATCTGCCTTTTTACTTTTTTCACTTTTATATCAATCCAAGTTTTTTCGCAGGGCATTACTGTGTCAGGAAATGTATCTGACGAAAGCGGGGGTTTGATAGGAGTAAACATACTTGTAAAAGGTAAGATTGCTGGAACCGTTTCTGATAGAGATGGTAACTTCAGCCTTGATGTTGCTGATACACCAGCTACATTGATATTTTCAATTGTTGGTTATGAAAGCCAAGAAATTGAAATTTCATCAAATGTCTCAGATTTAAATGTAGAATTAAAAGAGTCCATCCTGTTAGGAGACGAAATAATTGTTTCAGCTTCGAGAGTTGAACAAAGTATTTTAGAGTCTCCAGTTACTATTGAGAAGATGGATCTTCTTGACATTCAAAATACTGCGACAGCAGATTTTATGGATCAACTTGAGCATATGAAAGGTGTGAAAGTAAGTAGAGGTAGTTTAAATCTACCTTCTGTAAATACAAGGGGATATGCTTCTGATGCTAACGTGAGATTTGTCTTATTAATAGATGGAATGGACACATCATCTCCAATTCTAAATTTCCCAACAGGTAACCTTGTTGGAATAAATCCTTTAGATTTAGAGAGCGTTGAATTGATTCCGGGTTCATCATCAGCATTATATGGTCCAAATGCTTATAATGGAACTATGATTATGAAAAGTAAAAGCCCTTTTGAGTACCAAGGACTTTCTGTCCAAGTAACTCAAGGATTTACCACTTCACATGCAGGTAATAATCAAGAGAATTTATATTCAAAGTATAATATCAGATACGCAAAAGCATTCAACGACAAATTAGCAATTAAGGTCAACTTTGCATATGATATGGCTGAAGATTGGATAGCAAACGATTACACAACAAATGTAGATATTGATGGTAATGCACTTGGAGATGAAAACGGCATTTTTACTGATATGAGAGGTCAACCTAATTTCAACGGCTTAAACCTTCATGGAGATGAAATTGATATAGCACTTCCATTAGCTTTGTCTGGATTTCCATGGGTTTCTGGGCTTCCTGGAGGACAAGTTTTAGACCTAAGAAGAACTGGTTTTCCTGAGGAAGCACTCCTAACAGACAACGATGCTAGTAATATGAAATATGATGTAGGTATTAATTATAGAATTAATGATAATCTTGAAGCATCACTTTTATACAGAAAAGGTGGAGGAAACACCATTTATACTGGAACTCAGAAGTATAAATTGGACGGTTTCAGTCAACAATTCATTAGCGTAGGTCTGAAAAGTGATAAGCTAAATTTCAAGGCATACCAGTCTTCAACGGATGCTGGAAATTCTTATAATGTAGGTTTCCTTGGAGCATTAATGAACGAAGCATTTAGTCCAACACAGGCTGCTGGTGGATGGGGACAAACTTATCTTACAACATATTTACTTGCACTTCAAGGTTATGCTGGTGCTCCAGCTGGAAACGTTGCAGCAGCACATGCTACTGCAAGATTATCAGCTGACAGTCCTATACCTGCAGTTGGTTCAGCTGCTTTCAATGCTGTTAGAGATAACCTCATCAGCAACAAATTCCAAGATCCTGTTAATCCAGGAGCTCGACTAGTAGATAATTCAGTACTAACACATGTTGATGTTACTTACAGTCTATTTGATTGGTTACTTGTTGGTGCAAACTTTAGAAATTATACGCTTGACGGTGAAGGTACGGTTTATAACCAGGACCCTGACGGTGATGGTGTTCTTGAAAAAATAGGAATTAACGAAGGAGGAGGTTTTATTCAGGTTAATCAAGAAGTATTTGATGGTTTTAAATTTATTGGGTCTGCTAGATACGATAAAAATTCTAACTATAAAGGAAGAGTTACGCCAAGAGTAGCCGCTGTTTATACATTTGCTGATCAACATAATTTAAGGTTTAGTTACCAAACAGGTTTTAGAAATCCTGATACACAAGATCAGTACATTTTCTTCCCTGCTGGATCAACTATACTCCTTGGCTCTGCAAGAGATAATGCTGAGAGATATGGAATTATGGAAGGTGGTGCATGGACAGTATCTTCTTACAATGACTTTAGAGCATCTGGTGGTATTTTAGATGAAACTACTGGAGCGCCAGTTGGCGGAACACCTTCTTTATTAAAGGAGGCATATGTTAACTACACTAAACCTGAGAGATTGAGTGCTTTTGAGTTTGGATATAAGGGTGTTATCGGTAATAAAGTCTTGGTTGATGCTAACTACTTCACAACTGATTACACAAACTTTGAAGGCGGTGTAAATGTTGTGTCTAAATACAGAACTACACACAGGGGAGCTACCCTTGCGCCAGGAACTGGATTTGCTGTTGCTAGTTACACAACAGATGATGTCAGAACTTGGGGTTTTGGTCTTGGTTTAACGTTTGATGTTGGTGCAGGATATAAGTTAATAGCTAACTACAATTTCCAAGATGAGGAAATAGATTTTGCCTCACCTGAGAGCGATTTCCAATCTTATTTCAATACACCGAATAATATGTACTCTTTCACTTTCTCGAATAGAGAGATAGTAAAGAATTTAGGATTTTCGGTAAGTTTAAGATATCAAGATGAGCATCTTTACGAGAGTACATTTGCTAACATGATGATACCTGCTTACGGTGCACTTGATGCGCAAGTAAGTTATAAATTAGAGAGCTTGAATACTATACTTAAAATTGGTGGAAATCATATAGGTATAGGAAATAATGATTACAGATCTAGATCAGGTGGTCCATTTATTGGTAAACTTTTCTACGCATCTCTGACATTTGACGAATTATTAAACTAATAAATTAAATACAATGATTAAGTTTAACCTAAAATTTTTAACAATAATCTCAATCGTTTTCTTTTTCTCTTGTGAGCAACAGGAAATAGATTATTTAGCTATTGACCAATCTGTGTCTGCACCTTCTGGAGAAGCTGGAGAAGCAGATTTCACAAAATTTGTATCAATAGGTGGAGCATATACTGCTGGATTTGGAGATGGTGGATTACTACATAGTGGTCTTCAACCATATTCGGTTGGTGCTAGCTTAGCCTCAAGAATCGCGCTAGCTGGAGGATCAGCTGAATTTGTTCAACCCGATATAAATTCTGAAAATGGATATTTTGGAGCAGGGGCTGATGGAGCAGATGGAACTGCAGATGATGAGGGTAGATGGTATCTAACACAAAGTGCATCAACTGGAGATATTGGAATCTCTAGAGCACCTGGAGATTTTACTTCAGTTGTTACACCATATCAGGGTGACATGACTACTGTGCAAAATTTTGCATTTGGAAAATACCCACTAGCTGGGTTCAATTTTCCTAACGGAACAATTACAGATCCAAATCCTTATTTTGCAAGATTTGATGCTTCTAACGGAACAAAAAGTCCGATCCAATTAATGACGGAGGCAAATGGTACTTTCTTCATGGCTTGGTTAGGTGCATACGACTTTTTAGCACATTATGCTAGAGGTGGTGACGAAAATGTTTTCCCTGAACCTACTGCTTCATCACAAGGAGTATTTTTCCAGGGTATGTTAACTCAAATACTTGCTGACACTACAATAAAAGGTGTTGTTGGAACAGTTCCAGACGTACTAGCATCCCCATTTTTTCAAATTCTCGGTTCTCCAACAGGCTTGATTCCTTTAGATGCAACTGAGGATGCAGCAACATTAGGTCAACTAGCACAGTTATCTGGTGCTTACAACCAGACTGTTGATAATTTTGCATTCGAAGGAGCAATTGGTAGTGCAGAAGCAGCATCTAGAAAACTAGCTTGGTCTGCAGGGAATAATTCATTACTAATTAATGATTCCTCACTCACTAATCTAGAACCTTTGTGGAGAGGTATGCTGCTGGCTGGTCAAATTGATTCAACTCAATACGGTATGTTGGTACCCTTCGCAGTTGCTAGACAGGCAAAAGAAGGAGAGATTGTTCATTTTTTAGCAAGACCTATTCTAGGACAACCTGTTGTAGCTAACGATCCAACACAAGGTGTTTGGGGGGTATCTGCACCATTAAGTGACGTGTACTTTTTAACTGGTTCTGAACTTGTGTATTTAGAAACTCAAAGACTCACATATAATGAAATGATAAAACAAACAGTTGCTGCCATCGGTGGCGGAAGAGTTGCTGTTGCAGACTTTGATGGTTGGTTTGAAAATCTAGCTACAGGTAGCCCTAATACAATTATGGGCTCCGCTGTAACATATGATTTTAATCCTCCTACAGGGATGTGGTCTGTGGATGGTTTATTACCTAACGCAAGGGGTTATTCATTAATGGCTGACCATTTTGCACAAGCAATAAATGATACATTCGGATCGTCAATTCCAATGTTAAATCCTGCAGATGTTCCAGGAGTGAGACTTCCTGTTACTGTTGAATAAAAACTAACTAAACTACACTTAAATTAAGGCTAACTTTATGTTAGCCTTTTTTTTTTATTAAATTACACTGATGTCCCAATCAAGAAGAAACTTTATCCATAAATCATTGGCACTTGGAAGTATGTTTCCACTATTTTCAATGAGTGAAAAAAGGGTTAATGATTTTGTATTCAACTCACGAAATAAGGATGAATCATACTGGAAAGATGTCGCTTCATTATACAAACAAAATGTTAACTTTATAAATCTTGAGTCAGGTTATTTTAGTCCCTCTCCTGAGAGTGTCAAAAACTTCTGGATAGATTTCGTTAATGAGATTAACGAGTCTCCCTCCTACTATATGAGGACGAAACAAACAAAGATGAGAGAAAAAGTTCGAGAGACACTAGCTAATTACTCTGGTGTTTCCTCTGAGGAGATTTGCCTCACAAGAAATACCACTGAGTCCATGAACATAATTATTCAAGGACTTAAAATAGGAAATTCAGATGAGATTTTAAGAACAAATCTGGAATATCCAAATATTATCCAGGCACTGGACATGAGAGAAAAGAGATACGGAACAAAAATAAGAGTTGTAGATGTTCCTATACACCCACAAGATCAAAGTGAAATTGTTGAAAAAGTGATACAGGCAGTAAATGATAAAACCAAGGTTATACTAATATCACATATGGTTTTTCTAAATGGACAAGTTTTTCCAGTGAAAGAAGTTTGTGCAAAAGCTAGGGAGATGGGCCTTATGACAATAGTTGACGGCGCTCACTCTTTCTCACATGTCGATATGGACATCTCAGAGATTGGATGTGACTTCTATGCATCGAGTCTTCACAAATGGCTTGGTGCTCCTCTTGGAAATGGCCTTCTATATGTAAAAAAAGGAATGGTAGAGAAATTATGGCCCTTATATGGTGACACGCAGTATGAGGAAGATAATATAATGAAACTAGAACACCTTGGAACAAGGCCGTGCTCGGACCAAAACGGAATAATTCCTGCAGTGGAATTTAATCTTAAAATTGGTAAAAAAAATAAGTCACAAAGGTTAAAGTTTTTACAGATGAGGTGGGCAAATGTATTGAAGAATCATAAAAATATAATCATTAATACTCCACTTGGTGAAGGTCAGTCTTTTGGTATTGCTAATGTTGGAATAAAAAATATTAAACCAGGAGATCTTGCTGATAAACTATTCGACGAGTATAACATATTTACGGTTCCTATAGACGACGACCGAGGTATAAGGGGTCTAAGGGTATCACCAAATCTGTACTCAACTGTTGAGGATATTGATAAATTTATTGATGCTATGCTTAAAATAGCAGGATAGACTCATTAATTTTGTATATGTCTCTGGACTCAAAATATAATCCCCAATCTATTGAAGATAAATGGTATGAAAGATGGCTTAGAGATGATTGTTTTTCTTCATTTCCAAATAAAGAAAAAGAGCCCTTCACAATTGTAATTCCTCCTCCTAATGTTACTGGTGTTCTTCACATGGGACACATGCTTAATAACTCAATCCAAGATATTTTAACAAGAAGAGCAAGGATGCAAGGAAAAGAAGCTTGCTGGATTCCAGGTACAGATCATGCATCGATAGCTACTGAGGCAAAAGTTGTTGCCATGTTGAAAGAGAAAGGGATAGAGAAAGAATCACTTACAAGAGAAAAGTTTCTTGAATACGCATGGGAGTGGAAAGAGAAATATGGTGGAATTATTCTCGATCAACTCAAAAGACTTGGTGCATCCTGTGACTGGTCAAGGACAAAATTTACTATGGATGATGATCTTTCAAAGTCTGTTATCAAAGTATTTGTTGATCTTTATAATAAAGGACATGTATATAGAGGTATTCGAATGGTGAACTGGGACCCTGAAGGTAAAACAGCACTTGCAGACGATGAGGTAATATATAAAGAAGTTGACTCTCAGCTTTTTTATATCAAATATAAGGTGTCTGGAACTGATGATATGCTCACCATTGCAACAACCAGACCTGAAACACTTTTGGGAGATACTGCGGTCTGCATTAACCCTAACGATAAGAGATTTAAACATTTACACGGAAAAAAAGCAATAGTTCCTCTTGTTGATAGAGAGGTACCAATTATTCTGGATGAATATGTTGACATGGAATTTGGTACAGGCTGTCTAAAAGTGACCCCATCTCATGATGAGAATGACTATAAACTAGGTGAGAAACATAAGCTTAGGTCAATAGACATCTTTGATGAAGAGGGCAAAGTAAATGATAATGGAAAACTTTATGTTGGAGAGGACAGGTTCAAGGTAAGAAAACAAATTTCTAAAGATCTTGATAAGATTGGACAGATAGAGAAAATCGAAAACTATAGAAATAAAGTAGGATTCTCTGAGAGGACAGATGCAGTGGTGGAACCTAAAATATCCACTCAATGGTTTTTAAGTATGAAAGAGATAAAGATTCCTGCACTAGAAAATGTGATGAATGCTAACATCAAATTCCATCCACCAAAACTCAAGAATATGTACAGGGCATGGATGGAAAATATAAACGACTGGTGTATATCCAGACAGCTATGGTGGGGACACCAGATACCGGCTTATTACCTGCCTTCTGGTGAATTTGTTGTTGCAGAAACAAAAGAGGAAGGGCTAAAAAAAGCTCAAGAGATTGATAAAAAACTTACAATAAATGATCTTACTCAGGATGAGGATGTATTAGATACATGGTTCTCAAGTTGGCTCTGGCCAATCTCGGTTTTTGATGGAATTAATAATCCAGATAATGAGGAGATAAACTATTACTACCCTACTTCAGATTTAGTTACAGCCCCTGAGATAATTTTCTTCTGGGTAGCAAGAATGATTGTCGCTGGATATGAGTACAGAGATGATATGCCTTTCAAGAATGTTTACTTTACAGGTATAGTTAGAGATAAGCAGAGGAGGAAGATGTCAAAATCGCTTGGTAACTCTCCTGATCCAATTGAGCTTATGAAAAAATATGGTGCTGACGGAGTCAGAGCTGGCATGCTTTTCAGTGCTCCTGCAGGAAATGACCTTCTTTTCGATGAAAAACTATGCGAGCAAGGCAGAAATTTCTCTAATAAGCTATGGAATGCGTTCAGACTCATTCAATCTTTTGAGATTACGAGTTCTGGTAAAAATCAATCTCTTGCAATTCAGTGGATTAATTCAAGATTTAATGAGGTGCTGAACGAGATAGAAGATCACTTCAAAAAATACAGGATATCAGATGTTCTACTCTCACTATACACTTTCGTTTGGGATGATTTTTGTAGTTGGTACTTAGAAATCATTAAGGAAAACAATATATCAAAAGAAACCCATAATGAGACTATAGCTTTACTTGAAAAAATACTAAAGATACTACACCCCTTTATGCCATTCATTACAGAAGAGCTTTGGAATCAGATAGATAATCAAAGAGATTATATCATGATCTCTGATTATCCACCTCCAGCGAATTTTAATAAAAGCCTTAACAATGATTTTAAGAAAGTTTTTGAGATAGTAACCGGGATTAGAAAATTAAAATCTGATAATAAAATAAAACAAATAGATGTCGTCCAAGTGATGGTAAATAAAAAGTCAGAATTTGATTTCTCTATGTATAAAGAATTAATTGAGAAACTATCCAAGACAAAAGACCTTGAAATAATTAAAGAAGTTCCTAATAACTATCCTACCCTTATCTCTGGAAAGGATATAATATACCTTAAAATTGAGAAGTCTGAGGATTCAAAAGAGGACACTCTAAAACAAATTGAGTATCTAGAAGGATTTTTAAAATCGGTTGATAAGAAATTATCAAATAAGAGCTTCATGGATAATGCCCCAAAGAGTGTTGTGGATATTGAGAAAAAGAAGAGAGATGATGCAATAATTAAACTGGAAAATTTAAAGAATTCCTTATAATTCATATTAGTAAAATATGAACCTTACAATATCCTGTTAAAAAGTCAGTCTCTTATAATCTTAAAACTATGATTTACTTTAGTATCTTTTCTAATTGACGAACCAACAGAGCAGTACTTTGTAAGGGCTAAGCTTATAAACCTCTCTGCCTCATTATCTTTCAGGTCACTAGAATAAATTTCATACATTACATTTATTTGCTTGTAGTACATTGGATGAGAATCTGCTCTAACTCCAGTAGATTCAGCTTTAATATCATTGAAATCTCTTTTTCTCTTTTTTATCATAGATACCACCTCTACAGCTGCACATGTTGTTATGGCTGATAGAAGAAGTTCCATAGGTGAAAGATTCTTCTTCTTTTCCTTGGCATACATATCAATGATAAGTTCATTATCAGATGCATTTTTCACTGAATACTTTTCGTCATCTAGGTATGACATAGAAACCTTTACTTCCATAAGAGTGTATTAATAGTTAACTTCATAGTAAATATATGCATATGAAATATTATTTATTTGTTTTTCTACTATTCATTTCATTTATCACCACAGGACAAGATTCTTTGGAAGATATACTAGGATCAACATCATTAACAAACAAACCAATATCAACTACCTTTAGCTCTACAAGAATTATTACAGGTCACTCAGTTGAAATGATTCCAAAAGGGGTTGGAGAATTTAGAATATCTCATAGATTTGGTACAATTGAGGAAGGATTTTATGATATTTTTGGTCTTGACCAAGCAAAGATCAGGCTTGGTTACGACTACGGAATAACTGATAATATTATGATAGGCTTTGGAAGAAACTCTCATAGAAAAGTCTACGATATATTTGCGAGATTTTCATTTCTCAATCAGACGATTGACAACTCAACCCCAATAACATTACAATATCTATTCGCATCATCCATGGAAACTCTAAGATACGGAGTAGAAATACCATTTTTGCAGAGATTTGCCCAGATAAATCAGGTGCTTATTGCAAAGAAAATTAATAATCTATCTTTTCAGGTCATGCCTAGTCTAATGATTCACGAATACGATAATTATGATAACATTATTTTTACAGGTATTGGCGGAGCTTTAAGATATCTATTAGGTAAGAGAGTTGCTCTTAATATAGAATATTTTGGTAGATTAAGACATCAAGATAACGGATCTGAAGAATTTGATAAAATATTTAATCAAAACTATAACTCTCTAGGTATAGGAATTGATATTGAGGCTGGAGGGCATGTATTCCAGTTCCACTTCTCAAATACTAATACCATGAATGAGCAAGCGTTTATGTTTGAGACTGACAAGACGTGGGAGAAAGGAGAAATATGTTTTGGATTTAATATTCTCAGAGAATTCTCAAACAATAAAAAATCCAAAAAAGAATGGTAAAATTACTACTGATTCTATCTTTCTATTTTATTAATGAAAAAAGGTATACCATAGAAAGTTCAAAGATCGAATTTTACTCATATGCTCCACTCGAGGACATTACAGCTATAAATACTGAGTCTATAGGTGCAATTGATTTATCAACAAGTGAATTTTTAATAAAGATTCCAGTCTCAGCTTTTGAGTTTCCTAATAAGTTGATGCAGAAACACTTTAACGACAGTTACCTAGAGACAGATAAATACCCTGAGTGTATATTTAGGGGAAAAATTTCTGATAATAAAGCAGATGGTGAGATAACACTTCATGGTCAGTCAAAAAAACTTTCTGTACCTATAACATTTAACCAGACAAGTGACAAAATTGAGATCAAGACCGAGTTCAATATTATTCTTGATGATTTCAAGATTAAAGTACCTAGACTTTTATTCCAAAATATTGCTGAGGATATTGATATTAAGGTAGAATCAACATTTATCAAATACAAGGGTCAATGAGAATTGGTGTAACAGGCTCATCCGGTCTTGTTGGTTTCAACTTCTGCAAAGAGGCACTAAAAAATAATGACTCTCTAAATATTCTGATTAGGAAAGATACTAACTACCTCAAGCAAATAGATGCAAAAATATTTTACGGAGACTTGAACGATAAAGAAGTTCTTGATAAATTTTGTGAGGGGTGCGACGTGATAGTACACTCAGCAGCAATGATTTCCATAGGTTTTGATTCTTATAAAGAGGTTTATGAGGTCAACTATTTAGGAACCAAAAATTTGCTTGATTCATGCCTTAAAATGAAGATAAAAAAGTTTATATACATAAGTTCCATAAATGCATATAATAAAAAACCTATAAAAGATAGATTGGATGAAACCAGAGAACTTGTCAAGAGTGGGAGCTCATACGATATGACTAAAGCCATGGGACAGGAACTGGTTATGAGCACAGATGGTATTGATAAAGTATCCATCAATCCCACATCAATACTTGGAAAAAATGACTTCAAACCTTCAAGATTAGGAAAAGTTGTCAAAACACTCTTCGCAAGTAAACTTCCATTTCTCGTTGATGGAGGACTAGATGTGATTGATGTGGAAGACCTGTCAAAAGCTATATACTCATCTATTAAAAATGGTAGAGATGGAGAGGCCTACATCATATCCGGTAAGTGGAGATCATTTAAAGAAATTAATGATACTGTTCAAAAGAATAAAGACAAAAAATCATTTATTTTCTTCTTTCCAAAACTTTTTATTGAGATGAATTTACCCCTTCTTAGTTTATTTCCTAAATCTTTACTAAAGCGGATGGCTGATTTTAATGGTAAGTTTTTTCCAGGATTAGAAAATCTAACAAGGGAATCAATTGAAAATATTATTAACTTTCCCAAGAATATTGATAATAGTAAAGCTAAAAAGGATTTAGGACTAAAAATAAGTCCTCTTGATAAGACTATAAAGGATTCTATATATGGATAATTATCACATTTTCTTGTACTCTTGGATAGCAATTGGTTTTATATCATTCCCATTTATCTTAAGTTACGATGCACCTTATGGAAGACACACTTCATCTAAATGGGGTCCACTTGTCGATAATAAAATTGGTTGGATAGTGATGGAGCTTCCGGCACTCATAGTATGTCCACTCCTTGTACTTACAAGCACAAACGCTGTGTCCGATGTCACCACATTTTTTATCATTCTCTGGATCATTCACTATTTCAATAGAAGTGTTGTATTTCCTCTAAGGATTAAGACAAAGAAGAAGAAGATGCCTCTACTCATTGCATTTCTTGCATTCCTATTTAATATTATAAACGGACTAATTAATGGTCTTTACTTCTCAGGTGTTAAATTTGATTATGACTACTCTTGGTTATTTTCGCCTCAATTTATTTTTGGGTTAATTATATTTTGTGCTGGATTTGCCATTAATAACATGTCAGACTCTTACCTCATAAGTCTAAGGAAGGGAACCGATAAGGGATATTTGATTCCTGAGAAAGGACTTTTCAAATATATTTCATGTCCTAATTTCTTTGGTGAGATTGTTGAATGGCTTGGGTTCGCAATTATGACGTGGAGCCCTGCAGGTTTAGCATTCTTCCTCTGGACATTTTTTAATCTTGTGCCTAGAGCTCTCTCACATCATAAGTGGTACAAGAAAACTTTCAATGACTATCCTTCTGATAGGAAAGCTGTATTCCCGTTTATACTTTAACTTCCAATATTTCTGACCATCTGGTCGTATAGCAAGGTGAGAGTCTCTCCTTACCTATTTTCCATTTATTGTTTATACCAGAAGAACTAAGCTTTAGAATATCTCTACCCATTCTACCGTTTATTTGATCTAGTGTCTTCATAAGTTTATCTGACCTCTTCCTGTCTCCAGAATCAAAAATACTTAATTGTACCTGCCCCCTAGGTACAATTCCAGATAAGGTAACGCCTGCTTTTTTATACGAGTAACCAGATCGAAATATTTTTTTTAGACATCTCATAACAACCTTAGTTATCGTTATCGTGTCACTAGTAGCCGTATCAAAATTCATTGAAAAGTATCCTGAGTACTGTCTTGCAGTGGGTCTGAATCTATTTGTGTACATAAACACACTCACGGATCTTGCGCATGCACCTTCCGAGCGAAGTTTCTCAGAACACCTTGACGCAAACATACTCAGGTACTCAGACATCCTCGAATACTCCGTTATCTCTACAGAGAAAGATCTTGAGGTACATATACTTTTTTTCATACTCCTATGCTCCTCTAAATTGAAGTGAGGTATACAATTTAACTCCCTAACCATCCTGAGCCCTACAACGTTCATCATCTTCCTCACCCAAGACTCGTCACATCCCCTTAAGTCTTTTGCTGTGTGTATGTCATACTTTTTTAGCTTCATGGCATACCTCATGCCAATACCCCATATCTCATCGACAGGCAGAGAGCCCAAGATTTTATCTATCCTCCCCTCGTTATTGAGAAGACAAACCCCGTCGGAAGACTTTTTGGCAATATGACCAGCAACTTTTGATAGAGTCTTCGTGTAGGATATTCCAATAGATATAGGTATTCCTGTCCATCTCTTTACTTTATCTCTCAGGTGTAAAGCATAATTATAAGGATCTTTTATACCACTAAAGTCTAAGAATGCCTCGTCTATTGAATATATCTCGTAAGCTGGAACATCCTTTGCCACAATATCAAATACTCTTTTTGATATGTCACCATAAAGAGCAAAATTTGATGAGAAAAGACGGATGTTATACTTGTTAACTAGGTCTCTCTTCTTAAAAATAGGTTCTCCCATCTTAAGTCCAATAGATTTTGACTCATTAGACCTAGCTATAACACATCCATCATTATTTGACAGTACTGCTACTGGTTTCTTCTCAAGTTTAGGCCTGAATATTCTCTCACATGACGCGTAGAAATTATTGCAGTCAACAAGTGCTATCATCCAACATTATTAAAAGACCACATTACTTTTCCCCAAACATAAGACTCTGAGCCTTGGACTATTTTAATAGGTCTCATATTCTTATTTTCAGGATAAAGAAGAACAATTCCTCCAGACTTCTTGTACCTTTTAACTGTAAAGTCCCCATCAACCACAGCAAGTACAATATCTCCATTCTTAATCTTCTCAGCTCTGTCAATCAAGAGAATACTACCATCAAAAATCTTTGCGTTAATCATCGAGGATCCATTCACTCGAACAAAGAAAGTAGCGCTCGGATGTTTTATGAGTTTCTTGTCAAGGGATAAATCGAACTCTAGAAAATCATCAGCTGGAGATGGAAATCCAGCGGCTACTGCCTGAGAATAAAAGGGAATATTACTGAAGGTATTAACTTTCTCTAAAGAGGGTTTTGTTGTTTTCATATTTAACTCAATTTGAACTTTCAAAGGGAGTTAAATTTACTAAATTTTTTAGTAATTACTATTTATTTTAGTAATAATATCTTTCAGAGAGAGAATAAGATTAATCTGTCGGGGTGGCAGGATTCGAACCTGCGACCTCCTCGTCCCAAACGAGGCGCGATAACCGGGCTACGCTACACCCCGAGATTAAGTGAGCAAATTTATAAAAATAAAATGTTACAAAAATAATCCTTCAAAAAACTTTAATTATGATTTTTTTATATTTATTTTAAAAAATGAAATTATCAACAAGCGACCAAATACCTGGATCAAATATTTCAACTACTTTAGGAATTGCTAGAGGAAGTACCGTTAGAAGTAGAAATGTAGGATATGATATTTTTGCAGGACTTAAAACAATCATAGGTGGTGAGGTTGAGTCTTACACAAAGCTCCAAGCCGATGCAAGAGAGCAAGCATTACAAAGAATGATTGAGGATGCTGAAAAAATGGGTGCAGATGCGGTTGTATGCATAAGATTTCAGTCATCAGTTATGATGGCTGGAGCATCAGAAATACTTGCATACGGCACTGCCGTTAAATTAAAATAAGACTTATTATTTATACTTATTAAACCAAGCAAGTATTGAGTTTACTTTTGCAATCAGGTTACTCGGTCTTGATGCATACTCAATTTCAAAAACGTCTATAGGGTCAAATGTTTTCGATATTTGACCTTGAACGGATGTAAAAAAAATTAGAAATATTGGAGTAAGTATTGATTTAGATGATTTTCTTTCCATTTTATTTATTATATTTATTTTAATCACAAATTAACATGTAATAAAAGTATAAATTTTAGTGATATGAACAATCAAATAAGCAGAAGAAATTTAGTTAAACTCTTAGGTGTTTCTGGAATAACCCTTCCTCTTGCTGGAGTAGCAAGTGCAACAGATCCTTTTCCAGTTAGAGTATTTAGGAAAGAAGGAGAACCTATAAAATTAAGCTCCAATGAAAATCCCTACGGCCCATCAGAAAATGTTCGAAATGCAATTATAAAAGCCTTTGATGAGGCTTGTAGATACCCTTATGGAAGAGTTACAGAATTAGAAGAAAAAATTGCTAAAAAAGAGGGAGTAAGCCCAGACATGGTACTTGTTACAGGAGGATCAAATGAAGCTTTAAGGGCAACTGGAAGACACTTTGGAATAGAGAAAAAAGAAATAATTGCCTGCAAACCAACTTATCTGGCACTAATGACATATGCTGAAGATTTTGGTTGCGATATAAATTGGGTGCCTCTTGATGAGGAATTAAAATACGATCTAAATGAAATTTCAAGGAGAGTTTCGGATAAGACAAGCATGGTATTTATATGTAATCCAAATAATCCTACTGGAACAATAAATAAAGCTAGTGATTTAGAAGATTTTTGTCTATCAACCTCAAAAAAAACATGTGTTTTTGTAGATGAGGCGTACTATGACTATTCAATTCCCGATGGATATCCTACAATGACGAAATTAGTTAAAGAAGGACATGATATAATAGTTTCAAGAACTTTTTCAAAAGTCTATGGGTTAGCAGGAGTTAGAGTTGGCTATATAATCTCAAATGCTGAAAGAATTGCTGAAATTAAGAAATGCACAATGGCAGGAACTAACATGCTTGCCACCCACGCCGCAATTGCTGCGTACGATGAGACTGATTTCTTTGAGTTCAGCCTTAATAAAAATAAAGAAGCGCTGAATATGTTCTACAAAACTTTTGATGAACTTGGACTTGAATACAGAGAATCATATACAAACTTTGTATTTTTTAAGTCAGGCAAACATATAGATGATTTTGGGAAGGAAATGCTTGAAAGAGGCTTTATTGTTGGTAGGCCTTTTCCCCCATACTATGAATGGTGCAGAATTAGTACAGGAAAAGTAGAAGATGTAGATGCTTTTTGTAGTGAACTAAAAAAATATTATTCATAGAAACTAATTGGAAGAATATTTAATCCAATATTTTGATAAATAATTATTCTTAGTTGTTTCGTTGCTTAAATGAAAAATCTTTTATTATACCTCTTATTTTTTGCCTCTATTATTTCATGTCAGAACACTGAGAACAACAAACCAAACTTTGTCATTATTTTTATGGACGACCTAGGATACGGTGATATTGAAAATTTTGGAGCAATAAATTATAATACTCCCAATATCAATAAGATGGTAAAAGGTGGAATGCTCTTTACAAACTTTTATTCAGCACAGGCTGTTTGCAGCGCATCAAGAGCAGGTCTATTAACAGGAACCTATCCAAATAGAATTGGTATCAGTGGGGCGCTAATGCCCTACTCAGAACACGGACTAAACGAAAATGAAAAAACAATTGCAGAGATATTAAAAGAAAAAGGTTACTCAACTGGCATCTTCGGAAAATGGCACTTAGGGCACCAAGAGAAGTTTCTTCCAATAAATCATGGCTTCGATACTTATCTAGGAATTCCTTATTCTAATGATATGTGGCCTGTTGACTTCAAGGGTGAGCAAATTTCCGATACCTCAAATTGGAGGAAAAAATCATACCCTCAACTGCCCTTAATTGAAGATCAAAAAATAGTAAGAGAAATTAAAACACTTGATGATCAGGCAGAGCTAACAACCATATTTACTGAAAAGTCAGTTGACTTCATAAACGAAAATAAGGATAATCCTTTTTTTCTTTATGTTCCTCATCCCATGCCTCATGTTCCAATTGCAGTGTCTGAAAAGTTTCTTGGTAAGAGTGAACAGGGTTTATATGGTGACCTAATGATGGAGATTGATTGGTCAGTTGGAAAAATAATTAGTGCACTAGAAAAAAATAAAATTATTGATAATACCTTAATAATTTTTACAAGTGATAATGGGCCATGGTTAAACTTTGGTAACCACGCAGGCTCTACTGGAGGTTTAAGAGAGGGAAAAGGCACATCGTTTGAGGGTGGCCAAAGAGTACCCACAGTTATGATGTGGCCTGACATAATACCAGCAGGTAAAATTGCGAATCAACTATCTTCTTCTATAGACATATTACCAACTATATCACATATTGTAGATGGAAATCTACCAGAACATAAAATTGATGGAGTAAATATTATGGAAATATTGAAAGGAGAAAAAGTAAATCCTAGGAAAGAATTTTATTATTATTATGGAAATAATAATCTTGAGGCAGTAAGAAAAGATAACTGGAAATTGATTCTACCCCACACCTCTAGATCATATAAAGGTGTTCTACCTAATAACGATGGCTTTCCAGGGAATTATAATTCGATCATAACAGGTTTAGAATTATACAATCTAAGAAGAGACCCTGGTGAGGAGTATGATGTAATTAAAAAATATCCTAAAATAGCTAAAGAACTAGAAGAATTAGCAGAAAAAGCAAGATCAGATATGGGAGACAACTTAACTGGTAGAAAAGGGATTAATAATAGAAACCACGGAAAATTATGAATAAATACATTTTAATATTAATTATTATAATTGTTTCATGTAATCAAACGAAGTATAAGCCAAGCAATGAATATAAAATACAAGCACAGGTATGGACTCAAAATTCTGCAGAGTACAAAGCTTTATGCTATCAAGCTTTCAATACAGCAAGATTAAATTTAAATTCCTTTCTTTCATCTGATAAAAAATACGACAAGCCACTTGCAATCATCACAGATGTAGATGAGACAGTTCTTGATAATAGTCCATACGACGGAAAACTTATTTTAAATAATACCTCATATGACAGAGAGAGTTGGGTTGATTGGGGAAATATGGAAATAGCAGAGGCAATTCCAGGATCATTAGAATTTTTAAAATATGCTTCTGAAAAAGGAATTGAAATATTTTATGTTTCAAATAGATACTCTGAACAATTAAAGTCTACCGTTAAAAACCTTAAAAAATTAGATTTTCCAGATGCTAAAGAATCGAATGTTCTACTGAGAAGTAAGAGCAGGAGTAAGAGTGAAAGAAGAAAATTTATATCAGAAAATCATGAAGTTATCATGTTAATAGGAGATAATTTAGCTGACTTTAATGATGATTTTGAAGAAAAATTATCTGAGGAAAGGATAAACTACACGAATAATCTCAAAAATGAATTTGGCACTAAGCTTATTGTACTTCCTAACCCAAATTATGGTGATTGGGAGTCTAATGGTATTTTTGGAGGAAGGAATTTAAATGACTTTGAAAAGGACTCAGTAAGAAGGGCAAAGATTAACTCATATTAAGAAAAAAAGTAATTCTAATAAAGAGTTTTGTGATTCCGGAAGGACTCGAACCTTCAACCTACTGCTTAGAAGGCAGTTGCTCTATCCAGTTGAGCTACGGAACCAGATAATGATGGCAAATGTAAATCTATTAATTTACTCTTGCAAGAGGTGATTCTGTAGGCATTCCTATCATTCAAAGCATGTTAAACATCAACCTGAAGATAAGAGCATTTTGCAACTCCTGCAACGATTTTGAAATTTTCTCAAAAATGAGCTACCCTATTTGGATTTTGAGTTTTGTTTTTTGCAATTAATTTTTAGTTGGGAGATCACTATTCCATATATCTTTTTTCATTAACCAACGACCATCATTTTGTTTTTCCCATACAACTAAATATTTTCCAGAATCATTATCTATGACTTCTCCTTTTTCAGACTTTACATTTAGACTGTAACTCCCCTCATCGTAAGCTAGATTACCAAAAATTTTTATATCATTCTCTATGAATTTAAGATCAGTAAATCCCATATCAACCTCCTCTTTAATTGCTGACATTATCTGATCCTTCCCAATCCTAGCTGGAACATTAGGAGGCATCACCACTGCATCTTCAGTATGCAGTGATGCTACACCCTCGTAATTTCCTGAATTATAGAATTCAAGATATTTTTGATTTACTTTTTTTATTTCTAGGGTATTAGAATCATAATCAGCACTAGGACTACAACTAATAATAAGAAATAATAAAAATAAAAATTTAATTTTCAAGAGCTTTTTCGATTTGGTCTTGAACACCTCCAGCATCAAACCAATCTGTAAATGAATTAATTTTACCTTCTTCATTAAAAGTTAGTATGCCGTACCACTTATTTCCACCTTGTGTACCAGTTTCTGTGTGTGTCCAGTACCAAGTTCCATAAACTCTAAGGCCATTAGGGCTAGAGCTTGGAGTACCGGTAGAGAAATAAGAACCAGAATAAAATCCAGCTGGATTTGGATTTTCATCATTCCCAATAAGACCCTCAGCTTCAGCAAAGGAAGTTACTTGAAAATCTTTCTGCCATGACTCAATAACTGCTCTTATGTCAGCTTTACCAGAAATTTGATTACCATTATAAACAGGTTGGCTCCATTTTACATCATCAGCAAAAAGTTCCATCTGAGAATCAAGATCCTCTGCGATAAATCCAGCAACAAAAGTTCTCCATGTTTCTACATATTGATTGAACTTATCTTGATCTTGTTTTGATACTGATTGAGTATCAGATCCCTGTTGACATGAAAAAAGCACAACAAGAGGGATTAAAATTAAAAATTTGTACATAATAAAAAATTATAAATTAAAAAAAACCTGTTTACTAATCTACTTATATGTTTTAATATTATCAAATTAATCTACGGGGTTGAAACAACCCCAATTCAAAGATAAAATTTGATTTTTGATTTATTTTAATGAGCTTTCAGGTTATGATACGTGGATTCTCAAATGAAAATGAATTAGTAAATTTTTACAATAATAAATCTATATCTGATTTTAATAATCAGCATAAATCATTTTTAAAAAAAATTTTTCACATAGATAAAAACAAAAAAATTTATGCAAATAAAGTTGGAGGACATAACAAAACTGATATTACCTTAATACATAAAGCAATAAGTGTTAATTTAAGTATTAAGATTGGTCGAGGCAATTCAACTCACCAAGAAAAAATTGAATTTTTCAATGATTTCTTAATTGAAAGGTTTTCTATTAATAAAGAGATTCAAAATAATTTCAAACTATTTGTTTGGGGAGATGGAACCCTTGACGGAAAAGCTCATCCATCTAAAAAATATATAAATGGAAAGGAATTTTTGGAAAATCACCCAGAATGCATAAGTTCATTAAAAAATTTTTTGAAAAATGAAGAAGTTAAATATTCAATTATTAAAAGAGCAATATTTAAAGGTAGGGTCTCATTAATTAATCCAACTATTATCTTTCATGGAAATGTAGATAATTTTAATTGGTGTTTTATAGAAAACTTTATTAATGCTCTTTGCAATCATAAAAGCAAAAAAGCTTTATTACCTGTAGGTGGAATAACTGCTCAACCCTGGAATAGGACAAATGAAAAAAAAAGAGGGTCTATTCAATTTAAAATTGGAGATAAAACTAAGTTAATAAGATCATTAACACCAAAATAATGAAAGGAACATATGAAGGAGATAAATTCGTAGAAAAATTTATTTCAGAAATAAATAATGGTAACCGAGAAATATTAAATAATAATTTTAATAATTATAAAAAAATATATGCCGTTAAAGTAAATGAATTCATTCACTCAAAAGTTTTAGAAAAAAAAGTAGCAGCAAAATCTGATGTTATTATTTGTGAGGGCTCAATAAATAAAGAAGAATTAAAAAAATTAAACTATATCCTGGAACTAAATCATATTAAGGATTTTGATTTAAATATTATTCCACTTTCAGGTATATCAATAAAACTAAAAGAATCAAAAAAATACACTTACTCAAAAATGGGAGCTTCTATTTTCAAAAAACTTTTTAAAACAAACCTTTTAGCAGCAGGAGCTTCCATTTATATAAATGAAAAAGAAAAAAGAAAAAATGAAAAAATATTAAAAGGTTGGGGCATTAGTGAAAAAGAGTTTGAAAATTTTTATGAGAATAAGATTGATGATTTTAATATTAATGATATTAGGAAATTAAAAAAAATTAAAAGCTTATCAAATCATTTAATTAAAAATCAAATTAAAAATACCCTTTATCTACAAGAATTTATATTTCAAGGCAAACATAATTTTGAAGATCCATTTTTTGCATCATATCTCTACAACAATAAAGGATTTAAAATAGTAAACTTAAATAATTATGAATTTAATGTAACTACTGGATCAGGTAGAAGTAAGGGAAACTATACTATAGTTATCAAAGCTGCTTTATAATGTTATCAGTAATTTTTTTAACTAAAGGAATAGAAACACTATTGCCAATTTGCTTATATGAATTTTGCTTTCCTTCAGGAATTAAATAACTATCAGGAAATCCTTGTATTCTCATACATTCTTTCACAGATAATCTCCTCATATTTTTAATCAAAACTGGAATATTATTTCCACCAGTTCCCATTTTTGCGGTCAAACAAGGAGAAATTCCATCCCATCTAAATGTACACTTTGATTTTCTAATTTCATAAGCTAATGAATAATCATTATTAATTATATCTTCCCTTTTTTTATGTTTTTCTAAGTTTTTTAAAATATTAAAATTTTCAGTTTCTGAAACAGTATTATCTGGAAGATTTATATCTAAAATATCTTTCAAATGGATAGATGAACTTTCTTTTTCTGGAAACTCAAAGGAACAATTATTTTTAAATCCAACAATAAAAATTCTTTCTCTATTTTGTGGAATACCATAATCTTTTGAGTTAAGAACTTTATAAAAAACATTATAACCTAAATTTTCTATAGAGGAATTAATAAAAACGCCGTTTAAGGACTTAGATAAACTCTCAGTTATTATTTTAAAAGTATTTCCATTATCATGATTAACTAAACCTTTAACATTTTCTAATATAAATGCCTTTGGTTTGTGATAATTTATAATTCTTAATATATCAAAAAACAATGTGCCTCTTGAATCATCAAACCCTTTTCTTTTACCAGCAATTGAAAAGGGCTGACAAGGAAATCCTGCACATAAAATGTCATGTTTAGGTATATTTCTTTCATGTATTGATTGTATATCTGAAAAAGGATTTTCATTAAAATTATTCAAATAAACATCTGATACGCTTTTATCATTATCACAGCTAAAAACGCATTCTTGTTTTTTAAGAGCAATTCTAAATCCACCCAATCCACAAAATAAATCAATAAACCTTATCATATAAAGTAATTATATTTCTAGTTGAAGTAGGTTTCTTTTTTAAAAATTTTAAGATGTATGAAATTACCTCTATACTAAAGGCATTACCAATTAATTTATATCTCTGAGTATCACTTAATTCACCTGTCCAATTATCTGGAAACCCTTGTAATCGTTCACATTCTAAAGGAGTTAATTTTCGTATTCTATCATTTATTAAAATTTTTGGCGAATCAGATCTAGCAAGTAATGTAGGTGACTTTCCATCTATTGAATAAATTCTTCTTTGTCTTTCATTATCTCTAATAAATTCTTTTTCAGCAGTGATTAGTTTTATAATTCCGTCTTTTGATTTATTTATATTTAGTTTTTTACCATTTATAAATGATGATTTGTTAGAATCTAGAAAATATTTTTCATCTACATTATCATCAATCAAAGAAGATAAATTAGCATCTTTTAATTGAGTTGGTAATTTATCAAAATCAATATTTGACCAATACATTCTTGGTCTATTTTGAGCACTAAATAAATTAGAATTAATTTTTACACCGTATACTCCTAATTCTTCACCCATTTTATTTGACCACTTATTAATTACATTTTCAAGTAGAAAATACTTTGGTTTTATTGATTTCAATAAATTAACATAATCATAAAATAAATTTGATTTTTTTCCTTTTAATCCATCTCCTTTTTGGGCAATACTTAAATCTTGACATGGACTTCCCCCTATCAATAAATCAATTTTTGGTAATTTATTATGATTTATCTTTCTAATATCACCTAAGTGTGTGATGTTGCTAAAGTTTTTATCTAAAACCTTTATTGCATATTTGTCAATCTCTGAGGAAAAATAGTTAATACCATCAAATTTATTTGAATCTAGAGCTAATTTGGCTCCACCAATCCCATCAAAAAGACTTAAAACATTCATTTTCATAAATATAAATCAAAATTAAAGGGTAGAAAATAACATAAATGTTTATTTTTGCAATGCATCAAGAGTACTTTATGTACACCAACCGATCTTCCGAGACACGGTGGTTTAGAATGCGGGACAGTCGTTCAAATGATTCGGAAATCCCCTGTTTTAAGATTGATGTGATAATTTGTTTAACTATTAAATTATTACGTTATGAATAATGATAAATCAGAAACTAGAATACCCCCAATTCCAGATGGAGTTGGGAATACTCAAGTTAATTTTTTTCATAATAAGACGAATAGGTCTTATTTTTTTGAATCACTAGATCTTTTTAGAAAGATCAAGGGTAGTCCCTTTAATAGCAGGAAGGAGGATGATCATGGCGAAGTTTAAAGGCAGAATAATCTTTGAGGTTAAATTTAAGGATATGCATATACCTCTATTTGCTATAGATGATATAGTACAAAAAGTAGCACTCCATAAGTGTGCTCAACAAATAGAATTTTGGCATAAGATGGAGTTTCATGAAAAGAAAAAACATCTGCATCAGAAGAATATATTTGTTGCTACAAGAATCAAGGAGATTGATATTGATAAGTAGAATAAAGTTTCAATCAGGGTTGTTTATTTTCAACCCCGTTTCATACGGGGTTGAAAGAAAAAAACTTATAATGTAGAGGTAAAATTCCCTTTAACTTTCAAAAGAAACTCTTAATACGAAACATATAGATAAGAAAGTTCAAATCAACTAATTTATTTGGAATATAAAACCTCTATTAACATCATTTAAATCAACTAGAAATATTCTTCCATTATCATAACCACCCTCAGATCCATTACCAAATGCTAAGTAAATATCATAACCTTTAATTCTGTAAACAGCTAACTTAAGATTTTGCCTCTCACCTTCTTTTGTATCCCCATTAATATCTTCGTTACTCATTTTAATTATTTTTTGAAATATTCCATATTTTTTAATCCCATCAAATATTTCATTATAAAAATCAATGTTATAAAATGTATTAATTTGATATTTATTATGCTCTGCGTAGAATGTAGCTATTTGAAATGCATCATTTGATTCTTTATAAGAGTATTGGATAATGTCAGATTTATCATACTCAATTGTTAAATTTTTTTCAATACATATACGCTCAAAGTCAGAGGCCGAATTAATCACTAATAAATCATCTAAGCTTTTTATCTGAGAAAAGGAATTAAAAGAGATCATTATGAGAAATAAAAGGGTTTTTTTCATGACTGTAATCTATAGATATAAATGAAAATAATCAACTTAACATACGGGGTTGGAACAATCCCCTATGGTAAGAGTCTATGAATTCTAAAGGAAAATTTGTAGATTAGAGAATGAAATATATTCTAATATTTTTTATTATAATCCAATCATGTGCTCCTACAAATGAAAAAAATAATCAATCATCTGATGTTAAAGAAAATATTATTGAATCTAGTCGTATTGATTTAAAAACAAGAAAAGAAATTTTTTTTGAAATAGGTAAAAGACAAGACAATATGACTCAATATGCTGATAATAATTTTTCACCTAATGAATTTGAAAAAAGAGCTGAATATGAAAGAGATAAAGTAACAGAAATTAAAAAAAATATTATAAATGAATATGAAATAAGTGAAGATGAATACTTCAAAATTTATGGAGAAGGAATCAAAAATAATTGGTAACTACCCTATTTCATAAAGAAAGGACACGTTCTAGAACAATCCCCTATGGTAAAAGAGGTGATAAAAGCAATTAAAAGAGAATGATTATTTCTGGGCTATTAATTTTTGGTTATTTAGCACAGGTATTTGCACCAAATAATCTGTAAATAGTACACATCCCACTTAACGCATTAAATAACAATATACCTCCAACGACTGATTGTATTATTGGAAAGGTTTCATAACCAAATATTAGTGGAGATGGCAATAAGAATAAAGAGATAAAAAATCTTGTTATTCTCTCTGCATTATTCTGATTTGTAATTATAATTTTCATATCAAGCAAATTTTAAAAATTAAATATAATGAAAGACTATTATCTAATTCCTCCGACATAAGATTTAACAACTGGATTTAAACCTTTTATTTTTTCTTTAAAACTTTCATTGATTTCTCCCAAAACACTTAGTTTCTCAACATTAAACAACTCCATGAATCGGATATTAACAGGGGATCCAATTATCTTATTTCCAAGTTCTTCCCAAACATTCGAATTTTTAAATACTTCAATTAGGGTTCCACCTTTTTTATCTTCATCTACAAACCATTCGAATCTTATTATACCATCATCATTAAGATTAAAAAATAAAGGACACTGTTCTTCTCTGATGAATTTTTTTACTTCATTAAAATTCTCCTTAAATGAGACTTCAATAATAACTGTTACCTCATCATTTTTTTGATTTAATTTTTTCATATATCTAATGTACTATTATTATATACAATTATCAAATGTGATGAGGATGTAAAAATACCCTTATGGAGAGTATTACTTAGAAAATAATCTTTTTAAAAAAACGAATGCTAATAAAACAAAAAAAATGATTATTGAACCCCAAGTAATTGTTGATACTATTTTATTTTCTAAAATACTTGATGGTATAAAAATTGTAACAATTACGATAAGCATACAAATAGACATAACTTTAGCAATACCTTTAGGTTCTTCTTTCCAACCTAATGATTTTATAATAGGACTTTCCCAAAACTTCATAAAATAAAGATATTAGAAAAGAACAATTTACAAATGAAAAGGTGTTGGGGATATTTTAGAAGATATTAATTTTGTTTTGATTTATTAAATCAGGTTTTACACTCACCTTCTGTATAAGAAAGTACACCAGCATTATTGAGTAAACATAGGTTACCATAAGTTTTACCATCACATCCACAAATAAGGTAGAGCTCTTTTGTACAAGGGCCATCCTTAATTAAACTTTCGTCAATACAGACAGTATCTCTGCTAATAGTATCTCTACTACAAGAAAAGAATAATAATGAAAAGACTATTAGGTATCTCATAAATCAAACCTACAAACTTCTTACATAATTATCAAATGACACAAGGTTAGAATAATCCCCTATTGTAAAGAGAAGATTAATATTAATTACTAAATATGGATCATTATATGTCACATAAAACATTATTCCATTTAAAGAGTTATAATAATATAACAACTTAAAGCATCATGAAAAATAAAATAATTTGGTTACTCGATTTTTGGGGTGATTACTATCCTATTATACTGGCATTCTTTTCATTTTTATATTCGGTATCCTTATGGTTTAGCGGTCAGAAGCTTGAGGGTATTTTTGTTGGTATATGGGTTCCCTCTATTTTGGGGTTTTCTGTTGCAATTAGACAGAGAAGAAGAGATAGAGAAAAAAGAATTTCAAAATGAGTACGCCTGTCCCCTTTTCAATGTTCGTAATAGGACTAATAGTTTTCATTTTATACATATCAGGGTATGTTTACATGATAATTAAAGCTTCCAATCAACAAAAAAAAGAATTTGCTAATGATCCAGAGCTTCAAGAATATAATAAGAAAAAAGATAGATAATTTTATTTTACTATTTTCCTTATTAAATGTTTTTAGTTTTCAATCAAGCATTAAAAATTATCTCACTTGACTTGTAAAAGATCATCATATTCAAAAACAGGTAAGTTATTGCTGGTAAAATTTCTACTATTCCATCTTTTATTTTTATCCTGACAATTATTGCAAAAAGCATCATAATGATAAAAGAAAGTGATGTAACAAAAAGCAGAATATTAACTTTAATTCCAACTAATAAACCAATTCCTCCAAGTAATTGGAAAAAACCTATTATTTTCCTTTGATCAGCAAAACCCCATCTTGAATACTCTGATATCATCCTTTTAGACATGAAAGAACTATATCCATATATAACAAATGAAATAGCAGTAAATAAAATAACTAAAGTTAAATTCATTGATTATTTATTTAAAAAGAAAATATTACAATTACTTATAAAATCTATTTGTCGTCATTTTTTGATGAAAAATACTTCTTATAAACAGGGTAATTCCATGAACCAATTCCAATTGATAATAGCAAAGGAATTAATGACTCAAGCCACATATTAGCATATAATAGATATATAACAATAAAAAATAAAGCAGAATCAATTAGAATAAGAAGTGTAATTTTTTGTTTTAAATTCATAGAATAAGATTTAGTGAAATAGGAATCAGATTCTATATAATATGAATGATAGAGCAGTTATAATTGCGATTATCCTAACTAACAATTTAAATTTTTGTGGTATAAAGTGTCTTAACATAAAATCAATTTATATTCAACAATATATTATTTTATAATTAGGGTTGAAAATTTTTTATAATTTAAATAGATTTAAAAAAATGAAAAAAATCTTTTTTGTTATACTTTTATCAAAAATTTCCTTCTTCTGTAGTGGTAAATTACTTTATAAATGTAATGCAGTAATAATAGGATCAAAACAACTTAATGATATAAATGTTGTTTTCATGACAGGTTATGAAATATTAGAAAATTTACCAGAAAATAAACTTTCCATAGTTAAGGCTAAACAATATGCCATGATATTATTAGATAACGAAATATCTGTAGTCTTATTGGATGATTTTTATAGGGGTCCTGATTATAGTACAAATTGCAGGCTTTTATACACCAAAAGATGCTTACCAGACCTTGGTAACTCAACTCTTTATGGTAAAGAGCTGAGCTCAGGCAAAAACGTAGCAATATTTCCAAGTAACTTTTTATAATAATCCATCAAGTACTCAAAAAATGAAATTATATTATTGTGAGTAATTAAAAGTTGTAATTATGTTAGAAATTTTTAATAAAAGAAAAAAAATTAATTTTCTTACCCATTTTATATTTCTACAATTTCTGATTGTTGTAAACTTACAAGGTAAAGAATTCACAAAACTACCTTGTCAAGATTTTAATATATCTGCTAATACTAGGTATTCGTGTGGTAAAATTCAAGTTCCAGAAGATCATTACAATAATTCTGAAAATAAAATTGATATATCTCTAGTAATAATTAATCAAGAAGATCAAGAATTCATTGATCCTCTAATTATATTAACAGGTGGGCCAGGTGGATCAGCAATCACAGAAAGGAGAGTTCAAAGCTGGTTAGATAATCCAATTTCAAAGAATAGGAAGATAATTATTTTTGATCAAAGAGGAATTGGCTTCTCCTCCCCTCTAAAAAATATGAGTAAAGATTTTTTCTCTATTTTCAGAAAAGACTTGACTTTTCAAAAGGAAAATCTTGAAATCCAAAAAATAATTAACAGCTATGTCAATGATACTAAAAGAAAGGGAATTGATCTTAGTAAGTACAATACATTCCAATCAGCAAAAGATGTAAATGCTATTATGAATGCATTAGGATTTGAAAAATATAATTTATATGGTGGTTCATATGGAACAAGACTAGGTAGAATAACCCAGGAATTACATCCTTCAAAATTGAATTCAGTAATATTAAATTCTCCTAACCCTCTAGTTGGAGACATGCTAGTTAGCAGGCTTATTTCATATTCAAAATCATTATCAAGAGTTTTTGAGTATTGTAACAATAACTATGAGTGTAATAAGTTATATCCAGACTTAAGCGATAAATATGAAATTGTTTTAAAAGAATTAGAAAAAAAATCAATCAAAATAAATATTAATAATGAGCCTTACTATTTGAATGCACATGAAGGATTATATTTCATAAGACGGTTACTTTATAGCAATGATGCTCTGACTAAAATACCATTATTGATCAAAGAGTATGAAAATGGTGGTGGTCCTATAATTGAGGGTTTAATCACCAATTCATTTAGAGATTCATATAATTATGCAATGTGGTTAGCGGTTGAAAAGCATGAAATGTTTAATATTAAACACGATGAAAAATACATCAATAAGATTTATAATAAATTAAGATTTTTTCCAGCTAAACTTGGGTTCTTTACATCAGCATATTTGTCAATGAATAATTTCCATGAAAATACTTTAACTAAAAAAGAAAAAAAATTAAAAAAAATCTCTGGTTCCAACATTAATAACAGTTAATAAGTATGATCCTGTTACTCCCCCTGAAAATGGCAAAATCATGGCAAAAGGTCTAAAAAATCACTACTTATATATTGTAAATGAGGCAGGACATGGAGGTGGTCAACTTGAATGTAGATATAAAATAATGATAGATTTTATGAATAATCCAATGAATAATCTAGATGCAAGCTGTTTGAATATTATCAAAAAAATCTAGAAACTATATTTAAGATATCAAATAAAATAAGGATAAGCACCAATTATAGAACAATTAAGATGAGTATTAAAAAATAATTTATTATAATTTGCTTTAAACTTATTTGAAAATAAAAAATTAAAATTATGAAAAAATACTTTTTAATATATATTACTATGATTTTGGCATCATGTGGTGGCCCACAGGGAATTATAGTATCAGAAGCTGACAAGGAAACATTTAAAAAAAATTATGAAGCTTTTGAAGAATATCATCTTGGAGGTATATATGCCGAAGATATAGATTTATTTCTTGAATTATATTCAGATTCCTTAAAGTGGAGTGGTCCAAATAATTATAGTGGAACATACCAGACAAAAGCTGAATTAACAGCTGCTGCAACAGAATATTTTAACCAATTTGAGGAATTTAAATTTGAGCCAGGTGTCGGGCCTGATAATCCTGGATCATACTGGGGAGGATCATTATATTCTGATATGGGTGTAGAAACAACAGATCCTAACGTCGTTAGAATATACGGCCTTTGGAGCTTTAAACACTCCGAGTCAGGAGCACCTCTTAAATTAAAATTTTATATAATCCAACAGTTTAATGAGGCTGGTAAAGTAGTTATGCTAAACGAGTGGTTTGATCCGTCCTCAATAGAAACTCAGATACAGGATTATCTAAAAAACTAAATTCCTAAAAAAGGCTCTTATGTAAAAGAGCCTTTTTTATTTAAGTCTTATTAAGATCTTTTTTTAAATCTTTTCTTACAACAGAGAGATATTTTAATCTTTTTCTATCAGTTGTAAAAGGAACTGACCAAAACTGCTTTGTTTTAAACCAAAGAGAAGGTTTCCATCCAAAAACAAAACTGTAAACTCCCATAACTAACCTAAGCTTAATTGAATTTAAATACAATGTCATGACTGGCAAAGCTGGAGCACCATGTGTCATGTATGTTCTAATTTTTTTATCTTTTAAGTAAGATTTAGGATAAGCATAAATCTTAGTTATATTAACAAAATCAAATGCAAAACCTGGTGTAAATACTAAATCAAAAAACATCTCCATTCGAGGAGTTAATCTAAACCACCAAACTGGCGATATAAAATATATCTTTTTTGACCATTTAATAAGATTTTGATACTTCTTAATTAATTTTTTTGAAGGGTTTGAAAATGGCTCGTGATACAAATCAATAACTTCTAAACTTTCTTTAGAATCTTTAATTTCTTTGACAATTGTATTAAAAATACCATTGTAGCAAAATGATTTTTTATCGGGATGACTAATTATTACTAAATTATTCATAAGAGATTATTTAATAACAATTAATACGATATAAAAAAGAAATTGATTTAGTGATTAATTTTTTTAATTTAAAAATTAATTAAAAAATAAAATTTGTACCAAAATGCAGGTTTGCATTCTTCACTTCGTATGGATTAGATATCATATCAGAAGTATCGAAGATATTATCAGATAAAATATAAAATTGAAAAGGACCTCCCTTTAGGCTTAGACCCAAACCTATTTTATTGCCTCTACTAAGACTAGCTGTTAATCTTATAATTTCATTTAATCTGAAAGAGGAGTGTAGAGTTACATTCATATGTTTAAAGAATCCATAATTTGAGGAATTCATTAGAAGTCCAACTGATAATTTATCTGAAAAGAAAAAAGAGGAATTTAGGTAAAATTTGGGTTTTAATCCTGTCGAATATTTTTCCTGATCTTCAATACTAAGAGAATTCTCTAGCTCAAGTGAATCTAATTCATTTTGAATAAAATTTTCATAAAAATCGTATCCTTCATTTATTGAATCAATATGATTGGTCAAATCAAAACCATTAAATTGATATGATAAGTTGTAATTAATACTCTTTGAATTTGACTTCCAATTGATTCTACCAATATCAACAATACTAAAGTCAACCTTTACCTTTCTAGCACGATTAAAAACCACGTCATTATTTCTTCTGATATTATATATTTTTCTTCCAAGATCATATTCATAACTTGCTCCAATGTCAAATCCAAAACCTTTATTTTTTGAATTTGATATGTAACTCGATTCGAAGTTTGATGTAATTTCAAAATCGTTTAAATCGATTTTTTGACCTGAAACAATATCAATTGGGGCGGATATGTTTCCATTTCCTCTTAAATCAAAACCGATGCTTGAAAAGTTTTGGTCATTTCTGTAATTAATAGTATTTGTTGATTCAAAGTTACCTAAACCAAAATAAATTTTTGGTTTTATACCAACATCGAATATGTGATTTTTAATCTCAACTTTTTTTGCATAAGAAATTGAGAATTCTCTTGTATGACTAAAATTAGAAGTTAAGGAACCGATTCCTTGATTATTTTCATACGTTTTATTACCATAAATTAAAAATTGAAATACTCCCCTATCGATACCTAAATCTGCATTCATATTTTCATCAACACTGAAACTAACGTAACCATCTTTAAACCTGAAACCAAACCTAATTAGATTGATTTTAGCATTAACTTGAACGTGGCTTCTTTTTCTTAATGAACCTATAAAAGAGTTTGGATCAAGAAATTTTGATCCGTCAGTAGGACGAATTTTAATAATATCATCATATTTAAAATCTGAATTAAGGGAGGCTTGAATACCAGAAATAATTGGAAATGCAAAATGAAACTTTGTAGAATCATCATAAGCTGCTATGTTAACATTTCTTGAAGATGGTACATTATCCATTAAAAATAACATATTATCAACTTGACCAAATGATATCTTTGTCACAAGTAGAAATAGTAAAAATTTTAAATTTTTATACACCATTTAATTTTACTTCTAAAATTGATTGAAACTTAAATTTTATATCAGAGGTTATATTTACCGAATTGGAATTATCAGTATTTAATTTGATTTGAAAAATTACATTTTTAATGTCACTTAATCTATCAAGTAGATTTGTAGTTAGATCAACAGTAAAGGAATCAGATATTAATCCAGTTGAGTAACCATTAGAATCGACATCACTTGCACTAACACTAATCTCTCCCTCACTTCTGTCTATTTCAGATAAGTTTTGATCTAAGAATATTAACGATATATCAAAATCAACTGGAATATCAGTTTCATAATTTAGAATCATTTTTGCAGAGTAAATACTGGACACTAAATTAATCTCACTGGTTTGAATAGTATCGGAGACTGTCATATTACTTGCAGAAATTTCAAAAGGAAGTTCAAAGAATATATTGCCATAGATCTCTGAATTTTCTAAAATAAAATTGCTGTGAGTAACACCATCTGGATTTACTTTTAGGTTTCCATCAATAACTATCTCCTCCAGTGGTGGAAGATTTATAAAATTAACGATGTTAGAATTATCCTTATCAATTAATATTTTTGTCTCAGTCAAAGATCCATCTTTGGAAACTGCCTGATTAATATTACTGTTTAATGAAATTTTCTCTGAATTACTTTTATTATCTGATCCTTCAATGTCCAAGTTAAAAGATATAGGAACACCCATTGAACTATATACATTCAAACCAAAACTAGGATTTGTTAGCAAAAACTCTCCATCAAATCTATCATAAAAATCAAAAAGACTTTTATCTAAATCTATTTCAGATCTGTCAATATCATATGTTTTATTTCCAAAATATCCATTAATTTCTTTGAATACTAAGTTTGATAATGTAAATGAAATTTCTATTTCCTCATCTGATTTATAGATAATAAAATTTGAATTTGATGATACCTCAACTGAGGAATTTACTTTCAGATTATTATATTGATTTATTGATTCGTTATGAAGATCAAAGGTATAATCCTTTATATTAAAATTTTTATTATAAACTCCATTTGAATTTATGTTAGCATCATCTGAAATAGAATCATTACCATTTTTGGCAGGAAGAGAATAGCTAATATCTACATCGAAACTCAATGATGAATTAATTTCAAAATCGATTTGGCCTTCTGTAAACACAATACTTGTTAACTCAACACTATCGTAGAAGCTTAAGTCAACGTCCAGAGAATTATCAGCAATGGAATTAATATCGCTAATATTAATCTCGCCCTCAGAAACGGAAATTTCACCAATTTCAAATGAAACCTCAATATTATCCGAACTAGGACTAATACTTACTGGTGTTCCTCCTGATCCAGGAGTATTAAATTTTGTCACTTCAACATTTAACTCATTATAAATCATTTTACCATTTAAATCCTCATTTATCTGGAATAATTGGTTTGGTAAAATATTATTTGCCTGAATAACCAAAAAAACATTTTCTTTATCACTTATCTCAATATTCACATCTACAGGAATAGATAAATTATTTTTTATTTCTATTTGAACGAAACCCGAGTCAATGACTACATATTTAAAGTTGTCATAACTACTAAATGAATAAATTCCCCCACTCTCATTATTATTAATTGGAGGAAAAACTGAAGAAGAGTTTTCAGCCAAGGAGTTGACAAAATTTAATGAGGGCATATTACTGGCAAGATCATTAAGGGTTATGGTTGTACTTAAACTATTTAGATTACTTAAGTTTATTTTTTTTGTTTGTAATTTTTGTGATCCAGAATATTCAAGTTGATCTAATGAAATAACATTACTTGTTTCAAAAGAAATTGAATTGCTATCCTCAAATAATACCTTTAGAATACTTGTTTCATCATCCACTAAAACCGTAGAATCGATATTATCAACAATATCAATTAAACCAATCTCTCCTGATACAAATGGAATTTTAAATTCAGGTTTGATATCGCTTAGATCAATTTCAGATAAATCAAAATCGTTTTCTGAACAGGAGATTAGAAGAAATATAAAAAAAATACCTAAAGAGAATGTTTTTAATGTTTTCAACTTAGTTTGCTTTATCACCTATTTCAACTATTACAAACTCTGTTCTCCTATTAAGTTGATGCTGTTGCTCAGAACAAGATTCACAACTTGATTCACAACTTTCAATAGGAACAGTTTCTCCGTATCCCTTACCATTAATTCTATCATCATATGTCATCATTATTTCATCTGATGACAAGTAGGCTTCGAACTCATCAAAAGTCTTAAAGCCTAAAATTTCAAAGGAATTTTCTCCTAAGTAATCAAAGATCTGTTTTCTATACTTGATATTTCCCATTCTAGCATAAAAAGATTTATATGACATTTTAGTTTTAAATGCGGCAACAATTGCAGTATAAATTTCTGAATAATCTCTTAATGCATTCATTTTATTTTGAATGTATCTTGCAGATGACTTTGCTCTTTCATCAGAGAGTTTTAAATTATAATCATCACCACCTACGCAGTCAGTATGCGAACCAATTTCAATCTTCATTTTAGGGTATTCCTCCATTATCTTAACTACTTTATCAAGCTCAACCTTAGCATCATCTCTAATTTCAGAACTATTAAAATCAAAATAAATTGATTTTAAATCAATTACTTGAGATAATTCTGTACCTATTTCAAGTTTATTTAAAACGATGTAGCTAGAATCAGTGCCATAACCATCCGACAAAATATAAAATAGAGTATCAGATGAATATTCAAATTCATTAGAAGGAACATATTTATAAGTACCATCATCTTGTTGCAATACTGATCCATTAACAGTTTTATAAATTAAGATTTCAAGAGGATTTCCATCAGGATCTGAATCATTCAATAGTACTGAATCCTCATTGATTAATATTTCCTCATTTTCTAAATAAACCAATTTATCAGGTTTTGCAGATGGTAAACTATTGGATTTACTTTTCTTTTCCTCAATGATCCTATCAATAGTAGCCTTTTCACATTCCATTAGGATATCGTACTGATTTTTATTTTCATCTAGAGGAAAAATGATTCTCTTACATCCTTTTTTTGTAGCTACTAAATTTAATGGATAATCAAAACTAGTTGATACGTCATAAGTACCATCTTCTTCAGTTAAAACACCTGAGAAAAAACCACCACCAGTTATAATTGCTGTCCTTAATATAACTTTTACACCCTCAAGCTCAACCTGTGTGTCTTTATCTATAATTTTTCCTGTTACTCTAATTGGTTTTTCTTCTTCACTAGGAGGTTCTTCCTTTGTAACTACCTTGATAATCTCCCTTTCACATTCCATTACAAAACTATACATTTTTGTTTTTCTATTTAGAGGGACAACAAGACGTTTACAACCCTTTTTAGTAGCTATCAAATCCAAAGGAAATCTAAAACTAGTTGTTACATCAAAATCTCCGTTTTCTTCAGTTAAAACACCTGAAAAGAATCCACCTCCCTTAACATTTGAAGACTTAAGAATAACTTTTACACCCTCCAACCCGTCTCCTGTTGCCTCATCAATTATCGTCCCAGTAACTCTTATCTGAGCATTTAAGCTCTGAGAGAAAAGCAGAATTAATACAAAAAAAAGAAAGCTTTTATTCATTTTATTATATAAGAGTTTAAATATTTGATTCTATTATCATTTCAATGTAAAAAAATTATTTAATAAAAGAAAAAGAGGATAGATGTATTTATTAAAAGAAAATATCTTGAGCAAGTCTAAATGTATTTGAGTGAGCCTCAATAATATCCCTCAGATTAGATGAATAACCTCCCCCCATACTAATCTGCAAAGGAATGTTATTTTTCTTACAGGTTTCTAAAACAAACCTATCTCTCTCTTTACATCCCTCAATAGATAATCCTAATTTTCCAAGCTTGTCATTCTTTAAAATATCTACCCCAGATAGATAGAATATAAAATCAGGTTCAAAACTATCGATAATTTCAGGCAGATGTCTTCTGAGTTTATCTAAATAAAAATAATCATCTGTATGATCATCAAAATCATAATCAAAATCACTTTTCTCTTTTCTGAATGGATAATTATTTTTTCCATGAAAAGATAGCGTAAAAACATCTTCTCTATCACGAAATAAAGATGCAGTTCCATTCCCTTGATGTACATCAAGATCAACAATTAATATTTTATTTATTCCTTTTTTTTCATTTAATAAAACATTTGCAGCTATAGATTGGTCGTTTAGTATACAAAAAGCTTCTCCCCTGTCATAAAATGCATGATGAGTGCCACCTGCTATATTCATTGCAACTCCATTATCAATTGAAAAATTACAGCATTCAATTGTACCTTTTACTATTTTTTTTTCCCTGAGGATCAACTCTTTACTCATTGGAAACCCAATTGGTCTTTCCTCTTTTTTTGATAAACTTAAAGTAGACAATTTATCATAATACTTAGATTCATGAGTTATGATTATCTCATTTTTTGTTGCAATACCAGGAATAAAAAAGTTATCACTTGAGCATGAGCCCTCTCTCAAAAGCTGTTCAGGAATTAGTTCATATTTTACCATAGGAAACCTGTGGTTCTTTTCTAACGGGTGAATATAATCTTTGTCAAATGCAATCTTTAACATTTAATATTACTTTATCTTGAAACGATACGTAATAAAAAATGTTGAAATGAATCAATAATGAAGCGGAGAGAGGGGGATTCGAACCCCCGGTACGCGTAATTACGTACGACAGTTTAGCAAACTGCTGGTTTAAGCCACTCACCCACCTCTCCTAAAGTGATCGCAAATATAAAACATTATATCATGTAAAGTTTTATCAATTTTTCTATTTGTGAAAAAGGGTTAAATCAATATTCAAATTTTAATAATGATAATTGTATTTAATAATTTAGCTTATGGATTTCCAAAAAGATGTAGGATTATTAGAGATTTCTTTAGTTTCTCTATTTTTCATTTTATACTTTTTATATCTATTTAGATTATACCAAATTAACCCAATTATAAAAGTTAACTTAAAAAGTATTTTATTTAAATTAATATTAAGAACTACATTCTTTACATTGTTAATTTTATCACTTCTTGGTCCAAATTTTGGTATTAAAGAAGAAAAAGTTGATGTAGTTGGTAAAGACATAATGATTGCAGTTGATCTATCAGAATCCATGAATGCAAATGATATACAACCATCAAGAATAGAGAAAGTAAAATTTGAAATAAAAAAAATAATTGATGAGTTTAGTGGGGGCAGAATTGGAATAATCATGTTCTCAGGAGAAGCGTTTGTCCAATGTCCGTTAACGTACGATAAAAATGCTTTGAATCTTTTTGTAGAAACTTTAAATACTGAACTTGTCCCAAACAGCGGAACAGATTTTGGTCCACCCCTTGAATTAGGATTATCAAAACTTCAAGATGAAAAATCAGGAGACAAAGACCTCAAATCAAAAATAATTATACTTTTTTCTGACGGAGAAGACTTTGGAGAAGAAACTGACGAATCAATAAAGAAAATAAAAGAAAATTCTTTGAAGTTATATAGTGTTGGAATAGGAACACCTGAAGGAAGTAATATTTTTGATAATTATGGAAACTTGAAAAAAGATAAAGAAGGCAATATAGTCATAAGTAAATTAAATTCAATTTCACTTAAAGAAACAGCAAATAAGACCGGTGGTAAATATTACGAAATATCAAAGAATGTAAACGAAATAAATCAAATGATTAGTGACATTAAAAATATCAAAGGAGATGTGGTTGACCAACAAATATCAAATATTTCAGAAAATAAATATTTCTATTTTCTTTTATGTGCTTTAATTTTAGTAATTATTGACTTTATTTTTGTATCAAAAATTATATCTCTATGATCTTTCAATTCATTATAACAATTTTATTAAATGTAAATAACATTGATGAAATCAATAGACTTACAAAAGAAGCAGAAATTTATTTTAAAAACGAGGAGTACGATAAGTCAATAATAAACTATAATATCTTAGTTGATTCATTTGATATTAAGAATGAAAAAATTTTTCTAAACCTTGCTCACTCTTATTATCTTAATAAGGATACCACAAAAGCACTTGAAAACTATACTTATGCAACAATTACTGATAATTATAATGTGAAGTCAATTGCTTTACAACAAATTGGCAACATTAGTAACAATAGAGATAAGCTTGAGGAAGCCTTGGAATTTTATAAAGAGTCAATTATTAGTGACAATACTAATATCGATTCAAAGTTTAATTATGAGCTCGTAAAGAAAAAGATTCAAAAACAGAAGCAAAACGAAAAGCAAGATAAAAAAGATAGTAAGAAGCAAAATAAAAAAGATAATAAACAAGAAAACTCTGATAATAAAAAAAATGAAGATGAAGGAAAGAAGGATCAGCAAGAAAATCAACAAAAGAATGACTCAAAAGATAATAGCAATAAACAAAAAAATAACAATAGCACTGAAAATGAATCATTAGAAGAAAAGCTTCAAAAAATAAACATGACAAAAAAGAAAGCAGAGATGATTCTCAATGCTTTAAGTAATAATGAATTTCAGTATATTCAGCAATTAAAAAGAAAACCTAACAAAAAGAAAGATAATAATAAACCGGATTGGTAATATTGGAAAAAGCAATCAAGTACACAGATTTTAAATTTAATTCTCTAATAAAGAAATATCAAGGGAAAGTAAGGGATGTATATTACTTTAAGGATAAAATAGTTATGGTCGTTACAGACAGGATAAGTGCATTTGATGTTGTTCTTCCAAGAGCAATACCATATAAAGGTCAAATTCTAAACCAAATAGCGGAGAAATTTCTCAAGATGACTGAGGATATTATTCCTAATTGGATTGAAAGAATACCTGACCCTAATGTAACCATAGGTAAGAGTTGTAAAATTTTTCCTGTAGAGATGGTAATTAGAGGTTATTTAACGGGTCATGCATGGAGGTTATACAAATCAGGTAAGAGAGATATCTGCGGAGTGATTATGCCTGATGGAATGAAAAAACACGATAAGTTTCCTATTCCAATAATAACTCCAACTACAAAAGCAAAAGTTGGTCATGATGAGGATATATCTAGAAATGAAATAATTTCTAAAGGTTTAGTAAATGAAAGAGATTATGTGAAGCTTGAGAATTTTACTAAAAAACTATATCAAAAAGGGACAGAATATGCGAAAACAAAAAATTTAATTTTAGTAGATACAAAATATGAATTTGGAAAAATTAGAGATGATATTTATCTAGTTGACGAAATTCATACACCTGATTCCTCTAGATATTTTTATGCCGATTCATATAAAGATCTTCAGGATCAAAATAAAAATCAAAAACAACTTTCAAAAGAATTTGTTAGAGAATGGTTAATTAAAAATGGATTTCAAGGTAAAGAAGGTCAAAAAATACCTCCTATGGATGATAAAAGAGTTAATTTAATTTCGGAAAGATATATTGAACTCTATGAAAATATAATTGGTGAAAAATTTAAAAAAAGAAATACCGATAATATGTTGAATGATATTGAATCGAATATTAATATTGCTATATGAAATATGAAATTGAGAAGAATGATCTTTATTACATTCTCACACCTAAAGATGAAAAAGTAGATTCTGTTGTTGCACCAACATTGAAAGCCGATCTCATAACCTATGAGGTTGAGGGTGCCAAAAATATAATTCTCGACCTAAAAAACGTAAAGTTTATGGATTCATCTGGTTTAAGTGCAATGCTTGTAGGAAATAGAACATTTCAAGAAAAACAAGCATCATTCATAATTTGTAATATTAATGAACATATAAAAAAGATTCTTAAAATTTCAAAACTTGATACTGTTCTTGAGATTAAACCAAGCCTTCAAGAGTCTATAGACTCAATACATCTCGATGAAATCGAAAGGGGTATGCAGTAATTCCTGATAATGCAAAAGCTAAATATTGAGGAGGAAAAAAAGTTAAATAATATATTTATTTTTCTTTCAGGAATATTTGTAACCAATGCCATTCTAGCTGAAATCCTGGGTACTAAAATTTTTGACTTCTCATTCATCAAAGATTTTAATCTGTCAGTAGGTGTATTAATTTGGCCAGTAGTTTTTATAACAACAGATATAATTAATGAATATTTTGGTAAAAAAGGAGTAAAAAAAATAAGCTATTTTACAATACTTTTGATTTCATATTCTTTCATTATAATTTTTCTTTCAACTAAACTAAGCCCAAATGTTTATTGGTTGAATATTAATAAATTTGATGATGCTGGAAATAGCTTTAATATAAACTATGCGTATAATACGATTTTCCTTCAAAGTATTGGGATAATAATTGGATCAATTATTGCCTTTCTTATTGCCCAACTTCTTGATGTATTTGTTTTTCAAAAAATTAAGAAAATAACAAGTGGAAAATATATTTGGTTAAGAGCTACTGGATCAACTGTAGTTTCACAACTAATTGATAGTTTTATTGTCCTATTGATTGCTTTTTATTTTCTTGCACCAGCAGGTAAAGAATGGTCGATTTCTCAAGTTTTCAATGTTGGGACAGATAATTATATATTTAAATTTAGTGTTGCAATTCTAATAACCCCAGCAATTTACCTTTCACATTATGTTATTGATAAATATCTTGGAAATAAACTTGCGGAAAAGGCAAAGAAAAATGCTCTTTTGAGTTAATCTGTTTATTATTTAAATTTGCACATGAAACTTTACCTACGATTGCTTTACAAATCAGCAGGATTTATAATATCATTTTTACTTCTTGGAACTTTATTTGTTTATTTTGAAACTGTTCTAGTTGAAAATAACTTTAAATCTTTTGTAGACGAATCAGGTATCCTTATAGATAGTTATGAAAAAAGCTATGTGCCTATTATTGCTTCATTAATTATTTCATATTTTATCGTTTTTCGAATACCGTGGTTTAGGAAAAAAAAGGATTATTCATAAGATAATTTATGTAATATTATCCCAACAGAAACAGAAACATTTAAAGACTCGGCTCTTCCACTTTTTTTAATTGATATCCAAGTATCAATGTATTTTTCTAAACTTTTATGAATTCCTTTTGATTCACTACCAAATAGAATTATTCCTTTATCTGGTACTTCAAACTGATTAAGGTCAATTCCATCAGTTGATGTGCCAATTACATTAATATCTTGATTACTGAAAACTTCTTCCAAATTTTCATAAAATACATTAACTCTTGTAAATGATCCCATTGAAGACTGTATAACCTTTGAATTATATAAATCAACAGTATTTTTTGAACAAATAATACTTTTTATATTAAACCAATCAGCTATTCTTATAATGGTTCCTAGATTTCCGGGGTCACTTACTGAATCAAGCGCAATTAGAAGTTTAGAAAAATCAATTGATTTCTTTTTTAGATTTTTTTTATGTACGACAGAAATTAATGATTTATTATTTTTAAGACAACTAAGTTTATTTATTTCGGCAGAAGATACTACATATAAATCATTTAGATTTTTGTAATGTTTGTTATTAGCAAGAGTTTCTTTTGAAATAATTGTAAATTCAATTTTATAATTTGATTTTAAAAGTTCGTCAAAGCTTTTAATCCCCTCAACAAGAAATAAATTGGAATTTATTCTATTCTTTTTATGTTTAAGTGATTGAACAACTTTAATTTTAGATTTTGGAAGCATTAAATAAATTTAAATATATTGTTTGAATACATAGTTAAAATTGACAAACAGATTACATTATTGATCAACAGTTTTTCTTCTGAATACATTGATTATGTAATGATTCTTTTTAGTAATAAATATGTTTGGATACCTCTCTATATATATTTAATATATTTTCTCTATACAAATGAGAAAAAAATATTTTTAAAACTTATTGTTATTAGTGTTTTAGCAGTTATAATTTCTGATTTTATTACTTCCTCGCTAATGAAACCATATTTTGAAAGATTAAGGCCTTGTAATAATCCTGAATTAGTAGGAATAATTGACATTGTTTCAGGATGTGGAAAAAAATATGGCTTCGCATCATCTCATTCCTCAACGACCTTTTCATTAGCAACAATATTTTATTTTATTACCAAAAAAAGAATACAATTTTTATTTGCATGGAGCATATTAGTTGGATACAGTAGAATTTATTTGGGTGTTCATTACTTTGGTGATGTAATAGTTGGACTATTTATAGGTTTTCTAACTTCACTAATTATTTATCGTACTACATACAAATCATTAAAGTGAAAAAAACTGTTTACTTTCTCATATTTTTATTATTGTCATGTAATTCAAAAGTAGAAGAGTTACCGATATACGGCAGAAAAAAAATAATCGAAAAAGAAATTAATGGTATTATAACCAGTGACACACTAGACCACACTATAAGCGATTTTAAATTCATAAATCAAGATGGAGACACCATATCTAATAACACATTTCAAAATGATGTTTACCTTGCTGATTTCTTTTTTACAACCTGTCCTACCATTTGTCCAATTATGAAATCAAACTTATTAAAAATTTATAATCACTTTGAAAATCAAAATAACGTAAAGTTTCTTTCACATACAGTTAACCCTGAATATGATAATGTTGATGTACTAAACAAGTACTCAAAAAACCTTGGTGTAAATTCTAAAAAGTGGCACTTTGTTACAGGAGATATTAAATATATACATGAAACAGCGAAAAAAAGCTACATGGTGACTACAATGGCTGATTCATCAGAACCAGGTGGATTTTTACATAGTGGCACATTTTTACTTGTAGATAATAAAAGGAGAATTAGAGGTATATACGATGGTACAGATAAGACTGAAATATCAAAAATAAAAAATGACATTGAAACTCTTCTTATGTCTGATTCTTATTAAGTCTTTCTAAATACTTTCCAAGAATATCATACTCAATATTTACTTTTTGATTTTTTAAAATATTTCTAAAATTTGTTTTGGAATAAGTATGGGGAATTATAGCTACTGAAAAGAGATTATCTTTTACATCAAAACAAGTTAAACTCACTCCATTTATTGTTATACTTCCTTTCTCAACAACATATTTTAAATAATTATTAGTTTCAAAAGTAAATATCCAATTATTTCCATTGTCAATTACCTCTTTACAAACTGCAACATCATCTACATGACCTTGGACAATATGTCCATCTAATCTATCACTTATCTTTAAGCTTCTTTCAATATTAATTTCGGATCCTATTTCCAGATCTGAAAATCTACTTTTTTTGATGGTTTCTGGTACTAATGTTGTTTTGTGAAATTTCTCCGAATTATGTGTAACAGTAAGACATACTCCGTCATGAGATACGCTTTCGTCAACCCTCAAATCTCGGCTAATACTACTCTGTATAGTTAAATTTAAATTTTCGTTGTCGTAATTTAAATCCTCGATAACTCCAGTTGTCTCAACAATTCCTGTAAACATTTTTAATGTGTTTTATAATTACTATGCAAACATAAAAGTTAAATTTGCTTTAGAAAAATAAAAAATGAAAGATAAAGTCATAGACTGCAAAGACACTAAAATAACGATCAGTGAAATGGTTCTACCAAACCATACAAATAATTTAGATACACTTTTTGGAGGAAAACTTATGTATTGGATGGATATGGCTGCAGCTATTTGTGCTAACAAAAACACAAAAAAAATATCTGTAACTGCCTCAGTTGATAATATTACATTTAAGTCTCCTATTTTTAAAGGTGATATTGTTACTATAAGTGCATATATAACAAGGGTATTTAATACATCCATGGAAATTTTCATTGAGGTTATATCTCAAAATAGTGAAACTCAAAAATCAGTTGTTAGCAACAGTGCTTTCTTTACATTCGTTACATTAAACGAAAAAAGAAAACCCGTAAAATCAATTGTAGTTAAACCAAATACAAAAGAGGAAAAAAAACTTTTTGATGGTGCCCTTAGGAGAAGGCAACTAAGACTAATACTTGCAGGCAAAATGAAACCTGAGGAAGCAGATGAGCTAAAATCAATATTTAATTAAAAATTTCAGCTAATTTTCTTGAGAGATTTGGACCTCTTAAATCTGTATGCTTGGCAATTATCTTGCCGTCAGGATCTAATAGAAAAGCACTAGGAATTCTGTCAACATTATATAACTCTGCAGCTTCTGACTGATAATATTTTAAATCAGAAACGTTGATCCATGGCAATTTATCTTGTTTAATACCTCTGACCCAATCTTCTTTGGTCCTATCTAAAGAAACCTGATAAACATCAAATCCATAAGATTTATAATTATTATAATTTTTAACAATATTTGGATTTTCTTCCCTACATGGTCTGCACCAAGCTGCCCAAAAATCTAATAATACATATTTTCCCCTTAAAGAAGCCAATGAAATTGGTACACCACTTGTATCGTTTAATATTATATCAGGTGCTGCACTCCCAATAGAGATAGATTTAATCTTAATTAACTTGCTTTCAAAATTTCTAAAATAAGAATTCTCTTCAAATTCATCTAAATAATTATTGTAGATTGTTTCCCAAAATATAAGATTTTCTTCTATATCTAAATAATCTGCTGTTACAAGGACTGCAAGTGATTTTTTGGCACTTGATAAATAATCTTTTAATGAAAGTTCAAACTGATTTTTTTTGAAATCAAACTCTGATTGAATACTATTTACTAATTCAAAGTCTCTGTTCTGGCTGGCTTCAACAAAATTTATATTAAGTTCTCTAATCTCTGATCTATAATTCGTGATCAAATTTTCAATAGATTTCAGTATTTCAGTATCATCGGAGCCATTAACAGTAAATTCGAATAAAGAGTTTGAATCATCGACAAATATATCTACGTCTGATTTATCTAAAATAAGATCTAAACTTGTATATCCTATAAAATCGAGCCTGAATAAAGTAGATTCAAAAACAAAAATATTGAACTCAATTTCATCTTCAACAAAATTCGCAGATTCAACTAATTCTATGGAATAATCAGAATTCACCTTTTGTAATCTTACCTCATCATAATTTCCTGAACCATCAATTTTAACAGATATTTTTATTTTCTCAGTTCCATTACTCGGATTTTCACCACACGACAGAAATGTCAATAATGATATAAATAATAGAACATTGAAGGCTTTATATAATTGCATTTTAATTAATGAATTAGTATTTGTTTGCATTAATCTAAAAACGTTAAAACAAACTATTTGTTTAAGATTGATTCTAAAATGATTCTACCTTCATTTATTACTTTTTTTATACCCTCTTTATTTTTACCACCACCAGTCGCCAAAAACTTTTGACCACCACCAGTTCCTTCAATATGAGTTGCTAACATATTTATTATATTATTTGCATCAATATCTAATTCATCCAATAAATTTTTTGAAATCATTATTAAAATTAGCGGTTTATTTGAGTCTAGAAGTGTACCAAGAAAAATCAAATTTTTTAACTCTCTCTCTAATTCAAATGCAACTTGTTTAACAAAACTCATCTTCTCACTTTTAAAATCATGAATAAGAAGATTAAAATTTCTAATTTTTGAAACTGAAGAATTAAGTTTTGACTTAATTTGTTTTTTCCTTTCATTATTTTTCAAATCAATTTCTTTTTCTAAAGCTTTATTCTTTGTAATTAAGTAGTTTACTGATTCAAGAATATCTTTTGATTTTAATAAATTTTTAAGTTCACTAATTGTCTTAGAATCCAATTTAGATATCCTTTCTGACTCAACTGATGTTGATGCTTCAATTCTTCTTACACCAGATGAAATAGAAGATTCTGAAAGAATTTTAAACTGTCCTATCTCAGAAGTGCTACCTACATGCGTACCTCCGCAAAGTTCTAAAGAAAACTTATCATCAATGCTCACCACCCTAACCTTATCACCGTATTTTTCACCAAAAAGAGCTGTAGCACCTTTCTTTTTGGCATCCTCAATGTTGACATTGTTTTCAATTTTAACTTTAATATTTTCAAAAATCTTGGTATTAACTATATCACTTATTTTCTCTAAGGAATCAACATCAATTTTAGAAAAATGTGAAAAATCAAACCTTAATATTTTATCATTTACTAATGAACCCTTTTGTGAAATATGATCACCTAATGTATCTCTCAAAGCCGAATGGAGCAAATGAGTGGCAGAGTGGTTTTTAGAGATAAACTCTCTCCTATTTTTATCAATCTCAATTTTAATTTTATTATCTAGCGAACTAGGAAGATTTTCTACAAGATGTATAACTAAATCATTTTCCTTAAAAGTGTCAAGAACTTTTATCTTATCATTGCCATCATAAATAACACCTTTATCTCCAACTTGACCCCCAGACTCAGGATAAAATGGTGTCCTATCAAAGACTAGGTGAAAATTTATATTTTCGTCATCCCTGACTTCTCTGTACATAAGAATTTGAGATAGTGAATTGTCTTCCTCATACCCAATAAATGAGGTCTGTCTTTTACCTTTCTTTAGAATTTTCCATTCATCAGATATTGCTTTACTTACATTCCTTGATCTGTTTCGTTGAGTTTCTAGCAGTTCATTAAATTTCTCTTTATCGATGTTGATTCCCCTCTCTCTAAAAATAAGCTCAGTTAGGTCAATAGGAAAACCATATGTATCATATAACTCAAAAACTAATTCTCCCGATACCTTTTTAGAAGAATCTCCATATTCATTTATTTTCTTTAACCCTTTATCAAGAGTTGATAAAAAAGTCTTCTCTTCCTCTAGAATTACCTCCTTTATAAAATCACTCTGAGAACTTAAATTTTTAAAAATATCACTATACTCCTTTATAACAGATTCAGATAGTTTATTAAGAAAAGGTTCTTTCAATTGAAGTGTTGAGTATCCATATCTTACTGCTCTTCTTAAAATTCTCCTTATTACATATCCTGCCTTATTATTTGATGGTATAGCACCATCAGATATAGTAAATACAATAGCCCTTATATGATCACAAATTACCCTAAAAGCTATATCTACATCTTTATTTTCACCATATTTTTTTCTAGAAATTTTTTCAAGTGATTTTAATATAGATTTAAAAATACAGGTATCATATGTTGATTTAAGTGAATCAATGGCCATAGACAGTCTTTCTAAGCCCATACCTGTATCAACATGTTTTTCTGGTAAATTTTCTAAAGAACCGTCAGCTTTTCTGTTGAACTCAATGAATACTAAATTCCATATCTCAATAACTTCTGGATGGTCTTTATTTATTAACTCAGATGTTGGTATTTTTTCAATTTCTTTGGAATCTCTTAAATCAATATGAATCTCTGAACAGGGACCACATGGACCAGTGTTACCCATTTCCCAAAAATTATCTTTTTTATCTCCATCAACAATTTTAGATTTAGAAACTATATTTTTCCAGATATCATATGATTCTTGATCTCTAGATAGATTATCAGACTTGTCGCCTCCAAAGATTGTTACATAAAGCCTTGAATCATCTAGTTTATATTTTTTAGTTAATAGCTCCCACGCCCATTTTATTGCATCCTCCTTAAAGTAATCTCCAAACGACCAGTTACCTAACATTTCGAACATAGTATGATGATATTTATCTATTCCAACCTCCTCTAAGTCATTATGTTTACCACTTACCCTCAAGCATTTTTGTGTATTTGCTACTTTTTTTGATTTGGATTTGATATTTCCCAAAAAAATATCCTTAAATTGATTCATACCTGCATTTGTAAACATCAATGATGGATCATCTTTAATTGTAATTGGTGCAGATTCAATAATAGAGTGGCCTTTATTTTTAAAGAAATCAAAAAAGATTTTTCTAATTTTTTTGGTGTCCATATAAGCTATAAATCAAGTAATATTTTTTATTTTTGTAAATATAAAATATAAAATTAGGCTATTTTCAACTAATTATGGGAAAAGAGAAATTTTATTACAATTCAGATACATGTAAGTTTGAAAAGATCAAAAAGACAAATAAAGAATACTTTTTAAATTTTATTGGATTAATAACATTAGTTCTATTAACAAGTTTTGGATTAGTAAGTCTATATGATGCTTATTTTGAATCACCAAAAATCATTCAACTTAAAAAAGAAAATAATGAGCTTCAAACTCATTATGAAATACTCAATAAAGAAGTAAATATTGCTTATAAAATGCTTGAGAATTTAGAGCAAAGAGATGATAATATTTATAGAATAATTTTTGAAGCAGAACCAATACCATCTTCTATCAGGAAGGTGGGAATAGGAGGGGTAAACAGATATAAAGATCTGTTAGATGGAAAATTGGAGAGGGAAAATTTATTAATTGATAATTATGCAAAGATTGATGAATTAAAAAGAAAATTATATGTTCAAACTAAATCTTATGATGACCTGTATACTATGGCTGTTAATAAAGAAGAATTAGTTGCTGCAATACCTGCAATTCAACCAGTGTCGAATAAAGATCTAAAAAGACTTGCATCAGGCTTTGGTCAAAGAATTGATCCTTTTTTAAAAGTGAAAAGGATGCACTATGGACTTGACTTTTCTATTAAAGTTGGAACACCAATTTATGCAACTGCAGATGGAAAAGCTGTAATTGTTAAAACCTCATTCGGTGGATTTGGTAAACATATATATTTAGATCACGGAAATGGCTATAAGACTGTATACGCTCACCTGGATAAGTTTAATATTAAAAGAGGTCAAAAAGTTAAGAGAGGAGAACTCATAGCTTATAGTGGTAATTCAGGAAGATCAACAGCCCCTCACCTTCATTACGAGGTTCATAAAAATGGAGAAAAAGTAAACCCTATAAACTTCTTCTTTAACGATTTAACTCCCAATCAATACGAGGAAGTAATAAAGATTGCATCTGTTGAAAACCAAGCTTTAGGATCAACCTATTAGCATGCCATACAAGGAAAGAGAAATAAAAAAAAAGTATTTCACAATAGGTGAAGTAGCTAAAAACCTAAAACTATCAACCTCACAAATTCGCTTTTGGGAAACTGAATTTAAAGAATTAAATCCTAAAAAAAATTCAAAAGGATCAAGAAAATTTACAGAAAAGGATATAGTTGTTTTAAAAGAGATTCAATCACTTTTAAAGAATAAAAAGTTCACAATTGACGGAGCAAAAAAAATTATCAAAAAAGAAATAAAAATTAATTATAAAGGTAATGATGATATAATTGAAAAATTAAATACAGTCAAAAAAAAATTATTGTATTTAAAAAAAAAGATTTAGTCAATTCCTAAAATTTCGTTTAGTTCTTCTTTGTTACTCCCTGAGTCGGCAAAATCATCAAATTGTTTTTCTGATACATTTATAATATGATCCGATATAAACTTTGATCCTTCCTCAGCTCCCTGGATATTACTTTTTATACAACATTCCCACTCTAAAACTGCCCAACCATCATATCCATATTTTGTTAGTTTTGAAAAGATTGACTTAAAATCAATTTGACCATCTCCTAATGATCTGAAACGTCCTGGTCTATCTTTCCAATCAGCATACCCTCCATAAACACCAGCTTTACCATTCGAATTAAATTCAGCGTCTTTGACGTGGAACATTTTAATATATTCATGATAAATATCAATATGAGATAAATAATTTAGTTGTTGAAGTATAAAATGACTTGGATCATAAAGCATCTTAACTCTTGAATGGTTATTGGTGTACTTTAAGAATTTTTCAAAAGTTAAGCCATCATGTAAGTCCTCACCTGGATGTATTTCATAACATAGATCAACATCATTACTATCAAATTCATTCAATATAGGAAGCCATCTCCTTGAAAGCTCTTTGAAAGCAGTATGAACTAAACCATCAGGTCTTTGAGGCCACGGATACAGATATGGCCAAGCTAATGCACCAGAAAAAGTCACATGAACTTTTATACCTAAATTCTTAGACGCTTTTGCAGCAAGAATTAATTGATTTTTTGCCCACTCTGTTCGCTTTTTAGGATCATTTCTAAATTCTTTCGGAGCAAAACCATCAAACATTTTATTATATGCAGGATTTACTGCAACAAGTTGTCCTTGAAGATGTGTACTAAGCTCAGTAATATCAACTCCGTACGAATTAATTTTTGCTTTGTATTCATCCGCAAAATCTTTACTTTCAGCAACTTTCTCTAAATCAATGCACCTAGGATCCCATGTTGGAATTTGTACTCCCTTATACCCTAATTTTGAAACCCATTTACAAATATTTTCCATATTATTAAATGGTTTTTCATCGTCCATAAATTGTGCTAAAAATATTGCAGGTCCTTTAATTGTTTTCATACTTTATAAGTTAGTCCATTTTGAGGTTTTTGATGATTCAATTACAGCATCAATAAATTTCATGCCTCTATAACCATCATCTACAGTAGGATAATCATAAATTGAGTCATTGTTTTTTTTCTCAATAAAGTTTACCACAGAATAAGCAAAATTTCTATAAATATTTGCAAAAGCCTCAATAAATCCCTCAGGATGACCTGATGGTGTTCTACAATGTGCCAATGCAAAATCAGATAAATAAGAATTATCAACACCTGCTCTAAGAATTTGATTAGGTCCGTCACTTAATTTATGTATTAAAGTATTTGGAGTAGAGTGCTTCCACTCAATCCCTCCCTTATCTCCCCAGACTCTTATTTTTAAATCATTCTCCTCTCCTGTTGCTATTTGGCTTGTCATCAAATTACCTTCAATATTATCTTCAAGAGAAATTAAAACATTACCATCATCTTCTAGTAATCTTCCCTCTACAAAAACATTTACTTTAGATAACAATCTCTTAATTTTTTTTCCAGTAACATACTCAACCATATTTGCTGCATGAGTACCAATGTCACCCATACTCCCAGCTTTTCCAGATTTACTTGGATCTGTCCTCCATGATGCCTGTTTATTATTATCTTTTTCCAACATCGTACTTAACCAACCTTGAGGGTATTCAACTGCTACCTTTCTTACTTTACCAATTTTACCATCTAGCACTAAACTTCTTGCTTGTTTAACCATAGGGTATCCTGTGTAAGTATGAGTTACTGCAAATGGAATTTTTGTTTTTTCAACCTTATCGAGTAGTATCTTAGCCTGTTCTGTGTCAAAAGTCATTGGTTTATCAATAATAACAGGTAAACCTTTTTCTAAAGATTTAATTGCTGGATCAAAATGTAAGTGATTTGGTGTTACAATTGAAACTACATCAATTCTTTGATTTTCAGATATGTTTGATTCTTTCTCAAGCATTTCTTCATAGTTTTCATAAATTCTTGTAGGATCTAAAAAAAGTTTTTCTCCTGTAAGTTTAGAATTTTCATAATCTGAGCTAAAGGATCCAGCTGTTAATTCGTAGCAATTATCTAAAAGTGCAGCATTTCGGTGAATTGCTCCTATAAAAGAGCCCTCACCTCCTCCAATCATACCTAATTTTAATTTTCTCATTATTATGAATTTAAATATTTATTTAATTAAAGAAGAATAGAATTATCAATTTTAGTTTTATCAAGCTTATAAAATTCACTAAATACAGAAAAAGGTTTTCTTTTATTTTTTATCCTATCATAACTTCCATTCTCATTCAATATATATGCATTTTTATTATCTCTTAGATTATAATTCAAAATTGTAATTGCTTGTTTTTTTATGAATTCATCATTGATTTTAAACAGTGACTCAACTCTTCTTTTAAAACTTCTAATCATTACATCAGCACTCCCTGAATATATTACAGGATCACCAGAATTATGAAAATAGTACAATCTACTATGTTCTAAATATTCACCAATAATAGAAATGACTTTAATATTTTCACTGAGATTTTTTCTTTCGGGTCTTAAACAACAGATTCCTCTTACAATTAAATATATCACAACTCCTTTATTACTTGCTTCATACAATTTGTTAATTACATGTTTATCCTGAAGAGAATTAATTTTTATGCATATTTTACCCTCTTTACCTTTTCGAACATTTAATATTTCTTTATCAATAAGTTCAAGAATTTTATCTCGCATGTAAATTGGTGCGGTAATTAAATTTTCATAATCGTCAGGAATTGAATGACCAGTTATAACATTAAAAAACTCTAAGGCATCCTTTGTATATTTTTTTTTGGATGTCATTAGACTTAAATCCGTGTAAAGTTTTGAGGTTGTTTCATTGTAATTTCCAGTACCTAAATGTGCATAATTTTTAACTTTTTTTCCCTCTCTTCTAACCACTAACAATAGTTTAGTATGTGTTTTTAATGCTCCTATTCCATAAATAACATAGCAACCAGATCTCTCTAATTTATAGCCATTCTTAAGATTATTTTCTTCATCAAATCTTGCTTTAGCCTCAAATAAGACCGAAACGTGTTTTCCATTTTCTGAAGCTTTTAAAAGTGCATCAATTACTCTAGAATTTTTTGCTGTTCGGTATAGAGTAATCTTTATTGATAAGACATTTGGATCTTCTGCAGCTTCATATAAAAACTGAATAACTGGATCAAAAGAATTATAAGGGTGATGAAGTAGAATATCTTTCTCTGATAAAATATCAAAAATATTTTTATCTGATTTATTATCAAAATCAAATGGAAGTATAGGTTTCTCTCTCTCAGATAACAATTCAGAAAACTCTTCAAAGTTGATAATCTGATTTAATGATGTTAAATCAATTATCGATTCTTTTTTTACTTCAAATAAATTTTTATCACCAACGTCTAATATATCTTTAAGTTTGGAAGCTAGATGATCATCATATTCCTCCTGAATTTCAATTCTAACAACTCTACTAAATTTTCTGTCTTTTAATTTTTGCTTGAGTTCTTCCAAAAAATTGGTTTCAATATCCTCTGATTCTTCTAAAGTAAAGTCTCCATTTCTTATTATTCTAAATAGAGATATTGATTCAATCGTCACATTCCTAAAAAACTTTTTAATGTATTTATGAATGATTTTTTCGATTGGAATAAATATAATTTTTTCGTCAATCTTGTATTCAAAAAATCTTGGAATGTTAACAGGTATTTGAATAAATGATATTTTTCTTTTATTAGTGTTGTCTGATGATTTTGTTACAACACCGTATATTAAAACCTTATTCATTAGGATAGGGAATGAATGAAGATTATCGAATACCATTGGAGTAAGCATTGGAAAGATTGTTTTTTTAAAATATTTCTTAATCTTTTTCTTACCTTCCTCATCTAATGATTCAATATCGCCGAGATAAATAGAATTTTTTATCATCTCAGGGATAATTTTATCATTAAAATTTTTATAAAATTTTTTAAAGAAAACTTGACACTCTCCTAACAAGTGATCCCTAAAAGGCAATTCTCTCAATCCAGAATAATCGAATCTTTTTTTATTATTATCAATGTAGTTATATAAGCTACCAACTCTGATTTCAAAAAATTCATCAAAGTTTGAAGAAACTATAGACTGAAATTTAAGTCTTTCAAGAACATTTTTTTTTGAATCTTTTACTTGGTCTAATACTCTATAATTGAAATTGAGCCAACTGAGATCTCTACTTATGAGATTACTCTCATGTATTTTACTTTTGTTCATTAGAGATTATCTAAAACAGACATTACCTCCTTAACATGCTGTCTAGATTCTTCTAACAGCTTTAGTTCATTAGAATCCAAATTCAACTCAATCACTTTCTCAACACCATTAGAACCTAGGACTACAGGAACACCAAGATAACAGTCATCTATACCATATTCTCCCTCAAGTTTAATACAAACAGGAAAAATTCTTTTTTGATTTTTTACAATTGCCTCTACCATCTGAGCTGCTGCAGAACCAGGAGCATACCAAGCAGATGTTCCCATTAACTTTACTAACTCACCACCGCCAAACTTTGTTCTTTCTATAATATCATTTAGTTTTTCATCATCAATCAACTCACTTACAGGTATTCCAGATACTGTTGTATATCTAGGTAATGGAACCATTGTGTCTCCATGACCTCCCAGTAGTAAAGCTTGAATATCTTTTGTTGAGACATTCAACTCTTCAGAAATAAATGCTCTAAACCGGGCAGTATCAAGTATTCCTGCCATTCCCATTATTCTCTCCCTTGGAAATTTTGATGTTAAATGTGCCTGATATGTCATAACATCAAGAGGATTAGAAACAATGATTATAATACAGTTAGGAGAATATTTTATAATATTTTCAGTTACGGAAGTTACAATCTTTGCATTGGTTCCAATTAGATCATCTCTTGACATTCCAGGTTTTCTTGGTAAGCCAGATGTGATTACAACAACGTCTGAATTACCTGTCAGTGTATAATCATTTGTAGATCCAGTTGTTTTTGAATCATATAAATTGATAGGAGCCTTTTGAAATATATCCAGAGATTTTCCCTCCGATAAACCTTCTTTTATATCAACCAAAACAATTTCATTACATACTTCTCTATAAGCTAAGACATCAGCACAAGTAGCACCAACATTTCCTGCTCCTACAACTGTTACTTTCATATTATTTATTTTAATCAAAATTAGATAAGATGAGTAAAACCATCCTATAAAAAATTAAATTATTTCAAGATTTAAAATCTTTTTTGTGTAATTATCTACTTTATACTTATCACTAATCTGTTGTCCAACAAGCCAAACAATATTATTTTTATTGTCTTCAAGAACAAGCTGATGTATCTTGTCAAGATAATTTAGTTTAATATCAGAAATATAACTTGAAACCTTTTTATTATTTCTCATTCCTAAAGGAGAAAAAGAATCCCCTTCAGAATAATTTCTGTATGTTATGGGAAATTGAATTTTATCATAATCCAATTGAGCGTTTTTTTTATTTTTATTAATTGAAATTTCTCCTTTTTTAAAAACATTTGCTCTGATTTTGAAATGACCAAAGTTTACCTCTCTAATACTTTTTGAAGTTATTTCAGTATTAAACTCATAATCAAGTGGAATAATTATGAGGTTCTCTCTATCAACTATTAATTGATGAGTTTTTGAAATTAATTTTTTATTAATCTTTTCAATTGAAGGTATGTGTTTTTCAATTTGAGAAAATGAAAATCCATATTCTGCTAATAACTCATAAAATAAAATTAAATCTTCTCTCAAATGGACAATGAAAGCTTTATCAATTATGACAAAATCATTTTCGATAATTACATATTTTTCTTTGAACTTATCCAGTTTATCATTTATAAAATTTTCAGTTAGCCTAAGCCTATTTACTGATGTAGAAATTGAATGAATAAATGATGGGTTGATTTCTTTAAGGGTTGGAAGAATATTTTTTCTGATTTTGTTTCTATTATATAAATTGGTCTTGTTCGATGAATCCTCACTCCATTTTATTTTATTTTTTTTTGCATAATTGATTATTATATCTTTTTCAAAAGATAACATAGGTCTTAAAATTTGATTTTTTGATTCAGGAATTCCAAGTAAGCCCTTGAAACCAGTTGTTCTCGAAAAATTAAGTAGAATTGTTTCAATGTTATCATCTGCATGATGAGCAGTGACCAAATAATCATAACTAAATTCATTCATAAGACTTTTAAACCATTTATACCTTTTTTCTCTTGCTAACATTTGAAAAGATTTGCCTGTACTTTGTTTATCAATTCTAAATATTTCTGAATGAAAATTAATTTTATTTTCAGCACAAATAGATTTAATCATTTCGATTTCATTATCTGATTCTTTTCTTGATTTATAATTGCATGAGGCAACAGAGAAATTAAGATTAGATTTAATCATAAGGTCATATAGAACCATTGAATCAACCCCACCACTTACCGCACATAGGAATGATTTTTCTTTAATATCTATATCATTGATGTTAAAAAATTTTAAAAATGATTCCTTATCTAGTAGTAATTTCATAATACAAATTTAATAATTGATCATTGCATTATAATAAAAGTTTTATCTATCTATTTTTACATAATGAAAATAATTCCATATATAATTTTCTTTGTATCTATCTATTCATTACCAGCTTATGGTCAAAAAAGAGAGAAAATTAAATATGAGGCAGATGAGCTAAAATTTCAGAGAATAGATAAGGAACCTGTCAGAAAATTAATTAATAATGTAATTTTTATTCAAGGAGAAACTGAAGTTCGATGCGATTCTGCTAATTTTTACAACAAAAAAAATCTTATGGAGGCGTATGGTAATGTTAAAATTTATAACTCTGACTCATCAGTAATAACCTCAAACATTCTAATATACGACGGTAACAAAAAAATTGCTAAACTGAGAGGAAACGTAATATATGTCAAAGATCAACAAGAGATTAAAACACAAAAACTTGATTACTATATTGATGAAAAAAAAGGATTATATTTTGATGGAGGGAGATTAAAAGATGAAACCAATAATCTTCAGAGTATTAATGGTATTTTTTTTGGTGATAGAAATATATCTTCATTCTCCAAAAAAGTTGAATTCCGAGGGAAAGATTATATCATGTATTCAGATTCAATGATATATAATACTGAAACAAAAGAGGCAACAACATTCGGTTTCTCAGAAATAATTTCAGATGATAGTGTCAAGATAAATTCATTTGGAGGTAGGTATAATGAATTGAATTTAAATACAAGTCTTACTTCCAGTACGATTGAAACGAACGAGTATATACTTGAAGCTGATATTATAAGTTATAATGAATCAGAAAAGGTATACGAAGCAAATCAGAATGTGAAATTAAAAATTAAAGATTCCGACTATTATATATTAGGTAATTCTGGTATTTATGACAGAGAAAAAGAATTAACAAAAATTTTTGATGAACCATTACTCAAAAAAAATATAGAAAATGATACATTTTATCTTTCGTCGGATACAATCTTGGCCTACGGAGACAACAAAGACATTACTATGCTAAAAGCATATAATAACGTAAAATTTTATAGAAGTCAATTCACAGGAAGATCTGATTCATTAAAATTTAGTCTTAGTGATTCTACAATAACTATGTTTAATGATCCAATTGTTTGGAATGGTAAAAATCAAATATCATCAGACACGATAAATTTCATATTGAATGAAAATAATATAGAAGAAATGAATTTAATTAAAAATGCTTTTATAATATCAGAAGATACACTTAAAAACTTTAATCAAATAAAAGGAAGGTTAATGAAGGCGAAGTTTGATGAAAACAATAACATAAAATCAATTAATGTCAAAGGAAATGGAGAAACAATATATTATGCTCTTGATGAGAGTATGGAAAATATGATAGGTTTAAACTATATTATTTGTAGTGATCTTAGATTAAATTTTAAGGAAAATGAAATAAGTAATATTATATTTTATAAAAACCCTCAAGCAAAATTAATACCACCTCATGAAATATCAGATAAAGATAAGTTTATTAAATTTTTTAATTGGAGAGAGAGTGAAAAACCAACTATTCAGGATGTAGTTTATTATTTGAGAAAAAAGATATATTTGCGCAATGAGAAATAACACATTTCTATTCTATACTATTATGATACTATTACTCACATCTTGTAGCGAGTATAGAAAGACTCTAAAATCATCTGGATACAATGAAAAGTTAGAAGCTGCAATGAAATATTATGAAGAAGAAAAGTATTTTAAGGCAAGTACTCTATTCAAAGACATAAAACCATTAGTGAAAGGTAGTGAAGAATCAGAAACTGTTGATTTTTATTTTGCTTATTCGCTATATAATCTTGATCAATATGAAGCTAGTGCGAAATATTTTAGAGCATTTATTGAACTTTTTTCAAGAAGTGAAAGGGTAATAGAGGCAGAATATCTTTATGCATTCTCATTGTATAAGGTTTCACCTAATTCGAATCTTGATCAGTCAACAACAATTGAAGCTATAACTGCAATTCAAAACTTTATTAATAAATATCCATATAATGATTTCTCTACAGAAGCAAATAAAATAATCGATGAGTTACAAGTTAAATTGGAAACTAAAAACTTTGAAAATGCTAAACAATATTTTAAAACAAGAAATTATAAGTCAGCTTTAATTGCATTTGATAATTTTAAAAATGATTTTCCAGATTCAAAATTTAATGAAGAAACATCATTTTTAAAGATCCAATCACAATATAATATAGCTATTAATAGTTTTCAGAATTTACAAGAACAAAGATTTAAGGATGTCATTAATTTTTATCTTGAATTTATAGACGATTATCCTAAAAGCCCGTTTAAAATAAAGGCTGAGGAAATGTATGTTGAAAGTTTAAATATATTAAGTAACTTTGCAACACAAAAAAAATAATATCATGAAAATTAAATCAAAAATAACCCATCTAAATGTTGATGAAATTGCATCAAAAACAGGAAATATCTATAAGTCTGTTAGAGTTATTGGAAAAAGAGCTAGACAACTCTCTGCCACACAAAAAGAGGAATTGAATGAGAAGCTTGCTGAGTTTGCATCAGATGTTGACAATCTCGAAGAAGTATTTGAAAATAGAGAGCAAATAGAGATTTCTAGATACTTTGAGAGATTACCAAAATCTACCACAATAGCATCAGAAGAACTTGTTAATGACGAGTTATTTTTTAGGAAGCCGCAAGAGGAAGATAAAGATATATCTGAAAATCTATAATTAATACATAATGTTTAGAGCTATAATATTTTTATTATTATACTCAATTAATACAAACATATTTAGCCAAGAGCTCAATGCTAAAGTTGTTGTAAATACTGAAAAATTACAATCCACTGAAAAATTATTTTTTAATGAGATGCAATCAAATATTGAGCAATTTTTAAACAATCAAATTTGGACAAAAGATAATGTTGGCTCAGTAGAAAAAATTAATTGTAATTTTATTGTTAATATTATAAATGAGCCATCATCAAATCAGTTTGAAGCTACTGTACAAATTGTATCATCTAGACCCATCTATAATTCATCTTATGAAACAATACTATTGAATCATGGTGATAGGGAGTGGATATTTGAATATTATCCTTCACAAAATATTGAATATATTGAAAATGGTTTTAATGATAACTTAACATCACTTTTATCATTTTATTCTTATTTAATTATTGGAATTGATTACGATTCTTTTCAAGAAAAAGGTGGTGAGGATAGTTTTAATTCTGCTTGGAAGATATTAAATAATTCCCAAAACTCTGGCTACAAAGGATGGGATCAGTTTGGATCTAGAAAAAATAGATATTGGATATGCGAAAATTTTCTGAATCCTGAATTTGAAAAAGTGAGAACAACAATTTATAAATATCATAGAAATGGTATGGACAGGTTCTACAATAACCCAGAAGAATCAAGAAAAATAATAATAGAAGGAATTAACAATCTAAATGAAATAAATAAAAAAAACTTTAATTCAGCAATCCTCACTTTATTTATAGATGCAAAGGCTACAGAACTAACAAAAATATTTAGAGGTGGAAACCTAAATGAAAAAAGAAATGCGTTTAATTTGTTAAGTGAAATTTCGCCATCAAACATTAATTTATTCAATAAAATTTTAGAATGAAAATTCTTAGAAATAGACTCTTTCCTAATTTTCTTAAGGTATATGTAAATTTCTACAAAGAAAACGGTTTGAAATTAACAATTAAAAAATATGGAATTAAATTAATTCTAACTGTTTTTATTTTTTATTTAATTAGAGACTCAATACTTTATTTAATAATTCCTTACTTTGCCTTAAAAGGAATTTTTAATTTTTAGATAATGATTTTAAAAGGGAAAAAAGGAATAATCTCAGGTGCACTTGATGAAAGCTCCATAGCTTGGAAAGTTGCTGAAAGATGTCATCAAGAAGGAGCAAAACTTTTACTGACTAATGCGCCTATGGCTATGAGAATGGGGAAAATTAATGAACTAGGTGAAAAGTGCAATGCAGAAGTAATTGGAGCTGACCTTACATCAATTGAAGAAATAGAAAATTTATATGAAAAATCATTATCAAATCTTAGTGGAAAAATTGATTTTATACTGCACTCAGTTGGTATGTCTCCAAACGTTAGGAAAAAGAAGGAATATGGTGACCTTAATTACGATTGGTTAAATAAAACTTTAGATGTTTCGGCCATTTCCTTTCATAAAATGCTTCAAGTTGCAGAGAAAAATAATGTTCTAAATGAATGGTCCTCATCGGTTGCATTATCATACGTCGCCGCTCAAAGAACTTTTCCTTTTTACTCAGACATGGCAGAAGCAAAATCATTACTTGAGTCAATAGCCAGGAGCTACGGTTACAGACTTGGTAAGCTTAATAATTCAAGAGTTAATACTATATCGCAATCCCCAACTATCACTACTGCTGGATCCGGAATTAGTGGATTTCAAGCATTTTTTAATTATGCTGAAAAAATGTCTCCTTTGGGTAATGCAACAGCTGATGAGTGTGCAAATTATTGTATATTTTTATTTTCTGACATGAGTAAGAAAATAACAATGCAAAATTTATTTCACGATGGTGGATTTTCATCAACCGGAATTTCAGAAGATATTATTGAAGATTTTAGTTAACCAATGCTTCTATATCCTAATGCCAAGATAAATATTGGTTTAAATATCACAGAAAAATTACAATCTGGATACCACAACATTGAATCTTGCTTCTGTCCTGTAAGCCTATTTGACATAATTGAAGTAAAAGAATCAGTTACATCTGAATTAATAGAAACAGGTATTCCTATTAAATGTAAAGAGGAGGACAACTTGATTTTAAAGGTTCTTAACAATTTACCTCAAAGGAAGAATTATAAGATTCATTTACATAAAAATATACCTATTGGATCAGGGTTAGGTGGAGGATCATCAGATGCCGCAATCTTTCTAAAATATTTGAACGCAGAAAATGGATCAAAACTTTCAAAAAAAAATCTTTACTCGATTGCAAATAGAATAGGTAGTGACTGTCCTTTTTTCATTGATAATAAAATAAAGTACGTGACAGGTACCGGTAATATCCTTGATAAAATAAATATTGATATGAATAATAAATATATCATAATATATTGTCCAAATGAAAAAATATCTACTGCAGAGGCTTACAACACAATCAAACCAAAAAAGGGAAATTACAATTTAAAAGAAGTATTAGAAAACGAGAATTTAGAAAATTGGGATAAGTATGTGAAAAATGATTTTGAACCCTTTGCTATGAAAAAAATTAAAAGTCTCAAAAAAATTAAAAAAAATTTTATTGACAAAGGTGCAAAATTTGTTAGTTTATCAGGAAGTGGATCATCTATTTTTGGAATATTTGATAGAATAGATTCAGCAGAATACTTTGCAGGGATGAAAAACATATATTTTACAGAGGTGATTAACTAAAATGTTTCCAACCAAAGGATTTTAATTCATCCTCACTCCCGTCATTATTTACTAAAATTTTATTACTATTCTTAGTAAAAAAGCCAATTGGAATTAAAGATTCATTTTCAATTTTTTTAAAATCTTCAGGACTTAAAGAAAACAATAATTCATATTCCTCTCCCCCATTTAAAACTGAAGATAAATAATCTATTTCAAGTTCTTTTGCCGTTGTCATCACATCATTTGAAATCGGTAGTTTTTCTTCAAAAATTTTGAATCCAAGATTTGAAGAATCACTTAAATGCATTAGATCGGATGATAACCCATCTGAAATATCTATCATTGAATTAGGGATTACATCATTTTTTAAAAAATGATCAATGATATCTCCTCTTGCCTTTGGCCTTAACTGTTTTTCTATAATATTTTTGTATTTTTCTAAATTAGGTTGATTTTTTGGATCTTTAATAAAATTTGATTTTTCCCTCTGAAGAATTCTTAAACCAACATATGATCTTCCAAGGTCGCCTGAAACACAAATCACATCATTAGCCTTTGCTCCGTTTCTTCTTACTATTTTTTTTTCTTCAATTGATCCCAATGCCGTACAGGAAATTGTCATCCCTGAAATTGATGATGACGTATCACCTCCGAGCAAATCTATATTATATTCATCGCAGGCAATTTTGACTCCTTCATAGAATTCTAAAATAGTATCAGATCTAAACTTACTACTTACTGCAATATTTAAGATAATTTGAGAAGGTATTGCATTCATAGAATAAATATCTGACAGATTAACAATTACAGACTTATAACCAAGGTGCTTAATAGGAAAATAAGTTAAGTCAAAATGAACTCCTTCAATCAACATGTCTGATGAAACAACTGTATCCTTTCCTCGAAAATTTATTACTCCAGCATCATCTCCGATTCCAATCAAAGATGAATCATTTTTACATGGAAATTTTTTTTTGATTTCATCAATTAAACCAAACTCTCCTAGTTGATATATATCCATTTTAACTCAAAATTTTTATAATTAATATATAATTTTGTAACAATGATTAAAATTACAGATAAGGCTGCAAAAAAGCTTGAAGAGCTCAGAAATTCTGAAAACTTTTCAAGTAAACATAATGTTAGAGTTAATGTTAAAGGAGGAGGGTGCTCTGGTCTACTATATGACTTAAAGTTTGATGATAAAACAACAGAAAATGATCAATTTTTTGAGGACAACGGTACAAAAATTATAGTTGATAAAAAAAGCCTTTTCTATATTCTTGGAACCGAATTAGATTTCAGTGATGGATTGAATGGTAAAGGATTTCAATTTAAAAATCCTAATGCAACAAGAACATGTGGGTGCGGAGAAAGCTTCTCAGTTTAGTATGCTCTTTTACTAATTCCGTCACAGTAATTCATAAATGATCTATTTGCAACTTTATTTCCACCTAATGTGGGATAATCTCCAGTGAAATACCAGTCTCCTAAATGGTCTGGACAAGCTTTATTTAGGTTTTCAATTGTCTGATAAATGATCTTAAGTTCAGATTTAAATCCTTTAGGTTTAACTATCTCTGAAACTGAATCAGATATCTGCTCATATGTGTAAAGATCATATAGTTCCTTAACATGATTAATTGGATTCTTAGACGTTAGGGACGCTTTACATTTATCATATACCTCTTTAATTAATTGATCCTTTTTATCTAATTTAATTAATCTTATTAAACCTCTAAAAGCAACAAATTGATTCATTTTACTCATGTCTATTCCGTAGCAGTCAGGATATCTAATTTGAGGAGAAGATGATACAAAAATTACTTTTTTAGCTTCAAGAGAAGATAAAAGAGTCAAAATACTCTTCTCTAGTGTTGTGCCCCTAACTATTGAATCATCAATTATAACAATTGAATCTTTATTTTTTTTGACAATACCGTATGTTGTATCATAGACATTCGATACCAATTCATTTCTAGAGTCACCGTGCGTTATGAAAGTTCTCATTTTTACATCCTTACTAACTAACTTTTCAATTCTTGTCTTTAGATATATTAATTCCTCTTCAGAACCATCGTAAGATTTTTTATCAATAAAAATTTCCTTCTTCTTGGTGGTTAGATGATCTTTTATACCATCTATCATTCCATAAAAACAAGTCTCTGACGTATTAGGAATATATGAAAATATTGTGTCTTTTAAATTGTTATTTATTGCATCAAAAACCTGGGGTAAAAGAAATTTACCTAGTTTCTTCCTTTCATTGTAAATATCAGGATCATTTCCTCTCGAAAAGTAGATTCTTTCAAATGAACAAGCTTTTTTTTCATTAGGCTCGATGAATTGTTTTAGCGAATAATCTCCATTTTTATTTATTATTAATGCATGACCCGGATCAACCTCGTTTATTTCTGAAAAATCACATTGAAAAGCAGTTTTAATTGGTGGTCTTTCGCTTGTTGCCACTATGACTTCATCATTTGCATAATAAAATAGAGGTCTTATACCTGACGGATCTCTAGCAATAAAAGATGAACCGTGACCCACTAATCCTGCAAGAGCATATCCTCCATCAAAATCTTTGAAAGAATTCTTTAATACATTTACTAAATTTAGTTCATCTTCAATTTTTTGTGATATATTTTTTTTGTCAATCTGATTATAATATTTAGAATATATGTTATTATTCTCTTCATCCAGAAAGTGTCCAACTTTTTCTAGTATTGTTACAGTGTCAGACTTTTCTTTTGGACTTTGTCCTAATTCTACTAAAACTTGAAAAAGATCATCAAGATTGGTCATATTAAAATTTCCAGCAAAAATTAAATTTTTAGATTTCCAATTATTTTGCCTAAGGGTTGGAGCACAATTTCCAATTGAATTTCCTCCAAAAGTTCCATACCTTAAATGTCCTAACCATACTTCACCGGTAAATGGAATATTATTTTTCACCCAATTCTCATCCAAATTGTAATCAGGATCGAGTAAAGCCTTTTCAAATTTTTTATTAATCTTATTAAAAATATCTTGAATTGAATCTTTCTTAACAGACCTATATCTACTAATATACCTTTTACCTGGTTGAGTGTTTAATTTTAATGAAGCAACTCCAGCCCCGTCCTGTCCTCTATTTCTCTGTTTATGCATCATCAAAAACATTTTTCCTACGGGATAACTTGGTGTTTTATACTTATCTATATAGTACTGCAGAGGTTTTCTTAACCTTAAGAAAGCAATTCCACATTCATGTTTTATTTTTGGCATCTATCCGTAAATTTCGACTTTTATGCTCTTAGAATCGTATCCTAATCCCTTTAAATTTGTTCTTGCCTCCTTAATCATATCTCTCCAGCCACAGAGATAAAATATTGGATTATTCAAATTAGTTTTTTTTATGATATCAAGATATTGATCATGAACATATCCTTTTTTTCCAGACCAATTTTCTCTTGATAAGACAGGTATAAATTTTAAATTTTTTAAGTTATTTACAAGAGTATTAATTTCATCTACACATAACAAATCATTAGATGTCCTAGTTCCAAAAATTAAAAAAATGCTTTTAGTTGATATATTTTGTTTATCTATATAATGAAGGAAGCTTCTAAATGGTGCCAAACCTGTACCTGTACAAATTAGAAAAATATCTCGATCAATAATTTCAGGTAACGTAAATCTTCCTATCGGTCCTTTAATCTCAATCTTTTCCCCAGGACTTATATCCTCAAATAAAATTTTTGTCATGGCTCCTCCATCAAGTTTAACAATCAATAATTCAAAGAAATTATTATTGGGGTCATAGGATGCTATTGAGTAGCTTCTTTTGGTTTCACCTATCTTTAACTGAATAAACTGACCCGGAATAAAATCAAATTTTTCATTTGGCTCTATAACAAATTTCCATGTTTGGTTTGTTATTTTATTAATTGAAGTTATGGATGCTGAATGCCACATATTTAAAATTGAAATCAAATTTAGTCTGATATAATCAGAAAAAAAACTTATTGTACTATTCAAAGATTCTCAAAAAAAAAGATGCATTTTAATTCACTAAGATTAGATGTTAAAAAGTCAACAAAAAAAAAATTTTTTTAATTAAGAAAAATCATTAATATTTGGAATCCTATTTTACAAATAGCAATTTTTATAAACCACTAATAATTTAAAATGCAAGAAAAGCATTGGGAGAAATGTTTGTCTCTTATAAAAGATAAAATTAATAATCAGCAATACAAGACATGGTTCAAACCAATTGAACTAGTTGAATTAAGCTCATCTACAATTTCACTTAAAGTTCCATCTAAATTTTTCTACGAGTGGCTTGAGGAGCATTATCTCGAATTACTAGATGAATCCATAAAAAAAGTAATTGGTAAAAACCTCAAGATAGAGTATGTAGTTTCTGAATTAAAAGTTCATTCTAAAAAGAGTAAAATTAGAAACAATCCGAAGAAAGAAATTATTAATAAAACTAAATTTAACAACTTAAATAAAAACTACAGATTTAAGAATTTTATTCCTGGAAAATGTAACAGTGTAGCTAGAGCTGCAGGAAAAAGAATTAGTAAAAACCCTGGTGATAATCCTTTCAATCCCCTCATGATTTATGGTGGTGTCGGTCTAGGAAAGACTCATTTAATTCAGTCTATTGGAAATAAAATTTCTAAAGACAATCAAAAATCAGTTTATTATGTAACATCTGAAAAATTTGCAAATCAATTTGTAGACTCTTTAAGGGAAAATAAGCTTAAAGATTTTACAAAGTTTTATATAAATGTTGATTGTTTAATAATCGACGATGTACAATTTTTTAAGGGTAAGGAAAAAACGCAAGAAGTATTTTTTCACGTTTTCAATCAATTAAATCTTAATAACAAACAAATAATTCTCTCTGCAGACAAGTCTCCCTTGAGCTTAGATGGTCTTGAACAGAGATTAATAAGTAGATTTAAATCTGGACTCACAGTTGAATTAGAAAAGCCAGATTATGATACTAGGCTAAATATTCTAAATGCTAAAATAAAGAATGAAAATATTAAAATTTCAGAAGAGATAGTAAACTATATAGCAATTCAAGTTGATACAAATATTAGAGAGCTTGAAGGTGTACTAATTTCTCTTCTTGCACATGCAACAATCACTAAAAAAAATATAGATCTTCATTTAGCAAAATCCATTATAAGTAAGATAGTCAAGGATACCAACAGAGAAATAAATATTGCTTATATACAAGAAGTTGTATCCAAATTCTTTAATATCAGTATTGATGATATGAAAGATAAAGCAAGAAAAAAAGAAATAGTAATTGCAAGGCAGGTTGCAATGTATTTTTCAAAAGATTTTACAAATAATTCTTTAAAATCAATTGGATTTCATTTTGGGGGTAGAGATCATAGCACTGTAATACATGCTGTTCAATCTGTTAATGATATGATTGATACTGATAATATCTTCAGAAAAAACGTAGAAGAAATCAAAAAAAGAATATCAATTTAGTTTACACAATATTTACCAATTTCCTTGGGTATTTGATGAAACTTATCTTAATTAAATTAGATTATGTTTTTAAACTTTTTAATAAGTCAAATTGACAAGTCCTACTCTCCAAAAGGATTTTCGAACTCAGAAGCTATAAAGATTCAGTATGATACCTTTAAGAATTTATTAACGAAGTCTAAAAATACGAAATTCGGTATTGATCATAAATTCAATAAAATTGATAGCTATGAAAAGTATAAATCAAATGTTCCAATTAGAGATTATGAGGATTTTAAAATTTATATTAATTCGATAAGAGAAGGAAAAAAAGATGTATCATGGCCAGGAAGACCAATATATTTTGCCAAAACCTCAGGGACAACATCCGGAACTAAATTCATTCCTATTACCCAAGAATCTCTGCCAAACCATATAAATTCTGCAAAACACCTTCTCTATAACTACTTCTTAAAAAAAAAGAAAATAAAACCTTTTCTTGGCAAGGTAATGTTTCTATCTGGATCACCAGATCTAGAAGAAAAAAACGAAATAAAAATTGGGAGATTATCAGGAATTGTTAATCATCACAAACCTCTTTTTTTAAAAAAGAAATCATTGCCAAATAAGAAAACAAATCAAATTAAAAATTGGGAAAAAAAAATTGATCAAATTGCTGAAGAAACAATCGGCAGAGATCTAAGAATTATAGGCGGAATACCTCCTTGGATCCAAATGTTTTTTGATATAATTATAGAAAAAACTGGAAAGAAAATTAATCAAATTTTTCCTAATTTAGATCTTATATGTCACGGTGGAGTAAATTTTGAACCATATAAAAAAAACCTTTTTAATTCAATAGGAAAAGAAATTGATACTTTGGAGACTTATCCAGCCAGTGAAGGATTTTTTGCCTATCAAAATGATATAGATTCTGAAGATCTATTGCTTCAAATAAATTCAGGTATTTTTTATGAATTTGTTGAAATAAATGAATTAAAAAATAAAGATCCAAGAAGGATTTCTATTAAGGATGTAAAATTAGACACTAATTATGCTTTAATTATATCTTCTAATGCCGGTCTTTGGTCATACAACATAGGTGACACAATAAAGTTCACCAACTTAAATCCATTTAAAATCCGAGTTTCAGGAAGAACAAAACAATTTATTTCTGCTTTTGGAGAGCATGTAATTGTTGAAGATGTTGAGATATCATTAAAAATAACATGTCGAAAATTCAGAGAAGTAGAAATAACTGAATATACTGTGGGTCCAAAAATTATAGATAAAAAATCAAAATCTCACCATGAGTGGTTAATTGAATTTAAGACACCACCTAAAAATATGAGTGAATTTGAAAAAGAATTAGATAAAAATATGCAAATGAGAAATATATATTACAAGGATCTTATAAATGACAAAGTAATAAGTAGGTTAAAAGTAAATCAAGCTAAAAAAAAATCATTCATTAATTTTATGAAATCAATTGGAAAATTAGGAGGACAAAATAAAGTACCAAGGATTTCGAATGATAATTCAATAATTGAAAAAATTAAGAAAATAAACTAATGAGAAAAATCGCAGTATTAGGATCAACTGGCTCAATAGGAAAACAAACCTTAGAAGTAATTGAGAAAAATAAAGACATTTTCAGTTTAGATTTAATATCTGCAAATTCTAATTATAAGCTACTTGCTGAACAAGCAAATAAATTTCAACCTAAGGTTGTTATAATATGTGACTCTTCTAAAGTTGAAAAACTTAATAAATTGATAAAAAACTCAAAAATTGAAATTTTTCACGGAGAGAGTTCTCTGAATGATTTTTCAAAATACTGTGAATTAGATATGGTGGTTACTGCTATTGTTGGAAAGTCAGGTCTAATACCTACAACTAATGCAATTAAAAATAATATTGATATAGCACTAGCCAATAAAGAAACATTGGTAATTGCAGGAAAATATATTCTAGATCTAGTTAAGAATAATAATTCAAAAATTTTACCAGTTGATTCTGAACACTCTGCAATTTTTCAATGCTTAAATGGCGAAGATGAGAGAAACTTAGAAAAGATTATATTGACTGCATCAGGTGGGCCATTTAGAGGAAAAAGTATAGATTTCTTGAATACAGTCACTGTGAAAGAAGCATTAAATCATCCAAATTGGGAAATGGGTAAAAAAATTACCATTGATTCTTCAACTTTAATGAATAAGGGCTTAGAAGTAATAGAGGCTAAATTCTTGTTTGATGTAGATATAAAAAATATTGACGTAATCATTCACCCTGAGTCAATAATTCATTCTATGGTCCAATTTAAGGACGGATCAATAATTGCACAACTTGGAGAGCCCGATATGAGGCTTCCAATACAATATGCTTTAGGGTATCCAAAGAGGTTATCTAATTCTTACAAAAGATATAATTTTATTGACTCGTCATTAAATTTTGAAAAACCATGCTACAAGACATTTAATAATTTGAGATTAGCTTTTGAAGCAGCTCAAAAAGAGGGAAATGCCCCTTGCATTTTGAATGCTGCCAATGAGATTGTTGTATCTGCATTTCTAAAAGAAAAAATTAAATTTTTAGACATGACATCTATAATTGAGGACTCTTTAAACAAAATATCCTATATTGCAAATCCAAATTTAGATCAACTTATTGAAACAGATAGGTTGACTAGAGAGTACACAAATAATATGATAAAAAACTTCTGATATGGATGGATTAATAATGGCAATTCAAATGATTCTTGCATTATCCATAATTGTTGGAATTCATGAATTTGGTCATCTTATAGCTGCTAAAACATTTGGAATGAAAGTTGAAAAATATTTCATTGGATTTCCACCAAAAATTTTCAGCTTCCAATACAAGGGAACAGAATATGGACTAGGTTCAATTCCTCTTGGTGGTTTTGTTAAAATTAAGGGAATTATTGATGAGTCAATGGATACTGATCACCTTAACGAAGAGCCCGAAGAGTGGGAATTCAGATCAAAACCGGCATGGCAAAGAATGATTGTGATGCTCGGTGGAATTATATTTAATGTGATAACAGGTTTGATAATATTTACTGTAATGACTTACAGCAATGGTGACACTTTCTTATCTAAAGATGAAATTAACAAAAACGGAATATTAGCTCTTGAACTTGGTAAAGAAGTAGGATTCCAAACAGGTGATAAAATATTAAAAATAAATGGAAAGGATTGGGAAAGAGATTCCGACTTATTTAATCCTAATTTATTCTTTGATGATAATGCATCGTTTGAGGTTCTTAGAGATAATGAAATAATAAAACTTAAACTCCCTAATAACTTTATAAATAAGATGAATAGTAGAGAGGCACTATCATCTTTCTTAAAGGCAAGGACTCCTTTCTACATTGATAGTGTTTTTTCAGACAATAACGCATTTTCAGCTGGAATTGTTAAAGGCGATAAAATTGTTAAAGTTGATGATACAGAAATAATAGATTTTATAGAACTAAAAAATATTCTTGAGGAAAACAAAAGTTCAATTGTTCAACTTACTGTAAACAGAGATAATACTAATATTGATAAAGTTGTCGAAATAAATAAAGATGGAAAAATTGGTATTATGGTGATGAATCAACCTCTAACTTTTAGTAAGAAAAGTTATTCACTTTCGGAGTCAATTGATATTGGTACTGAAAGGGCTTTCGGAGCTGTATTTATCAATATTAAAGCTTTTGGAAAAATGTTTTCTGGCGATATAGATCCATCAAAAAATTTAAGTGGACCAATTGGAATTGCTAAAATTTTTGGATCAACTTGGGACTGGGAAAATTTCTGGAGAATAGTTGGGTTATTATCAATGGTACTTGCCTTTATGAATCTTCTTCCAATACCAGCATTGGACGGAGGGCACGCAACTTTCATTCTTTACGAAATGATTAGTGGTAGAAAACCCTCTGAAAAGTTTTTAGAATATTCAACAAGATTTGGAGTTATAATACTATTGGGACTAATGTCTTATGTTATCCTCAATGATATTTATAAACTATTTATATAATTAAATGTTACTCTCTTGGCATTATCCAAATATCTTTTGGTTGTTGGATTAATTATTAATTCAAATTTATTTTCACAAAATAATCTAATTAATTTCCTTGAGACAAGTGAAAACTCAAAAATTGGAGCATTAGGAGGAAACAATGTCTCATTAAATGAAAGGAATAATTATTTCTTATCTAATCCAGCATTTACATATAAAAGCAATAAAGTTGTTTCAATAAATTATCTTAACTACATAAGTGATATAAATTCATCAAGTATTCTTTTTACTGACAGCTCATCATTTTTAGGGAACTTTGGAATAGGAATAAAATATTTTTCACATGGTAAATTTAAATTTTATGATCAATCAGGTAATTTCAATGGAAATTTTTATCCAAAAGAATTATTGCTTTCATTTTCAAAATCTTTAAAACTTAATAATTTCATAGCGGGATCAAATGTGAATTATTTCTACTCTAAATTATTTGAGGAAAGAAAAAGTGGCATACTAATAGATGCTGGGGCAATTTATTCACCATTCACAAATAATAAAATAAATTTTGGACTAGTAATAAAAAATTTTGGATTGATATTTTACGAAGAAGATATAATTCCTTTCAACATAAATTTAGGAAGTACTATTAAACCAGAATACATGCCTATAAGGTTTTCAGTAACTTACAGATATTATGTTAAAAACATAGAAAATAATAATATATCTATTGGATTAGAGGGTATTCTCTCTAAATTTATGATTATTCAATTGGGATACAATCACAAAATATATAATAATATGAAATTGCCAAACTCAACTAAAATTAATGGCATATCGTATGGTATTGAGTTATTACTAAGTAGATTTATTGTTAATTATTCAAGGGTTGTGATAAACTCTATTTCAAGTACTAACGCAATATCTTTAAGTTATAACTTAAAAAGACTTTAAATTTGGATTATGGAAAACATAAAAAATATGACTCCTCAAGAAATTGTAAATGAGTTAGATAAATATATAATTGGCCAGAAGGAAGCCAAAAGAAATGTTGCAATTGCTCTGAGAAATAGGTGGAGAAGGTTAAATGTTAATGATGAGATTAAGAATGAAATAATTCCAAATAATATTCTTATGATTGGAGCTACAGGTGTTGGAAAGACTGAAATTGCAAGAAGGTTAGCAAAACTTTCTGATGCTCCATTTACAAAGGTTGAAGCATCAAAGTTTACAGAAGTGGGTTATGTAGGAAGAGACGTTGAAAGTATGGTTAGGGACCTTGTTGAACAATCTGTCAATCTAGTAAAAATCATCAAGAAAGAAGAAGTGAAAGTCAAGGCTGAAGAAAGCGTAAATAATGTAATTCTTGATATATTAATTCCACCAGTTAACAAAGTTCAGTCAAACATCAATTTGAGTCTTGAGAAAAAAGAAAATAATACTGATAAGGAAATAAATGAAAAAACCAGAGATAAATTCAAACAGAAAATTAAAAATGGAGAACTTGACGATAGAAAAATAGAAATCTCAGTTCAAAAGCCTAACAATTCTGGAATTGGTATGATTGGTGGTGGAATGATGGACGAGTCCTCAATGATAAATCTTCAAGATATGATAAGTAACATGATGCCAAAGAGAAATAAGAAAAGAAAAGTTACTATTGGGGAAGCAAAGAAAATATTATTAGAGTCAGAAGTTTCAAAACTTATAGACATGGATGAAGTTAAAGAGGAAGCAATAAATAAAGCAGAAAATACTGGAATAATATTTATTGATGAGATTGATAAAATAAGCGGCAGCTCCAGTAAAGGTGGTGGTCCTGACGTAAGTAGAGAAGGTGTGCAGAGAGATCTTCTTCCTATTGTAGAAGGAACTTCAGTAACCACTAAATATGGAGTTATAAAAACTGACCACATATTATTTATTGCTGCAGGTGCTTTCCATCTTTCCAAACCATCTGATTTAATTCCAGAACTTCAAGGTAGATTTCCTATAAGAGTTGAACTAGATAATTTAACCCAGGAAGACTTTCTTAAAATATTATGTGAACCAAAGAATTCTCTAACAAAACAATATAAGGCATTAATAAAAGCCGAAAATGTAGAAATAATTTTTAATGATGATGCATTAAAAGAAATTTCAAATAAGGCTTTTATTATAAATTCTGAAATAGAAAATATTGGAGCAAGAAGACTTCACACTGTAATGAGTAAATTACTAAATGAAATTCTATTTGACATTCCTGAAAAAATCGGACCTAATGCAAAAGTTGTGATCACCAAAAAAATGGTTGAAGATAAATTAAACTCAATTACTCAAAATAAAGATTTAAGTGAATATATTCTATAATTAGATCTGTTTTGGGAATTTCAGTAGTTTCACTTTACCAGATACGTATTCTAATTCTATCCACTTTTCAATGGGATATTCAATTATAACCGTTCCAGTTGTCGGTAAATTAAAAAGATTTTCGTCAGTTGAAAAGTTTATGAATTCTGTGAGTCCAGGATTATGACCAATGAGTAAAATTGAATTTACTGAAGAATCAATATTATAGAAATTTTCAATAATTTCTTTTTTTGATGCATGATAAAGACTTTCAGTAAAAATTGAGTTCTTGATTTGCAATGAATCTTTATAATATTTTGAAGTTAATATGGTTCTATTTGATGAACTACTAAGTAAAAGGTCAATAGATTTTATGTATTGAGATAAAAACTCAGACATTTTTTTCCCATCTCTTTTTCCTCTTTTATTTAAAGGTCTATCAAAATCCGATAGACTACTATCTTTCCAGCTTGATTTTGAATGTCTTACAATAATCAATTTTTTCATAATATGATATGATCAAATTTTAACTCATTCATGCATTTAAAGTGACCAGCAGGACATCTATTAAAACCAATTTTTGTACATGGCCTACAACTAAGATTAGTATTTTGGTATACATAGAAATTAGTTTTGTAAGGATAAAAACCTAAAGAAGGATGTGTGGAACCAAAAATAGAAACCACCCTCTTTTGTAATGCAGATGCTATATGCATAAAGCCAGTGTCATTTGAATAAACAACATTTGAGAGTTTTAAAATCCATGCAGACTCCAATATTGATAGTTTACCACATAAATTGTGTATTTTAGTTCTCTTATTTAGTAAATCTGAAACATCATCATCGTCTTTTTCTTTTCTGAAAAAGTTTTCAATTTTTAATGAATCAAGATATTCATTTTTTCCTCCAATAAGGACAATGGGCCTATTTATCTTATCACACAATTCAATCGATTTCTCAATTGGTAGCCTTTTGGTTTTATATTTTCCACCAAGGACAAGGACATAGAAACCATTTCTAAATTCAATTGGCATCTTATTAATATCATATAAGTCTTTCTCGTGTAAAAAAAGATCTAATCCTTTATTATCATCTTCAATATCAAGATTATTCAACGTTTCAATATATGATTTAGTAATATGCTTTATTACTAACTTAATCTTCAAATTTGAAAATAGCCATCTTGCAAAAGACTGTTTATTATATGTTAAATGTTGAACTGATAATGAATACTTTATAATGTTTGATCTTAAGTTATTATGGAGGTCAATAACTAAATCATACTTTTCAGACTTTAAAAATTTGATTGTTTTTTTTAAGTTTTGCTTAAGAATAATAACCTTATTTACATTATTATTGTTAATATAGATATCTGAGTATTCAGACTTTGTTATGAAATGTATCTCACTATTTGGAAACTTTTTCCTCAATAATCTTGGTACTGGAGTTGTTAAAATAACATCACCGAGTGAAGATAAACGGATGATTAAAATTTTCAATACTTTATTCCTTTTATTAATTTCAAATTTACTTACTCTTTCAAATCTTAAATCTCAAGATAATTTAGAAAGTATAATTGATCAAAAAAAAAGAATTGAATTTGAAATAGATTTTTTAAATAGGAATAATTACTTATCAGTAAGTAAAGATCATATCTTTTTATTGAGAGAAAATGAAAGTGAAAAAGATTTAAAATGGAATATAAAGCTGCTAGATTATAATTTTCAATCTATTAACGATACAACCATATCACTTGATAGATCATATTTTATAAATAATTGATGAATATAAAGGTGACTTCCATTTATTTTTCAAAAAAAATTACTCAAACGACAAAAAATATTTAATCATCAAATATTCTTCTCAAAAGAGAAATATCATTTATCAGGAAATGGATTTTCCTCTAAGCCTTGAGGTTAAAAAAGTATTATACTTTAAGAAGTACTTTGTTTTTCTATCAAAGACAAATAATTCAAAAAATTTAATTAGTATATATAATATTGATAATAATCAACTCAATAATATCTATGAATTCATGAATTATGATAAAAATGTTTTAAAAATCAATAAAATAAATTCATCAACTTTCGGTGTAATAGTATCAGAAGATAATTCAAATGGATTAAAAGTTATTTCAAGAAGTATATATGATTTGAATGGGAATTCAAGAGATAAAATAAAGATTGAAAATAAAGATTTCTCAGTAATTGAAACTAGATTTTTAGAAAACAAATACGCAATATCTATACTTAGCAACAAAAGATCTAGAGAATCAGTTGGAATACAATACAATAAATTAGATAATAATATGGCAGTAACTCAAAAAGTTCACCTTTTTGAAAAATTAAGCCCTCTAATTAATCTTACAAACCATAAGAAAAATAAAAAATTTAGAATTAGAGAGGAATTTTACATTGACTCAATATTAATATACAATAATAAAATTTTTTTAACCATAGAATCACTTAAATCAAATAATAATAATGATAGTTTTAGTAATGATCAATATGTTCCTTTTTACAATACATATTCTGGAACTTATGATAGAAGAATTAATCCAACATTTGGTGGTTACACTCATAATTATTTTGTGATTTTCTCTTTTGATTATGATGGAGAACTAATTGAAACTCATGCTAGAAAGATCAATCAATTACAGACATTTGAAAAAAAAAAATATGTTAAATACATATTCGGAGATGATTATCATAGATCGATTTAT
>CACPHX010000007.1 GCA_902633975.1 uncultured Marinoscillum sp.
TCCATCTAATTTCATTTTTTCCATTAGAGGTTGTGTACAATGATGTCCAGTCCTTATGGCTATTCCTTTAGCATCAAGGAATAACCCTAAATCATAGTAATGAAAACCATCAACATAGAAAGAAAAAATTCCTATTTTATTTTTAGATGTCCCAACAAGATTGATTCTATCAATCTTTATAAGCTTTTCATGAGCGTAGTCTCTTATACTATTCTCGTATTCATATATTTTATCTCTGCCTATTTTTTTGATGTATTCAATTGCTTTTTTGAAGCCAACTACATCCCCAATATTTGGAGTGCCTGCCTCAAACTTATAAGGTAATTTATTATAAGTTGTTGAATCGAAAGAGACGTCTTTGATCATTTCACCCCCTCCCATGTAAGGTGGCATTTTATCAAGAATTTTTTCTTTACCGAAAAGAATTCCAACACCTGTGGGGCCGTACATTTTATGAGCTGAAAATACAAAAAAATCACAGCCTATATCTTTAACATCAACATTTTTATGAGAGGTTGCTTGTGCTCCATCTACCATAACAACAGCACCAGCATCTTTTGAAATTTTAGTAATTTCTTTAACAGGATTTATTGTTCCAAGAGTATTTGAAATATAAACTATCGAAACAAATTTTGTTTTGTTGTTAATTAAATTTTTGAACTGGTTGATATCTAATTCGCCATTACCGGAAACTTTTACAGTTCTAATGATAAGCTCTTTCTCTTTTGCAATCATTTGCCATGGAACAATATTGGAATGGTGTTCCATCTCAGAAATTATAATTTCATCACCTTTTTTTAGGAAATGTTTACAGTAAGATGAAGCCACAAGATTAATTCCTTCAGTTGCACCTCTCGTAAAAACAATTTCACTTATTGAATTTGCATTAATAAAATTTCTGGCTATCTCCCTAGTTTCCTCAAACTCTTCAGTTGCTTTCTCAGCTAAGTGATGCACACCTCTGTGAATATTTGAGTTAATATTTTTGTAGTAGTCAGATAATGCGTCTATTACAGTATTCGGCTTTTGTGTAGTCGCAGCATTATCAAAATAGACTAAATCATTGTTGTTAACTTTTCTTTCTAAGATAGGAAAATCATTTCTGATGTCTGATACAGGAAAGTTACTCATCATTAAACTTTTCAAGTTGTTTTTTAATTAACTCAGTTAATAAAGACTTCATTTTCTCATCTGTAATTTTTTCAATTATTTCTGAGCTAAATGCAGAAAGAAGAAGACTTATTGAATCTTTTCTTGAAATTCCTCTAGACATAAGATAAAAAATTGCATCATCATCCATTTGTCCAACTGTACATCCGTGGGAACACTTCACATCATCAGCCCAGATTTCAAGCTGAGGTTTTGTGTTAACTTTTGATTTGTCCGAAAGTATAATGTTGTTATTTGATTGAAATGCATTTGTTTTTTGCGCCTTTTTTCTTACAAATATCTTACCATTAAAAACTCCATTTGATCTTCCACCCATAATTCCCTTATAATGTTCGTTACTAAGTGAATTTTCATCAACATGATCAACACTCGTATGATTATCAATGAGAGATTTATCATTCATCGCATAGAAACCATACATATTGGTGTAGCAAGACTTGTCATGAAGACATATATTTAAGTTGTTTCTGACAATTGACCCTGAAAAACTCATAGTAAAAAAGTTTGATACACTGTCTCTTTTCTGAAATACGTTGATACTATTGTAATGATAATTTTCTTTAAAGTCTTGTGCAGAATAATAATTAAGTTTAGAATTTTCAGCTTGGTATATCTCGCTTACTGAGGATGAAAAATTCTCATCACTTTTTAAATTAATGAAACGTTCAAAAATTGAGATTTCTGATCCTTTATCACAAAAAATCATTTTTCTATAATTATTAACATCATAATTTTCATTGATATTAATGATGGTAATGTGCTCTTTGAGGACTGTATTACTATCTACTGAAATAGTTAGACAATCTTCGTGGATGATTGAATTCAACGAGCTAAAAAAATCTGATTTAGAGTCATCATGTTTTTGATACATGTTCTCAAAAGTGTCTTTCTCTTCTCTCTCAAGTTCTGAATATTTTTTAATCTTAACTTTAGGGGGAATATTTGAAAGCTCACTCTTAAAATATCCGTCAACCGAAATAAGATAAAATTTAGAGTTAACAAATTTTGCAACCTCTTCATAAGATTTTTGACTGATTTGATCTTTATTTTCTTTCAGTAGGTCAAATTTTTTATCTACGATTTTGAGAAGTGGGGTATACTTATATTCCTCTTTCTGAAGTGAATAAGTGAGATCTAAGGAATCCAGAATATCTGTCTTCTTATTTTTTAAATTGATATCCTCTTCTTTACTTACCAGTTTTTTTAAATCTTTTGTAATATTCATTTTTGAATTTTAGTTTCCTGGCTTGATCCAGTCGTATCCTTTTTCTTCCAACTCAAGTGCAAGATTTTTATCACCTGACTTAACAATTTTTCCGTCAATTAGTACGTGGACAAAGTCAGGAACAATATAATCAAGTAATCTTTGATAGTGTGTTACTACTACTGTAGCATTTTCCTTCGATTTTAGAGCATTTACTCCGTTGGATACTATCTTTAACGCATCTATATCTAATCCAGAATCTGTTTCATCAAGAATTGATAACTTAGGATTGAGCATGGCCATTTGAAAAATTTCATTTCGTTTTTTTTCACCTCCTGAAAAACCATCATTTATTGATCTGCTGAGCAGGTCTTGTCTTATATTCACAAGTTTCATCTTTTCCTTCATTAACTTGAGAAACGCAACGGCATCTAAAGGTTTTTCTCCTTTTGATTCTCTAATCTGATTTACTGCTGTCTTCATAAAGTTTGTTGTAGATACACCAGGAATTTCAACAGGGTATTGAAAAGCTAAAAATATCCCTTCTCTTGCCCTTTCCTCTGGCCCAAGCTCTCCTAGATCAGTTCCCTGAAAATTAATTTCACCGTCAGTTACATCATAATCTTCTCTACCTGCTATGACCGATGCCAGAGTGCTTTTTCCAGAACCGTTTGGACCCATGATTGCATGAACTTCACCACTTTTGACTTCAAGATTTAAACCTTTTAAAATTTTAGTGTCTTCAACTGACGCATGTAAGTTTTTAATTTTTAACATGTTGTTTATTTAAAGTTTATCCTACACTTCCTTCAAGTGTGAGAGAAAGTAATTTTTGAGCTTCAACTGAAAACTCCATTGGTAGTTGTTTTAAAACATCTTTTGCATATCCGTTTACTATTAGGGCAATAGCATTTTCTTCATCCATTCCTCTTTGGAGACAGTAAAAAATTTGATCCTCTCCAATTTTTGATGTGGTCGCCTCGTGCTCTACCATTGAGGATTTATTGTCAATATCAATGTAAGGAAATGTATGGGCTCCACATTTATTTCCAAGAAGAAGAGAGTCACACTGAGAAAAATTTCTTGAGTTAGATGCTCTATTCATAACTTTAACTTGACCTCTGTAACTGTTTTGTGAGTTTCCAGCAGATATACCTTTTGAGATGATTTTTGATTTGGTATTTTTACCAATATGCACCATTTTAGTTCCTGTATCAGCTTGCTGATAGTTATTTGTTACTGCAACTGAATAAAATTCACCTATTGAATTGTTTCCTTTTAGTACACATGATGGGTATTTCCATGTAATGGCTGAACCAGTTTCTACTTGGGTCCAGCTAATTTTTGAGTTATCGCCTGAACATATACCTCTTTTTGTCACAAAATTGTAAATACCACCTTTTCCATCTTTATCTCCTGGATACCAATTTTGTACAGTAGAGTATTTTACCTCGGCATTACTTGCTGCAAAAATCTCAACAACTGCCGCGTGTAACTGGTTTTCATCTCTCATTGGAGCAGTGCATCCCTCAAGATAACTCACGTATGAACTTTCATCAGCAATAATAAGGGTTCTTTCAAATTGACCTGTATTAGAGGCGTTAATCCTAAAATATGTTGATAATTCCATAGGACATCTTACACCTTTAGGTATATAACAAAAAGATCCATCAGAAAAGACTGCAGAATTTAGAGCAGCAAAATAGTTATCCTTTGAAGGTATTACTGTACCAAGATATTTTTTAACTAAGTCGGGATGTTCCTTAACTGCCTCAGAGAAGGAACAAAATATTATCCCAAGTTCACTTAATTTATCTTTAAATGTTGTTCCAATAGAGACTGAATCAATTACAGCATCAACTGCGACCCCACTTAACCTCTTTTGCTCCTGGAGAGAAATACCTAGTTTTTCAAAAGTTTTAATTAGCTCTGGATCAACTTCGTCCATTGATTTAAGCTCTTTCTTCTTTTTAGGAGCAGAATAATAAGATATTGATTGAAGGTCTATTTCAGGAATTTTTAAATTAGCCCAGTTTGGCATTTTCATTTTCTTGAAAGTTTCAAACGCATCTAACCTCCATTCAAGTAGCCAGTTTGGTTCTTCTTTCTTCTTAGATATTAATCTAACTATGTCTTCGTTGAGACCATTTGGTGCCTGATCTACTTCGAAGTCTACTGACCATCCATGTTCGTATTCTTTGGAGGTAAAATCCTTTAATATTTTGTCGTCTTTACTCATAAGTCTTTCTAAGCGCAAATTTAACTAACAAAAACTACTTTAGCTAAGAAAATGGCTAAAACGCTCAATTTAACGCTAAACCATCTAAAATTGTTTCCTCAAACGACATGAATGTTTCTGTCCTAGTGATACCCTTGACTTTATGTACTGTATCAAGGAAATTTCTGAAATGAGAAGTATCTTTACATATTATCTTTATAAATATGGTGTATTGTCCCGTAATAGCATGTATTTCAACAATTTCAGGGATTTTTTTTAAAGATTTTACTGTCTCTTTATATAAAAAACTTTTTTCTAGATAAATACCCATATAACTTGATATGTTATAACCTAATTTATCATAGTCAATATCAAGTTTTGTTCCTCTCACTACCCCCATCTTTTCAAGTTTTCTCATTCTCACGTGTACTGTTCCGCCTGATACGAATACTTTTTTTGCTACTTCAGTATATGGCATTTTAGCATTTTTTGAGAGAACATTAAGGATTTTCAGGTCGATATTATCAATTTGGTAATTAGGGCTCACTTTTTAGTATTTATTTTGTAAATTTTATATTAATTTCAATAAATATTCAATTATTTTTAAATTTTTCCAAGTTTTATATAGATAATTACAACAAATAGAAGATTTAAGATCTTTTTTAAATAGATTAATAATTCATTTTTGGGTTAATGTTGTTTATAAGGGGGTCATCAGAATTGATATCCCCTTTCTTTTTATCGTTTTTTATTTACTTTTAAATATTAGATATTTAAAAGATTAATTGATAATGAAAAAAATTTGGTTAGATAATTATCCAAAAGGAGTAAAATTTAATGTTGATTTAGATGAATATAAATCCTTAGTTGATTTTTTTGAAGATGGATTCAAAAAATATTCCAATAATATTGCATACGAAAATATGGGTAAAAAAATCTCATATTCTGAGATTGATAATCTTTCAAAGGCATTTTCAAATTATTTGTTGTATGACCTCAAGTTAAAGAAAGGTGATAGATTAGCCATTCAAACCCCAAATTTACTTCAATATCCAGTAGTTTTAATTGGTGCATTGAGATCAGGTATAATAGTTGTGAATACAAACCCTCTATATACACCAGATGAGATGCTTCATCAGTTCAAAGATTCAAAATGCAAAGCAATATTTATACTTTCAAATTTTGCGAGTAAACTTGAAGAGATTTTAGATCAAACATATATTGAACATGTTATAATATCAGATATAGGAGATATGATCGGAGGGATAAAAGGTAAATTTGTGAATTTTGCTGTTAAGTACATTAAAAAAATGGTTCCAAAGTATAATCTACCTAAATCAGTAAATTTTTCAAGTGCTTTAAAATCCGGTATGAAATATTCATTTAAAAGAATTGATATTCGATCAAGTGATATTGCATTCCTTCAGTATACAGGAGGAACAACAGGTATATCCAAAGGAGCCATGCTATCAAATAAAAATGTTCTTTCAAATGTAATGCAGGTTTCAGAATTTCTGTCAATTAAATTAAATGAAGGTGAGGAAGTAGTTATAACCGCTTTACCCTTATATCATATTTTTGCTCTTGTATGCAATTGTTTAGTGATGTTTGGTTATGGTGCAAGAAATATTCTAATTACTAATCCTAGAGATATGATTAATTTTATAAAAGAAATTAGTGATAAAAAATTTTCAATTATTACTGGGGTAAATACATTATTCAATGGATTACTTAATAATTCTAAATTTAAAGAAATTGATTTTTCAAAACTAAAAGTTGCATTTGGAGGTGGAATGGCGGTTCAAGACACAGTTGCTCAAAAGTGGGAGAGTATTACAGGCTGTCCTCTTGTGGAGGGGTATGGATTGACTGAGACCTCTCCTGTAGTTTCAATTAATCCTTTAGATGGTACGAATAAAATTGGCACAATAGGCATTCCTGTTCCAGACACAGACATTAAGTTAGTTGATGATAAAAATAAAGAGGTAAGTATTGGTAAAAGAGGTGAGCTTTGTATAAAAGGACCTCAAGTAATGGAAGGGTATTGGAGAAGAAATGAAGAAACTAAAGAGGTTTTAAAAGATAGTTGGTTACATACAGGAGATATTGCGATGATTGATAATTCTGGATTTCTTAAAATAGTTGATAGGAAAAAAGAAATGATATTGGTTTCAGGTTTTAATGTATATCCAAATGAAGTAGAAAATGTAATTTCATCCCATCCAAAGGTTCTTGAAGTAGGAGTTATAGGAGTTTCAGACCGAAGAACAGGTGAAGCTGTAAAAGCAGTAATTGTTAAGAAAGATAGCTCTTTGAATACTTCAGAAATTAAAAAATACTGCAAAGAAAAACTTGTAAATTATAAATGCCCAAAATTTGTTGGATATGCAGATGAATTACCAAAATCAAATGTCGGAAAGATACTTAGGAGATTAATAAAAGAACAAGATATCAAAAAACCATACTAATCCCTATTTAGAATAATTCTAAATTAATATATATACTGATAATTTTTTGAAGTTTATACTTCCGATATTACATTTGTCTCGACTAAAACATTTGTGCTTAAATGCTTACAAGATTAACTAAAAATTTGACTTATATAAGTCGTATTTTTTCCCAAAATTTTGGCATAATACTTCTGTCCTTACTTTTATCTAACATGTACCAATTATCAGCTCAAAATGAACAGGATGAGGCATTTGATCAAAATATTGTTAGCAGTGGCGAGTCGTTATTTAAAGGTAATTGTACGGTATGCCATGCAATCAATGAGGTTGTAATAGGTCCAGCACTTAGAGACGTACATGAGAGACAGTCCGAGGAGTGGATTTACGCTTTCATAAAGAACTCACAAAAAGTAATCAAAAGTGGTGACGAATACGCTGTTGATTTATACAATCAGTATAATCAAACACTGATGACTTCCTTCGATTTTTCAGATGAGGAATTGAACTCAATTTTAACCTACATTAAAAGTGAATCTGCCAAGGAAGTTCAGGTTGCAGTTGTTGACAATATCGTTGAGGGTGGTGAAGTTTCTTCTTCAATATCATCAGATAATTTTTATTTATCTCTGGGACTTAATATTTTCTTACTCTTACTGCTCATTTTTATATTATTTAGGTTTACAAACCTTTCAAAAAAATATGTCATACTAAAGGATAATCAGAATAAAGGAAAACTATTAGATGACGACGACAAAGAGATAGTTGATAGCGGCTTTAAGATTAATGAATTTATAAAAAGCAATAAAGTAGTTGGTATTGCATCTTTTGTATTTATTGCTGTTTTTGTAAAATCTTGTATCGATGGATTATATACTATTGGAATACAACAAAACTATCAACCCACTCAACCTATTGCATTCTCACATAAAATACATGCTGGTCAGTATGAGATTGATTGTAATTATTGTCATACAGGTGTTAATATATCAAAATCCGCTAATATTCCCGCAGTAAATATTTGTATGAACTGTCATGGAGTTATTAATACTGATAAGCCTGAGATTCAAAAAATATTAACTGCTTACGAAGAAAATAGACCAATTGAATGGGTAAGGGTACACAACTTACCTGATCTAGCATATTTTAATCATTCTCAGCATGTAGCTGTTGGTGGGATTGAGTGTAATACCTGTCATGGTCCAATTGAAGAGATGGATGTTGTGTATCAATACTCTGAGCTTACTATGGGTTGGTGTATAAATTGTCACAGAGAATCTGAAATAAATTCAAAAGGAAATGATTATTATGATAAATTAGTTGAACTTCATAAAAGTTCTTCTAAGGAACCTTTAAAAGTTGAAGACATTGGTGGGCTTGAGTGCTCAAAATGCCATTATTAAAAATGAGTGAAGGAAAGAAAACATACTGGAAAGGGATTGAACAACTAAAGAACGATCCAACATTTATTAAGAATTCTCAAAATGAATTCCCTGAATTCTTGCCAATTCAAGGTTCTTCGGATAATTCAAGGAGAGATTTTTTAAAGATGATGGGGTTTGGTTTAGCTGCTGTGTCTGCTGCTGCTTGTGAGGCACCAGTGAAGTACGCTATCCCTTATGTTGATAAACCAGTTGATGTTGATGCATCACTTCCAAATTATTATGCCTCAACTTTTTCAATGGGAAGCGATTGTTGCAGCGTACTAGTTAAGACTAGAGAGGGAAGACCTATCAAGTTAGATGGTAATAAATATTCAAAGGTTAGTTTAGGGTCTACCTCATCTCAGGTTGAATCATCAGTCCTAACCCTATACGATAAGCAGAGGCTAAAATATCCTATATTAAACAATAAAGAATCAAATTGGAGGGCAGTTGATAATTTTGTTAAAGATGAGTTAACAAAAAAGGGCTCTAAAAAAATATATGTAGTTAGTCATTCAATCAATAGTCCATCAACTCTTGATGTTATTGACAGATTCAGTAAAAAATTTGATATTATTCATGTTGAGTACGATACATCATCTTATTCTGGAATGCTTGATGCTAACGAGGATTCATTCGGTATACGTAAAATCCCATATTATGACTTTTCAAAGGCAAAAACAGTTGTCTCATTTGGATATGATTTTCTTGGAAGTTCATTTAATCACACTTTATTTAATAAACAGTTTACCTCTCAGAGAGTTGTTAGTAGAGACAAGAGAGAGATGTCAAGACTATACACTTTTGAGTCAAATTTATCTCTTACAGGTGCAAATTCAGATCATAGAATTCCAATAAAGACATCCCATTCAAAAATTTATATTGCTGAACTTTGGAATATATTAAATTCAAAAATTGGAACAAGTAGAGATTATATTAATTATAATAAATCTAGAAAGGATTTTATAAATCTTGAAATTTTGAATAAGGCTGCTGATGACCTTATAAAAAATATTGGCTCATCAATAGTTATATCCGGTTCAAATGACAAAAATGTGCAATCCATTGTAATTATGATTAATGAGTTACTAAGAAATTATGGTAATACAATAGATCTAAATAAATGTTACAACACCAGAAAAGGTGATGATAGCAAAATGGTTGAATTTATTTCAGATCTTGAGAAAAAATCTGTTCATGGGGTAATATTTCTTAATTCTAACCCAGTTTATGATCATTATCTTTCATCAAAGATTAGAGATGCTTTAGATGATGTTCCACTTAAAATATCTACTTCTGACAGAATTGATGAGACTTCGGTTTTATGTAATGTGATTGCTCCAGATTCTCATTTTCTAGAATCATGGAATGATTACGAGCCAATGGATAACCACTACAGTTTTAGTCAGCCTACTATAAGAAGAATTTTTGATACGAGACAGTCTCAGGATACGTTTTTGAAATGGATCGATTCTAAAGAAAATTATTTTTCTCTTTTAAAGAATAATTGGAGAAAAAAGCAAAAATTACTTAAATCTAATGAGCCTTTTCAAATTTTTTGGGATAGTTTATTACATGACGGAGTTGCTGAAATAGTAGATAAAAACTTAAAAAATAGAAATCCTCTACCAAATTCCTATAAGAATAGGATATCTGAGGTTAATAATATTTTAACACTAATTGATAGAGAGTCAAATCTTGAAAACTTTGAATTAAATCTATACCACAACATGACAGTAAGTGATGGTATTCAATCAAATAACCCATGGCTTCAGGAAATGCCGGACCCTATATCTAAAGTTTGTTGGGACAATTATATTTCTATTAACCCGAAAGATGCAAGTAAACTGAATGTAAAAACAGACGTTGGGACAATGACTACCAATTTACTTTCATTACAACACAACAATGAATCATATGAAATACCCGTAATTGTTCAGCCAGGACAAGCTGAAGGTACTATTGGACTAGCTTTGGGATATGGAAGAAAACTTGTTGGTCCAGTAGGTGATGGTGTTGGTTTTGACGCAAACCAATTACTGGATAGTGAATCATCTTTCCAAAATTTTACGGTAGGTAATATAAAATTAGAAAATACATTAAAAGATTATAGAATTGCTCAAACACAAACCCATGACACGATAATGGGAAGAGAAAGTGTGATTCAAGAAACTTCATTAGATGAGTATAAAAAAGATGCTTATGCAGGTAAATATCAATTCAAGGTAGCAACCAGTGAAGGATACAAAAAGCCGGAGGAAGTTACTCTTTGGAATGGTCACGAATATAAAAATCATCACTGGGTAATGTCAATTGACCTGAACGCCTGTACTGGCTGCGGTAGCTGCGTAATTGCTTGTCAAGTTGAAAACAATATTCCTGTTGTTGGTAAAGAGGAGGTACTTAACAGAAGAGAAATGTCATGGTTAAGAATTGATAGATACTATTCTAGTGATGGTGATGTCGATGACTTACAAGCATTAGAAATTGCTGCAGAAAATCCTGATGTGACATTCCAGCCAATGATGTGCCAGCACTGTAATAATGCTCCTTGCGAGACTGTTTGTCCTGTTGCAGCTACTACTCATAGTAGTGAAGGCCTAAATCAAATGACATATAACAGATGTATAGGAACAAGATACTGTGCTAATAATTGTCCTTACAAGGTGAGAAGATTTAATTGGTTTAAATATCATGATAATGAGCAGTTTGATAAGAATATTGCAATGAATAATGATCTTGGTAAAATGGTTTTAAATCCTGATGTTACGGTTAGATCTAGAGGGGTAATGGAGAAATGCTCATTCTGCGTACAGAAAATTCAGCAAGGGAAATTATTGGCTAAAACTGAGAAGAGAAGATTGAAAGATGGTGATGTCAAAACTGCCTGTCAGACTGCTTGTTCTACAGATGCAATTATATTTGGTGATGTTAATGATAATAATAGTCGAGTAAGAAAGCATTTACAAGTTGAAAAAATTGATAAGGCAACTCTAAAATTAAAAGAGGAAAGGGCTTACGCCGTCCTTGATGAAATTAGGGTAAGTCCGAATGTTTGGTATTTGAGAAAAATAAGAAATAAAAAAATAGCATAATATGCACGTAGAGTCTAAACTTAGAAAACCTTTAATAACTGGAGGTAAAACTCTAAAAGATGTTTCGGAAGATATATGCAAAAGAGTTGAAGAAAAGCCTTCGCTTTCTTGGTATGCAGCTATGATATTATCTAATATCACTTTAGTAGTCGGTGCATATGCAGTTTATAGAACTCTTTGGGATGGAATTGGTATGTGGGGTTTAAATAAGACTGTAATGTGGGCATGGGATATTACTAATTTCGTTTGGTGGGTAGGAATTGGACATGCTGGAACATTAATTTCTGCTATACTCTTATTGTTTAGGCAAAGGTGGAGAATGGCAATCAATAGATCTGCTGAGGCAATGACAATTTTTGCAGTGATTTGTGCAGCTATGTTTCCATTGTTGCATATGGGGAGACTTTGGATTGGTCTAATTTGGGTATTACCATTACCAAATACATACGGATCGTTATGGGTGAATTTTGCAAGCCCTCTCTTGTGGGACGTCTTTGCAATCACAACATACTTTTCAGTTTCTCTTGTTTTCTGGTATATAGGTTTAATTCCAGATTTTGCAACTATTAGAGATAGAGCAAAAAAAGCAGGTAGAAAAATATCAGCCTTCATATATGGAGGTCTTAGTTTTGGATGGGATGGTGCTGCTAAGACTTGGTCAAGATATGAAACAGTATCTTTAGTACTTGCAGGGTTGGCTACTCCTTTGGTATTATCAGTTCATACAATCGTCTCAATGGATTTTGCTACATCAGTAATTCCTGGTTGGCATACGACTATATTCCCTCCTTATTTTGTTGCTGGAGCTATCTTCTCTGGGTTTGCTATGGTATTAACATTATTAATTATAACTAGAAAAGTTTATAACCTCGAAGACTACATAACAATTAAGCACCTAGAGCTGATGAATATTGTAATTATTGTTACTGGTTCAATAGTTGGAATAGCTTATTTAACAGAATTATTTATGGCATGGTACTCAGGTGTTGAATACGAACAGTATGCATTCTATAACAGAGTAACTGGACCTTATTGGTGGGCATACTGGTCAATGATGACGTGTAATGTTATTTCACCTCAACTCTTCTGGTTTAAGAAAATAAGAACTAATATAGTTGCGACATTTATAATATCAATAATTGTGAACATTGGAATGTGGTTTGAAAGATTTGTTATAATTGTTACATCTCTCCACAGAGATTTTCTTCCATCAAGCTGGGCTATGTTTTACCCAACTATATATGATCTAGGTATGTATATCTTCACCTTTGGATTATTTTTTACGGCATTTTTAGCTTTTTCAAAATATTTTCCTGTCATTAATATGGCTGAAGTTAAAAGTATTTTAAAACATACAGGAGAGAAGATAAAAAAATAAAATATGAGTGATAAAGGAGTAAAGTTTGTTATTGGAATTTATGATGATGAAGATATTCTTTTAGATGCTATTTCATCTGTAAGAGGTAAAGGTGTCAATATTCATGAAGTATATTCACCTTTTCCTGTACATGGTATTGAGAATAGGTTGGGGTATAAAAGATCTAGATTATCTATCGCTGCGTTTTGTTTTGGGTTTTTAGGAACTTGTTTAGCCCTTACGATGATGATAGGGATGATGACTATTGATTGGCCTATGATTATTGGAGGTAAAGATTTTTTACCGCTACCTGTTTTTATTCCTGTAACTTTTGAAATGACTGTACTTCTTGCCGCATTTGGAATGGTTGGAACATTTCTAGTAGTTAGTGACCTTAAGCCATGGGGAAAACCAAAAACTTTTGATTTAAGATCAACTGATGATAAACATGTCATGGCAATAGAAATTGAGAAAAATTCTATGTCAGAAACCCAACTAAAAAAACTTTTAGAATCAAATGGAGCTTCAGAGACAAATACTAAATTGATGGAAGAATGAATAAATTAATATTGTATTTATTTATTGGAATTTTCTTTATTTCATGCTCAGCAAAAGATGACTATCCTGGTGTTGAATATGCTCCTAATATGTACCACTCAGTACCATATGAGCCTCTCTCACAAGTTAAAGATGAGGAAATTGGTAGTTGGTTAGATTCGAATCCAGAAGATGGGCATGGTGAGTTTTATAATTCAAATCCTTATAACCCGTATGGTATGACAATGCTAGAGCCTGTTCCAAACACAGTAAAAAGAGGAGGGTATCTACCATATAGAATTCACAAGGACAGTTTTGAAATTGCGGCTCTTGTGAAGAGTCCAATTGAGGATGGAGATGAAGTTTTGAAAGAAGCAAAAATTCTTTATGACAGATTCTGTGTTCATTGTCATGGTGAGAAGGGAATGGGAGATGGTTCTGTTGGTGTTGTTTATAAAGGTGTTACTGCATATAACTCTAGAGCTGTTAAGGATAAACCTGAAGGACATATATTCCATGTAATAACACATGGTAAAGGAAGAATGTGGGGACACGGATCTCAAATATCAATAGAAGATAGATGGAAGATAGTTAAGTATGTTCAAACCCTTCAAAAACAATAATATGAAAGATATTTTTGATTTTAATATAGGAATAAAAAAGAACCTGCTTTACCTCTTTTTGGGCGGACTTTTACTATGCCTTATTGGGGTATACCAGCTAGTAAATTCTGATCATGGTCATGAAGAATCAACCGAAATTGTAACCAGCTACATTTCAGAAGACGGTCATTCTGAGTTTCATTGGTATAAAAGAGTTTACTCTAATTTGTGGATTAATATTGTCTACTTTTTAGGTATTTCAATATCAGCTATATTTTTTGTTGCTATCCAATACGTTTCTCAGGCTGGATGGTCAGCTGGAATATTAAGAGTTCCACTGGCAATTGGAAGATGGTTACTACCTGGAAGTGTGCTCATGCTCATAGTATTTGCAATTACTAACCACGATATTTTCCACTGGACTCATGAGTATTTGTATGACAAATCTGACCCAAGATATGATTATGTTATTGATGGGAAAAAAGCCTATCTGAATCTTCCTTTTTTCCTTGGAAGGATGGTATTTTTCCTTGGAATATGGTATTTGTTCTATGCACTCATTCTAAAACACATAGCAAAAGAAGATAAGTTAGGTGGAACAGCATCATGGAAGAAACTTTTTACAATTTCTACAGTATTTGTAGTTTTTTATGCATTTACTCAATCAGTTGCTGCTTGGGATTGGGTATTATCAATAGATACCCATTGGTTTAGTACAATGTTTGGATGGTATGTTTTTGCCAGCTGGTGGGTTTCTGCTTTAGCCTTGATAACTTATATGATTATTATATTGAGGGATAATGGATACCTGGATTTTGTCAATCACAGTGTTATTCATGATTTGGGTAAATATGTATTTGCTTTTAGTGTTTTCTGGACTTATATATGGTTCTCTCAATTCCTATTGATTTATTATGCAAATATTCCTGAAGAAACTATTTATTATGTAGAGAGACTTGATAGCGATTTCTATTATCCTTTCTTTTTGGTTAATCTAATTTTGAACTTCTTTTTTCCATTCCTCTTCTTGATGACTAGAGCAAGTAAAAGATTTACTAGATTTTTAAAAGTCGCTTGTCCTATTGTTCTATTTGGTCACTTTATAGATTTTTATCTAATGGTTACTCCTGGGGTTTTAAAAGAAAACGGAGGTTTTGGATTTTTAGAAATTGGTATGCTTTTGTTGTTTTTATCTGCATTTTTATTTGTAATTCTAAATGGTTTAACCAAACTTCCTTTGGTTGCCAAAAATCATCCAATGTTAGATGAAAGTTTACATCATGATATTTAATTTTTATGTTGAAAAAAAACGAATTTGCAAAACTTCCTTTGGATCAAAAAATAACTAGTTTACAGTTAAGTTTTTTAGAGTTTGGTATATAAATTTGCGCTATGAATTTGATAATTGGTATCATACTTTTTTTGTCACTTGCAGTAGTTTTTTTACTATTTAGATCAACAGAAATATTAAGTGTAGCCAAGAAAAAAATGGCTACTTCATTCGAAGATTCCAATAACTCTTTTAACGCAATTTCTGGAGTAGTTTTTATGTTCCTATCATTTGCTGTCATTTTCTGGTATTCTTATGACCAATTTGAAAATTATTTTTTACCAATGGCTTCTAAACATGCGCCAGAAGTTGAGCTACTTTTTTGGGTTACAATGGCAGTTACCTTCACTGTATTTATCATAACTCAAGTTGTAATGTTCTATTTTGGGTATAGGTATAGGTATAAGAAAGAAAGAAAAGCTTATTTCTATCCTGAGAATCATAAACTAGAAATTGTTTGGACAGTCATTCCTGCAATTGTACTTGTTGGTCTAATTGGATGGGGACTCGTAAAATGGAATAACATAATGGGACCTCCCCCTAAAGATGCAGAGGTAATTGAGATTATGGGCTACCAGTTTGCATGGGCTTCAAGATACCCAGGTCCAGATAACGAGTTAGGAGATGCTAATTATAAGCTAATTGATGTTGATAATATTGTCGGAATCGATTTTACAGATTCATCGTCTTTAGACGACTTCATGCCAAGAGAAATTCATATACCAAAAGGAAAGCCTGTACTTTTTAAAATAAAAGCTAGAGATGTGATTCATAGTGTCTATCTACCATACATGAGATCTCAAATGAATGCTGTACCAGGTATGCCAACGCAGATGTGGTTTATACCAACCAAAACGACTGCTGAGATGAGAGAAGAAACTGGCAACGAGAATTTTAACTTTGAAATTGTGTGTAATAAAATATGTGGAAGAGCTCATTTTTCAATGAAGCATACAGTAATAGTCGAGGAGGAATGGGAATATATAAAATGGAAAAATGAACAAAAATCATGGATTGAAAAAAATCCAGATTATTACGCAAATTTCATAAAAAATAATTCTATAGACGTAGCAGTATTAAATGATTAATTATGGAGATTACTAAAACCTCAACCAAACCTATAGTACAAGAACATGATCATCATGATGATCATCATGAGCAAAGTTTTATAACTAAATATATATTTAGTGAAGATCACAAAATGATTGCTAAACAGTTCTTAATAACTGGAATCTTTTGGGCTATAGTTGGTGGTGCAATGTCATCTTTGTTTAGAATTCAACTTGGTTTTCCTGATATGGATCTAACAGCACTTAGTCCAATAATTGGAAATTGGTTAACTCCTCAAGGAAAAATTGACCCTGAAGTATATCTAGCTTTAATTACCATGCATGGAACAATTATGGTCTTTTTTGTTCTTACTGCTGGATTGAGTGGGACATTCAGTAATTTCTTAATTCCTCTTCAGATAGGTGCTAGAGATATGGCAAGTGGTTTTATGAATATGTTATCATACTGGTTTTTCTTTCTTTCAAGCATAGTAATGTTTGTTTCTATTTTTGTCGAAGGAGGCCCTGCTAGTGGTGGTTGGACAATTTACCCTCCTCTTAGTGCACTGCCTCAAGCTGTATCAGGTTCGGGAATGGGTATGACCTTATGGTTAGTTTCTATGGCATTATTTATTGTTTCTGCATTATTGGGTTCACTAAATTATATTACTACTGTTATCAATTTACGTACCGAAGGAATGACTTTCTTTAGGATGCCACTTACCATATGGGCATTTCTTGTAACAGCTATACTAGGTGTTCTATCATTCCCAGTACTGCTTTCAGCTGCATTACTTTTGATAATGGACAGATCTTTTGGAACAAGCTTTTACTTATCAGATATTTATATTGCCGGTGAAGCTCTATCTAATCAAGGTGGAAGTGCAATTCTATTTCAGCACCTGTTTTGGTTCCTTGGTCACCCTGAGGTCTATATTGTAATATTACCTTCACTCGGTATTACATCTGAAATTATTGCGACATGCTCTAGAAAACCTATTTTTGGTTACAGAGCAATGGTTTATTCTATCTTTGGTATAGGAGTCCTTTCATTTGTTGTATGGGCCCACCATATGTTTATATCTGGAATGAATCCTTTTTTAGGTTCTGTATTTACTATTTTAACGCTAATAATTGCAGTTCCGTCTGCCGTGAAGGCTTTTAACTATATAGCTACGTTGTGGAGAGGTAATATTGTATTCACACCTGCCATGTTATTCTCTATTGGTCTTGTATCATTTTTTATATCTGGAGGATTAACTGGATTATTCTTAGGAAACTCAGTTGTTGATATCAATCTTCATGACACATACTTTGTGGTTGCTCATTTTCATATAGTTATGGGTAGCGCCTCTTTCTTTGGTCTTTTTGCTGGTGTTTATCACTGGTTTCCAAAGATGTTTGGAAGGATGATGAACAGGACATTAGGTTATTTTCATTTTTGGGTTACTTTCATTGGTGCCTATCTAGTTTTTTTCCCACTTCATTATATTGGAATAGCTGGATTCCCAAGGAGATATTATTCATTTACAAATTTTGAAACTGGTAGAATTGAATCATTTATTGATTTAAATACATTCGTTAGTTTTGCAGCTATAATAACTTTTGTAGCTCAATTTGTTTTCCTTTTCAACTTTTTCTACTCAATGTATAGAGGCAGAAAAGCACCAAAAAATCCTTGGAACTCAAATACCATTGAGTGGACAACACCGAGAGAACCTGGTCATGGAAACTGGCCTGGAGCGATACCTAAAGTAGAGAGATGGCCTTACGATTACAGTAAACCTGGATCAGATAAGGATTATATTCCTCAGCATATTCCTTTGTCTAAAACACCAGAGTCAAATATGCCAGAGGATTCATCAAGGTAGATATTTATCTTTAGATTTTTAAAATGTCAAATTGGTTAGGATTAAATTACAATCTTTCAACGAAGATTAGCCTATTTCTATTATACATACTAATCCTTGCTGGTGGGGTAGTTAGGTGCACAGGTTCAGGAATGGGTTGTCCCGACTGGCCAAAGTGTTTTGGTATGTATATTCCTCCAACTTCTGTTGATCAATTACCAGAAAATTATGAAAAAATCTTTGTTGAAGGAAGAATTAAAAAAAATGAAAGATTAAGTTCAGTTTTGTCTTTTTTTGGGTTAAATAAGCTTTCAGAAAAAATTAAAAGTGATCCAGAAATTAAAAAAGGTGAAAGTTTTAATGTTTTTAAAACATGGACAGAATATATAAATAGATTAATTGGAGCTCTTGTAGGATTATCACTATTATTCGTTTTTTTATGTTCAATATTTTTAAAACCATTAAACCGAAAATTGATTTTATTATCTTTTCTATCTTTAATATTAGTCTTTTTCCAGGCATGGGTAGGTTCAATTGTTGTCTCAACAAATCTGTTATCAGGTCTAATTACTTTTCATGTTATTGTAGCTTTATTGATAATATGTAACGTTATACTTTGCTATCATTTATCTTCAAAAAATGACAACAATTATAGTAGGAGTAAGCCTCTTAATTTTTTTATTGTTATTAGTCTAACATTATTTATTATTCAAATGGTTTTAGGAACTGAGGTAAGAGAGTCAGTTGATGAGTTATTAAAATTATATGGATTTAATTTTAGAGAAAACATAATAGAATCTTTAAATAGCTCATTTAAAATACATAGGTCTTTCTCTCTTTTGATTCTTTTATTTCAGATAATGACAGTTGTAACTATTTATTTTAAATTTAAAACACACAATTATTTCAAACTTCTTTCAGTAATTATGCTCGTTATAATTATTTCTGAAATCTTAGTTGGAGCTGGTATGGCATATTTTGCAATTCCAAAAATTCTTCAACCAATACATCTTTTCATAGCTTTTATAGCATTTGGATTACAGTTTTATATTCTACTTCTAAACTTTTCTTTAAAAAAAACATAGTATAATGAATCTTATATTCTCAAAAACTATATTTGCGTTTTATATTATGATCGAAAATATTAAACTATTCTTTGAGATAACTAAGTTTAGACTTTCTCTTCTAGTTGCTCTATCATCAGTTTTTGGTTTTTTTATCTCATCGAGTAAGGTTGATATTAATGATGTGTTTATTCTTTTAGTTGGTGGTTATCTGATAAGCTCTTCCTCTGTAATTAATAACCAAATTTTAGAAAAAGATTTAGATAAAATGATGAATAGAACAAATAAGAGACCTATTCCAACCGGTAGGATATCTATTTATAAGTCTGTTATAATATCTATTTTTTCTATGATTATAGGTTTATTTTTGATTTCCTTTTATTTAAATATTTATTCTGCGCTTTTATCATTTATATCATTAATTCTTTATTCATTTGTTTACACACCTATGAAAAAGATTGGTCCAATCGCTGTTTTTATTGGGGCAATCCCAGGTGCACTTCCACCTCTCATAGGTTGGGTAGCCTCAACTGGTCAGGTAACTTTAGAAGCAATAATAATTTTTAGTATTCAATTCATCTGGCAATTCCCTCACTTTTGGGCTATAGCTTGGATGTATGATGATGACTACAAAAAAGTTGGATTTAAACTTTTACCAAATAATGGAGAAAAAAATTTAAAGACAGCTGTAAATATCATGATATATACACTATTTCTAATTCCTTTAGGTCTTCTCCCAACAATTTTTGGAATTACGGGTATAATATCTGGAGCAGTTGCAGTATTTCTTGCAATCATTTTTTTAGCTCAAACTTTTAAGCTTATCAATGATTATTCTAGGGAGTCTGCAGTTAAGGTAATGTTTAGTTCATTTATTTATTTACCTATTGTTCAAATAAGTTATGTTTTAGATAAAATTTAAATTTTTATGAAAGAAAATTCAGTACCTAAAATATTAAGAATGAATCCAAAAATTTTCTTAATATGGATATTTATGATATCAATATCAATGATATTTGTATCATTAATTAGTGCTTATATTGTAAAAAAAGGAGAGCCAGGTGGATTTAATGTCGATCTTCCTTCAATGTTTTACTATTCCACAATTGTGGTAATCCTAAGCAGTATTTTTAAGCAGCTTTCATATTTTAGTACCAAAAAAGACGATTTTAAAAACCAAAAATTATATCTATTAGGAAGCTTTGTTACTGGTGCGTTATTTCTTCTATTTCAGTATTACGGTTGGGTTCAGTTAGTTGAGGGTGGAGTATTTTTTGTTGGACATCCCGATGGTTCCTTCATATATATTTTAAGTGGAGTGCATGCATTTCACCTCATCTCCGGTCTTATTTTCATATTATATATATACAATTCAGCAATAAAGTTAAATGTACACTCTAAAAACTTACTGAGTATTGAGATGTCAACAACATATTGGCATTTTCTTGCCGGAATGTGGGTTTATTTATTTATTACTTTGTATTTTTATAATATATAAAAATGGCAAACCAAGCTACTTTATCTTCTTCAAATAAGGACCTTTGGGCAGGAGGAACTGAACCATTTAAGGCAAGTTATGGAAAACTTATGATGTGGTTCTTTCTCATATCAGACGCTTTTACATTTTCTGCTTTTTTAATTGCTTACGGAGTTATTAGATTTAGACATCCAGGGTACGAGGGTTCACTATCTGATTTTTCTTTCTCTCAATCCTACTGGCCTGTGCCAGAAAAAGTTTTTGAAGCATTTCCTTTCTTTCATGGGGTAGAGTTACCTCTAGTATTTGTTGGATTAATGACATTTATTTTAATTCTTAGCAGTGTAACAATGGTGCTCGCTGTTGAGGCAGGCCATAGAATGGATAGACAGGCAGTTGAGAAGTGGATGATATGGACAATTTTTGGTGGACTAGTTTTCTTAGGTTGCCAAGCTTGGGAATGGTCTCACTTTATTCATGGGACTGATGCTGGTTCAAAACTTCTTGATGGAAGTATGATTTATGGTGCAAACCTTCAATTAAATCAATACGGACCTCCTGATTTTGCTGCTTTTTTCTTTTTTATTACTGGTTTTCACGGCTTTCATGTATTCAGTGGTGTTGCATTAAACTTCTTAATATTTTATCAAGCCACAGTTGGTATACTTGAGAGAAGAGGTCACTATGAAATGGTTGAGAAAGTTGGCCTCTATTGGCATTTTGTTGACCTAGTATGGGTTTTTGTTTTTACATTTTTTTATTTAGTTTAAGGATATGATTGAACCAGAAATTTCTACAATAAAACCGGAGCCAGCTGATAAATCAAAAATATGGAAGATTTGGAAAGTGGCAATTATACTTGGTTTAGTCACGGCAGCAGAATTTTATGTTGCTCTTCAGTTCCCTGAATCTTGGAAAAGCTTTAAGATCTTTTTATTTATTGGTATGACATTTGTAAAGGCAGGATATATAGTTGCAGAGTTTATGCACCTAGCTCATGAACAAAAATCCTTAATGTGGACCATTTTAATTCCAACAGTATTCGTTGTTTGGTTATTAGGTGCCTTGTTTATACAAGCTGATGCTATATACCAAGCTATTTACTTTTAATGGTTAACCTAAAAAAGGTTTTTATTCTTTCATTTTCCATCCTTCTACCAGTAATTATCTATTTTTTTTTAAGGTTCTTTGGAAATAATACATACGAGGTATCAGAAGTAAGATATGATTGTTACAAAACATTGTCAAGTTTTAATTTTCGAGATAAAGAAAAGAATGATAATGTTTTTCTTGTTGATGTGAGATATAAACTTAAAAATCCTCTAGTTGATAATCTACTAAATAAATTATATTCAAATAAGAATATTGAAATTATAACATTATCATCTACCGCTCGTAATTTAGAGTGGAAAGTAATCGAGACAAATTTTTTTGATATAAGTGAAGGGAAAAAATGTTTTGATACCGATAATGGTGATGATCACGTCTTACTTCTTGATAAAGAACTAATGGTAAGAGGTATTTATGACCTAAACGATCTCGATGAATACGATAGATTAAATGTTGAGATTGATATAATTAATAGGTATGAAAGATAAATATTTGAGTGTTAAAGTTATAGTTGCGGTTTCAATACTAATTCCTGTAGCCGTTGCATTTCTACTTTTTATGCCCGGTAAGATCTCAATTTTTGGAGAGTGGACATATAAACTACCTCACTTTAATGCCGTAATTAATTCTCTCACCTCGTTACTATTGGTCTTATCCTTCTATTTTATAAAGTACAAAAAGAATATTGTTCTACATCAAAGACTAAACACTTTAGCTTTTACACTTGGTGCAATTTTTTTACTATCGTATATCATTTATCATTCCTCAGTTGAAAGCACAAAATATCTGGGTGACTCGAGAAGTATTTATTTCTTCTTCCTAATATCACATATTCTTCTTTCAATAGTTGTTGTGCCTTTCGTTTTATTTGCTTTTTATTACTCTTTGACAAATAAAATTGATAAACACAAAAAGGTTGTTAAATACACATTTCCAATTTGGTTGTATGTATCAGTTTCTGGTGTAATAGTTTATTTTATGATAAGTCCTTTTTATCAATTCTAATGAAAAAAATATTTTCAATCATTATCTTATTCATATTCTCTACACATGAGACTATTTCTCAAGGCTGTTCAATGTGTAGAGGTATTGTTGAAAGTGATGCTAATTCTGGTGGTACTGGAATATCATCTAGTATAAATTCTGGGATTGTGTATTTATTTACCTCTACTTATGTTCTAATAATTATAGGTGCAGTTTTCTGGTATTATAGGAGTAGGAGTTATGTCAAAGACCAGGAAAGCAAAAGGAAGATAAAGAAAAGGGTTGCTTCTTTAGTTGATTGATTACTATTTAATCTTTTTCATTAATTTATTTGAAAACACAAACTCATTCAACTGTTTAATATTTGTTTTTAATATTTTCTTATTATTTCCTTCCCAAAGCTTTTTTCCCTCGTGTAAGAACATAATATATTCTCCTATTTCTACAACTGAGTTCATATCATGAGTTACTACAATAGTTGTAGTGTTTAGTTTTTGAGTAAGTTCTAAAATTAAATCATCAATTTTAATTGCAGTCAGTGGATCTAGACCCGAGTTAGGTTCATCACAGAATAGATATTTTGAATCATTTACAATAGCTCTTGCAATGCCAACTCTCTTCTTCATTCCTCCACTTAACTCAGAAGGCATTTTTTGATTTACTTTATTTAACCCTACTAATTCTAAGCAATGATTTACTTTTTCTAACTTTTCTTTTTCTGGTGTATCGGTTAGAATATCTAAAGGAAATTTAACGTTTTCCTCAACATTTTTTGAATCGAATAAAGCACTTCCTTGGAATAGCATTCCAATTTCTCTTCTTATCTCAGTCGTGAGCTTTTTATTTGCTCTTGAAAAGTCTCTACCATCAAACAAAACACTTCCTACATCTGGTTCAAGAAGACCAACAAGACATTTAAGAAGAACACTTTTTCCAGTGCCACTTGCTCCGATAATTAAGTTTGTTCTACCTTTCTCAAATTTTCCAGAGACATCAAAAAGAACCTGTTTATCCTTAAATGACTTTGATATATTTTTAATTTCAATCATAATAATACCTGAGCTAAGACATAATCTGCTATTAAAATAGCTATACAACTGTTAGTTACTGCGTTAGTGCTAGACTTACCTACCTCAAGAGCACCACCTGATGTATAATATCCTTGAAAAGATGAAATTGAAGCTACAATAAAGGCAAATACATATGATTTAACAAGAGCAAAAGGTATATTAAACGGATTGAACTCATATCTTAATCCATATATATACTCTTGACCTGTTATTACATCTGTTAAAACTCCAGCCAAATATCCACCTCCAATTGCAAGGGTTGCAGAAATAATTACTAGAATGGGAAACATCAGTAACGAAGCTATGATTTTTGGAAGCACAAGGTATGAGGAAGAGTTTACACCCATTACTTCAAGTGCATCAATTTGTTCCGTTATTCTCATGGTACCTAATTCACCGGCAATATTTGATCCAACTTTTCCAGCGAATACTATAGCAATAATTGTAGGAGATAATTCTAATAGTGTCATGTCCCTTACTACCAATGATATTACGTAGTCAGGGATTAGAGGTCCAACTAAATTAAATGCAGTTTGAATGGTAGTAACCGCACCCATAAAAATCGATACTATTGAAACAATAAAAAGGCTATCGTACCCAATTTTTATACATTCATTTATTGTTAGGGAGAAATAGGTTCTAAATTTCTCTCTTCTCTCCAATAGAGAGATCATAAATAGAATATACTTACCAAAATTTTTCAACTTATTAACTTATTTTTCATTAATATACATACAAATTATTAAATTAAAATGAGAATTTAATCTAATGAAAAAAACAATAGTACTAACAGGTGGCTCAAAGGGAATGGGTAGATCAACTCTATTAAAATTTGCTGAAAATAATTTTAATATTTTTACCTGCTCAAGAAAAAAAACTGATTTAAAATTAGTTGAGGATGAGATCAAAAAAGTAAATCCAAATATTGTTTTTAGTTCAATTGAAGCAGATTTATCTCAAAAAGAGGGTTGCAATAAATTTGTTGAATTTGTTAATTCTAACACTAATAATATTGATGTATTAGTTAATAATGTAGGGACTTTTGTTCCTGGAGAATTAATGAGTGAAGATGAAAATGCACTAGAATTTATGATTAATACAAACCTTTACTCTAATTATTGGGTAACAAGAGGTTTTTCCAAAAAATTTATTAATCAGAAGTTTGGTCATATATTTAACATATGTTCTATTGCAAGCAAAGTTGCATATGAAAATGGAGGTTCATACTGCATTTCTAAATTTGCACTTTATGGTTTTAGTCAGTGCCTCAGAGAAGAATTTAAAAAACTAAATATTAAAGTAACTGCTGTTTTACCTGGTGCAACTCGTACAGGAAGCTGGGACGGAACTTCCTTACCTGATGAACGTTTTATAAATGTTGATGACGTAGCAAAATCTATTTTCTCTGCATATGATACTTCGCCTGGAGCTACAGTTGAAGAAATAGTCATACGTCCACAACTTGGTGACATTTAAATAATATACTTTGAATAAATTCTTCAATAAAGGTTTATTTAGATACAAAAGAAGAAAGTCTCATACTGTAAATATTGGTGATTCTGGAATAGGAGGGAATAATCCAATAAGAATTCAGTCAATGACAACTACTGACACAATGGATACAAAGTCTACCGTTGACCAAACAATAAGAATGGTTAACTCAGGCTGCGAGTTTGTTAGAATTACAGCACCAAGTGTGGGAGCAGCTAAAAACTTATCAAATATTAAAAATGAATTGAGAACGCAAGGTTATAATGTTCCTTTAATTGCTGATATTCATTTCACTCCAAAAGCTGCAGAAATTTCAGCTGAAATTGTGGAAAAGGTTAGAATAAATCCAGGAAATTACTCAGACACAAAAAAGTTCAAGATTATTGAATATGATGATAATACCTATAATGAAGAAATAGAAAGAATATATGAAAAGGTTTCACCTCTAATTAAAATTTGTAAAAAGAACGGGACCGCAATGAGAATTGGTACAAACCATGGTTCTCTTTCAGATAGAATATTAAGTAGATTTGGAGATACACCTAAGGGAATGGTCGAGTCAGCACTAGAATATCTAAGGATATGTGAAGATCATAAATTCTATAATATTGTATTATCTATGAAGGCAAGTAATCCACTAGTTATGGTGCATGCCTATAGGTTATTAGTTGAAAGTCTCGAAGATTCAGATTTAAAAAAATATCCAATTCATTTAGGGGTAACAGAAGCAGGAGATGGTGAGGACGGTAGGATTAAGTCTGCAATTGGAATTGGATCTTTATTAGATGATGGCATAGGTGATACCGTTAGGGTATCATTAACTGAAGAACCTGAATTTGAATCTCCAGTTGCAAGTCTTTTAGTTAATAGATATAAAGAAAGAGATAATCATAAGAAAATTTTTATTCCTAAAGAATTTAGTTTCTCACCATTTCATTATAAAAAAAGAGAATCAAGAGAGGTTTTAAATATTGGTGGGGACTTTTTACCAGTGGTAATTAGTGATTTGTCAGGAATTAATAAAATTGAAGAGAAAGTAATTAATAAACTAGGGATAAAATATAATAATGCTTTAAGTAAATGGGATGTTGAAGATACGTCTCCTGATTATATTTATATAGGTAAGAATGAAATACAATCTAATATTCTTCAATATAATTTAGTTCTAGACTACGAAAATTGGCTAGTTAATAAAAACGTTAATTCAGCTTATCCATTAATTGAAATTTCATCATTGAGAAGCATTAAAGAATTTTCTGATAATTTAAATTTCATAAGGGTATGTACAAATGAGATAGAATTACTTAAGAGCAGTAGCTTACCAAATAATGCTGTATTAATTCTTCATTCTAAAAATGATCATTTTATGCCTGATATGAGATCTTTTTTCCTTTCTACATCTTTCAGCCTACCCATTATAATAAGTAAAAGCTATGATTTTAGTTATTCCGATAAGTTAATTGTACAATCATCTACAGACCTAGGTGGAATATTTATTCAAGGCATGGGCGATGGTATATTTTTAAGATCTAGTAAAAAATCAGATATAAATTATAATAGACTTAATTTTCTTAGCTTTAAAATTTTACAGGCTGCTCGTGTAAGAGTTACATCAACCGATTTTATATCGTGTCCATCTTGTGGAAGGACATTATTTGATCTACAAAAAACAACAGCTATGATAAGAGAAAAGACGGATCATCTTAAAGGATTAAAAATAGGGATAATGGGATGTATTGTTAATGGTCCTGGAGAAATGGCAGATGCAGATTATGGTTATGTGGGTTCAGGTAAAGATAAAATCACTTTATATCGAGGACAAGAAGTCGTTAAGCGTGCAATAAATTATGAAGATGGTGTTAATGAGCTCATTGAACTAATAAAAGATGATGGCAATTGGATTGACCCTTAAAATAAAAATATGAAAAAAAGGCAAAAAAAAATATCGTATTACTTTGATTTTTCTGAGGTTTTAAATTATTTCTTCAGAAAAAATGATCCTAACAAAAAGTCTAACTTCAGCTTAAAAGCTATGCACACAGTAAATAAGCTATCTATTTTAATGTTTTTAATTGGAGTTATGGTAGTTATTGTAAGGCGTATTTTTTCATGACAAGAAGTTTTTTTTTAATAGTCATTTTTCTTGCACTTTCTTGTCAAATCAATGAAAAAAGTGAAGAAAGATACAACTATCTTGCCCTTGGAGATTCATATACAATAGCAGAGTCATTAAATCTTATTGACTCTTATCCTCACCAATTAAAAAATCAATTAAAAAAAATCGATAGTGTTAATATAATAGCAAAAACTGGATGGACAACTGGGGAGTTAATTGACACTTTAAAATCTTTAAATATCAATAATAAATATGACTATGTTTCTTTACTAATTGGTGTTAATAATCAGTATAGAGAATATGATATATCCATTTTTGAAAAGGAATTTGAGTATCTTCTAAATTTAGCAATTCAGTATGCAAATGATAGAAGTAAAGTTTTTGTGATATCGATTCCTGACTACGGCGTTACACCTTTTGGTTTTAAAAATAGAGATAAAATTTATAAAGAGATTGATCAGTATAATTTGATAAAAAGAAAGATTGTTGAAAAATATAATATAAGGTTTTATGATGTAACCGATATTTCAAGAGAAGCAAAAGAAAAAAAAAATTTAATAGCTGAAGATAGTTTACATCCTTCAAGAGAGATGTATTCTTTGTGGGTAGATAGGATATTGAATGATTTTGATATATAAATAATTATATGACAATATTTATTATTTTTTTAGGAACAAAAATAATTTTTTTGACATTTTCGTTTTTTATCCATTTTAAGACTATGTCATTCTGAACTACCTGTTTCTTAACTTCATCTCCATTTGCCTCCAAACTAAACTTGATTTTTGTTCTTAATTTTCCATTAATCATAATTGGATATTCGAATTCATCCTCATCCAAAAATTTATCGTTATATTTTGGATATTTGGATAATGAAATACTTTCCTTATGTCCTAACTTTGACCATAACTCCTCAGATAGATGAGGAGCAAATGATGATAAGACAATTAGAAATGGTTCAAGAATCTCTCTTTTATTACATTTCAATCTGCTCATTTCATTAACTGTTATCATTAACTGACTAATACAGGTATTTATTGAAAGTCTTTCAATATCATTTTCAATTTTTTTAATGGCTGTGTGAAGATTTTTTAATTCATTTTTTTCAGGTTTTTTATCAGAGACATTAAATTGATCATTCAAATGGAATAAATTCCACACCTTATTTAAAAATTTAAATACTCCTTCAATTCCATTTGTATTCCAAGGCTTTGATTGTTCAAGCGGCCCCAAAAACATTTCGTACATTCTCAATGTATCTGCACCATATACACTAATTATATTGTCAGGATTTACAACATTGCTTTTTGACTTAGACATTTTTTCAGTTTCATATCCACACACATATTCATTCTCTTCAAGTATAAACTCAGCGTTTTGATATTCTTTTGAGGAATTTTTAAATTTTTTTATGTTTAACCTATCATTTTCAACAATATTAACATCAACATGTAGCTTAGTATATTCATATTTTTTTCTTAAGTTATGTGAAACGAATTTATTGGTGTTTTTAATTCTATAAATAAAATTTGATCTACCAAGTATCATGCCCTGATTAACTAACTTCTTGAAAGGCTCAGAGGTATTTACATGACCTAAATCATATAATACTTTGTGCCAAAATCTTGAATATAAAAGATGAAGAACTGCATGTTCTGCTCCTCCAATATATAGGTCAACAGGCATCCAATATTTTATTTTATCTTCGTCAGCAAAACTTTCTTCGTTATTTGGATCAAGGTACCTTAGATAATACCAGCATGATCCAGCCCACTGAGGCATTGTGTTTGTTTCTCTTTCAAAATTATCATTTCCAACCTTAATATTTACCCACTTTTTTCTTCTAGCAAGAGGAGATAAACCATCTGCAGTTGGAAGATAACTTTCAACTTCTGGTAATTTAATAGGCAACTCATTTTCATCTACTGGATATTGCTTTCCATTATTATGTATTATCGGTATTGGTTCTCCCCAGTATCTTTGTCTTGTAAATATCCAGTCTCTTAACTTATAATTTATTGTTTTTTTACCAAGATTTAATTTCTGAAGTGTATCAGTAATTATTTTTTTGAAATCGTTATTGTCAGTACCATCGTATTTATCTGAGTTTATTATTTTTCCATCACCAGTATAACATTTCTCATCAGTATTATGACTTATTACTTGTCTAATCTTAAGATTAAATTTAGAAGCAAACTCATAGTCTCTCTCATCGTGCGCAGGAACTGCCATTATTGCACCTGTTCCGTAGCTTGATAAAACATAATCTGAAATCCAAATCGGCACCTTATTATTGGATATCGGATTAATTGCATAAGAACCTGTAAAAACACCTGTTTTATTTTTTTCATTCTCCTGTCTCTCTAATTCACTTTTTTTTGCTGTTTTTTCAATGTAATCATTTATATCATTTTTATTTTCATCTGTGGTAAGTCTTTTAACAAGTTTATGTTCAGGTGCTAAAACTAAATAAGTTGCGCCATAAATTGTATCAGGTCTAGTTGTGAAAACATCAATCTTTTGATTTTCTAGTACTGGAAATGAGATTTCGGCGCCAGAAGATTTACCAATCCAGTTTTTTTGTGATATTTTAATTGACTCTGGCCAGTCTAGTGTATCTAAATCCTCAAGAAGTCTTTCTGCATAATCTGTAATTCTCATTACCCACTGTCTCATGGGTTTTCTAATAACTGGAAAACCTCCTCTTTCACTCACTCCACCAATAACTTCTTCATTTGATAGAACAGTTCCTAATTCCTCACACCAATTAACATCAACCTCGTCAATATATGCTAATCTTTTAGAATCAATATATTTTCTTTTTTCATCGTCTGATAACCCAGGAGGAATTTTTAATTTTTCAATCTTTTCTGCCTTATTTTTTTTGTGATTATAATAACTATCATAAAGCTTTAAAAATATCCATTGTGTCCACTTATAATATTTACTATCACTTGTCCTTACCTCTCTGTCCCAATCATATGATAAACCCAATTGACTCAATTGCTCTTTAAATTTTTTAATATTTTCTTCAGTTGTTTTTTTTGGATGTTGACCAGTTTTAATTGCATATTGCTCAGCAGGAAGACCGAATGAATCGAATCCCATAGGATGTAATACATTATAACCTTTTAACTTTTTAAATCTAGAAATTATATCAGAAGCAATATATCCAAGTGGATGACCAACATGAAGTCCAGACCCAGAGGGATAAGGAAACATATCCATCACATAATACTTTGGCTTATTATTAATTTCTGCTTTAAATGTTTTGTTTTTATCCCAGAAATTTTGCCAGTATTTTTCAATCCTACCAAAATTATATTTCATATTCAAAAATAGTATTTAATTAATTATTTAAGCACTATTTTTTTCTGAAAACTAAGGATATTGGGACACCATCGAGAGTAAAATGATCTCTTAATTTATTCATAAGAAATCTTTTATAAGGCTCTTTTATATATTGAGGTAAATTGCAGAAAAAAGCAAAGGTAGGGGTGTTAGTTGGCAATTGAGTTATATATTTTATTTTGATGTACTTACCCTTTGTTGATGGGGGAGGATATTTTTGAATTTCAGGTAGTATCTTATTATTGAGTTGAGAGGTTGAGATTTTTTGTTTTCTATTCTCAAAGATTTCTAGTGATTTTTCAAGTGTTTGAAGTATTCTTTGTTTTTTAAGAACAGATGAAAAGATTATTGGTATATATGAAAAGGGACTAATTTTATTTTGTATATTTTTCTCATATTCTCTAAGAGAACTATTATCTTTTTTTATTAGATCCCACTTATTTACCATAATAATGATACCTTTTTTATATTTTACTGCAAGTGATAAAATATTCATGTCTTGTCCTTCAAAACCCTGTTTTGCATCTATCATAATTATAGCAACATCACTATTCTCAAGAGCTTGAATAGATCTCATTACTGAGTAGAACTCAATATTTTCTTTTACTTTAGATTTTTTTCTTATTCCTGCAGTGTCAGTAATTATGAAGTTTTTATTAAACATATTGTATTCTGTATCAATGGAATCTCTGGTCGTTCCTGATATCTCAGTAACAATATTTCTTTCCTCGCCTAAGATTGCATTAGTAAATGAGGATTTTCCGACATTAGGTCTTCCAAGAATTGATATTCTAGGTAAATTGACTTGAGATAGTTTATCATCATTATTAATTTTACTTGAAACCAAATCAAGTAATTCTCCAGTTCCTGAACCATTAATTGAAGATATAGGAATCATAGGAGTATTTTTTAAACCAAGTTCATAAAACTCGTTAGAATTTATTTCTAGTTTATTATTGTCTGCTTTATTAGCAACAAGGATTGTGTCCTTATTTAGCTCCCTAATAATCTTTGAGAAATCATAATCCAATGATGTTATTCCATCTTTACAATCGACCATGAATAATATAACAGAGGCTTCACTAAGGGCTAATATTACCTGCTCCTTAATTTTCTTTTCAAAAATATTATTTGAATTTTCAACGTATCCTCCCGTATCAATTACTGTAAATGTTTTTCCGTTCCAGTCAGATAAGCCGTAATGTCTATCTCTTGTTACACCGCTTTCATCATGAATTATGGCTTTTCTTTTTTCAACTAATCTATTAAATAGGGTTGATTTACCAACATTTGGTCTTCCAACAATTGCAATAATATTACTCATCAAGCATTAATTAAATCAAGGCGAATTTAATTAATAGTAATTAATTGGATATTATTTTCTAGAATAGTAGAATTTATTTTTACTAAATCATTCTCCTTTATATCCTCCCACATTTTAAGTTCTTTATTAATTAGTCCAATTAATTCATCTCTAACATTATACATTTGATCAGTGGGTTTAAAATTACCAACAGAAGCAACACTTGTTAGATGTGCTAATTTATTATTTAATCTGATAGGGAAGTTAAGTGGGTCCTGACCACTTCTATTTTTTGTTTGATATAATTTTTCCTCAATTAAAGTTATTCTTGATATAACGTCGCTGATTGAATTTTCCATGTCAGGATACTTATCTGATATTTTGCTTTTTAAATCAATAAGTTGTGATCTACTTGATCTTATATCAATTATTGTTTGGTGTATATCAGAAACTTTATCTCTGACACTAAGTAAAAAATCAAACTGTTCTTTTAAATCTTCATCTGTCGAATTACTTCTAGGGTCTTTTAAAATGTTAAATGATTGTTCCTCAGATTTTTCATTTACTGTTAATTTCACATAATACTTACCAGGTGAAGCAATTGGACCTCTAAGGCTTGCAGCCCACATAATTAATCCATCAAAACCTTTAGCATCATCATATCTCATGTTCCAAACAAATGAATTTTTTTCACCATTAATATCTAGTACATTTTCATCTGATTGGTTATCATACTTTTTAATTAATTTTTTTTCATTATCAAGAAATTCCAGACTTACAGAAGTATTCTCATCTAATATTTTATCATCAATATTAAAGAAAACTTCAACTCCATTATGATGATTTTTTCCAGCATTTCTTGGAGTTCCTCTACCTGGACTACCCATCCTGTAACTGTCAATAGGTTTAAATAACTTCATTGATGCATTATTCACCTCTTTATCAAGCTGATGTAATGGAGTTAAGTCATCGATCAACCACAGAGATCTACCTTGAGTAGCTGCAATCAAATTGTTATTCTTTATTGTCAAGTCAGTTATTGGTACAAGAGGTAGATTTAGTTGAAACGAATTCCAAGAAATTCCATCATCAAATGAAATATACATACCTGATTCTGTTCCTGCATAGAGAAGTTTTTCTTTATTTGGATCTGCTCTCAATACTCTGGTGAAATGATTATTTGGTATGCCATTAGTTATTTTTTCCCAGGTCTTACCATAATCTTTAGTTTTGTACATATAAGGTTGAAAGTCACCTGTTTTGTACAATGTTCCAGCAGCATAAAGTCCACCCTTTACGAATGGATCTGGCTCAACACTGTTCCACATAAGATATTTTGGAGAATTATCTGGTGTGACATCTTCCCAATTCTTTCCACCATCTCTAGACAAATGAATTAAACCATCATCTGATGCTGCCCAGAGTAAATCTTTCTCATACGGAGATTCACATGCAGCAAAGATCGTTGCATAGTATTCCACTGCAGTATTATCTTTAGTTATAGGCCCACCAGATGGTCCAAGCTTTTCCTTTTCATTTCTTGTTAAATCTGGACTAAATACTTCCCACTTTTCACCTTCATTGTATGTCACATGAAATCTGTTTGAAGTGGTATATAGTTTATTTGGATCATGGGGAGAAAAGAATATTGGAAAATTCCATTGAAACCTGTACTTCATATCTTCTGCTCCATGTCCCATAGGATTATTTGGCCATACATTAACAGATCTCACCTCCCCAGTTGAATGGTCTAGTCTTGTTAGATAACCTCCATAACTTCCACCATATACAATATCTGGATTGTCAGGTTTTGCAGCTAAGTGAGCACTTTCACCACCTGCAGATCTTTCCCAATCTCTCTCTGAAATACCACCAGAATTTACTCTATGAGGCACCCTCTGTGTGCTATTATCTTGTTGGGCAACTAGGATGTTGTATGGAAAACTGTTATCTGTAGCAACTCTGTAATACTGGGCAGTAGGTTGATTCATATAAGTGGACCAATTATTTGCGTCATCACTACTAACCTGTGCTCCGCCGTCATCAGCAACAATTAATCTTTTATTATTTTCAGGATCAATCCATAAGTCGTGGTGATCACCATGTGGGGTTCTGTATCTATCAAACGATTTTCCACCATCCTCTGATCTCCAGAAGGATACATTCATAACATAGACCCTATTTTCATTTTGTGTGTCAGCATAAACTCTCGTGTAGTACCATGCCCTCTGCCTTAAATTTCTATCCTCATTTACTTTTTCCCAAGAACTACCACCATCATCAGATCTAAACAAACCTCCTTCTTTATTCTCTATCAAAGCAAAAACTTTCTTCGAATTTACAGGTGAGACGGACACACCACTAATTCCCCAAATACCACTAGGTAAACCCTCATTATTTGAAATATTTTTCCACGTTTCTCCTCCATCAGTAGATTTCCATAATCCAGAACCTTCTCCTCCACTTTCTAAACTGTAAGGTGTTCTTCTAATATTCCAAGTGGAAGCAAAAATTATTCTTGGATTATTTTTATCGATAGAGATATCTACTGCTCCTGATCTTTCATTTGAGAATAAGACTTGTCTCCAGCTTTTACCTCCGTCAGTTGATTTATAAACACCTCGTTTATTACTGTCTTTGAATAAGTCTCCAATTATTGCTATATATACTATATCAGGATTTTTTGGATGAATCGCAATCCTTCCAACTTGAACCTGGTCAATATCTAGATTCATTTTTTTCCATGTTTCTCCAGCATCATCAGATTTCCAAAATCCACCATATCCCGGAGATACATTTCCTCTTACAGTTTTTTCACCAGTACCAACATACAATATATTTGGGTCTGATTCACTTGCTGATATTGCACCAATTGAACCCCCAAAGAAACCATCAGAAATATTTCTCCAATTTTGACCTGAATCTATTGTTTTCCAAATTCCACCTCCAGTTGCACCAAAGTAATATGTATTATCAGAGTTAGATACACCAGTTACTGATGAGGCCCTTCCTCCTCTATATGGACCTATAGATCTCCAATTTAGATTTGGAATCTCATAATTAATTGATTGTGAGATAGACTTATTCTTTCTTTGAGCTTTTATATCAACTAAAAAGAATAAGAATATAATTAGAAACACAGATGAGTTTTTCATAGCTTATTAGTTAGTTTTTTTAAAAATATTTAATTTTTTATTTCTATCACAGATATTGTATTATTAAATGTAGTGTAAAGACTATATACACCTTTTGACTTGAGAATTGAAATTCTGTTTTGGTTTGAAATATTTTTGAATTTAGTATTAAAATTTGTATCAAAAGTATATGATTTTTTATTGATAGGATCTGTTATTATAGTAAAACTATCACCATCTCCAAAATTATAAAATTGATAATCAAAGTCTCTATTATTTTTAAAATTCATTGTCTTTTCGTTATTATAAATGACGTTTTCATCAACTGATAATATCTGATAGCTTCTCTTTCGAGGATCGACCAACATTTTAAAATTTGAATTTCTGCTTCTCCTGAAAATCTGATTTTGTTTTTTAATTTTTCCATCTAATCCAACAAAATAAGTTATGCCAAGATTATCAAGAGCAATCAAATTTGAATTTCTGAAATTTTGATTCAGGTCAATATAAATTTCCTCAGAAATATTATTATCTAATTTCACAGGAAATCCATCATAATCAAAACCTCTTCTATTCTTTAAATAAACTCTTCCATTTTCAAGCGATATCAAAATATAATCTTTACCATTTAGTCTAAAATGTTTTGGAGCTTGAATTATTCTATCTTCCATGATTAAAGGATTCCATCCTTTTAGGTTTTTTCCATATTTATCTATAAAAAAAGCTTTATTTTCAGATGATATTGATATTCTATATCTTTTTGAATTATCATAATCGATAACATTAATATCTTCTATATATCCTGATGGATGGGGATTATTAATTGGAAAACCTGGTAGAATATTTCCTAACCTGTCGTAACAATAAACTTTATTTTTTGTGGCAAATAAGATTTGTTTTTTTCTATTGTTATAATAATCAATTGTAAAAATTTCTGATATAATTTCTGAATCTATTGAATCTCTCCAAATCTCTTTCAATTTATTGTCAAGATGGTAAACAAAATTATTCTCATCATTAATAATTACTTGAGGCAAGTTATTTACATGACTAAGGAAAATATGAGGTTTTAATATAAGATTATTATCAGCATTAAAAGAGAGTATATTATTATTAACTTGACCATATTCTGTTGAATTCGAATTAAAATTGAGAGTAGTATAGTACTTGTTATTAACATCACTAAGCTGTATAGATAGCATATCGACTTCTTTAGAAAAAGCATTGCTTATTAAGGGATAATTCTTCAAGAACTCTTTGAAATTTATTAGTATATTTTTGTTTTGATTCCTATTCAGAATTGATAAAAATTTTGAAAAATTCAAGTCTTTTCTCCAATAATCTCCGTTATTTTTAGATTCAATATATTCTTTTAATGAATTGTATTCTGAAGAAATGAATAGATATTTTTCTTCTTCGAAAACATAAAGATTTTTATGCTCATATTCTAAATCCCTAAGCATTATATAAATAGAATCATTTTTTATTTTATTTATTTTATCTTTTTCATCAACTTCATTTTTAATTAATTTAATTATTGAGTTATCTGTTTTTTTAAAAATTATTATTTTATTCGTGACATTTGAGTAGTTACTAAGAAAAGAAAGTCTACCAACTTCGTATTTTTCATTTTTCTGGTTTGTTTTTATTAAATTATTGAAGACAACCGTGTTATTTGGAAGAATTCTCATCATTTGATTATCTTCAATTTTTACAGAACTTTCATATTCTTCAGAAATATTTGAGAAACCACTTAGGTAAAAGTTATTTTCATTAAGGTTAAGATCAAAAAATGTACTTTTTGGCAATTGATCAAATAAGTATTTATGATTCTCAAATGATTTTGAAAGTTCACTAAAATTTAAAAAAATATTACCAAAATCATTTTGAACCATAACTTGATTAAATAGATCTTGATTTATATTTTTAAAGCTTAGGTTTTTGTTTTGAGAGGTCCTGATAACGTCCTCGATAAGTAAAGTATTTTTAGATACCGATATAAAATTATTGAGAACAACAACTGAGAAAAAATAAGTTCCGTCGGAAAAGTCATAGATTTTTTCATCGTTAAAATCTCTAGTTGTAATATCAAATGACAAACTATCTTTTGCTTTTTTTAAAACATATTGAAAATCTAGATTTTTGCTATTCGAAGTAAATAATAAATCAAAGTCTTCTTTCGAAGTTTTTGATATAGACACAATAAGATTATTATTATCTACCAAAACATTAAGCTTATTATTCAAAAAGGAATTTAGTTCGGATATGTTTTTATCTATTAATTTTCTAAAATCCCTAAATTGATCTTCATTTACTGACGAAGAGAATTTATTCCATTTATCTAACGGATCATTTATTTCAATAATCATTAATGATTTTGCTGGAACTAAATCCCAGATTTCTAAATTAGAGTTCTTGAATTTTTTCTGGTATATGAAAAAAGATACAAATACAATTACAAAAAAAATTATAGATTTTTTTATCATTTTGAACACAATAAAATAAAATTATTCAATAAGACAAAATACAAAAGATTATCTATTATTTTTAGAAAATATTCTTTACAAAAATAAAAATGAAACAATACCACGAACTCCTTAAAACAATTTTAGAGAAAGGAGATAAAAAATCTGACAGGACAGGTACTGGAACAATAAGTGTTTTTGGGCATCAGATGAGATTTGATCTTCAGGAGGGCTTTCCACTCGTAACTACGAAAAAGTTGCATTTAAAATCAATAATATATGAATTGTTATGGTTCCTAAAAGGTGAAAATAATATAAAGTATCTAAATGAAAACGGTGTTAGAATTTGGGATGAGTGGGCTGACGAAAATGGTGATCTTGGCCCAGTTTATGGTGTTCAGTGGAGAAATTGGGAAGGAAAAGATGGAAGTTCTCATGACCAGATTAAAACATTAATACAATCATTAAAAAATAATCCATATTCACGAAGACATATTATTAGTGCTTGGAATGTTCCTGAAATAAATAATATGGCATTACCTCCTTGTCATACCATTTTCCAATTTTATGTTAATAACAACAAGTTGTCTTGTCAATTATATCAGAGGAGCGCAGATGTCTTTCTTGGAGTCCCATTCAATATTGCCTCATATGCCTTACTTACTATGATGATCGCACAGGTATGTGATTTAGAATTGGGAGATTTCATACATACATTCGGTGATGCTCATATCTATCTCAATCATCTCGATCAAGTAAATCTCCAACTCAGTAGAGATTTTTATCCGTTACCAAGAATGATAATTAATGATCAAGTTAAAGATATATTTTCCTTTTCTTATGATGATTTTAGTCTTGAAGGCTATAATTCTCATCCACACATTAAAGGAGAGGTTTCGGTTTAATTAATATAATTCTTTTTTTAAGTTTATATTTGCGCCTTGAAGCAAGTGCTTTTATTTTGCTAGACGTCTTAATAAATATATGAGAATATTTAAATTATTAATACTTTATTTGATTCCTTTATTTTCTTTTTCCCAAAATAAATCATCTTTGGAGCTTGATCTGCAACAGTGTATTGAAATTGCTCTTGAAAATAATTTGCAATTAAAAAGAAGTGCTATTAATTACGAAATTCAAGAGGTAAGCTATACTCAGAATAAACTTCAGCAGACACCATCACTTAATATTTTTTCAAATTATGGGAATAACTGGGGTAGGTCAGTCGATCCAACGACAAATACTTTTATATCAACAACCTCGAACTTTTCTGGTGTTGGAGCTTCCTCAAATATGACCCTTTTTTCAGGTCTATCCATCCGAAATTCTATTAGACAGTCAAAGTCTTTACTGGAGAAGAGTGTATTTGATCTTGAGAATACAAAGAATAACGTGATGTTAAGTGTAGTAAGCCAGTATTTAAGTATAATGTTAGTCATGGACAGACTAGAGAATGCAAGGTATCAGTATCAATCAACAAGAGAACAACTATCTAGAACCATTAAATTAGTTGATGCTGGCTCAATTCCTGTAACAAATAAATTAAATCTAGAAGCACAGCTTGCAGGTGATGAACTTGCGGTAATTCAACAGGAAAATGGTTACAGATTATCTATACTTCAGCTTAAACAAATACTATTACTAGAAAATAATATTGAATTGAATATAATTAGACCAGCTGTTGATTTAAATCCTTCAACTGTTGTTGAATCTAATCCCAACGAAATATATAATGCTGCTCTTTCTGTTTTACCTGAAATTAAAAGCGCTGAAAAATCCTTAGAATCAAGCGTTTATGGTTTAAAAATTTCAAAGGGTGGAAGATATCCTGTCATTTCTGTTTCTTCAAACTTTAATTCTAACTATTCAAGTTACGCTAATAGAGAGAGAGATTTCTATGATGGTTTTTCTATGCAACCTACAACAATTGGATATCTAACCAGTAATCCTCTTGAGACTGTCTCAACAATGACTCTTGTGCCTAACGTCGTGGGCTCTGATTCAGACTTTACTGTATTCGAACAGTGGAAAGATTATCTAAGTAAATCATTAAGTTTCTCCATAACAATTCCAATTTTCAATAGATATAATACATCTGCAAACATTAGAAGAGCAAAATTGAATAAAGAATTGTCTGACATCAACTTACTAGAAGCAAAAAATCAAATTAGACAAACAATTGAAACATCCTATAACGATGCTCTTGCAGCTTCTAAGTCTTATTCAGCTTCACTAAAGCAAGTTAGAGCCTTGGAGGAGTCTTTTAGAATTATTCAAAGTCAATATGACCTAGGAAGTATCAATTTTACAGAATACCAGATTTCCAATAATAATTTAGTCAGAGCAAAAAATGACTTATTATCATCAAAATATGACTATATATTTAAGCTTAAAGTATTAGATTTTTACCAAGGAAAAGAATTAACCTTTTAAATATGAAAAATAAATTATTAATAATAGCTGGTTCATTAATTGCATTACTTATAATAGTTTCACTAATAGGAAGAAGAATGGGATGGATAGGAGGTATAAAACCAATTGAAGTTGAAATTTATCAGACGAATTTAGGATCTATTACAGAGTTAGTTACCGCATCGGGAGAAATTCAACCTGAAGTTGAAGTAAGGGTAAGCCCTGAAGTTCCTGGAGAAATTATTGAACTTAATATCATGGAGGGAGATTTTGTAGACGAAGGTAAACTTCTTGTTAAAATAAGACCAGATAATTTTATAAATGCCCTGGAAAGAGCAAAAGCAAATTATAACCAGGTTAGAGCTAACCTTTCTAGTTCTAAATCTAATTTATCAAGAGCAGAAGCACAATATCTTCGAGCTAGTTTAGAATTTGAAAGACAAAAAAAACTATTTGATCAAAATGTAATTTCTGATGCAGAATATGAATTAGCTGAAACAAATTTTAAGGTTTCCGAGCAAGACCTAGAATCATCTAAACAGAGTGTAAAAGCAAGTGAATATGTTGTAAGGAGTGCCTTAGCAACTGTTGATGAATCTGAAGAGAACCTAAGAAAAACAAGTATTATTGCACCTATGACAGGAACAGTCTCTCTTCTAAGTGTTGAGTTAGGTGAGCGAGTTGTTGGAACATCTCAGATGGCAGGAACTGAGCTTTTAAGAATTGCTGATCTATCGATAATGGAGGTTAGAGTTGATGTGAATGAGAATGATATCGTTAGGGTAAATATAGGAGATACTGTGAATATTGATGTAGATGCTTATAGTACCTTTAATAGATTATTTTTTGGTATTGTCACAGAAATTGCAAGTACTGCAAATCCAAAACCATCCCCAGATGCTGTTACTGAGTTCAAAGTTAAAATTAGGGTATTGAATGAATCCTTTAAAGATTTAGTTGAAAAGGAGGGAATAAAAAATCCATTTAAGCCTGGAATGACAGCAAGTGTAGAAATTATAACACAGGTAAAGAACGATATTTTAATTGTACCAATTTCATCTGTAACTACAAAGACTGAAAAGGATAGTTTGGATAATGAAATTATAAATCAAGTTGTATTTATTGAAAAAGATGGTAAAGCTGAAATGGTTGTCGTTGAGACTGGAATAAGTGATTTTGAAAATATCGAGATTTTAAAGGGTTTGTCTGGTGATGAATATGTTGTTAAAGCTCCATTTATTGCAATTTCAAAAAAATTAAAAGATGGTTCAATTATTAAAGTAAAAGAAGATAAAAAGGTAGGGGAAGACAACGAATCTGAGGTTTCAGTCAAAATAGAGTTTTAAATACAATTATTGATATCTTTTAATGATTAGTTATTACTTTTGAAAAAAAATTAAATATTGTGGATTTATTTGAAAAAATACTAAAAGATAAAGGCCCTCTGGGTTCTTTGTCTCACATTGACGACAACTACTACATGTTTCCAATGTTAGAAGGCGAAATTGGCCCTAGAATGAAATTCAAGGGAAAAGACGTTTTAAATTGGAGTCTGAATAATTATTTAGGATTGGCTAATCATCCTGAAGTAAGAAAAGCAGATGCAGATGCAGCAAAAGATTGGGGTCTTTCATATCCAATGGGTGCCAGAATGATGTCAGGAAATTCAGTTCATCACCAACAACTTGAAAGAGATCTGTCAGCTTTTGTTAGTAAAGAAGACAGTATCCTTCTTAATTATGGTTACCAAGGAGTTTTATCAGTAATTGATGCTCTTGTTGATAGAAAAGATGTGATTGTTTACGACTCTGAGTGTCATGCTTGCATAATTGATGGACTTAGGTTACACATTGGGAAAAGGTTTGTTTACCCACACAATAAAATAGAAAATTTAAAAGATCAACTTGAAAGAGCTACTAAAATTGTTAAGGAGACAGGTGGAGGTATTTTAGTAATAACAGAGGGTGTTTTTGGTATGTCTGGAAATATGGGTGCACTCTCATCTATAGTGGAGTTAAAGAAAGATTATAATTTTAGATTATTTGTTGATGATGCACATGGATTTGGTACTATGGGGAAGACAGGTGCTGGATGTGGAGAAGAACAGGGAGTTCAAGACGAAATCGACTTATTTTTCTCAACCTTTGCTAAGTCAATGGCAAGTATTGGTGCCTTTGTTTCAGGTAATGCAGATATCATTGATAATCTCAGATATAAAATAAGATCTCAGATATTTGCTAAATCGTTACCGATGCCACTCGTTGTAGGTAATATCAAAAGATTGAGCTTAATTAAAAATAGTCCTGAATTTAAAAATAAACTTTGGGAAATAGTTAATGCTATCCAAGATGGTTTGAAGTCTAATGGATTTGATATTGGTACAACTGAATCGCCTGTCACACCAGTACTTTTAAAAGGGGATGTATTCGAGTGTACAAACATGATAAAGGACTTAAGAACTGAATACAGTATTTTCTGTTCAGGTGTTATTTATCCCGTAGTACCAAAAGGGGTAATCATGCTTAGAATTATACCAACTGCAGCTCATTCATTAAATGATGTAGAAGAGACTATTAATGCATTTAAAGAAGTCAAAATCAAACTTGACAAAGGAATTTATCAGAAAATGGGTGAAAAAGGTGCTGTTTTGACCTAAAAACAGCAAAAAACCTTATTTTTTTACTCAATTTTACGGTTTTTTTTATAAATTGTAGTCGTACTATTTTTAAATTAAATTTATATACAATGAGTAGATACGATGAATTAACTAGCTTAGTGGAGGGATTAGGTTCTGACTTTGCTAAATTTTATGATAAAGGTAACAAAGCTGCAGGAACAAGAGTGAGAAAGGGAATGCAAACTTTAAAAGTTTGGGCTCAGGACGTTAGAAAAGAAGTTCAGGCTAAAAAGAATGCATCATAATTCTTTTTAAAAAATTGATTGAAAAGGTGGTTTTTTAACCACCTTTTTTTTATACTTTTTTAAGATATTTATATAGTTTATCCAATCTATGATCAATATCATATTCTTCATCCGATTTGATCATAAGCTCAAATAAATTAAATCTATTTTCAATAAATCCGACTCGACATTTTGCATTTGATCTTATTAAAATATTCTCCATATCCTGACTAAGGTGTAGGTCAGGATAAATTATAAAATCATATTGTTGATAGATAAAAAGGTTAACATTATTATTAGACCAATTTCCAAACATATTTATTTCATTACTTTTAAAAGTTTTAAAATATCTATTATCTGCATTTTTTTTCGTTATTGAAGGAAGAAAATCTACCCTTATACCATCAGAAATAATTTTATTTTTAAAATCGTTAAGGGCTTTCTGTTTGTTTTCATCAATGTATTTGTAAAGTATGCCAACGTGTTTAGAGTTATTGTAACTAATAGACGCTCTATTAATTTTAATACTCTTACTTTTTATTCTATTAATTGTATTTAATAAGTATCTCATATCAATTCAAAAAAATTTTTTAAATCTAATAGAATAATATTCAACTCTTTAGCCTTAATTTTTTTCTTTGGTCCCATATTTTCTCCTGCAAGTAAATAGCTTGTTTTTGATGATAAAGATTTTGATACTTTTCCACCGTTTTCTTCTATTTCTTTTTGTATTTGTTCTCTAGAATAATTTTTAAATTTTCCTGATATTACAAAGATCTTATTTTTTAGTTTATCAGATTTTAATTTGATATTTTCTTCTTGTGTAAAATTTAATCCAGAACTTTTTAATTTTTCTATAATTAATAGATTTTCACTGTCTTTAAAATATTTGATTAAACTCTCAGCAATTTTATCACCAATTTCATCTACTTCAATAATTTCATCATAACTTGCAGATATAATTGTATCAATACTTTTAAAGTTTTCAGCTAATTTTTTTGCAGTAGTCTTCCCAACATATCTTATTCCAAGACCAAATAAAACATTTGAAAATTCATTTTCCTTTGATTTTTCTATACTTCCAAGAATATTTTTACAGGATTTATTTTTTAATGATCTCACTTTGTCTTCTCCCTCAATATTAAATTTTAAATCGATTATATCTTCATACTTTAGAAGATATAAGTCAGATACATCTTTAATAAGTCCATTGTTTATTAAGCCCTTAACCGTTTCTGGTCCAAGAAATTCAATGTTCATTGCATTTTTAGAAATAAAATGTTCAATTCTACCAGATACTTGTGGTGGACAATTTTTATAATTTGGACAGTAATGAATAGCCTGATCCTTACTTGTTTTAAGCTTATTGTTACATGCTGGACAAATATCAATAAATTTAAATTTTCCAGTATCTAAAATTCTTTCACTAGTGATTACTTTTGTAACTTTTGGAATTATTTCTCCACCTTTTTCAATATAGACTGAATCATTAATTCTTACATCTAGTCTTTCTATTTCATTTGAATTATGCAGTGAAGCTCTCTTCACAATTGATCCACCCAGTTCTACAGGATCTAATATAGCAACTGGTGTTATAGCTCCTGTTCTTCCAACTTGAAACTTAATATCAAGTACTTTGGTTTTTTTACTCTCGGATTTATATTTATATGCTATTGCCCATCTTGGACTTTTTGAGGTATTACCAAGAATTTTTTGATATTCTAAGTTATTTACTTTTATCACGATCCCATCTGTCTCTACATCTAAATCCTCTCTTTTATTTTCCCAATAATCAACATATTCTTTAACTTCAATTATATTTTTACATTTCCTAAACGTTGTAGGAACATTAAATCCAAGATTTTTAAGATAATTTAATGATTCTTCTTGATTAACAACATTTTCATTTCCACTAACTAGAGAATATAAATAACAATTTATTCTTCTTTCTGACACAATTGTAGAATCTTGCATTTTAAGAGATCCCGAAGCAGTATTTCTGGGATTAGAAAATAATTCTTCATTATTTATTTTTTTTTGATCATTCAATATTTTGAAATTTTTTTTAGAAATAAAGGCCTCTCCTCTAACTTCAAGATTGACACTTTCTGATAGTTTTATCGGTAGAGTCTTAATGGTAATCGCATTATTAGAAATATCATCTCCTTTTGTGCCGTCTCCTCTTGTGAGGGCTCTTTTAAATAATCCATTTTCATAGTTAATGCTTAAGGCTACACCATCATATTTCAATTCACATAGATACTCAACCTTATCGATATTTAAATTTTTCTTAACTCTTTTATCGAAATCATCTAAATCTTGATTAGAGTAAGTATTAGATAAAGACAACATTGGTGCAACATGCATAAATGTTTTGAAATCTTTAGTTATTTTTCCTCCAACCTTTATACTTGGAGATGAAGATGATTTGAGTTCAGGATATAAATTTTCAAGTTTAATTAATTCTTGAATTTTTATGTCGTACTCGTAATCTGAGATTATATTTCTACTTTCTTCATAATAAAGTTTGTTATGAAAGTTAATTTCTTTCCTTAATTGAAGAATTCTTTTTTTAACAGATTTATTATCCATATTATGTCAATAATATAAGATTTATTAGAATAATTTTCTGTTTTAATTTCTATTTTTTTCTTGTATATATCTAACAATCTTAGTTACAAAGTATCTAGGTAATAGTCTATTCAAAAAAACAATGAATTTATTAAAATATCCAGGTATACTTATAGTATTATTTGTTTTTAAACCTTCGTATCCGTATTTAGCAACTTTGACAGGACAGGATGAATTAAATTTTATCTTATTTTTTTTTGATGAAACATTTTTCTGAAAATCTGTCTTTGTCTGACCGGGACACAAAACAGATATACTAATATTTTTATCTTTTACCTCATTAGCAATAGCTTCTGTAAAATGAAGAATATATGCTTTTGTAGCATAATAAATTGACATTAATGGTCCTGGTTGGAAAGCAGCTACTGAGGATATATTTAAAATTTTACCACTATTTTTTTTAACCATATCCTTTAAGAATAGCTTAGTTAGATGAGTGGTATTTAGTACATGGAGATTAATCATTTTTTCACCTTTTTCCCAGTCTGTTTGATAAAATTTACCGAAATCACCAAATCCTGCATTATTTATTAGAATTTCAATATTTTTATCTTTAAGCATATTATAAATTTTTTTGGGTGATGAAACTGATGACATATCAATGTTTATCTCCTTATATGAATTGGAGTCAAGGTTTTTTTTTAATCTATTTAAATTTTTACTGTTATTGTCAACAATATATACTTTGTAGTTGTCCTTTATAAGTAGTTTAGATAGTTCCAAACCGATACCACTGGCTCCGCCTGTCACAATGGATGTCTTCATTATAGATTAATTAGTTCATCACACAAAAGTTCAATTGATTCTTTTGAGTGAGATGGAAAGTTAGCAATTCTAATCTGATTTCTATTAGATCCGTAACCTTTTCCAATAATTAAGTTTTTAAGTTCTAAATTTTTTATATAATAATTGGAATCCTTTTTAGTATCAGCGACAATAACAGTTTTTGATTGAATTGATTTATTTTTAATGTACTCTTCTAAATAATTACTATCATTTATTGTTTTGTAAAGAAGTGCAGATTTATAATTAGTCTCTCTTATTATCCTGTCTTTTCCAATACTAATCATATCATCTAAAACTCTTGAAAATAAAAATATTGCAAGGACATTGGGAGTTTCTGGAGTTTGAAAGTTTAGTGTTTTATTATGAAGATTTGTTAATGAGTGATAAGTACCAGTAATTTTCTTGTCTAAAATACTTTTATTTTTTTCTAGACATTTTTCATTGTAAATCCAAACCCCTAGACCAGATGGTAATCCAAAGCATTTTTGTACTGAAAAATATAAGGTATCAACATCGGATATATTAAAAGGAATTGAAGGAATTCCACTTACACAGTCAAGGGCTATCAAAGAATTATTTAATTTTTTTCTGATTGATGATATTTTATTAGAGTTACACATTATTCCTGTACTGGTTTCGTTCAAAGTAAGAGCAATAAGTTCATCATCAACTAATTCATTTTCATTATATTCAACTTTATCATAAAAAAATTCTTTTGCATCAATTTTATTCATTATTGCAAAATCATAGAACTTTTTTGAAAAAGCTCCATTTACAAGGTGAGTTGAACTATTTAGTACAAGATTTTGAATTATTCTTTCCCATATTTCATTAGCTGAGGAAAGAAAACATATGTTATAATTCTCAGGAATCTCAAGAAAAAATTTCAATTTAATAATACAAGATTCATATATTTTTTTAAATTCTTTGCTCCTGTGAGATATAGAAAATATATTCCTTTTCAAACCTTCTTTGATGTGATCTTGAACTGAAAAAAAAAGCTGAGATGGACCAGGCGTAAAAAAAATTTTTTTCATTTTAATATAATACTCTAAGCTTTATAGTTGCTGAAATACTTTTAAGACTATTTACAACCTTTTTATTATAAATACTATCAATGTCAGTGATTACATAACCAATATTATCATTTGTTTTAAGGTATTGACCTTTAATATTAATATTATATTTAGAAATAACTTTATTAATTTCTAGCATAACTCCTGGCTCATTTTTATGAATATGGATAAGTCTATGTGATTTGGTTTGTTCAGGTAATGCAAGTTTTGGAAAGTTAACAGAGTTTGAGGTATTTCCTGTATTGATAAAATCAATTACTTTATAAGGTACATAATTCCCAATATTTTTTTGAGCTTCTTTAGTACTTCCGCCAATATGAGGAGATAGTATTATTTCCTCAACTCCTCTAATTTTAGAAATAAAATTATCATTATTATTTGAAGGTTCTTCTGGAAAAACATCTAAAGCAGCACCTAATATTTTTTGTTTTTTTATATTTTGAATTAACGACTTGATATCAACAATATTTCCTCTACTGTAATTTATTAATATTGATTTTTTTTTCATTAATTTAAATTCTTTAACACCTATAAGATTTGAGTTACTTTTTCTTCCATCTACATGTAGAGAAACTATATCTGAAGTTTTTAATAGTTCATTTAAACTTTTACATTTTTTGGCATTTCCTATAGAAAGTTTTTCAACAATGTCATAATATAAAACTTTCATGCCCAGAGCCTCACATATTATTGATAGCTGGGATCCGATATTACCATAACCAACTATTCCGATTGTTTTTCCTCTAATTTCAAAACTATCAATAGAATCTTTTCTCCATTCCCCTGAATGCATTTTATTTGATTTAATGATAATTTTTCTGAGAAGGTTTATGATTTGTGCTATAACAATTTCAACAACGGATCTTGTGTTACTGTAAGGAGCGTTAAATATTACAACTCCTGAATTATTGCATGCATTAATGTTAATCTGATTTGTTCCAATGCAAAATGCTCCAACAGCTAATAATTTATTAGCCGACTTAATAACCTTATCTGAGATTTTTGTCTTTGATCGAATTCCAAGTATTGAAATATTCTTAATTCTTTTAATTAGCTCTCTTTCATTTAAGCTTCCATCATAACATTCTACATTGTAACCTTCTTTTTTAAAAATGTTCAAAGCAACTTTATCTATTTTTTCAAGAAGAAGTACTTTAATTTTATTTTTTGGGTATGAAAGTTTTTTCATTTTACAATATTTTTGAAATGATCAAACGATTTTACTAAAAAATCAGCATTTTTAGTTAAAGATTCTCTTTTTATATTTTCAATGAATAAATAAAAGTAGTCAGCATATCCATCTTTTTTAATTTCAAAATCAGTGTAACCATCTCCAAGAACATGAATAGTACCATTAAGCTTTAGATTTTTAATAATTTCAACTTTTCCTTTTGTTTTAGATAAAGGATTTTTTTTATCAAATCCAATAATTTTCCTGTTTTCATCAAAGAAAAAATTGTTTGCATAAATATTCTTTTTTGGAATATGGTAATTAAGTACTATAGGATCAATAATTTCGTGAAATCCACTTGAAACAATGAATATATATTCCTTGTTTTTTTTGAAAAAATCTTTATTACTTTTAAATGAATCAGTTATGTTATCTCTTATTTCATTTATTGTTTTTTTTATATCGTCTTTATTAGCATTAAGAATTCCAATTCTATTTGATAAAGACTGGGAAAATGATAATTTGCCTTCCATACCATCACTTGTTATTTTATTTATTTTTTCATGAAGGTCTTTATCGGTTGGATTAGAGATCCTAAATAATTCATCCAGTGACTCTGTCTTTATAAATGTAGAATCAAAATCAATTATAAAATAGTTCACTTGTTATACTTATCGAGAATTTTTTTTACTAATCTATGTCTTAACACATCTGAGGAATCAAGTAAGGTAAATCCAACACCCTCAATGTCATAGAGTTTTTCCTTTGCGTGAATTAGTCCAGACTCTTGATTTTTTCTCAAGTCTACCTGAGAAATATCACCTGTTACAATCATCTTTGAGTTCTCACCGAGCCTTGTTAAAAACATTTTTAATTGTGATCTAGTCGTATTTTGTGCCTCGTCTAATAAAATAAAAGCATTTTTAAGAGTTCTTCCTCTCATATATGCAAGTGGCGCAATCTCAATTGTCTTATTATCAATAAATTTCTTCATTTTTTGAATTGGGATCATATCTTCCAGAGCGTCATAGATTGGTTTAAGGTATGGATCTATTTTATCTTGTAGATCACCTGGTAAGAATCCAAGATTTTCACCTGCCTCTACTACAGGTCTTGTTATAATAATTTTTTTAACAGTTTTTTCTTTTAATGCTTTTACACCAAGTGCAACACTAACATATGTTTTTCCTGTACCAGCAGGTCCAATAACAAATATTAGATCGTTTTTTTCATGCAGTTTTACAATCTTTTTTTGATTCTTTGTTTTTGCAATTATTCTTTTACCATTGGATCCGAAAACTATTGGTTCATTATCTACATTACTGAATCCATTTTTAATATGACTTTCTACAACTTTTCTGTTTAAAGCACCATATTTTTCTAGATGTGATATTAAAGAATTAATAATTTTAACTACTTCTTGCAATTGATCTTTATTTCCTTTTATAGAAATTTTGTTACCTCTAGAAATAATTTTTGTTTTAGGGAAAGCACTTTCTATCTCTTGTATATTGCTATTTTTTATACCAAGAAATTCGACTAGCTCGATATCCTTTAAATCTATTGTTTTTTCTACCAAAATTGATATTGACTTTTTTTTGTTGCAAATTTAAAAATTATTCAATTTGCCTATGTCAATTATAACTTTTATTTCTGATTTTGGGATTTCTGATCATTATGTTTCCTCTGTAAAGGCATCAATATTGAAGTATAATTCTAATAATACTATAATTGATATCTCCCACAGGGTTAAAAAATATGATTTATCACATGCCGCATATATTTTTAAAAATGTTTTTGAAGAATTTCCCAGAGGATCAGTCCATATTATTGCTGTAAAAAATTATGAATCCTCTGATAAGATTTTGTTATTTCAAATTGATTCCCATTTCATTATAACATTTGACTCAGGAATTATTGGTTTAATAAGTTCTAGCGATGACATATCAGCAATAGAAATTGATGAAAAATATAATAAAATATTTCCAGAAAAATTTATGGGTGAAATTGCATCAAAACTTGCTTCAGGAATAAATTATACAACCATTGGAAAACCAATATCGGTTTTCAAAAGATTTTTAGAAAAAGAAGTGTCAATATCAAAAAATAAAATAGTTGGTTATGTTATTAGGGTTGATTCTTTTGGTAATATTATAACAAATATTAGTGAATCTGATTTTAATAAAGCACTTAAAAAAAATTCAGGTACATTCATTATTAATTTGGGTGTTGATAAAATAAGTAAAATATCAAATTCATATTCAGATGTTGGAATAGCTGATCTTTTTGCAGTTTTTAATTTTAATAAAGTTCTTGAAATTGGAATGAATGGAGGTGGAGCATCTGATCTTTTAGGTATTAAAAATCATACACCTATAACTATTAAATTTTTATAGATAATGTATTTTTGTTCACTATTGCCAAAGTGGCGAAATTGGTAGACGCGCACGATTCAAAATCGTGTTCCTTCGGGAGTGTGGGTTCGATTCCCACCTTTGGTACATTTGTTTTGCTTATATTTAAATAAAATTCTATTTAAAATTGAAATTTTACATATTTAATATACTTCTATTTATAATTTTAAACCAAAATCTATATATAGGTTAAAAGAGGAAATAGAAATAGATGTTTCAAATATCAAAAAAGGGATTTATTTACTTGAGATTATTTTAGAAAAAGAAGTAAATAGAGTTAAGGTTATTATAGATAGATAATATTTCTATATCTGATATGGAGAAAACAGTTTTAGTCGGATTAGTTCATAGAAATCAAAATCAAAAAAAACTTTCTGAGTATCTTGATGAGTTAGAGTTTTTATCAATCACCGCTGGAGGAGTTGTAGAAAAAAGATTCACGCAAAAAATTGAGAATCCAAACCCAGCCATACTAATTGGAAAAGGAAAGATGAATGAGATATTATCTTACATTAAAATAAATAATATAAAGACAATTATTTTTGATGACGAGTTGACCCCCGCTCAAGAAAAAAATATTAGTAAAATATTAAATATTAAGGTATTGGATAGAACCAACCTAATCCTTGATATTTTTGCTCAAAGAGCCAAAACAAGCTATGCAAGAACTCAAGTTGAGTTGGCTCAGTGTCAATATCTTTTACCAAGATTAAAGGGTATGTGGACACACCTCGAGAGACAAAAAGGAGGGATTGGTATGAGAGGGCCTGGAGAAACTGAGATTGAGACAGATAGAAGAATTGTCAGAGATAAAATATCCCTTTTAAAATCAAAAATAAAGACCATCGATAAGCAAATGTCAGTGCAAAGAGGAAATAGGGGTAAATTAATTAGGGTCGCTCTTGTGGGATATACAAATGTTGGAAAATCTACATTAATGAATACAATTAGTAAATCTCAAGTTTTTGCTGAGGATAAACTTTTTGCAACCCTAGATACTACTACAAGAAAAGTTGTAATTGGAAATTTACCATTCCTTCTTGGGGACACAGTTGGCTTTATAAGAAAGCTACCAACTCAGTTAATAGAGTCTTTTAAAAGTACTTTGGACGAAGTTAGAGAAGCAGATCTTTTATTACATGTAGTTGATATTTCGCATGCAAATTTTAAGGATCATATTGAATCAGTAAATAATACTCTAAAAGATATTGATGCACAAAATAAACCTTTAATTATGGTTTTTAATAAAATAGATGCATACAAAAGAGACTTTTATGATGAAACTGATCTTATCAACGAATATGATGAAAAGAACTTTACGATCGATGAATGGAGAGAAACCTGGATGTCACAAATTGGTGAAAATGTTATTTTTATGTCAGCTACCAAAAAAATAAATATTGATGAGTTCAAGAAAATAGTTTATAGAGAAGTAAGAAAAATTCATATCAAAAGGTACCCGTACAATAACTTTCTTTATCCAGATATTGATACATTTTAAATAAATGAGAAAAAAAATAATTAACTCTATAAAATCAGGTATTGGAAGCTATATCCTTCTAATACTAATAAACTATGTAATTCATCAGTTTACAGGATGGACTATTATGCAAGAGATGATTCCTTCTTTTTCACAAGATTTTGCTGTTTTATCTATATTTTTATTTTTGTTGTTGTTTATTAGTGATTACTTTTTTTATAAAGGAAAATATTAATTTAGAGCTTTATATATCTATGGATAGCGTACTGATCTGAAAGTTTTTTAAAAAAATATATATTTGATATATAAATCAACCAATATGAATTTACATCAAAAATTATTAATCCTTTTTTTGCTTTTTATTAGTTTGAATATATCCTCTCAAAATAGAGGAAAAACAATTGTTCAAACATCTCTATTTGATAATATTCCTGTTAGAAATATAGGTCCTGCTAAGGTTTCTGGCAGAATAACAAAGGTTATAAAAGACTATTCAAATCTAAGCACTTGGTATGTTTCAACAGCATCTGGAAATGTATGGAAAACAGAGAATTCAGGAACAACATGGAAACCAATTTTTGAGCATTATGGAAGTTATTCGATTGGAACTATTGAAATGGATCCAAAAAATCCAAATATACTCTGGCTTGGAACAGGAGAAAACAATAGTCAAAGATCTGTGGGGTTTGGAGATGGAATTTATAAATCTATTGATGCGGGAAATACATGGAAAAATGTTGGTCTAAAAACATCTGAACATATTGCTAAAATAATAATTGATCCAGAAAATTCAGATAATATTTATGTGGCTTCTCAAGGTCCTTTATGGCGCTCAGGAGGGCAAAGAGGTTTATATAATTCGAGTGACGGAGGAAAGTCATGGAAAAGAATACTACATGTAACAGAAGATACTGGTATTTCTGATGTTGTAATGGATCATAATGACCACAATATAATGTATGCTAGTACATATCAGAGGAGAAGACATTTTGGAATATTGGTTGCTGGTGGTCCTGACGGTGGTATTTTTAAATCAATCGATAGGGGTAAGAGCTGGAAAAAACTAAAAAATGGTCTTCCTAGTGGGGATATTGGAAGAATTGGTCTTGCAATTTCACCTCAAAAATCAAATGTGGTTTATGCATTAATTACCGCTAAGGAAAAAACAAAAGGTTTTTACAGATCAGAAGATTTTGGTGAGACTTGGGTTAAAATGAGTGATTATCAAGTGGTTGATTCTCAGTACTATGTCGAACTCTTTCCAGATCCTCATCAGTTTGATAAGATTTACTCTGTGGATATGCGATCCTACGTGACAGAGGATGGAGGTAGGACTTTCATCAGAATTCCTGAGGACACTAAGCACGTTGATAGTCATGATATTTTATTTGATGCAAATGATCCTGATTACATTATGATAAGTTGTGATGGTGGAATATACGAAAGCTTTGATAGAATGAAAACCTGGAGATTTATTGATAATTTACCAATTATTCAGCTTTATAGGGTAGGAATAGACAATCAGAAACCATTTTACAATGTCTATGGAGGCACGCAAGACAACGACAGTTTCGGTGGTCCCTCGAGAACAAAAAACAGATCAGGAATTAGAAATAGTGACTGGTTTGTAACAACAGGTGGTGATGGGTTTCAAGTTCGAGTTGATCCACAAGATCCTAATACCTTATATACTATGTCTCAGTATGCAGGGATTATGAGATACAATAAATCAAATGGAGAAAAAATCGGAATACAACCCCAACCATCTGATAATGAGACAGCTTTTAGATGGAATTGGGATTCGCCCTTAATAATAAGTCCTCATAACTCAAGCAGACTTTATTTTGCAGCAAATTTTCTTTTTCAAAGTGATGATAAGGGAAATACATGGAGTAAAATCAGTCCAGATCTAACTAGAGATGAAGATAGAAATAAAATGAAAGTAATGGGAAAAGTTTGGAGTGTTGACGCAATATTTAAAAATGTTTTTACTTCTCCACTTGGTACAATAGTTGCTTTAGATGAGTCAAGACTACAAAAAGGTTTTTTAGTTGTTGGTACGGATGATGGTTTGGTAAGATTAAGTAAGGATAATGGTGTAACTTGGGAAAAACATGAAAATTTTCCAGGAATACCACAAAAAGCCTATGTTACTGATATAATAACCTCAAAACATGATATAAACACAGTATATGTTTCATTTAATTATCATAAGTATGGAGATTTTAATCCTTATCTAATAGTAACAAATGACGGAGGAAAATCATGGAAATCTATTTCCTCAAATCTACCATCAAATAATTTCATATGGACAATTGTTGAAGATCATATAAATCCAAACCTTTTATTTGTGGGAACAGAATTTGGAATGTTTTTTTCTTTAGATGCAGGAAGTTCATGGAATAAATTTAAAAATGTCCCAACAATTCCAATTAGAGATCTAGAAATACATGAAATTGAGGACGACTTGGTAGCTGCTTCTTTTGGTAGGGGATTTTATATAGTTGACGATTATTCACCTATAAGAGAATATTCAAAATCAATTGAAGAAAAATACGCTCACTTATTTTCAGTTAAAGATACTTATCAATATATAATTGCTTCACCTGAAAAAACAGCTACTGGACATAATTTCTTCACATCACCTAATCCGCCATATGGTATTAAATTATCTCATTATCTAGGTGAAAGTCTGCTTTCTAAATTTGAGAAAAGACAAAAAGATGAATCTTTTAAGTTTGATAGGGGAGAAATGATTAATTACCCAACTTCTGAAAGACTTGAAAGTGAGTCAAAAGAGAGATCACCAAAGATTTACTTCACTATAACTGATAATGAGGGTAATGTTGTTAGACGAATTAGTTCTAATACAAAAAAAGGGTATCATGAGACATACTGGGATCTTAGAACATTTTCTCAATCAAATATTGATAAAGAAAATAATTATTCTGGGCCATTAGTTCCACCTGGCAAGTATAATGTTCACCTTGAAAAATTTGAAAATGATAAACTTCAAAAAATTACTAATAAGAAAACTTTTAATGTTATTCAGATAGGGAGCAACTCAAGTCAGGAGGAAAGAGAAATTCTATATGATTTTCAGATAAAGTTTGATAGATTATTGTCAGACGTTAACAATCTTATTAACGATATAAATAATGAAATTGAGAGGATTGATGGAGAAATAAATAAATCATTAAACCTTTCCTCTGAAACGGATTTAGAAATAATAAACAAAAAGAAGGGAGAGATAATGGACTTAAAAATGATTTTGACTGGAACTAGGAGTTTAAATTATGCAGATGTTTTTTCTGGGTCACCTCCTTCAGTCCAGAGGAGATTGGGTAACATGAACTGGGAACTATATAATACAACCTCTAAACCAACTAATACTCATTTTAATTCTTATGATATATCAAAAAATAAATACGAGGAGGTATTATTAAAATTTAATAACTTAATAAATAATTAGATTTCTTCTTTGATTTTTTTTGAGATTATTTTTTCCATGTGTAAATAGCCTTCCTTATTAGGATGCACACCATCATATCTATTATGTTCTTCTAACCAGTATGTAAATTGATTTTTCAGGCCATCTTTGTCATTTTTCATTGAAGTATGATAATCAACATAGATAGCGTTACCACTCTTACAATAATTTCTTAATTTATTATTTATAAAAATCACATCATTAGCTGGGTAAATACCAGGGCTCCATATGAAATCGTAGGTCGGTAGAATAGAACTCAAAAAAACTTTAATTCCATTAGCATTTGCAATTTCTGACATTGATTTAATATTGTTTATAACTTCTTCTTTTGACACTGGCCCATTATTTCCTGCTAAATCGTTTATGCCTGCTAGTATTATTACCGCATCTGGTTCTAAGTTCACAACATCTTCTCTAAATCTAAGTAGCATTTGATATGTAGTCTGACCAGAAATGCCTCTATTTAAATAATTATTTTTTTTAAAAAAATCTGTAAAAACACTCCAATTTTGTGTAATTGAATTACCAAAAAAAACGATTCTATTATCCTTTTTTTTAGTCTCTCTTATTAATCTATTTTCTTCTTTATATATATTACTTTGTTTTCCCATCTCTAATACGCTAACATTTAAATTAGAATAAATTCCATGCCACCCTAGATTATTTAATTTATCAGAATTCATCTCTTGAGCTATAACCTTTAAATTTGTAATTAGTAGAAACAGACAGATAAAATAATTTCTCATCATCTTTATATTTATGACTAAAAATAAATATAATTTTTTAGTTAATTAAATATGATATGTAATTGTATTTGAGATATATCGTCTTAGAAAAACATCCTAAGAAAGGATGAAACTTTAGACTTAGTTTTCTGTCTCTCTTTTTTACTGAAGATTTTGTTAAATAGCATCATTACAGGGTCATAAAACCTGTCAACTACTCTTTCTTTGAGAGGAATGATAGCATCATCTGTAATTTGAATTTCTTCTGGACATACTTCTGTACAGCATCTTGTTATATTACACATTCCTGAACCGTGTTTGTCTTTGACATCTTCAATTCTGTCTGCAGTATCCATTGGATGCATTTCTAGACTCGCAAGCCTTGCCATATATCTAGGTCCTGAAAAATTCTCTTTTCCCTCGTTATCCCTAATAACGTGGCACATGTTTTGACATAGATAACACTCGATACATTTCCTGAATTCTTGAACTCTGTCAACATCTTTTTGCATCATCACAAAATCTTTCTTTTTAGACTCTTCAGATGGTGTAAATGGAGTTATTTCTTGGTTCTGCTTATAATTCCACGAAACATCTGTTACAATATCTTTTATAACAGGAAAAGATTTTAATGGAGTTATTGTTAAAGTTTGATCCTCCTCAAATTCATTCATTCTCGTCATGCATCCAAGTCTTGGCTTTCCATTAATTTCTATACTACAAGAACCACATTTTCCTGCCTTACAATTCCACCTACATGCTAGATCATTGGCTTGGTCTGCTTGAATTCTATGAATTACATCAAGTACAACCATACCCTCAGTGACCTCACACTGATAATTTACTAATTCACCTCTTTCATCATCACCTCTATAAATTTTAAAGTTTCTTAAACTCATACTTTTGGCATTAACTTTTCGTGATCTTTTTTAACTTCATTTTCAAGGTCTTCGATGGAAGAGTTAGCAATTCTCTTAAGCTCTGGTTCTGGATTACCTCTTTTTTCTTTGACTGTAACCATTTTTCCGTCATTACCTTTCTTATTAATTATATTGTACTCCAACCAATCTTTATTTTCATCTGGAAAGTCTTCTCTAGTGTGTGCACCTCTACTTTCTTCCCTTAGTAGGGCTGATTTAGCAACAGCCTCTGATGAAATAAGTAGGTTTCTTAATGCAAGAGCTTCATGCCATCCAGGATTAAATTGGCTTGATCCAGCAGCTTTCACTTCCTTGAACTCATCCTTCATTCTTTCAATTTTTTCTATTCCATCAACTATCTCATTCTTCGTCCTAATTATACCAACATTATATTGCATATTTTTTTGAAGATCCTCATGAATAAGATAAGGATTATTACCTTTCTCTCTGTTTAGAATAGATGTTGCACTTTTAATAATTCTTATAATATCCTCATCTTTAACTTTAGGCATACCTTTAAGCTTCCTAGAGTATTCTGCAGCTTTGACTCCTGATAAGTTACCAAAAACAAGTAAATCAGATAAAGAATTACCTCCAAGTCTATTAGCACCATGCATTCCACCTGCTGCTTCACCACAAGCAAATAATCCATCAACGGTTGTCATTGAAGTTTCAGCTTCAACTTTTATTCCTCCCATAAAGTAGTGACAAGTAGGTCCAACCTCCATAGCCTGTTTTGTAATGTCAAGTTCTGCAAGAACCTTGAATTGATGATACATAGATGGTAATTTTTTCTTTATGTCCTCAGCTGATCGTTGGGTTGCAATATCTAGATAGGCTCCTCCGTGCTCAGATCCTCTTCCTGCTTTAACTTCAGTATTTATTGCTCTTGCAACGACGTCACGAGTAAGTAACTCAGGTGGTCTCCTTGCACTTTTATCACCATCCAACCATCTTGCAGCTTCTTCTTCAGAGTCAGCAGTTTCGTTGGCAAACTTCTCAGGAATATAGTCGAACATAAACCTTTTACCCTCATTATTTTTAAGAATACCTCCTTCACCTCTAACACCCTCTGTTACCAGAATACCCTTAACTGATGGTGGCCATACCATTCCAGTAGGATGAAATTGATTGAATTCCATATCAATGAGCTCTGCACCTGCTTCGTAGGCCATACCATAACCATCTCCAGTATATTCCCAACTGTTTGATGTTACCTCCCATGATTTTCCGGCACCACCTGTAGCAAAAATTAATGATTTAGTTTCAAAAATTATGAATTCTCCAGTTTCTCTATACATACAAACTATACCAGAAACTTTTCCTTCATCATCTTTTAGGATGTCAAGAGCTGTACACTCCATTTGGATGTCTATTCCTTGGTGAATGCCATGATCCTGTAGAGTTCTAATCATTTCAAGTCCAGTTCTATCACCAACATGGGCTAGTCTAGGATATCTATGTCCACCAAAATTCCTTTGATTTATTAGTCCATCTCTTGTTCTATCAAAAACAGCTCCCCAGTGCTCGAGCTCTCTAACCCTTTCAGGGGCATTTTTAGCATGAATTTCGGCCATCTTCCAATTATTGAGCATTTTTCCACCTCTCATGGTATCTCTAAAGTGGATCTTCCAGTCATCTCTCTCGTCAACATTACCCAATGCTGCTGCCATACCTCCTTCAGCCATTACAGTATGAGCCTTTCCAAGTAGCGATTTACATACTAAACCAACTCTGATGTCTTCCTCTTGAGAAGCTGCTATTGCGGCAGATAGTCCAGCTCCACCCGCTCCAATTACTAGAACGTCAAATTGTAATCTTTTAATTCCTGATATATCTAACATAATTATATTCCCCAAGTGTTAATATCGTTAATAATTCCCATTGAAACAAGTCTAACGTAAACATCAGAAAAACCTACCCAAACAAGACTGAGCCAAGCAAATAATTGATGCCTTCTGTTGAGAAATGTAACTATTTTCCAGCTACTATAAGTAACTTTATCCTTGTAAGCACTGCATGAGTAGCAATCAAGATTTCCTCCCATTAAATGTCTTATCGAGTGACAACCAAAAGTGTAACACCCAAGTAGTATCGGATTTAATGTTAGGACGAACGTACCAACTCCAACACCGAATCTACCATCATTAAAAAATGATAAAATAGCATCATAGCTAAGGATAAAAATAAATATTACAGCAAAATACATCGCATATCTGTGAATATTTTGAAAAAGAAGCAGGCCTCTTTCTCCATCATATCTCTCTCCAGAATTAAAAGCATTTATATTACCATTGGTTAAAGCAGATATCTTTGAAGGTACTCCCTGTATTGGTTGAACTGCGCAAGCAGGAGGATTTAGAGCAAAAGCTCTATAATAGGCTTTTCTATAATAATAGCAAGTGAACCTGAATGATAGTGGAAAAATTAAAATTAACCACGCAGGTGATTGGCCAGGTAGCCAACTTAGCCAATCAGGCCATGAACCGAGCAGAGAGTGATACATAGGTGGAACTCCAGGTTTTGTCGGGTCTATGTATACTGTAGGTGAATAAAAAGGTGATAGGTAACCACCAAAGCCTTCATTTCCACCGCTCCACCAAAAGTGTTCACCTTGCCATGCAGCCCATGTAGAATAAATTACGAAACTCAAAAGACCAAATAGTACCAACATTGGTGAAATCCACCACTTGTCTTTCCTCAGTCTATCAGATAATAAGTTCTTTTTTAATAACATCAATTACCAATAAATCTTTGCAAATATATACTTCGAATTTTTTTACAACAAAAATTATTTAATAAATAAATGGTCTTTTTTTTTAATAAAAAACACTCATAAAATAGTAAATTTTAAACTTTTTTTTAACTTCATTAATATTTAAAAAAAGCATATTCGTATATTACCACATGAGTAAGGTTTATCATTTTATTTTAATAGATATATCAATTTTTTTTTGTTTAAAGGTCAATAAATAAAATAAAATTTTTAAAAATACAGATAAAAGATATTAAGGAATTTTATCAATATAATTATATTTGATGACTCTAAATTATGTCTAAAAATATATACAAAGCTTTTTATTTATTTTTTTATTTTTTTTCACTAACATCTATTGATGTATTCTCCCAAAAAAATATAAATGGTTTTGTTTATTCATCCACCGATTCTGAGCCTCTCGTTGGGGTTACAATACTTGTTAAGGGAAAGGATAGGGGAACCGTTACATCAATTGATGGATCATTTTCTATTGAACTTTCTGATGAAGATGATATTTTAGTTGCATCCTTTATTGGATTCATATCAAAAGAAGTAGCAGTTTTAAATCAGTCAAGTATTTCTATTTTTTTGGATGAAGATATTACTCAACTTGGTGAAGTTGTAGTCACTGCTCTAGGTTTTAAAGAAGAAAGAGACAAGCTAGGGCTTACTGCTTCAAAAGTCGAGGGTGATCAAATATCTCGTTCTGCAGAAACTGGTCTTATAAATGGAATGGCTGGGAAAGCTTCAGGATTGAGAGTAACAAGAAGTTCAGGTGACCCAGGAGCGGGATCTCATATTCAAATAAGAGGTCCTGTTACAATAACTTCCTCACTACAACCACTGATAATATTAGACGGTGTACCGATAGATAATTCCTCTGGTGCAACCGCAACATCTGGAGTAGTTTCGCAATCTAGACTAAATGATATTAATCCAAATGACATTGAATCTATTCAGATACTCAAAGGTGCTTCTGCTGCTGCATTGTGGGGAAGCCAAGCTGCAAAAGGTGTAATATATATAACTACAAAAAGTGGTGAAAAAGGGAGTAAACCAAAAATTTCATTTAAATCTGTATATTCTGTAGATAAAATAAATTCAAGACATCCTCTACAAAATACATTCGGCCAAGGTGATAATGGAACTTATAATCCAGCATCTACTAGATCTTGGGGAGATAAAATTTCAGAAAGAGAGGGTTCTGCAGATATATTCGATACCTCAGGTCCATATTTTATTGATCAGAATGGTAAAATTCATTATAATGTTTTACTTAAAAATGATAAAACAATATATGACAACTCTAATTTTAATCAAATCATACAAAACGGTAATTTTGTTGAAAATACTCTAACAGTTAGTGGAGGAGGGGAGAAAGGAACAAGTTATTTCAGTGTTGGTGATTTAAATCAAAAAGGTATCATCGTAAGTAATAGTAACTACAGAAGGACTTCTGTAAGATTCAACAGTACAAGAGATATTGGTGACTGGTTTAGAGTTTCATTCAAAAACTCTTATTCAAGAACTGTTTCTGATAGAATCAGAAAAGGGGCTTCATCTACGGGTCTTTATCTAGGTTTATTGAGAACACCTGCTGATTTTGATAATACAGGGTATGTCGGAGATTATTATCTATCATCTGCAGCTTCTCCAATTCAAAATAGACATAGATCATACAGAAATCCTATAGGAGCAAGGACAAACGCTGGTTTTAATAATCCAAATTGGACCATAAATAACCAAGAAAATAAAAACTCTGTTGAAAGATTTATATCAAACTTACAGTTAGATATTAAAATAACAGATTGGCTTTCTTTAATTTCTAGAACCGGTATCGATTATTATCAGTCAAGAACTAACCAATATTTTAAACCTAGTACTGTTGGATCAACCTTTGGTCAAGGGTATTTCACTGACGGGATTGTAAATAACAGAGTTTTAAATACTGATTTGATAGCAAGATCAAATTTTGGTATCGGTGAGGATATCGATATATCTCTGACTATTGGAGCAAATCTGAATGACAGGAAATATTTGAGTTTAGGAGGAAATATGAGAGATTTTATTCTTCCTATTGAGTTACTTGATTTTTCTAATGCTCAGCCAGAAAATATAAATATAGAAGATTTTGATAGGCATATGAGAACCGCCGCAACATATTTTTCTGGGAATTTTGGTCTTCTTGATATGATATTTATTAACTCAAATGTTAGAGTTGAAACTTCATCAACAATTGGCCCTAACGCTGATGACATATTTATTTATCCTTCAGTAGATATTGCTTGGCAATTTTCAAAACTTAATCCGTTTGTTGGATCACCTTTCTTAACTTTCGGTAAGCTTAGGTTAGCGTATGGAGAAGTAGGTGTTGAGCCTCCACCATATAATACACAATCAATATACGTCTCCCCTAATTATTCTGACTCATATGGTGGTTCACTTTCTACTGATCTATTTGGCGCAGGTTCCTTTACTCCTTCCCAAGACCTTGGTGACCCAAGTTTAAGACCGGAAATTAAGAGTGAGTACGAAGTTGGAACGGATATTAGACTATTTGACAATAAAGTCAAAATTGGTTATTCTTATTACTATAATACAACTGATGATGTTTTCTTTAATTTATCTCTTGCTAATTCATCTGGTTATGATGAAATCTTTACTAATGCTGGTAAAATTGAGAACAAAGGAATGGAAGTTGATCTTGGTTATGAGATTATCAATAGAAATGATTTTAGCATAAATATAAATGCAAATTGGAGTTACTATAGAAATAAGGTGCTTGATCTTAAAGGAGTAGAATCCATACGACTAGGTGGTCTATCTGCTGTCTCAGGAAGAGCTGTGGAGGGATATCCACTAGGTGTTTTCTGGGGAACAAAATTCACTAGGAATGATGATGAATCATTATTTTTAAATAATAACGGTTTTCCTTCTCTAGCTCCTGAGAATGGAGTTATAGGTGATCCCCATCCCGATTGGCAAGGTGGAATTGGAACCTCAATCGGTTGGAAAAATTTGAACTTATATGTTTTATTTGAGTCCTACCAAGGAGCAGACATTTATGCAGGAACGCGTGCTGTGCTCCTAAATTATGGAAGACATAAAGACTCTGGTGTTGAGACAACTGCATCTTCAGATTTGTTTGACTTTAATGGAGGTCTCATACCTGCTGGTACCACTTTTAGGGGAACTGTACATGATTTTGGTTCGGGAGATGTAGCACTAACAGAATCTTGGTATCGAGGAATTGGTGGTTATTTTAGTGGAGTTCAAGAGCAATTTGTTGAAGATGGATCTTGGACAAGATTAAGAGAGGTTACTCTTTCATATTCTATAAATGGTCCAAAATTTAGAAAATCATCTAAGCTATCTTCAATTGATCTATCAATAACTGGTAGAAATCTGCATATTTGGACAAATTTTATTGGTAACGATCCTGATACCAATTTAACTGAGGTGAGTACGACCAGAGGTATTGACTACTTTAATAACCCAGGAACAAAATCATTTGTATTTAAAATTGCATTAAACTATTGATATGAAAAAAATTAGATTTATAATTCTGACTCTTTTTATAATCGGATGTGATTCTCTTATACCTGAAGATATTAATATTAATCCAAACAGTCCGTCAGAAGCACCTGAGGACTTAACTCTCACAGGTTCAATGGTTGGAACAATATTATTTCATGAGGGAGCTACATCTAGAAGAGCTGGCATATGGTCTGGGTATTTTAGAGGAACAGACAGACAGCATGAGGGATTTGATAATTATCTGGTTGAAGCAAGTGATTTTTCTGCAATATGGAATGATGTATTTATAAATTCACTGAGAAATGCAATAATTGTTGAGGAGAAGGCATTACAAAAACAAAGATCTGGAGTAATTACAGGTATAGCCAAGGTAATTCAAGCCCATGGACTTGGTGTTGCAGCTTCACTCTATGGTGATATTCCATTTGATCAAGCAGGAAGAATTGACTTTATTACGCCTGAGTTTGAGAGTCAAGAAGTAGTTTATGAAAAAGTCCAAAATTTATTGTCTCAAGCAATTCTTGAGTTGTCTCTTGATGTAAATAAACCATCAAATGGGAGCGATATTTTTTTTAATGGAGATGCACAGAAATGGATAAAGGTTGCAAACTCTCTAAAGGCCAGATTTTATATGCATACTAAAAATTATGATCAGGCATATAATTTTGCAGATCTTGGAATTGATTCTCCTGATGGTAATTTATCTGCTGATCACGGTGATGTTCAGGGAAATTCAAATTTATATTATCAATTCTTTACTGGATCTAGAGGTTCAGAATTTACGTCAGAAAACTCTAGAATTGTAGAACTTATAGATATTAATAACGACTCATACAGGGGAAATAGTAAGACAGATGAAAGTGCTAGGTATAATTTTTATTTTACTGGATCAGGTACTCCTAATTTTACTTCTGGATATTTTACCAGATCTAATAATTTTCCTTTAGTTTCTTTTGCTGAAAATCTTCTAACCATGGCAGAATCCGGTCTACGCTCAAAGAATTTTTATACCGGCTTAAGTCACTTGAATGAGTTTAGAGGATATATGAATGGCGGTGGTTATTTTAATAATGGATACGATACATTGACTAGGAAATATGATCCTTACATTCAAGGTGATTTTGAACCGTCAGGAATTGAAAATTCTGATAACATCACAAAAGAGGATGCACTCCTTAGGGAGATTCTTGAAGAAAGATATATAACTTTTTATGCTCAAATTGAAGGATTCAATGATGTTAGAAGGACAAGAAAAGAAAATTACGGAGTTCAGTTAACCCCAAACACTGGGTCATCATTACCTGAGAGATTCCTTTATCCTCAGTCTGAAATTGATACAAATCCAAATACTCCTTCACCTATACCGGGATTCTTCGAGCCAACTAGAGTTAATAAATGAGATATTTTATTATTATTTTTTTTATAATTATTTGTGGAGATAGTTTCTCTCAGGAAGCAGTATCTGGAAAATATTTTTTAGTTGGAGAGACGCAGTATAAATTCACTTACTTTTCTCCTTCCAATCTCAATTTTAAAAATAATAATGTCAAAAGGTTAATTATTGTTTTACATGGAAGAACAAGAACTGCGGAACAAAGGCAAAATGCCATAATACAGGCTGCAAATACGGAAAATGAATTCTTAGAAACACTTATTATATCGCCTCATTTTATTGGATCTCAAGAGCTTGCAGCTCATAACTTGGACAATAACCACCTCTACTGGCAAGATAAAGAATGGATGGAGGGTGGACTATCTAGTTCATCTGGTTCGTATCCTCGTGAGGAATCCTTCAGCTCTTTTGAGGTAATGGATGATATTATTTCACAGATTATATACAGTGAAAATTTTCCAAACCTTGCTCAAATAATATTAACAGGTTTTTCTGGTGGAGGACAGTTTATGAATAGGTATGCATCTTCAAACAGGATCCAAGAAAAGTTTGAAGATGAGAATAATATTGTATTTAAATATTTAGTTGCTGCTCCGTCCTCTTTCATGTATTTTAATGATGAAAGGAGGGTAGAAGGTACTACAGATCAATTTGAGAAGCCTAGCGTACCAAATTGTCCTTCATATAATAATTATAAGTATGGACCTGTCAACATGAATGAATACATGAAATATTATCATCTTGATACTCTTATTGCTAGATACAAAAGAAGAGATATATCCTATGGAGTTGGATCAAGAGATAATAACCCAAATTCTTCTTCTCTTGACGATACATGCCAAGGAATGCTTCAGGGAGATCATAGACTTGAAAGAGCAAACATTTACGTAAATTATATGACTCATTTACATGGTGACCTTGGAGAAAATCATAAGCTAACAGTAGCATCCGGTGTGGGTCACGACAGTTTTGCTTTCTATAATAAAAATAATGTTAGACCTTTATTATTTCCTGAAATTACCAATACTCCAAAAAACAATCAGACTGAAGAAGACCCTTTAGGCATCGAGTCTGATGCTGAAATTCTATTATACCCAACAATATCAAGAAAAAATTTATTTTTAAAAGCTAATACTTCGAAAAATCCAATTGTATCAATTTTTGATACGAAAGGTATTCCTTCTAATAATATTAAAATTCATACTGTCAACGAATCATTATTAAAAATTGATATAGATAAACTCTATCAAGGACTTTACATATTACTGTATACCGATAAAAGTTTGAAAAAACCCAAAAGAATCAAGTTTATCAAGAGGAAATAAACCTAGTAAGCATATTTTGAGATCAAGTCTTCAGGTTTTAGATTTATCTTTTCGATATCACTTTTTTCTAACCACTCTAAAAAAAATTGCACTTCTTTAAGGTTTATCCTTCCAAAGTTTTTTCTTGACCCGTAAAATTCTTTTGAAATTTTCATGGCATTTACAAGGTCTATTTTTCTATCAGAGTTTTGTAAATATTTTTTTAGTATTTCTGTAGATTCTTTTATGTTATCATAACAAAATAAAAAGCCTCTTTTAGAACATTCTATAAATTTTTTAATTGTATCAGGATTGTTATTGATATAATCCTCTGATGAAAATAGAACTGGTGAGTAGGAGTAGGGTATTCCAAAATCTTTCATTTTAAATAATTGAAGTTTAATTTTTTTTTGATTTGCCTCAACACCCTCCCAGTTTATGAATATCCATGTAGAGATGTATTTCTTATCTATTAGAGTATTCCATATTCCTAATCTTTCTGGATAATGTAGATCAATTTCACCTTTACCTCCGTCATTTATTATCATTCTTCTAACTATTTCATCTTCGTATCTAGCTTTATATGATGCGTAAGATTTACCGTCTAAATGTCTCGGCCTTGAAATAGATTTTGACTTGATTGTTGCAATAGCACTAATATCATCCTGATATATGGACATTAATCCTTTAAGAATAAAAGGTTTTTTCTTTGTCTGATAACTAATCAAACTTTCTGTTGGACATAGCCCAAAGTCTGACTCTGAATTTTCAACTTTTTTTGCCGGTGTAGAAATATAGTTGTCAATATCTGGAGTAAGGAATTGTACATGTAACTTAACTTCCTCATAGAATTTTTTTTCTTTAGCTACAATAAAACCGATATGATTTATATTTGGAGTCCAATCTAAGGCTAGTCTTACCAATTTCACGAGATAAAAATATCATAATTAAACAGATACGAATAACTTAATTATTAAAAAAAAAGACAAAAAAAAAGGATCTTAGTAAGATCCTTTTTCTTTTGTGTTGAATCAACTTACTTTTTAATGAATTTAACTTTTGTAGATTCACCTTCAAAATTAAGTCGAAGTATGTAAAGTCCATTATCAAAGTTTCTAGCATCAATGGTCAATTCATTGACAACTTTGCCGACTTCTCTTGATTCTACATTAACACCAGACATATTTGTAACAAAGAATCTTTCAAGTACTTTGTTATTATCAATTTTTACATTGATAAAGTCTGAGGTAGGGTTAGGAGATATAACAACTCCTCTTGAGGTTTTCTCAACGCTTAGTGGAATATCACCTGGATCTCCAACGATAAGAGTAAATGTTGCATTTTGTCCTATTGTAGCTTGAGTTCCTCCACTTACGTTAAGTAATGCAAAATCGTACCTCGTACCAAGTGTTATGTTTGGATTAGTTATTTTCACAACAGAATTCTGTGTTTCAGTTGAACCTGATCCAAATGTTATAATCTCACCAACGTAATTGTTTAGGTCAGCAGACGTACCAAGGTCACTAGCAGTAAATACCACCTGTGCCTGTGTAGCAACTGTTGAACTTGGGTTTGAGATCGCTATTTGGATACTGTAATCTTGTAAGTCATAGGATCCATCATCATTTGCTAGAGTAAACTCTTTAACAGCAAATTGTACTGTAGTTGGATCGTTAACACCAACATCGAAAGGTGTACCATCATTCTGCGTTCCCGGAGAATAAAGATCGCCAGATGTTGTTGTCGTATGTAATACAAAGTCACCAGTAAGATCAGGATCTCTAGTAAGAGATTGATCTGAATACCCCTCGTATGGAGTTGCTCCACTGTAGGTTAATTCTGCAATTACGCTTCCACCAGCATCAATGATTTCAACTTTTTCTGAATTTGTTGCACTACCGTTTTGGAAACTTAACTCCCCAGGTGCACCATTTGCAATCGAAACGATATCTGCATCAAAGTCAGACGATGGAGTACCACCACCGAATACTAGCGCGACACCACCTCCGCTTAGTATACTGTTCTCAGGGAAAACGTGAACAACATCATTTCCATCAGTTATACTATAACCACTTATGTCCACAGGTATGGAATTTGTATTTACAATTTCAACAAACTCATCATCCTTAGGATGTCTTGTGCCATCTCCATTAGCATCACCTTCCACTACAGTAGTTTCTGTATTGTCTGATGGCGGGTCAGTTAAAATTTCATTAAGAACAATTGGATTATTCAATATTGCTTCATCATCAATTATTGTTAGTAAAAATTTATTTGGCGAACTAACAGATGCATTATCACCGCCTTCAGCTTTAAAAATTTCAAACTCAATAAGCTCATTACCTTCTAATAAATCATCGTTTGTTAATGATAAAGTAATATTTTGTGTCGTACTTGAGCCAGGACCAAATGTTAATACTTGAGGAGTAAATCCTCCAATATCACCCAAAGTACCATTACCAAGACCTGTAGTTCCAATAGTAACAACTGTTGCTGTCGAGTCAGAAGCTCCATTTATTGTCACTCCTAAGTTGAAAATTGAGTCTGTCTCTCTAACTGTTGCTCTATTTATATTAAACTGAACAGATGTGTTAGTATGATTATAGAAAACAGTGCTATCAAGCTTCATACCCGGAGAGAATAATGCTCCATTAGCTGCAGCAACTCCAGAGTGTGCAGTAAAAGCACCTGTCTTGTCTGGACTTCTAGTGTAGGACATGTTAGCACTACCCATAGTACCGTCATATTCTTGAGATAGGACTGTCAGTCCACTACTATTTTTAATCATTATTGTTTGACCAGAATTATTAAGCTTAACACCACCTCTATTCTCTGATGCAACCTGAACAATTGCACCTCCAAAGTTAGATGGGGATTGTGGTATACCACCACCAAAGACAACTATCGCCTGACCAGGATTAACTATTGTACCTGGAGGGAAAATATGTCTAGGAGACTCATTCGGTTCGTTAGAATCAGTTAGGTAAAAACCACTCAAATCAAATGATGTAGCTGCAGTATTTACTAATTCAATAAATTCGTCTTCTACTGGACTTCTTCTTCCGTCACCGTTAGCATCACCATCAATTGAGCTAGCAGGGTCAATATGTAATTCATTGTACACCATTGTAAAGTCTGCCAAATCATCATCTTTTATTGTAAGAGTAAATGTATTAGGACTTCCAATAGTTGTATTGAACCCTCCAGAAACATTTTGTAAAGCAAATGTTTTGGTTTCTGTTCCTTCAGGTAAAATATCATTTATAATCGTTAACTCTACACTCTGAGATACTGTTGATCCCGCAGGGAATGTAAGCGTTTCAGATGTAAAATTACCAACATCGGTGCTGTCCGAACCGGTAAATACAAGGTCAACTACCGTTGCATTAGTTGGGTCAGGATCAGTTATTTGAACAGAGATCACAAATGTACCAGCATCTTCATCAACGGTTCCATTAGCCGATTGCAGGAATACTGACGTTGGACTAGCAGCATCAACATATGTTGCAAGTGGATATGGATTCAGAAGGGTAGCATTCTTATAAATGGCACCTGTAGTTGTAGCGCCAATATTTACTGTCCAATCATTTACATCGAAAGTAGATGATAATGTTTTACCATCTTTTCTATGTACCCATCCTTCTGTATATTCCCAAGCTTGGCCAGTTCCGTCAATATTTTGATTACCAAACACATCAATTAAAGTACCGTTGCTAAACAATTCAATTGCGTCATCGCCATTAAATTTACAACAATCAGCACTAGGATCTATATAATTCGCATCAACACCAAAGAATGTTTTTGCCATAGTACTGTCTCTACCAACGATAATGAAATCACCAGCTGATGCAGTAGAACCTGCAGGGAAAGTAAATTCAATACCATCTGTTCCACCACCATTATTAGCCATTCCTATACCATAAATGCTAAGATCAGGAATGTCGTTTAAAGCTAATAACTCTATAATATTACCTTGATGAGGTCCAGTTGCAGGGCCTGTTCCATCCGGATCGGTAGATCCTTTTACATCGACAAGACCAACTAACATAAGATCAGTAGCATAATCCTTATATGTTCCTAATGGGAAAGGAGTAGCTGAAGCGTTATTAGTTGTAACTGAATTTGCATTTGCAGTTCCAAAATTCCACATATTTTTATCAAAAGTTGTGGAAGGTGAGGATGCATTACTTCTGTATGCCCAACTCTTACTATGATCCCATGTGATGGCACCATTATATGTAGACTCTCCGAATACATCTATTACTGTACCATTGTAATAGAGACTCACGGCGTCGTTACCAGTTTGTTGAAGTAAAGCAGTTCCAGCATTGAATGTAGCATCGACACCGTAGTAGTTACTAAAATCAGTGTCTACTCTACTTAGACTTATCAGTGTACCCTTAACAATTGAAGTATCAGGTAGTGTATATTCTACACCATCGACACCACCACCGTTATTATCAACCGATACACCATACTTACTAAGGTCTGGTATATCTTTAATTGCAAATAATTCAATTGTGTTAGCTCCTAATACATCAGCATCGTTAACACCGACAATCATGAGGTCTGCTTTAATTTCATCATTATCTTGCACTGTAAGTGTAAATACTGAATCAGCACCAACACTAGCAGTAGTACCCCCTGAAGCGTTGTGAAGTGAGAACTTGATTGTCTCTTGATTCTCAATTATAGTATCATCAACTACTACAAATTGGTAA
>CACPHX010000008.1 GCA_902633975.1 uncultured Marinoscillum sp.
TGATTCAGACGGCGATGGTAACCTTGATTATCTTGATATTGACTCTGATAACGACGGAATATTTGATGTGGATGAAGGTGGAGATGGTGTCCTTGATACTAACGGTGATGGTGTTATTGATGGTAACGATACTGGATTTACTGATGATGATGGTGATGGAATGGATGACGATAGTGAGTTGACTACAGTAGTAGATTCTGACGGTGATGGTCTATCCAATTACCTAGACATAGACTCCGATAACGATGGTATCTTCGATGTTGACGAGGGTGGAGACGGAGACCTTGACACAAATAACGATGGTGTTATCGATTCCAATGATACTGGTTATACAGATAACGATGGTGATGGTATGGATGATGATGCAGAATTAACTCTTGTTACTGAGACTGATAACGATAATTACCCTGATTATATTGATATAGATGCTGATAACGATGGTATCTTCGATGTTGACGAGGGTGGAGACGGAAATCTTGATACGAACGATGACGGCGTAATCGATGGAAATGATATCAGATTCAGTGATAATGATGGAAATGGAATGGATGACGATAGTGAATTATCACCTGTTCTTGATACAGATGGTGATAATGTACTAGATTATCAAGACTTAGACTCTGACAATGACGGTATATTTGACGTAATTGAAGGTGGAGATGGAATGGATTTAGATAGTGATAATGATGGGAACTCTGATTACAGTGACCTAGATACTAATGATGACGGTATGATTGATTCTAATGACGACGGATACGAAGATAGTGATGGAGATGGTATGGACGACAGGTCTGAACTAACAAGAAACCTAAATTCTGATGAGGACGAGACTCAAAATGATCAGATACCAAACTACATAGACCTTGATAGTGATGATGATGGTTGTTTTGATGTTGCAGAGGCAGGATATATTGATGTTGATGAAAATGGTATTTTAGGAGAGGGTGCTCCAACAGTGAATAGCTATGGTATGGTAATTTCAGATGACGAAGATGGGTATACTCATCCTCTAGATTCAGATGAAAATGGAATCCTAGATTGTTATGATCCAACTGAAGTAACAATAGTTATAAACTCTCAACCACAGTACGCTGGGGAAGTGTTCCAAGGTGAGGACGTGACATATTTTGTTGACGTTAGCTCGAACGGTAATGTATTGCCTGATTACCAATGGCAAATGGGAATTGTGTCTGCTGACGAGAGTGACACAACTTGGAATGATATTACAGAAAACTCTCAATTTGTGGGTGTGAACACATCTTCGTTAACAATCAAAACTGTAGACTACATTAACTTTGACAATACTCAGTACAGGGTGATTATAACTACTAGAGGATATGTCTGCGCATCAACAGTTTCTGATCCTGTAAATCTAAATGTTAGCATAAGAGAGTTGCACATACCAGAAGGGTTTTCACCAAATTCAGACGGAGTCAACGACACCTGGTTTATTACAGGAATAGATTTCTATCCAAATAACAAAGTACAGATATATAATAGGTGGGAGATAAAAATCTGGGAGAAAGAGGGATATGAAAATGAAATCTCTGAAAAGTATTTTGATGGTATTTCAAATTATGGTATGAGTAATGGAAAGCTTCTACCGGAAACGGTTTACTTCTATCTAGTTGATCTTGGTACAACAGACATTGATGGTCTTCCTGTCCCAGAAGCAAATAGATATAGAAAAGGTTTTGTTTATATTAGAAGAGATATAGAATAATAAGGAATGAATACAATTAAAAAATATATATTATTTATTGTCATGTGCATTTCCTCTTTCACTGGAAAATCACAACAAGATGCCTTGTTTAGCCACTATATGTTTAATACTCAATCTGTAAATCCAGGTTATGTTGGATCTAGGGAAGTGTTAAGTATTCTTTCAGTAATCAGGTCACAATGGGTAAGTTTTGATGGGGCACCTAGTACTCAGACATTATCTGTAAACACTCCACTTTATGATGATCAGATTGGGTTTGGACTAACTCTATTAAATGATAAGATTGGACCTATTAAATCTACCATATTTGCTATTGATTTAGCGTATCATCTTCAGGTTACCCAAAGTGGTCATAAACTTTCTTTTGGGCTTAAGGGAGGTGGAAATGCATTTAGATCAGATTTTTCTACATTAGACCTGGATCCTGGAACTCCTGATGCTGTCGATTTATCTTTTAGTAGAGATGTGAGAAGTAAGTTTCTCCCAAATTTTGGTTTTGGAGTTTATTATAACACCACAAAGTGGTACGCAGGAATATCTATTCCTAGTATGTTGGAGAAGGAATTTAATAACTCACAGAGACACTTTTTTGCTATAGGTGGGGCAATTTTTGATGTAACATCAGACATTAAGGTTAGGCCAAGTGTGTACCTAAAAGCAACAAAAAATTCACCTGCAACACTTGATTTTAGTGGTTATGCAGTCTTTAGAGATTTTTTCTGGGTTGGAGGAATGTTCAGAACAGCTCTAGGAAGAATTATTCCTCTAGGCAAAGTTGGTGGGGGAATTGGTTTTATGGGAGGTATTAATATAAATGAGAACTTTGCGGTTGGATATTCATACGATTATTCTGTCGGAAACACAACATTTAAGTACAATGGAGGAAGTCACGAAATTTTATTAAGATATGATTTTATATTCAAGAAGAAAGATGTTGTTAAATCACCTAGATACTTTTAAATATGTATAGAGTTTTAATTATAATTTTATTTTTTACAAATATTTCTCTTGCCCAGGAGGTAAGTAACAAAAAGAGTAGATTCCCTCTTTTTGAGTTAAATAAGGGTGGTGATAGAACAAAAAATGTGAATTGGGGAAATTATCACTATGAAAATGAATCCTACAAAAAAGCTATATCAAGGTACATAAAGATTCAAAATCCAGACGTTGATGTTCAAAGAAAAATTGCAAAATCTTACATGAATATAGATTCAGTCGAGAAATCAATAAGTTATTTTGAAGGTATTATAAATATGGATGAAGATATAGAGGCAGAGGATTACTTAAATTTAGCTTTCCTTCAAGATAAAATGGGTCTGTACAGCGAAGCCATAAAAAACAGAAGAAAATATTCTAGACAACAGGCAAGAGAGGTGAGGGTTTCATTATTCGAAACAGATAGTGATTATTATCAAAAGCTATTAAATAATATGAGCAAGTATACACTCAAAAATTTAGAGACAAATTCTGAGCTTTCTGATTTTGGTGGTTATACTGCTCGTGGAAGCAATGATGAAGTAACTATGGTGTTTGCATCATCAGGAATACTAAATACAGGAAAATTAAGCAGGAGTAGATTCATTAGACCTGAAAGACCTACATTTAATTTATTTCTTTCTGAGTTTGATGTAGATTCTATAAGTTCATCCAACGCTAGACTAGTAGGGGGATCAGAGATGAATACTGCTTTTCAAGATGGACCAGCAATAATTACTGATGATAATGTAGTTTATTTCACGAGGTCTGGAACTAAATCTGGAAAAGATGCCGCATTACACCTAAATATCTATTCTGCTATGCTTGATGATAATAACCTTACAAAGGTAAGAAATGTCCCTTTCAACAATGACGAATACTCTGTAATGCATCCGACATTAACTGAAAATGGTACTAGGTTGTATTTTTCTTCAAATATGCCGGGTGGTTTAGGTGGATTTGATTTGTATTACGTAGATATTGATAGAGATGATAAGTCTTCAGCTCCAGTAAATTTAGGACCAGGAATAAATACTGAAGGAAATGAGGTTTTCCCGTATATCTTTAGAGAAGACGTGTTGTTTTTTGCATCAAATTCTCATCCAGGTTTAGGTGGACTTGATGTTTTTATGACGACAAATACGGGCACTGAAGCTCAAGAGGTTGTGAATATGGGAGCACCTTTCAACTCCTCAGCAGATGATTTCTGCCTATTTCTTGATCCTAAGCTAGAGTTTGGATTTATTTCTTCAAACAGAAAAGGTGGAAAAGGAGAAGACGATATTTACTCTTTCAAAATTGATCTTCCTCCTCCATATGGAGTAGATGATTATTATACTATGGCGCGTGGTGATACTTTAGTGCTTGGAGATTTAGGTGTTTTGATAAATGATGGAGAGGTTCTTGGAACTTCATACGATATCATTCAAGGCCTTGTCACCAGATCAACAATACTTGACGAGCTTCCTAACAAAGGAGATGTTGATTTTAATGCAAATGGTACATTTTCATATGTGAACACTGATATCACTGCGGAATTAGACTCTTTTACCTATTTTGTCTCCAACGGCTCTTCCGAAAGTGAGCCAATTAATGTAAGAATCAAGATAATTGATCCGACGGTGCCATTAGCACAACAGGATATCATAACCTTTGCGCCAGGAGATGTGGTAAGGATTAATCAAGACACATTACTTGCCAATGATTCTGACCCAGGCGGAGACCCACTTGAGGCATTTATCATTGGTGATCCAAAGTACGGAGAAATTAATCTAACAGAAGGAGGTGGATTTGAGTATATTCCTGATGACGAAATCCCTTTTACAACAGATACTGTGTTTTACGTAGCTAGTGATGGTTTCCAGTCTGACACAAGTTTTGTTGTCCTGAGTAAGCTTGCAGTTGGTGTAGACCTTGCTGATATCATTGAAATACAGCCAATTTACTTTGATTTTGATAAAGCTAATATAAGACCGGATGCTGCAATAGAGCTTGATAAAATTGTAAAAGTAATGGAGGATTATCCGGGTATGGTTATTGAATTAGGATCGCATACTGATTGTAGGGGTTCGGATGAGTATAATCTTTACCTATCGGACAGGAGAGCCAAATCTTCTGCTGCATATATTCAAGAAAGGATAGATAATTCAGAAAGAATTTATGGAAAAGGATTTGGAGAGACCACACCAAATATATCTAGTCCAAATGGTTGTAGAGGTCTCACAGAAGAAGAACATCAGTTGAACAGAAGAACTGAGTTCATAATTGTTGAGTTAGACGGAGCAAATACAAAGTAAATCACTCTTGATTCCTAGATCAAATATCTAAAAGTATTTACAGTGTGGTTTTTTCATAATATAACTAAATAATCACGTTATAATTTGTGTGAGTGCTAATATGACGCAAGTAATATTTATATTTGTTCAGTGGAAAGTAATATGAGGTTATATTTTAAGCTATTGGCTTTCTTTATTTTAGTCAGTTTCAGATCATTTTCAAATGATTGCGGAACTACTACTGTATCTTTAGGTACTGCTGATGGAACGTTTGAGTCTTGTGTAGGAGTTGCTTATGATGACAATACCACTGGTTTTAATCAAACAGTAACATGTGGGGGATGGTCTAATGGTTCTGGAACAGCTGATTCGTGGTTTGCTCCACGATCACTGACTGTTCCGACTATGGACTTAGGTGCTGGTATGCCCGCATCCCCTGATGGAGGTATTTTTGCTGGTATATGGCATAATGCAACAAATGAACCTACTCACACTGAAAGTTTTTATACTGATTTAACTAATCTTTCAATTGGCAAAGAATACACTGTTTCATTTTATTATATATTCGTTGGATATACAGTAGATGATCCTCTTCCCTCCCCAACTGGTTATATTAATGCGCAAGCTGATTCAGGGGCAATTGGAGTCATTTGGGGTACAGGTGCAGGGGCTGTTACTAAATTTACAGAAAAAATAAATTTTGAAGGTTTCGGTAATCAAGTCTGGGTTGAGGCAAGCCTGAGTTTTTTTGCGACAAGTGTTAATGAGCGTATTACTTTTAGAGCTCTTGGAGATGTACCTAATCAAAAAAGTGTTTATATGGGAGTTGATGGGATAAGAGTAACATTTATTGATGATTCAAATACTCCTCCAGTCGCAGCTGACGACGGTAACGCATTAAATGAAGGTTCCTCAGCAACCGGAAACGTCTTATTTAATGATACAGATCCAGAGAATGATCCATTAGAATTTCATGCTATAACTCAAATGCCAAGCCATGGGAATCTAACAATAAATTCTGATGGTGACTATACATACGAACACGATGGAACTGAAAACTTTTCAGATATTTTTACATATGTAGCAACTGACGGAGAGTGTTACGATACCGCAGATGTAGTCATTAGTATTGTACCAGTAAATGATCCTCCTGCTGTTGTTAAAGATACATTCTTTGTAAACGAGGGGGATACCTTAATAGTACTTCCTACCGATCCTAAACTCATTATCAATAACGATTTAGATCCTGATAACCCTACCAATCAGTTGAAAGTCAATTTGGAGATTCCACCACTTTATCATAACGGGTCGTTTAGCTTCTCAGATAACAAAGGATCTTTCACCTATATCCACAATTGTAACGATGCGAATATGGATGTTATTCAGTATAGCTTGGAAGATAATGACACAGTATCAAAAACAATGGATTCTGTGATCATATTTATACTAAACGAGGCACCTATTGGTGAGAACGACAATTACAGCGTTCAAAATGCACAAACAATTACTGTAGATGAGACAGTTGGTCTTTTAATAAATGATGTTGACTCCAATGCATGTGATATCCTAAGGGTATCGCTAGTTAAGGCTCCTCAATTTCATATGGGCGTTTTCGATCTCGACACCAATGGGGTATTTACTTATACCCACGATGGCACACTAGATCCAACACAAGATTATTTTGTATACCAGTTGTCAGACGGTGAAGATAATGCTATAGAAACAGATACTGTATTTATCACAATAATAAATTCTGGACCTAATACGCAGAGTTACACATATTTTGTGGATGAAGGGAAACAACTCGTCGTAGATTCTGCACAAGGAGTTCTAAGTGCTTCTTCAAGTAACCTTGGCCTATCAATATCGGCAGAAATTCATCAATTACCACAACACGGTACGTTGCTTCCATCAAATGATATAAGTGAAAATGGTTCATTTATATACCAGCATGATTGTACCGATAATCCTAATGAGGATTATTTCTTGTTTAAAGTAAAAGATTCATTGACATTTACCATTGACACAGTAAAAATTACTATTGAAAACGTTTGTCCTATTGGTCAAAATGATTTTTATACAGTTACTGAGGGACAAAGTATAAATATTAATAATTTAAATGGAGTACTAGCAAATGATGTTGATGACAATTCATGTGATGTATTATCAGTTAATCTTGTCACACCTCCACTATATCACACCGGTGGATTTAGTTTGAATCCTGACGGATCCTTCACTTACACTCATAACGATGCTGAAGAATTTGTAGATCAATTCTCATACAGATTGAGTGATGGGGAGTGTACAGGGGCAGTGTATACGGTAATAATTAACGTGGATTCAGTTTCAGACAAACCGCCTGTTGTTCAGGACGATAGTTATGTGCCTTGTATAGATGAAGGTGGAACTCTTGACGTGGTACTCGTTAATGATGGAGTATTAGGAAACGACAATGATCCAGATTTTAAGGATAGTGTACTTACAGCACACCTTGTGGATGATGTGTTAAACGGTACATTAACATTTAACGATGATGGTACTTTCACCTACACACATGATGGAGGAGAGGAGACTGTTGATTATTTTACTTACGTTGCTTTTGATGGAGATTTTTATAGTGTAGACACTGCAATGGTAACATTATGTATTAACCAAATAAATGACTGTCCAGTAGCTAACGACGATAGTTTTATTATTAATGAGGGTTTTGTTCTTGATTCTACAGTTGCTGCAAACGATACTGATGGAGATATAAATACTGATGATAATAACTATGTTTTATTGACTTTTCCTGCTGTTGGACAAATCGAAATGAGGTCAGACGGATCATTTATTTACACATCTCCAACCCAGATTTCTGCTCCAGGACCAGAAATAGTTACTTTTCAGTATTTAATTACTGATCCTGACCCATCCACGGCCTGTTCTACTACAGCAGATGTAACCATAAGAATAAATTCATTTAATGATTGCCCAGTAGCTCTTGATGATACCATTACTGTGAATGCGTTAAGTAATGATATAGTACTTGTTGATTTGGTCGCAAATGACTATGATATAGACAACCCATTAGACCTAAATAGCTTATTTATTGTAGATTCACCTCTATACGGGGATATTAATTTATACAATGATGGAACATTAACGTATGATTACCAAGGTTCTCCATCCAAAAGTGATAGTCTCACTTATGCAATTCAAGACTCAATAGGATGTATATCAAACTACGCTAAACTTTATATAAATATTGATAATATTCAGTTTCCAGATTATGAATTACCTACCTATTTTACTCCTAATTCTGACAAGTTCAATGACTTTTTTACAATAAAGTGTGAGAATATAAGTATTGAAAACGTTAAATTTGAAGTTAAAATAATGGATAGGTACCAGAGAATTGTTTACGAATCAGTTCACAATACTGATAATTTGTGGGACGGATCCAATCAAAAAACTGGTGGAGAAGCACAAAAAGGTGTATATTTTTACGAAATTACACCTATTGAATATAATGACGTGAGAGCAAAACCTATTGTAGGAGTATTATTTTTAGACAGATGATAAAGAAGAATATATTATTAGTTTTTGGATTATTACTGTCAACATTTTCATATTCTCAAGAATATATTGAAATGTTAAGAGCTGCTGATAATAACATACTTGTTAACCCCGCACTCGCAGGGATTGATGGCAGAAGTTCTATTACTCTTATGGATACGCGTTCAATTCGGGGGTCCAGATTTAATTCAGCTCTAACCTATGCCGCTGCAAGCTTTAGGATGACAGATAACCTGATATATTGTCCAGCTCCAGGATATTTTTCAAATAATAGTGGAAGGAGAAGTTCTCAAAGAATAACGAACAACCACTTTCAAACAAGTATAGATTTATTAAATTATTCAAACGATATCTTCAAAAGGTTGTCGGCTGGACTCGTACTAGGCTATAGGCAACAATTAAATAGAGAGATGAATGTAATGTTTGCCCTGAAAGCTTCTTTCTCTCAGGATAGGTTCAATCTTCTTGCATGGGATACCTCAGACCCACTGTATCAGAACTGGGCATCCAATGGGTTCAAGCAATCTATTTTTGGTATAACTCCAGGTATTACCTTATACACAAGAAATTTTTTAATAGGTCTTTCTACTAAAATAGGATTGGTTAGTGAAGAGAAGTTTAGTTATCAGGAAGGAAAGTTTGATCCTTTTGGAAATGCTACTATCGCCACACTTTCTTATGATTTTCCTGTAGGTTCGAGTTATCTTTCTGTAAGTGGAAATTATGTTCTTATTGATAGTGAACCAAATTTTTATTCATTTGGTGCAAAAATTCCACTATCTGAAAATATATCAATTATTGGTGGTTCTAGAGATCTAGTCGAAATATTTGGTGGAATAAGTATGAATTTCTATCAGAGAACATCTATTGAAATATTTATAAATAATTTTATCGGAGATAGTGTCAGAAATAATATTCCAATATACTCTATTAGACTAAAAGCATTTGATATTTTTTAGATTATAAATGTATTTATTATAATCAATTCTTATATTTAATTCCTTAATGGAAAAAAGGAAAAATACGTATACTGAAGAGAGTATTCGGTCTTTAGATTGGAAAGAGCATATTCGAACCCGGCCAGGTATGTATATTGGCAAGTTAGGTGATGGATCGGCCAAAGACGATGGAATCTACGTTCTGATAAAAGAGGTTATAGACAATTCCATTGATGAACATTTGATGGGTCATGGAAAGCAAATTAAAATTAAAGTCAAAGATCATATAGTCGAAATTAGAGATTATGGAAGAGGAATACCTCTAGGAAAAGTTATTGACTGTGTCTCTAAAATTAATACAGGAGGGAAATATGACTCAGAGGCATTCCAAAAATCTGTAGGACTGAATGGTGTAGGTTTAAAAGCAGTTAACGCGCTGTCAACCAGATTTCAGATCATGTCCTACAGAGAAGGAGAAACTAAGCATGCTGAGTTTGAGAAAGGGGAAAATACATCAGATAATCCAGTAGCTAAAACCGATCAAAAAAATGGAACATTTGTCAGATTTGAACCTGATAATTCTATTTTCAAAAATTTCAACTACATACCAGAATACCTTGAGGATCAAATATGGAACTATGCGTATCTAAACTCTGGTCTTACTTTAAATTATAATGGAAAAAAATATCATTCTGAGAATGGCCTATTTGATTTATTAGCAAGTAAAACAGATCAAGAGTCAATCAGATATCCAATTATTCATTTTAAGGGTGATGATATTGAATGTGCAGTGACACATACAAATAATTACGGAGAAGAATACTATTCTTTTGTAAATGGTCAGTATACTACACAGGGAGGTACGCATCTTGCAGCTTTCAGAGAAGCTTTTGTTAAGACAATTAGAGATTTTTTTAAGAAAGATTATGATGCAACTGATATAAGAGCAAGTATTTCTGGTGCTGTTGCTATACGGGTTCAAGAACCTGTATTTGAGTCCCAAACAAAAACAAAACTTGGCTCTCTAAATATCAGTCCAAAGGGACAAACAGTGAGAGCATTTGTAAATGAATTTGTTAAAAAAGAACTTGATAATTTTCTTCATAAAAATAGTGAAACTGCGCAGGCAATACAAAAACGCATCATCCAGTCTGAGCGTGAAAGAAAAGAGATTGCTGGCATAAAAAAGTTAGCTAACGAGAGAGCAAAAAAAGCTAAGCTACATAATAAAAAACTTAGAGACTGTAGAGTGCATTTAAACGATAAAAAAGGCGATGAAGAATTAAAAAATAATTCTATGATTTTTATTACTGAGGGAGATTCAGCAAGTGGTTCAATTACAAAGTCTAGAGATGTACAGACGCAGGCTGTTTTCAGTCTTAGAGGTAAACCTTTTAATTGTTTTGGTCATACTAAGAAGATTGTTTATGAAAATGAAGAATTTAATTTATTACAACACGCATTAAACATTGAGGACGGGTTGGAAGGTCTTAGATATAAAAAAATCATTATTGCAACAGATGCAGATGTTGATGGGATGCATATTAGATTGTTATTGTTGACTTATTTTCTTCAGTTTTTCCCAGATCTAGTAAAGATGGGCCATGTCTATATCTTGGAAACTCCTCTTTTCAGGGTAAGAAATAAAAAGAAAACAATATACTGTTATGATGATAATGAAAGAAATGCTGCTGTTGAAGAAATTGGGAAAAATCCGGAGATAACAAGGTTTAAGGGACTTGGTGAAATTTCTCCCTCTGAATTCAAAAACTTTATAGGAGATCAAATCAGGCTTGAGCCAATTATTTTAAGTAAAAAATCTAATATTCAAGATTTACTTACTTTTTATATGGGAAAAAATACTCCAGACAGACAAGAATTTATTATTGATAAATTAAGAGTAGAAAAAGACCTAGTTGAGAGTTAGAAATGAGTGATCTTGATATAGATAAAAACGAAATTAAACCTGTGTCTGATAACCCTGTTTCAGATCTTTATGAGGATTGGTTTCTTGATTATGCATCTTATGTTATTCTAGAAAGAGCGATACCTTCTATTGACGACGGGTTAAAACCAGTTCAGAGAAGAATTTTGCATTCTATGAATATGATTGAGGATGGAAGATATAATAAATGTGCAAATATTATTGGAAGCAGTATGCAATATCATCCACATGGTGATGCTTCAATTGAAGATGCATTGGTAAATATGGGTCAAAAAGACTTACTTATTGACTCACAAGGGAACTGGGGAGATGTTAGAACTGGAGATAAAGCAGCTGCCTCAAGATATATTGAGGCTAGGCTATCAAAATTTGCAATAGAAACAGTATTTAATGATAAAACTACTGAGTGGAAGTTGTCCTATGATGGAAGAAAGAAAGAACCTGTTAACCTTCCAGTGAAATTTCCATTATTATTAACGTCTGGGGCAGAAGGAATTGCAGTTGGTCTATCAACAAAAATTATGCCTCACAATTTTAATGAGTTAATTAAATCATCCATTTCATACCTAAAAGGAAATTCATTTAAGTTATATCCAGACTTTCTCACTGGAGGTATGATTGATATTTCTGATTATAACGACGGTAAAAGAGGTGGTAAGATTCGTGTGAGGTCTAAAATATTAGAAGTTGATAAAAACACTTTAGCGATCAAAGACATTCCATATAATACAACAACAACAAGTATTATAGAATCTATACTTAAGGCCAACGAAAAAGGAAAAATTAAGATAAAAAAAGTTGTAGATAACACTGCTGAAAATGTTGAAATTCTTGTTTATTTAAACAAAAATCAATCTCCAAGTATAACTATAGACGCTCTGTATGCATTCACCGATTGCGAAGTTTCAATATCTCCAAATGCTTGTGTGATTGTTAATGAAAAACCTAAATTTATCGGTGTTAAAGATATACTTAAGTATTCTGCAGAATCAACAAAAAATCTTTTAAAAAAAGAACTTGAAATTAAGCGTGATGAATTAAAAGAAAAAATTCTCTTCTCAACTCTTGAAAAAATCTTTATAGACAATAAAATTTATCAAAAAATTGAAAAGTGTGAGACATGGGATGATGTTATAGCTACCATAGATAAAGCACTTCGTGAATACAAGAATGAGTTTTATAGAGAAATTAAAAAGGATGATATAGTAAGATTAACAGAAATTAAGATTAAAAGAATTTCAAAGTTTGATAAAAAAAGATTACAGGAATCAATAATGAAATTTGAGAGTGAGCTAGAAAAAACAAATAAAAATTTAAAAAATTTAACAGATTTCACAATTGATTATTATTATAATATTTTAAATAATTTTGGGAAGGGCAGAGATAGAAAGACAGAAATAGTAAAATTTGAGAATATAAAGGTAAAGTCAGTAGCAGCTAACAATGTTAAATTATTTGTAAATAGAAAAGAAGGTTTCATAGGTTATGGAATTAGAAAAGATGAATTTGTTTGTAATTGTTCAGATATTGATGATATAATATCTTTTTGCGCGGATGGATCATATAAAATTGTTAGGATTCAGGACAAGGTATTTGTTGGAAAAAATGTGATTTTAACTCAGGTCTGGAAAAAAAGTGATAAAAGAATGGTATTTAACTGTGTATACCATGATGGTAAAACAGGTTATAGTTTTGTTAAGAGGTTCCAAGTTACATCTGCAACTAAAGAAAGGATATATAATGTATCTAAATCAGAAAAAGGATCTAAATTATTATATATTGAACCAAGACCAAATGGAGAATCAGAGGTAGTTACGGTATATGTTCATGCCTCTCAAAAAGCTAGAAAAAAAGTTTTTGATTATGACTTTGGAAATATCGAGATAAAAGGTAAGGCTGCAAAAGGGAACATACTATCAAAATACAAATTGAGAGCAGTTAAACACAAGAATATTGGAATTTCAACCCTTTCTGGAATTAAAATATACTATGACAGTTCAATAGGAAGACTAAATAGTGAAGAAAGAGGTGATTTTATCGGTAAGTTTAATGGAGATGACTTGATAGTTGTATTGTACAGTGATGGTAATTATGAACTTACTTCTTTTGAGCTTACAAATAGATACGATTGGAATAATATTAAATCATTAAATAAATTTGAAAACGATGGTGTAATATCCTCAATTTACTTTGACGGTAAATCAAAAACTCATTTTGTAAAAAGATTTAAAATTGAAACCATTACTTTAAATAAGAAGTTTTGTTTTATTACTCAAGAAAAAGGATCCAAGTTAGAATATGTTACATATATGTCAGGTGAAGTTATTACTTATAAATATTATTCTGAAAAAAAATTAAAAACAATTGATTTAGATATTGATAAATTCATAGATGTGAAAGGGTGGAAGTCAATTGGAAATAAAATATTAACTGATAAAATTCGATCTGGTACATTTAAATTTAAAGAGAGAGTTGAAAGAACTATTTCAAATGAGAATAAAGATCATAAAGAAATTAAAAAAAATACAAAACAACAAAATTTTGATGTTGGGGAGTCGATAGAATTAGATCTTGATTCTGATCAATTAAACATATTTAATGAAGAAAATTAAAGTAGCTGTTGATATTGGTAATTCCAATGTAGTAATAGGATTAAATTTAGATAATGAATGGATAAAAATTTACAGACTAAGTACTAAAAAAAATTTTACCTATTGGTCCTTTCAAAAAAAACTTAAAAAAATAATTGACTTAAATGATTTTAATCCTTCACATATTGACAAAATTGTGATTAGCAGTGTTGTACCTACACTTACAGATATTGTTAAAATATCATGTTCTGATATGTTATGTAAGGACATATACATAATTAAACCCAATAGTGTAAATAATTTAAAAATATTAATCGATGATATAAATGAGATTGGAACTGATTTATTATCAAATGCAGTACAGGCTTCAAAACTTTATGATGATAATATAATTGTAGTTGATTTTGGAACTGCATTAACTTTTACTGCAGTATCAAATAATAATGAACTATTAGGAGTTAATATTGTCCCAGGACTTAAAACAGCAATAAATTCTTTATATAAAAATACCGCTAATTTACCAGTAATTAATTTAGACGTACCTGAAAAGGTAATTGGTAAAAATACAGTTAAATCTATTCAAAGTGGTATAATGTATGGTTATATAGGGCTCATAAAAGAGATAATATATCAAATAAAAAATGAATTAGTAGGTGAGACTAAGGTTATAGCAACTGGTGGTCTATCCAAGTTTGCTAAACCTTTAAAGGATCAGTTTAATGATGTAGTTCCTACTTTAACTTTAGATGGAATGATGAAAATCTTACTTGATCAAGAAAAAAAATAGATTACATTATTTAATTTGAAAACAAAATATTGTAATAGCAGTATACTTATATATAAAAAGTTTAAGGCATGAAAAGAAGTGTAATAACATGTGATATGGAGGGTAGAGTGCTTACAATGAATAGAGGCGCTGAAGAAATCTTTGGTTATAAAAAAGATGAAATAATTGGTAAAAAGAGAGTTTCTATTTTCTCACCTGGTGAAATTGTAATCCAAAATGTTGCAAATTGGCTGTCAACGGCAGACAAAATGGGTGAATTTATTGGAAAAACATATTTTTTAAGAAAAGATGGTTCAAAAATTAATGCTAAAATCAGAATTACACCATTATTTGGTAATGGAAAAGACAAACCTCAAACTGGTTATTGTGGAGAAACTACTGTTATTGATGAGACAGTAACTGTTCCAATTAATTTCTTAACAAAAATAATTAAAGGTGTTGCGATTACTAGGATACCATTTACATCCGCTTCAATTTTTCCAATGCTTGCTATAGCTTCTTACTATGCAGGTCTTGGTGATGGGTTATTTAGCATCTTTAATCTTGTTCTAGCAGTTTTTGGAGTTCTAATGTTACATTTATCATCCAATGTTTTTAATGATTATTTTGACGTTAGTGATGGAACTGATGAAGCTAATAATGAGTATTTTCAACCTGGTGGTGCTGCAATAACTGGAGGCAGCAGAGCAATAGAACTTGGAATTATCACTTTAGATAAAACAAAAACAGTAGCAACTGCTTTATTAGTGTCATCACTAGTAATAGCTTCTGGATTATTTTATAATATTCAAAATATAACAGGTTCCTCATATAATGTTTACGGCGCATTATCTATTGGGCTTATAGGACTTTTTTTGGGTTATTTTTATACTGGAAGGCCCCTAAGACTTGTTGCTAGGCGAGGGCTGGGTGAATTATCAATATTTCTTGCTTTTGGTCCAATGCTTACTTTAGGAACTGGTTATGCTATATCAGTGGAGACTATTTCGTTATTTTCTACTGAATTTTACATGTTATTATCATTGGGTATACCATTTGGTTTCTTAACAACAAATATTCTTTTTATAAATCAATTCCCGGATGCTGATAGTGATGCAATAACTGGAAAAAATCATTTGGTTGTAACTTTTGGAAAGAAAATCTCTAGGTGGGGATATTTGATATTATTATCTTCTGCTTTCTATTCATCGGTATATATGACAAATTTACTAGATACACATGAGTACTTTAGTTCTCAGTTCTTTATAATTGGCAATAGTGCATTGTATTTATATGGTCTTTATATATTTTCTAAGTTGTATAGAAACTACGAAAAGAGAGAATTAGTAAATTCAAATATCAATACAATCGTCTTACAGACTTTATTTTCAATATTTTATATAATATCTCTAAATCTCTACTTTGTTTGATGAGATTATATATAATTAGACACGCAGAAACAGAACACAATAAGTTAGGATTGATTCAAGGCTCTGAAGTAGATAGTAACTTAAATGAAATAGGCAAACAACAATCCGATTTATTTTTTGATTTTTATAAAGATATTAATTTTGAAAAGATATACATTTCAGGATTAAAAAGAACCTTTCAGACTGTTCAAAGATTCATTAATATAGGGATTCCTTTCGAAAAATTTGACGAATTTAATGAGATTAGTTGGGGCGTAAATCAAGGACAAAATGACGATTTAAAAGAGTATAAGGAATTGACCGAATCTTGGAAAAATGGATATTTAGATAACAAATTTGATATGGGGGAGTCGCCCAACGAAATGGTTATTAGGCTTATGAAGGGATTCGAAAAAATAATTAAGGAAAATTTTAGTAAGGTTTTGATATGTATACACGGTAGAGCACTCAGGATAATCTTATCTAAACTTATAGATAATGATTTAAGAAAGATGGATAAGTACAACCATACCAATACTGGTTTATATATACTTAACTATAATAAAAAAATTTTCAGTTTGAAATTATCAAATGATAGGACGCATATAAAATAAGAACTTATTTTTTTACAGTTGTTTTTCTTTTAGTCCTCTTTTTAGGTTTTTCTTCAACTACTTCATCAATTACATCTGCGAGAATTCTACCACAATATTCACATAATATAATTTTCTTTTTTTCCTTGATTTCAGCTTGACGCTGCGGGGGAACCACATTAAAACATCCACCACATGCATTTCTTGAAACTTTTACAACTGCAAGACCATTTCTCTGTCTTTTTACAAGCTTTTCGTATGATAAAAGTAATGTATCTTCAACTTTTTTAGAGGCTTTTAATTTTTGATTTTCAAGTTTTTTTTCTACTTCTTTGCTTTCATTTGATAATGATTCTAAATCTTCTTTTTTTGACTTTAGAATTTCATTTCTTTCTTTGATTGTTTTTTTTGTATTCTTAATACTTTCTTTAATTTCATCAATTTTTAATACCTTCTCTTCAGATTTTTTTGCAAAAATTTTTGAGTCTAGTTCCTGAGATTCAATTTCTTTAGATATTGCATCATATTCTCTATTATTTCTCACATTCATTTGTTGTTCTTTATACTTTTTTATAAGCTTTTTAGAATCAGAAACTTTTAATTTATAGTCATCAATATCGTTATTACTTGTTTCAATTTCTTCATTGAATTTATCAAGTCTTTTATTATATCCTACAATTTCGTCTTCAAGATCTTGCACCTCATCTGGTAAGGCTCCTCTTACCTTTTTAATTTCAAAAATTTTAGAGTCAATTTCCTGTAGTTTTAAAAGATTTTCTAATTTTTTTTTGGTGTTATTTTCCATACGAAACTTGATAATTTATTGGATTAGTATTCACATTTGAAAGGTTGAATGCAATATTAAGAAATTTTTTACTTAAATATTCATAAATCAAATCTTTTGTAAATTGTTCTCCCTCATAATGTCCGATATCAATTATTATAATTTTATTATCAGCCTTAAAGAAATCATGATACTTAATATCAGATGTTATAAAAACATCTGCTCCCTTAGAAATAGCATCCTCAATTAAAAATGATCCTGATCCTCCACAGACTGCTATTTTATTTACTTTTCTTTTTATTATATTGGTATGTCTTAATGACTTTACATTAAAATATTTCATTATTTCTTTAAGTAAATTTTTAAATTCAATATTCCTTTCACCAATCATACCGGACCCAATATTATTTGAATAATTTAAATTATTACTTATGCTATATACTGGCTGGTCATAAGGGTGAAACTTATTTATACTATCTTTAATATCATCAATATGATTTTTATCAAAAAAAACTTCGAGTTTAACCTCATCAATTGACTCTCTTTTGTTTATTTTCCCAACTTTTGGATTTGCATTTTCTCTTGCTAGAAAAGTACCCTTTCCATTTATTTGAAATGAACATTCATTGTAGTTACCAATTATACCTCCTCCTGAATCATAAATATTTTTAAGAAATTCCTTTTTATTTTTTTCTGGAATATAGATTTCAAGTTTACATGAGATATCCTTTTTATTTTTTAATATTTCGGTTTTATTAATTTTAAGAATATTGCATATTTTTTTATTAACACCATCAGATATGTTATCCAAATTTGTGTGTAAAGCATAGATATTTATATTGTTTTGTATAGATTTTCTTATTACACGAGATTCCCAATTATTAAAGTTAATTTTTTTAATACTATTAAATAATATGGGATGATGTGATACAATAAGATTGCAATTTTTATTTATTGCTTCTTCAACTACTTCTTCAGTGATATCTAGAGTTATAAGACAACTACTAATATCTGAACTGGAATCTCCAATAATTAAGCCTGAATTATCGTAAGGTTCTTGATAAATTGAGGGCGCCCAATTTTCTAAAGATTGAATAATTTTACTTAATTTCATGTAATATGATATCTTTTTTTACAAAAGTAATAATGTTTCCTTTCTCATTACTATATGGGTCTGTTATAATTCTCAGAAATTTATTGTATGATACTAATATTCTCCAATCTGTTAAGTTTAATACAAAAATAATTTCAGTTGGAAACTTAATAATGGGTGGCTCAGGTAAAACACCCCATGTTGAATATATAGTTAAGACATTATTAAAAAAAAAGTATTCAATATCTATTATCAGTAGAGGATACAAAAGGGTTACAAAGGGTCTAATTATTTTATCTGAAAATGAAAATTTTAGAACAGTTGGTGATGAACCAATGCAATATTTCAAAAAATTTAAAGGGGAGATAGATGTTATAGTTTCTGAAAATAGAAAAAAAGGAATTGAGATTATTGAAAAAGGTGATTCTGAATTTGTTGTTATGGATGATGCTTATCAACAAAGATCAATCGATGTGGATATTAATATATTACTTTCATCAATAAAAAAACCTTTTTTTAAAGATTATATTTTTCCTTTAGGAAAATTGAGAGAGTTTAGAAGTAATGCAAATCGAGCTGATGTATTAATTTTTTCAGGATGTCCCAATGATATTACTTCAAAGCAACAAGAAATTATAAAACTAAAATCACAAAAATTTTTAAAAAAAAATATACCAATTTTATTTTCAAGGATAATTTACGGTAATCCTATTAGTGTATTTGGAAAAGATATTAAAAATAAAGTTGTTGTAATATCCTCAATTGCTTACCCAAGAGATTTTTTTAAATATATTAACTCTACTTTTGATGTAATAGGATCTTACGAATTTCCTGATCATCATATTTATAAAGATGAACAAATTATTAAGATATTTCAGATTCATGGGGATGAAATTACAATCATTACTACTGAAAAAGATGCTGTTAAATTATGTGAATATAAACACCTTTTACATAGTAAAAGTGTATATTATGTACCAATTAGTATTAAATTCTTGAATAGCCATTCAATATCTGAATACTTACCTGAATGAGGATAATATATATATATTTATTTTCTGTACTTGTATACAATTCATTTGGTCAGGAACGTGAAGAAACCAATCTTAAGGAGGTAAATCAAGAAAGATTAAAACAAAGAACTATACTAGATGACACAACAAAAATTATTTATGGTATGGGAACCACCTCATATATTAGCAAAGAGGACTTTCTTCTCTCAGATACTATATTCTATACTTTAGATTCAACGCTAAATAACATTTATGACATATCCATACCTGAAAAACAAAATTTTTTATATCAAAATCTTGGAAATTTAGGTAGTCCTATAAATAGTTTATTTTATAAAACACCAAATACTTTTTCACTTCAATCAGGTCTTTCTTCACTTAAAAAGTATATTCAAAGCATTTCTACTTTAAAGTTTTATAATACAAAATCCCCATTTATTGATTTGGGAATATATTTTGGAGGATTAGGTAGATCTAAGGTAGATTTTGAGTTTGCTAGAAATATTAATGAGTATTGGAACCTCACACTAGCAATTAACAGGATATCATCTGATAAGCAAATTGGAGCAATAAGGAATAAAGGAGATAAAAATATTAAATCTTCCTCCATAAGATTTAATATTTTTCATGAATCAAAAAATAAAAAATTATCACATTACACAGATTTTTTATCATTTAATCATAACATACTAGGAACAGGAGGAGTGGATTTAATAGTTGATTCACTTCCACTTGATTTTTTTTTATATAAAGATTTTGAAGTGAGACTTTCAGATATTGATAATAATTATAAAAATTTGAAATTAGAGTCATATACTAATTACAAACTGGCTAAAAGTCTCTTTTTATATAATCAAACTAAATATGAAAATGAAGTATATAATTATGATGATTTAAATCTAACCCTCAACATTGACTTCTATGATAATTATTTAAATAATATTTCTACACAAGACTCATTTAAAGTTAAAAGTTTCATTAATAGAGTTGGAGTAAAAGGAACTTCTAAGGTGATAAACTATGATGTGTATACAAATTTAGGGTACTACAAATATCATGTTAACGGATTAGAAAATAATCTAACAGATATTTATGTTGGAGGTTTATTTAAATATAAACGTCCAAAATTTAATGTTATTAGTAATTTTGAAATAAAGAAATCTAGTGATTATAGACTTCAGGTAAATTTTAAATCAAAAATATTTGAGGCATCTTATTTGAGTGCATTATTTGAGCCTAAAATATTTGAGAAAATATTTGAGGGAAATCATTATTCTTGGAATAATAACTTTAGATCATCATTCATTAATAAACTTAGTGGTAAGTTTAATTATCGAAATAGATATTTATCATTTTCTCCCTCAATCAATTTATATACAATTAATAACTACATATATTATGTTGGAGATAATCACATGCAAGCTGATCGTGTAATTAACTTCAATCAATTTATTATTGATTTAAAACTTAAACTTTTCAATAAACTAATAAATTTTGACAATAAGTTAAGATACAGTACTTCTTCAAAATCAGCTGAAAGAGTTTTAAATTTTCCTAAGTATCATTTACATTCAAAACTTTATTACAGTGATATATGGTTTAAAAATACTATACCTATACAATTAGGAACAATCATTTCCTATCGATCAGAATTTTATGGTGATGCTTATAACCCCGTTACACAAAATTTTTATGTTCAGAACGAGTTTTTATTAGATAGTTATTTACGCTTTGACATATTTTTTACGATGCAAGTCAATAACTTAAGAATATTTCTAAAAATGAATCATTTTAATCAATTTGATAGTTACGATGGTTATTTTGTAACTCCTTACTATCCTGCTCAAAAAAAAGCACTAGATTTGGGTATCAGATGGTATTTCTTTAACTGATGAAACTATATAAAGGACTTTTATTTATTTTTTTCATTTCTAACAATATTTTTTCCCAAACCCATATTAAGTTGAATACTCCTACTACTATTATAGGTATTCCTGGCTTGGGTATAGAATTACCAATATCAAAAAAATTTACTTTTCAATTGGATGCAACTGCATCTTTTTGGAATTCAGTCTCAAACAAATATGATAAGAGGCCTTATGTCTTTAATCAAATTTTTCCAGAGGTAAGGTATCACTTTAAAGATTTGAATGATGGTTTTTATTTAGGGGCTCATGTTGGGTCGGGTATGTTTAAGTTATCAAAAAACAGTTCATATGCTTCTTCAAATAATTATCAATACGGTTATATAATATTTACTGGGATAACTGGAGGATTTCAAAAAAAATTCAAAGAGAGATGGTTATTGGATTTTTTTGTTGGTGGAGGATGGTCCAAGGCTACTTATGAAGGTTTTAATAGAAAAACAGGGATAAGATATGATATTCTTACAATCATTAACTACAGTGCGCAGTGGATTCCTTATAGGGGAGGAATAATGTTAGGTTACAGCTTTTAAACGTTTTTTACTATATTTAATATCTTTTTTATGAAAAATTCTAGAAGATCTTTTATCTCTAAAACTGCTCTTGGACTAGGGGCATTTTCAACAGCAAGTTTTACTAGTAAATTAAGACAAGATTCTGATATTAATAATATTAAAAATAGCCTGTCTAAAAATGAATCAGAGTATTGGTTAGAAGTAAAAAAACTATTTCCTACTGACAAGAACGATACATATTTTAATAATGGAACCCTTGGTGTTCAGTCTAATTATGTATTAAATGCTGTAATTAATGACATGAGAAATAATGCAATTAATGGTGCAAAGACAGATTATAAAGGTGAGGGACCTAATCTATTGGCTGGATATGATCCCTATCTTAAGATTAGAGAGAAATTGGGTAAAATTCTAAACTGTAATTACAAGGAGGTTTCATTAATTCAGAATGCGACTTTTGGAATGAATTTTGTTGCTCACGGTCTTGATCTCAATAAGGGAGATGAAGTAATAAATACCAATCAAGAACATGGAGGAGGTTATGCTGCATGGAAGCAGTTGGAGAAAAGAAAAGGTATTGTATACAAACAGGCTATTATTCCAGTTCCAGCTAACAATAAAGATGAAATTATTACTTCAATCACATCACTGGTAACAAAAAAGACAAAAGTTATTGCGATTCCTCACATAGTTTCAGTTTATGGGACGGTTATGCCAATTAAGGAAATATGTCAATTTGCAAAGTCAAAAGGTATTTTCACAGTGATTGATGGTGCTCAGGCAGTAGGTCAAATTAATGTGGACTTGAAAGATTTATCATGTGATGCATATTATTCCAGTCTTCATAAATGGCTTTTATCACCTCCAGGTAATGGAATATTATATTTAAATAGTTCTATATCGGCAGACATATGGCCAACACTCTCAAGTTACAATTGGGATAATAAAGAGGATAAGGGATTTAGTTTACAACAATCTGGTACTGGTAATCCTTCTTTAAGAGTTGGTTTAGATGCATCTATTGACTTTTTTAACATGATTGGAGTTGATAAATGGATAAGTAGAATTAAATATCTTGGAAAGTATCTAAGAAACGGTCTAAAGAAACTAGATAATGTTGAAATTATTTCATCTCATAATGAAGATTTGTGTGCAGGATTAACCACATATAAGGTTGAAGGAGTTAATGGCCCCGAACTGCAGAAAATATTATGGGAGAAAGAGAGGCTACAGCCAAGGTCAGTTGGAAAAGAGTTACTAAGACATTCCGTTCATATTTACAATAATGAAGATGAAATAGACAGAACCTTTAAAGTAATAAAAACTTTGTCATGATTGAAATAATTGATTTTTTTTCAGATGTTCCTATATCATTTAGAAGCTCAATACTTATAGGTGGAATTATATTTTTTTGGATTTTAGAGGGCGTTATACCTCTCTATTCTTTTAATTATAAAAAAATAAGCCATGCTCTGATCAATCTATTTTTTACAATTTGTACAGCTATTATTGGGTTTGGACTTGCTTTTTTGTTACTTAAATCAACTGATTTTGTTTCACAAAATAAAATAGGATTAATTTACTTTTATGACATCCCTCTTTTTATTCAAGTCCTAATGAGTTTATTGATACTGGACTTTGGAGCATACTTGGTTCATTACATTGAACATAAAGTACCGTGGATGTGGAAATTTCATCTTGTTCATCATAGTGATATGAATGTAGATGTAACTACTGGACTTAGACATCATCCTGGAGAAATTATATTTAGGATAACCTCTACAATATTATGCATATACATATCAGGAGCTTCAATTGGCATGGTCATGCTTTATCAAAGCTTATCTGTTTTATTTGCTCATATAACACATGCTAATATCAACATACCAAAAAAAATTGATAATTTTATTTCTCTCATTTTTGTAACTCCCCACATGCATAAAATTCATCATCACTATAAACAACCACTCACAGATACAAATTATGGAAATATTTTCTCGATCTGGGATAGATTATTCAGCACACACACAAATGTAGCTGATCAGAAGTCAATAGTATATGGTGTTGACACATACATGAATAAAGAAAAAACAAAATCTTTAAAAAGCTTACTTTTGATTCCTTTCCAAAGAAATCTTGATAAGGACTAATAACCAAAATGAAAATACCATCATCTGTTAGTTCTCTTCAAAGAATATCTAATTTTATTTTAAAGACTCCACTTATAAAATCTGAGAGATTGTCTTCTCCAGCTCAGAATGTTTACTTGAAACTTGAAAATATGCAGAAAACTGGCTCATTTAAAGCCAGGGGAGCACTAAATAAAATTTACAACTTGGATTTAGTTGATGAAATTGTTGCAGCATCGTCAGGGAATCACGGTGCAGCGATATCTTATGCACTAAAAACAAAAAATATATCAGGTAAAATCTATGTACCTCAATCAGCAAAAAAATCTAAAATTGATAAAATAGAATCTTATGGCTCTGAAGTTATAGTATTTGGAGATGATTGCTTAGATGCTGAATATGAGGCGAAGAGATACTCAAAAGAAAATAATTGTGTATTCGTGTCACCCTATAATGATGTAGATGTGATATCTGGTCAAGGTACATTGGGAGTAGAGTTATATAATCAATTACCTGTTATTGATGGAGTTTTTATCACTGTTGGAGGTGGTGGATTAATATCAGGTATAGGCCACTATCTAAAATCAGTAAATCCAAATATTCAAGTTATAGGGTGTTCACCTAAAAATTCATCAGTGATGATAAATTCTTTAGATAAAAGTGATATCGTCAACACTACATCAAAGGATACATTATCTGATGGTTCGGCTGGAGGGGTAGAGAATGGATCAATTACTCATGATATGTGTAAAAGATATATTGATAAAACGTGTTTAGTTAATGAGCAGGAAATAGCATTACAAATATCAAAAACTTTGAAAGATGAAAAGATAATTGTAGAAGGTGCTGCTGCTGTAGCAATTGCCTCTTTTATTAAAATGAGAAAAGATATAAGAGACCTTAAAAATATAGTTATTATTGTCTGTGGAGGAAATATTGATAAAGACACACTAAAATCAGTTTTATGAATAAAAAAATCTACTCAAAAAAGGAAATTATTAATGTTATTAAGGGCATTGATTTAATTGATACAATTGAGACAGGTTTTGTTGAATATTCTAAAGGTAATTCGGTAGTTCCACCCGTAGGTGAGTTATTATTTACTGATCCTCCTGGTGATGTACATATTAAGTATGGATATATAAAAGGTCATGATAATTATGTAATAAAAATAGCTTCAGGATTTCCTGAAAATAACGAATTGGGACTTTCTACAAGTCATGGTGTAATGGTAATGTTTGATAGTCGGTCAGGATATCTTAAATGTATCCTACACGACGAAGGATATCTCACTAACGTTAGAACTGCTGTGGCTGGATCTATTTGTGCCAAATACCTCGCACCAAAGAAGGTAACTAAAATAGGAATAATTGGCACAGGTATTCAGGCAAGGTTACAACTCAAATATTTAAAGTATACGACTAGATGCGTTGATGTTATGGTTATGGGAAGGGATAGAAAAAAAATTAATGATTATATTGTAGACATGAGAAAAGAGGGATTTAATCTTGATGTTGTTAACAACTCCAAACAATTATGTGAGTCTTGTAATTTAGTTGTAACCACAACAAGTGCTAATGAATCTCTAATAAAAAAATCAGACATCAAACCAGGTACACATATTACAGCAGTTGGATCCGATACCCCCGAAAAAAGAGAATTAGACTCAAATATTTTAGGTTTAGCTAATCTTGTTGTAGTTGACAGCGTTTCCCAGTGTTTGGAGAGAGGTGAGACAAAATATGCTCTCGATAAAAATATAATCAATAAATCAGATTTAGTTGAACTTGGTGATGTAATTATGAATAAAAATGATGGTAGATTAAGTGAGAATGATATAACAGTAGCTGACCTAACAGGTGTAGCAGTGCAAGATATTATGATAACAAATGCGGTATATAACAATTTAAATCAATTATAATGAGTTTATTTATTTTTTTAATTTCAATTTTTTCTATAAGTAATGATGATTTATCATCAAATACTACTGAAGGTGATCCCTTACTATTGAATAACCTTAAGTATAGAAGTGTTGGGCCAATAAGAGGTGGACGGGTTACAACAGTACATGGAGTAACTTCTGAAAGAAATACCTTCTACATGGGTACCACTGGTGGTGGAGTCTGGAAAACAAATGATGCTGGATTAAATTGGTTTAATATTTCTGACGGATTCTTTTCATCACCATCAATAGGTGCTATAAATGTATACCAGAAAAACCCTGATATTGTCTATGTTGGCACTGGATCAGATGGTTTGAGGTCTAATATTATTGTTGGAAAAGGGCTATACAGGTCTGATGACGCAGGAAATACGTGGAAAAATATAGGATTATTAGATGTTGGTCAAATTGGAGCAGTTGAGATTCATCCCGATGATCCAAATAACATACTTGTTGCTGCTATTGGTCAACCTTTTAAGAAAAATAATGAAAGGGGATTATATCATTCAAAAGATGGTGGTAAAAGCTGGAAGAATATACTTTTCCTCTCAGACTCTATTGGAATTGTTGATGTAGAATATGCGCCAGATAATCCAAATATAATTTATGCCGCCTCTTGGAGAGCTGAAAGAAAACCATGGACAATTATAAGTGGTTCAACAAATGGAGGAGCTTACAAGTCAGTCGATGGCGGAGATACATGGGAAAAAATAAATATTGGAATTGAAGCAGAATATGTTGGAAAAATTGATATCGCTGTATCTAAATCTAATCCAGACAGATTATTTCTTATGGTTGAAGCCTCAGATGGAAAAGGTGGTTTATACAAATCTGAAAATAGGGGAGAAACATTTGAGCATATGAATGGCAGGGAGGAACTGGTAAATAGACCATTTTACTATCTTAATGTCGAGTCTAATCCATTAAACTCTGATATCCTTTATTCCAGTGCAAACAGATTTATGATATCAAAAGATGCTGGTGCTACATGGAAGTCTTACAGTACTCCTCATGGAGATAACCATGATATCTGGATAAATCCTGAAGATACTTCCGTTTGGATACAATCAAATGACGGTGGTGCTAACATTACTTTTAATTCAGGTAGAACATGGACAACTCAATTCAACCAACCAACAGCAGAAATATATCAAGTTGAAGTAGATGACCAGTATCCATATTGGCTTTATGGTGGGCAGCAAGATAATTATTCTACGGTATCTGTTCCAAGTTTGCCTCCATACGGTCTACAAGCAGGTCCAAACGCTTATATAACTAACACTGGTGGTTGTGAGACTGGTCCAGCTGTACCAAAACCTGGAAATCCAAATATTGTTTATTCTAATTGTAAGGGAAGATTTGGTGTATTTAATAAGGTTACAGGTCAGGAGAAGCAGTATTATGTTGGAGCCTCAAATATGTATGGTCATAACCCAAAAGATTTAAAATACAGATTCCAGAGAGTTGCACCAATTCACATATCGCCACATAATCCAAATGTTATCTATCATGCTTCTCAATTTTTACATAAAACAACTGATGAGGGAGTTACGTGGGAGACAATATCACCTGATCTCACCGCTTTCGAGAAAGACAAGCAAGTTATCTCCGGAGCTCCTATAACAAGGGATATAACTGGAGAGGAGTTTTATAGTACAATATATTCTGTAAGGGAGTCAAGTATTAAAGAGGGCTTAATATGGGTTGGTGCTAATGATGGTCCAGTCCACGTAACAAGAGATGGAGGTGAAAGTTGGAAAGATGTTACCCCAAATAAAAAAATTAAGGGTGGAAGGGTAGATTCAGTTGAACCGTCTAGACATAAAGAAGGAAAGGCTTATGTTACAGTTCTCAGGTATCAGTTAGGTGACTGGAGCCCCTACATTTATAAGACAGATAATTATGGTAAATCTTGGGAATTAATAACTGTAGGAATACCATCAGACTTCCCTGTTAGGGTTTTAAGAGAAGATCCTGTAAGAGAAGGATTACTTTTTGCGGGGACGGAGTTTGGAGTATTTATCTCTATGGATGACGGAGAAAATTGGACTCAATTTCAAAATAATATGCCTGTAACACCAATAACTGACATGAAAATTCACAGAAATGATCTAGTTCTGTCAACTATGGGTAGATCATTTTGGATATTAGATAATATTGCTTCTCTGAGATCTTATGGTAACTTTTCATCTCAACAACCATTACTCGATATAACTGAAACATATAGATTTAGGTACAGATCATACAGTGATGATCACGTGAGCTACCCCTCGTCTGCTGTTGATTTTGATTACTTTATTTCACATGATGACGTTGAAAATGTTAAAATTTCTGTATATGATTCCCAAGGGCAAATGGTTAATTCATATTCATCTACTAAGAGTGAAGAAGAGGTTAATAATTACGTGATGTCTACAAGTAATTTTGTTACTCTCAAAAGCAATAACATAACTATGGAAAAAGGTTTAAATAGATTTAGTTGGGATATGAGACATAGGGGGTCATGGGACGAGAATGATGAAAGATCATTCAGATTTGGTCCAATGGTTTCACCAGGTGAGTATGTTATTAAACTAGATATAGATGGAGAGGTTTATTCAAAAAACTTTAAGATATTAGAAGATCCTAGGATATCAGATATGTCAATTAAAGACTATCAAGAACAAGAAAGATTATTACTTGATATAAGGGATTTCGTGACAGAACTTAAACTCTTTAAAACTAGTTTAGATGAGAAGATGAGAGAATCCAAAAATAATACATATGAAAGAGTTTATAATCTATTAGTTACTAAGTCTGGTACGTATATGCAGCCAATGCTTATTGATCAGGCTAGATATCTTCAGTCAATGCTTGGGAGAGCAGACCAAGTTCCTGGTAAGGATGCATACGAAAGGTTTCAGGGCTTAAAAAATTCTTTTAATAATTTAAAAGACGAGCTAGGAGACTAGATTCACACCTAATCTTGATTTATATTTTTTTTTATCGTAATCTATAAGCTTTTCTGATTCATCCAAGGTGATGAATCTAAACTTAACTCTTTTATTGGCTCTAATTTGTGAAATTTTTGAGATATCTACACTTGAAATTATACCTATCCTTGGGTAACCTCCGGTTGTCTGGCAGTCTCTCATTAGGACTATGGGGTTACCATCGGGAGGTACCTGAATTGTACCTTCCACAACTGGTGAGCTTTCTACATTGATCTGAAATTTTCTATTATTACCAACAATTTCTAGCCTTATACCCATCCTGTCACTCGTAGGACTTATCTTGAATTCATTATTTGTAAAATAATTTATATCATCAAATAAATGATATTCTGGACCTTTTATAACCCTAATTATTTTTTCGTCAAAATCGTAAATAATATCTTTTGGGATTTTCTTTTGATCAATATCTTGAGATGCTAATAAATTTATTTTATCTCCATTTCTAATTGAAATCCCTTTAATACCACCAATTTCTGACCTTTCATAGGTTGACAAACTATCAAAATATTTTTCTGCAACTATTTCAGCTGAAATTGATAGATATATCCAATTTCCTTCTTTAATTTTTTTTATATCGAGAATATCCCCCTCTTTAATGATGAGCGTTTTGTTCATATCTATTTTTTTATTATTGATGAGGCACTCTGAATTTGCTCCGCAAAGAGAGATATTAGTATTAAAGTTGAATTTTATTTTTGGACCAATAAGAGTCATTTCTATTGTCTCACTCCTCAAATCTTTACCCAATAACCAGTTTGACAACATATGAGATCTATGATCCATTGGCCCACTTCTAGGAATACCATAAACTCTCGAATTATTTCTTCTCAAATCTTGAATCGTAGATAATGAACCAGCTCTTAAAAATTCAATACTATTTTTCATTATTTTTTAATTTGAGATAATCATCTTTATTTATCTTGTAAAATTTTACATTATCACCTTCTATCATCTGTATTGGAGGGTTTTTTTTCTTGTTAAATATTGATAAAGGAGTCCTTCCTATGATATTCCATCCACCTGGGCTATTAACATTGTAAATTCCTGTTTTATCATTTGCGATGGCTATGGATCCCTCTTTAATTCCTTTTCTAGGTGTGTTTCTTCTTGGTACTTTTAAATTATTATTAAGTCCTTTTAGGTATACAAAACCTGGAAGAAAACCAATCATATGAATTTTGTATGTCTCTCTAAGATGTAATTCAATTATTTTTTTAATACTGAGACCTAACTTTTTACTTAATGAGGTAATATCTTTTGCGTATGAAGGATCATAGCATATTGGGATCTTCCAATCTTTTGCTTTCTTTTTGATACCGTCAAAAGATTCATTAACCAGAATTGTATTTATTTCATTAGATATCTGTTTGATTGAAATTTTATATGGATCAATGTAAACTGCTAATGAATTAGGGGTCTTAACGAAGTCGATAATACTATCCTTTAATTTTTCTGATAAGATTAAATGTAAATTTCGGATGACATCTACGTCCTCTTTATCAGTTGATATTATCAAGGTACTATCGCCAAGTGTGTCATAACTAAAATTTCTTTTCATAATGACCAATTTTTGATAGTTCAATTGATATGTTTTTTGCGAAATCTATAGCATTATTTTGATCACCATGAATACAAATTGTTTCAGCTTTAATATTTCTTAGATTTCCGCTTATTGTCTTTACTTGATTTTTTTTTACCATCCTCATGACGTGATCTACTCCATCTAGTGGTTCGTTGATAATAGCATCTTTGTTATTTCTGTCAACTAATGTAAGATCATCATTATAATTTCTATCAGAAAACACCTCAGGAACATATTCTATATCAAACTTTTTAGATATATCTCCCCATTTCAACATTGATGGACCATATAACTTTAGATTAGGATCTATATCGTGTATAGTTTTAACTATTGTTGTAGCTATTTCATCATCCAATGAAGCCATATTGTAAAGTGCACCGTGAACTTTTACGTGATGTAGTCTGGATCCCAAAAAACTAGTGATACCTATTAATGTTGAAATTTGGTAGATGAGTAATGATCTAATTTCATTATGAGATACTTTAAGTTTCCTTCTCCCAAACCCTTCAATATCATAAAGAGAGGGGTGGGCACCAACTTTTACATTATTTGATAAGGCTAAATTGATAGTCTTAAGTATTGTTTCTGGATCTCCTCCATGAAAGCCACAAGCAATATTACAGGATGTTATAAAAGGCATTATTAACTCATCATTACCAACTTTCCTCTCATAGAAAGACTCTCCCATATCACAGTTTAGATCAATATACTTTTTCATAATAGACTTATACTTCTGACACTAATTAAAACAGATAAAATTATAATTAAAATTCCAATAATATTATAACCTTTTGAGTTCACATCTTTACCTAGAAGATTTGACTGATTTACAGCCCAAAGTAACGTTATTCCAATAATTGGTAAGAATAAACCGTTAATAAATTGTGCTAGTTTTATAATGTAGATAGGGTTGTAGCTTAAAGTTGAAAAGAATGTTCCTATTAAAATAACAATTATGGAAACTAACTTGAATTTTTTTTCTTTCCAGTCAGGGTTATAATTAAATATACTCGAAAGTGCGTATGATGTAGCAACAGGGGCTGTAATTGATGAGGTGATTCCGGCTGAGAATAAACCAATTGAAATAAAATATTTTGAAAATTCTCCTAAGAATGGAGAAAGTTGTCTTCCCATATCAATAGCATTATTTATCTGATTTATGTCAATTAATCCTCTTGCTCCGGCTGAAGTTATAATTATTGAGATTGAAATAATTCCCCCAATTATAATTGATAGAAGTGTGTCTATTACGGACGATTTATATTCTTTTTTAGATTTCCATTTCTTTTTAGCTACATAGGAATGAAGAAATAAATTGTACGGGACCACAGTTGTACCTATCAAACCTATAACATAGATAAAATTTTTATCATTGATTTTAGGAATAAATCCATTTAAAATTAAATTTAAATCAGGTTTTGTTAAGAAAGCTGTAATAATAAATGTGGCACTCATTATAAAAACCAGCATAACTAAAATTATCTCAAACGACTTATAATTTCCATATGAAATTATTGTTATCAGTATGATTGATATAAGAATTGAAATGTAATTAAATTCTATACCGAACGTTTTAATCATTCCACTTCCAAGGAATGTCTCTAATCCCATTACTGTTCCACTTATGTTACCAGACTCATATGCTGAATTTCCAATGAATAAAGACATGAATACCAAAACAAAAAATATATTCTTTACTGAGGAGTTAACATTTGACTTAAATATGTCACCCAAACCTAATCTTGAAATTATACCCAGACGAGAACTCAGTTCTTGGAGGTATGAGGTGGCAATAATTGAAAATATTATACACCAAAGTAGTGAATAGCCAAAATCAATTCCTGATAAGGTACATAGAGTAATTGTTCCTGGTCCGATAAATGCAGATGTTATTATGAATCCTGGGCCAATATTAATTTTAATTTTTTTCATTAGGTACCCATGAAAGTTTCAGCAGAATCAAAATCAAGATACCATGAAAGATTTTTACTTTTTGGCAATATATGAGAAGCTGGTAAATCGAGATAATTGTCTCTTTTGCTAATAATCATATCCACAACATCTTTTTTACCTGATCCATAGACATGAAAAATAACTTCTTTGGAGTTGTTTATTTGTTTAATAGACAGACTTACTCTTTTTTGTCCTGAATCTGGATTAATTCCAACTACACATTCGCTTTTATCCCTAAGTTTTTTTAGTTCATGAGGGAATATTGATGCAGTATGACCATCTCCACCAATACCTAGAAGACATAAATCAAGTGATGGAATATTTTTAATAATTTCTGTTTTAGTTTTTAATAACTTAGTATAATTAGATGCCTCTATTTCAGGTTTTTCTTCTCCTCTTATCCTAAAAATATTATTATTTGAAATATTTACTTTACTGAAAAAATGTTTGTTAGCTGACCCGAAGTTACTATCAGTTGATGAAGGATCAACACATCTCTCGTCAACCCAAAAAAAATTGGACTTAATTTTAAATTTTTTATCAATCTGATTTAAAATTTCACTAAATAATCCAATTGGTGTTGATCCACCTGATATAGCAATATTTTTATCTTTGCTTAAATATTTCTTAATTAAATATTCGGCTAAACGAGAATTACATTCTTCTGAACTTTTATAAATATTTACATCCATAAACTATAATTCACATATTTCTCCATCATTTACAAGATTTTTACATGGATATCTCCATGTGTTTTCATTTCTAAATAGATTATCAGCTATTTTAGGCCCCCATGTTCCTGATTTGTATCCATAGAGTTTTATGTTATTATTCTCAATTTCATCTGATATCGGATCCACAATTTTCCAAGCCATCTCCACAAAATCACTTCTTGAGAAGAGCATAGTATCACCATTAAAAATATCTAAAAGCAGTGTTTCGTAAGAGTTAGTTTTAAATTCATTAGATAAATTCTTGTAGTGAAACTCAAGATTTTTGTTGATTAATTGGTTTTTTTTACCAGGCTTTTTCAAATTGAATTTAACTAGAAGTCCTTCGTCGGGTTGAAGCCTAAAAATTAGCATATTGCTCTGATCGTTATCACTAAAAATTGTTTTATTTTTTTTAAAGTTTATTACAATCTCAGTCACTTTTGTAGGCATACGTTTTCCTGTCCTTATAAAGAAAGGAATGTCTTTCCACCTTTCATTTTCTATAAAGAGTTTACAAGCAAAATATGTCTCGGTTTTAGAGTTATTTGATACTCCTTCAGATGATCTGTAAGAGTTGTAATGTTCTCCTTTTCTTCCTTTTGATCTAATGTATTGACCCCTTACTATATTATTTTTATAATCAACTTTTTTAATACTTTTTAATACATTTACCTTCTCATCTCTTATACTGTCTGGACTATTTTCTTTTGGATCGTTCATGGCTATAAGAGAAAGTAATTCAAGTAAGTGATTCTGTATCATATCCTTTAAGGCACCAGATTTATCATAGTATTCACCTCTTTTCTTTATCCCTATACTTTCTGCAGCTGTGATCTCAATATAACTTATGTGCTCTCTATTCCAAAGTGCATTAAAAACTAGGTTTGAGTATCTTGAAACCAATATATTTTGAACAGTTTCCTTTCCTAGGTAATGATCAATTCTAAAAATTTGATTTTCATTAAACCCAGTCTTTAAAAGTTTATTTAGTTTTTTTGCTGAATTTAAATTTTGTCCAAATGGTTTCTCTATCACTATTCTTGAATAACCATATTCCTCCTTATTTATTTCAGATTTAATTATATTAATAATTATATCTTCATAAGATTGAGGTGGTGTTGACAGGTATGATATTAAATTAATTTTATCAGCTTTATATTTACTCTTAAGAGAATTTAATTTTTTCTTTAAAATTTTAAAATCATCTAAAATAGATGTATCAACTTTAATATACTCTGAGTTCTTTGATATTTTTTCGTCTAGGTTTTTGAAAGTATTTGCTTTTTTATCTCCTCGACCGCAACCAATGACAAATGTATTCTTTGGCAACTCATTTCTCTTCAATAAAGCATTTATTGCAGGAAAGATCTTTCTATTAGCTAAGTCACCAGTTACTCCAAAAATTATAAAAATATTAATAGAATTCATTTGTTGATTACCTAATTACAAACATATCCAAACAAAAAAATCTTATTCTATTATTATTTAAAAATTTAATTCATATTTGTTCAAATTATTAAAAATTTGCTATGAAATATGATTTTGGGTTGGTTGGATTAGGTGTTATGGGAAGAAACTTCATCTTGAACGTAGCAGAAAATGGCTTTTCAGCCATTGGTTTATCATCAAAAAAAGAATCCATTGAAAAATTAGAGAATGATGGAAAAGATTTTATAGTAAAAGGAACTAGTGAGACTAAAGTATTTATTGAAAGCCTTACAGTTCCAAGAAAAATTATGCTTCTTGTTCCGGCAGGAAATCCTGTTGATTCAGTTATTGATAGCTTTTTACCCCATCTATCTCCTGGTGATATAATTATAGATGGAGGAAATTCTCACTATGATGATACCGAAAGAAGATTTGAAAAATTAGATAAATTAAATATACATTTTTTAGGGACAGGTGTTTCTGGCGGATCAAAAGGAGCCCGCCTAGGCCCAAGCATAATGCCTGGAGGAAATAAAGATGCTTACGATATTGTAAGACCTATATTTGAAAAAGCATCTGCAAAGGTTAATGACATTCCATGTGTATCATACCTAGGGAATACATCTGCTGGTCACTACGTGAAAATGATTCATAACGGAATTGAATATGCTATGATGCAAATTATATCAGAGGCATATCATATTATGAAATTAGGCATGAAAATGTCAAATCAAGAAATACATCAAACATTTATGCAGTGGAATAAAGGAAAACTAAATTCATATCTGATAGAAATAACTGCTGACATATTTAAAGCTAAAGAAGTTGAGACTGGAGAATTTTTAATTGACCTTATTCTAGATAAGGCAAAACAGAAGGGAACTGGAAAGTGGACCTCACAAAGTGCAATGGATTTTGGTGTTGCAGTACCAACTATTGACTCCTCTGTATCTATGAGAATACTTTCTTCATTTAAGGAGACAAGACGTTCTGGAGAAAAAATTTTTTCTAAACCAAAATCAATTACAGGTGATATCGAAGTAAATGATATTGAAAATGCTTTGATATATGGTTTTACAATGTGTTATGCTCAAGGCTTATCTCAGTTAAAAATCACTTCTGAGGAAAAAAAATATAATCTGAATTGTGAGGAGATATGTAAGATATGGAGAGGAGGTTGTATTATAAGAGCGAAGTTACTTGAAGAATTTATGTTAGCATTTAACAAAAGTCCTGATCTGATGAATTTGATTTTTGATAGTGAAATATCGCAGATGATTAAGGAAAAAGATTTTTACGCTAGAAAAGTTATTGTATATTCAATAAATAATAAGATTCCATCTCTTGCTTTAAACTCTTCTGTAAGCTATCTAGATGCTCTCACGACTGAGAAACTACCAATGAATTTAATTCAGGCACAGAGAGACTGTTTCGGTGAGCATACCTTTGAGAGGGTAGATATGAATGGTACATTCCATAATGAAAATTGGCAGTCTTAATTCTATTTTTTTAAGAATTCAATTATTTATACTTTTGCATCCAAATGAGAAAAATCATATCAATACTTCTCTTAATGATACCTTATCTAGGAATATCAAACAATTTTTTAAAATTTAAATCAGACTCAGTATGGACCTCTCCTGATTCATACTACCTTTCTAAGGGGAAGGTAACCACTCTTCTAAACCAGTCTCAGTATAAAAACTGGATTGCTGGAGGTATAAATAATCTCTCCTTAACACTCATATTAGATTACGACTATATACTAAATAAAGGAGATTTAGAGTGGATAAATAGGATTGACGGTGCTTACGGAATTATAAAAAACCAAAACGAAACTCTAAAAAAAAATGAGGATAGATTTGAGCTCTATTCATTACTTGCATTAAAAAATAAAGGCAGATGGTCTTACTCAGCACTATTAAATATTAAATCACAATGGGCAAACGGATATGAATATACCCAGGGGTTTGCTAATTCTCAGATAAGAACGTTAAAAACAAAATTTTTGTCACCTGCATACTCTCAGTTTGGGGTCGGTATGTTTTATAAGAAAGATAACAATTTGTGGTTTAATTATGCTGTTTTATCTGCAAGGTATATAATGGTGAACCCTATATTTACTGAATTTTTATCTGACGGTGAAAACTATTTTGGCGTTGATAAAGGAAAGACGGGTAGGTTTGAGGCAGGTGGTATATTTTCAGCTTACTACAAAACTGAACTTTTGAAAAATATGTTTTTTGAGAATAGGTTGAATTTATTTCAGAATTATCTTGAGGATCCTTTAAACATTGATATTGACTACATGGTTAGCTTAGAATTTACAATAAATAGATTTTTATCCACAAATATACTTTTACACCTATTATATGACGATAATGCTACTACTGAAATTCAGTTGAAAGAAGTTTTTGGCATAAGCTTTAATCTAAATTTCTAGTCTTCAATATGACGCTTACTCTTATATTTAAAATACTGTTATTTCTTTCAATACAAAATCCTATAAGTATTTTTAATGGAGTAAATCTTGACGGATGGAAGGTCTACGGAACAGAGCTTTGGTATGTAAAAGATAGTGAACTTATTTGTGAGAGTGGTCCAGATAAAGGTTACGGATATTTAGCTACAGAAAAATACTATAAGAATTTTATATTAACACTAGATTTCTTTCAAGAGCAAGATGGAAATAGTGGTGTTTTTTTTAGATCTAAAATTGATGGAACTAAAATTTCAGGTTGGCAGGTTGAGGTTGCTCCACCAGGCTTTCATAGTGGTGGAATTTATGAGTCTTATGGTAGGGGATGGCTTATTAAACCTGATAAGTATTATGATGACATTGTAAAGATGAACGAGTGGAATAGTTTGAAAGTGATGATCAATGGTGGGGAAGTAAAAACTTGGATTAATGGTCAGGAAATGATTTCAATTATAGATAACAGGATATCAAATTCAGATGGATCAATAGTCCTGCAAATTCATGACGGGGGAGGTATTAAAGTTAGATGGAGAGATTTAAAACTTATCGAATTGTAGATTTTTAGATACACTTACACTGCTCTGTCTTAATCTGGTCAAGAAATATACAAGCACCCTCATTTAATAGATTTATTGAAAAAGGATATTCTTTTTTAGAGATATCATCTAGTGGAAGTATTTTATTTGTTTTGTATCTAGTATTTGCATCAATTATCACATATATACCTTTAAGTTTTTCATTTTTGAATTTTAAAAAATGATAATCATTCATAATGGAATCTCTTGCTATATCTGGAGTATAACCGTGGTTTAGAGTTAAACTAAAATAACCTTCAAATAGATCATAATTTAAAACAGTTTCATCAATATATCCACAATCAGAAAAATCAGTAGTTATAGCACCATTCTCATTGATATCTTCACAGGATAATATCAAAAATAAAAATAAAAGGGTTAAACAGTTTTTCATTTGTATTTGATCTTAAAATATAGAATAACTATGGCACAACTTCCGACAAAAAAGTTTGCACTAATTACGGCTATATCTTGTTTATTAAAAGCATAAAAAAGCCAGGTAACATTACTTAATAATATAATTAAGATCATTGTAAGAGATAACTCTTTGGCTGACTTTAATTTCCATGTTCTATAAACTTGTGGGAAAAAGGTTATCCCTGAAAGAAAAGCCCCAAATAAACCCACCATATCAATGATATCCATTAATCAATCTTTGTGGGTATAATACGATTCGTAAGACTTTTTGTTAAGGGCGTCGTGCCAAATAATTTTAAGTTTATAACGTTTTAAAACATACGTTTTCTTTTCAATAAACTCTTTTATTAAGCTACATTTAATCATAACTTAAACGTATATCATCATTATTAAAATTCAAAAAAAATCAATAAAATTTATATGATTAAACTATTTCATATTCTATGAATACTGATATACTAATAAAAATTTAAAGAAATTAATTAAAGTAAAATGGATCAGTATAATTAAAATAGTCACACTCTTCTTTAGTATGAGTATTTTCATGAATGACTTCGAAAACTCTCTTGGGATAAATAATTTTTGATTGATCAGTTTTAGAATAAATAATTTTATTCATTATTTCTACTTACCGTTTTGAACTGGTTTAGTGTCTGGCATAAATTTATTAAGAATAGTATAAACAGGACAAAATTTAGTTATTGGACTAATAATTTGTAAAATAGCTACTCCTACTGCAATCCATATCCATCCTATATTAAATTGTTCTGCAAGAGCAATTGAACCTAGATAAAGTAATCCTACAATTCCATCATGTACTCTTATTTTAATTATGTCTCTTTCTGTCGTCATTTTTTTTATATTAAAAGTACATAAAAAAGAAATTAATACCTCAACAAATATTTTTTATTTAAATTGTAACCCAAATTAAATTCCTAGTTAATGAATATTAAATTAAAATTACCAAATATATCATTATATGTTTTTGGGGTATATTGTATACTTCAATCATTAATCTTTACATTTTTTATTGAGAATATGGCCCCACAGTTTTTCAATACCACACCAGAAGGATTAGAGATTGTTGTTCTTATGCATTATGGTATCGCTCCTGCATTTTTAATTATGGGTTTAACTGGATTATTTGCAACAACATTTGAATTGCAAAGTAAAAGAAAAGTTATTCTTGCCTTTATTATTGGTTATATTCCTCTATTTGTTGCATTCAATTACTTTATAGAATCTGAGGTAATTAATGCTGGAGTTGAGACCTTTATTCCAGATTTTATATGCTTCATCCTGGGTCTTATAGCATATTTAACAAGTAGTAAGTAACCTAGCTAATTAAAAATATTTTCTATTTTTATATTTTCGCTTGGAATTACATTATTTAAATCGTTTGTATAATCTCCTAGTTTAGTATAGAAATGTTCAACTGTAAATGAAAATAGCTGTTCAAACTTTATTTTCCAGTTATTATCTGTAGGATTTAGTTCCCAAAAGTCTTTATAAATTAATCTAAAAGCTTTCTCCTCTGATATTCCTTTTTTTTGTAATTCTTTTGTAAGTGCAAGTGCTATAAATACAGAAGAGGAATAATTTTGATCCTTATCAGATGATGAATTAAATTTTTCAAATATTTTAGGATTACTAACGGCTGAAATATCTACTTCAGTTTGTGCTTCGAGGAAATAGTTTTTTTCATAAAATTGTTGAATAAATATTGATTCAAATGATGCTGCAGTACCTTCCGTTAACCATTTGAGTTCTATATCTCCATCAAAAAATGATTTGGATAGAGACATTTGATAAACGTGAAAGTACTCATGTGCAATAACTGAATACCTGTGTATTTGATTGAATTTAAATTCATTTTCTGGTATTTCAAGAACCATGTACCTTTCCTTGTCATTTCCACATATACATGCACCTGTAGTATTTCCAATATTTTTTTTGAAAGGTTTATCTATATTACTTACCCATGAATAAATATTCATATTGTTTTGATAGCTTCTTGGCTTGGCTGGTATAAGAATCTCTAAATTACCAATTATTGTATAGAACTCTGTTACCCATTCATTAGGTAAACTTTCATGTAAATTATAATTAAAAATAAATTTTTCATTTATGGTTTCCTGCTCACTTTCTTGACAAGAAAAATGAATAGTAATTATTACAAAAAGTCTTAAAATATTTTTCATCTTATAAAACACTCATCATTTCTTTGAAATGGTAAATATTATTACCTTTTATATTTTTCATTGATATTTTATGCATAGAGGATGCCACAAAATCTGCTCTGATTGGTCTATAATCTTCAGGCATTAGAGATGAAAATAGAGGCATCACTTGTTGAGCTAATTTTTCACCAAATCTATTTTCATTTCTTTTTCCAAGTAGAAGGGAGGGTCTAAAGATAGATAAAGAATCAATTCCTATTTTTGATACTTCCTCGTCAATTTCTCCTTTTAGACTTAAGTAGAAATTATTTTTAGTTTTATCAGCACCAGCTGTGGATATTAGTGAAAAGCTTTTGATTCCACTTTCCTTACATGCTCTCGCAATATTTAATGTGATATCGTAGTCAATTGATCTATATTTTTTCTTATTATAATTTACTCTTGACTGAGTAGTACCAATTCCAGAATAGACATAATCACAATTTTTAATTGTTTTTTTAATTTCATTTAAACTACTAAAGTCTATAACATGATTTTTATGCTTTTTGTTATTGATTATAACCTTATTTCTAGTTAATGTTATTATCTGATCACATAAAGGATCATTAATTAATATATCTGTCAAAAAACTTCCAATAAGGCCAGTAGATCCAAAAACTGATGCTTTATATGACTTCATATTAAAATGTTCCCCACTTATTTTTAATCATTATTCCCAAACCACCATTTATTAAAATTAAAGACAATGTGCCAATCATAAACCAATCAGAGTTTTCATATTTACTTATAATTGCCAATCCAAAGAGGCAGATTCCACTCGAAAAGGAAATTAATCCAACAAGTGCCATTGTATACCTTTTAAATTTGGATTTTTTCAAATCTTTATAATATGAATCAAGTATACTCAATATAGTAATCATTAATAATTTAAAATTATAATTATGAAAAAAGTTTTTTTTATTCTTTGTATTCTGGGTATAATAATGCCTTATTACCAGTTGTATTTATTTCTAGTGGGTGATAATCCTACATTTGACTATTTTGCATCAGAAATCTATTCTTCTCACCCTGTATCAATGATCACATGGGATATAACTATTGCTTACGTTTCTTTTTTTACTTTTTTATTGTATAGGAGAGCTAAACATAATTTAAGTATATCAAAATATATACTAGCATCATTGGTGGGTTTCTCTTTAGCACTCCCACTGTACTTATATGATAACTATGATAGTTAATTATCGTATGAAATGTTATGAAAAGTATATTTTATATATCTATTTTCTATATTATTATGGGGTTTGTTTGTTTGTCGATTGTTATATCAGTTAAAGATTCTATAGAGTTATCATTTTATAAACAAATTATCTTAGGACTTGGCATCATATATTTGATTCTTGGTGGTTCAAGATTATATAAACATTTTACAGGTAAAGATTAATTACCAAAAAAATTTTCCGGTGGACTTATCAATCTGCTGTAAATCACAGAATTCAAAAATAATATATGGTAATATCCAAAGCATAATAAATACGAGAAAAAATAAGATTCTTGCTGTATTCTCACCAATTGATTTTCCTAAAACTTCAATTAACTTTTTTTTATTAGTTTGACGAAGAACAACAAAATATATTAGAGGAAATAAAAAAAGTAATATGTAAAGAATGTAGTAATTAATATTTAAACAATTCATGAAATTAATTTTTTAGAAAATTGACGATTGATTTAACAATGTTTTTATTTCTTAGAATTCTTCTGTGTCCGAGACCTTTAGTTATTATTAACTTCCCCATTTTAAAATGATTAATGCTTTCTTTTGAGCATTCTACTGGTATATCTCTATCGTCTTCACAATGTAAGATAAGAGTAGGAGTTTTTGAAAGTTTTGCACATTTTATTAAATCATAGGATTCAATATTTGAGCCTATTTTATTTTTAAATACATCTAATAATTTATTAAGAGATTTTTTCTTTAATCCAATTTTTAAAATAAAATCTTTGAACATATCTACATTCACATGTGGAGAGCTTATTGTTACCATCTTTTTATACTTGTCACCAAATCTAAGAGAATTCATTATACAAATACCACCTATTGAATGTCCGATTGTATAATCAAAAGGACCTATTCTTTGATATAAAGATCTTATACACTTTACAACTTCAGGAATAAGTGTAGTGCTTGATGATGATTCACCATGAGCTGGTAAATCGAAAGAGAATACATTCATGCCTTCTTTATGACATTCTTTTGCTAAAGCATACATTTGAGTTCCTCTTCCACTCCATCCATGAACTAGTAGTACTTTTGGACCAGAACCTTCTAACTCGTATAACATTATTTTTTTATCAACTTCAGGTATATAAATTTTTTTGTGGATACTATTCTCAAAGTATTCATTTTCCCTGTTTGGTCTTCTAAACTTGATAGGTATTGAAAATAAAAAAGCAGCATATTTAACTGCTAAGTTTTCAGAAAAAAAATTTAATAACTTAACTGATAATACTATGTAAAAAGGAATTTTAAGTGTTTGATTAGATTTCATTTAGTTGTTATATAATAACAATACTTTTAAAGAATATTAGTTAATCTCTATCAAAACCTCATTTTTTCTATTCCAAAACTTATAAGGTGGATCGTAGCCAAGATAAATAGGATTTCCAATGGTCTTTATATTCTTTTTATCTAATACACTCTGTAGTTCTGATTTATATTTATTGAACTTTTCAGAATTATTGTAACCGGTATAAGATATTGCTGCGTATTTTTTTGTATTACTTTTCTTTATTTTTATCCTTTTATCATTTGGTTTTGAAAGTTCTCCAATTTTATATTCAGAGGGCATAACAAAGCTCATTGTTGATGATTTTTGATCATCATTTTGATGCATATGAACTGGTGCTGTCATTGCAATTTTTTGATTATTTTCATTTCTTCCAAATATATATCCAGCAAGGATTCCAAACATGCTATTACTATTACTATTACTATTACTATTGTTTATTGTAACTGATGCATAAATAGCAGGGGGGTACTCTCTTATCTCAATATTATCAATAACATTTAAGGTCTTAAAGTTTTGCTGTTCAACTTGAGACATTAGATCAAAGCATATAAGGATAAAAACTGTAAAAAAAATTTTCTTCATATAATGTTGACGTCAATATCTATTTAATTGTTACAACGTATGAGTAATGAAATGATTTTTTTAATATGAAAGAAAAGAGTTTAAATGTATATGGTAAACCCTTACAAATATGTGGATATGATCCCATTACAGGTGCATTTAGAGATGGTTGCTGTAATACAGGTCCTGGAGATATTGGTACACATACAGTTTGTGCAATTGTTTCAGATGAATTTTTAGAGTTTTCCAAGAGTAGGGGAAATGATTTGACAAAAGATTATCCAGAATATAATTTTAAGGGGCTCAAAGATGGAGATAGGTGGTGCCTTTGTGCATCAAGATGGGTTGAAGCATACGAAGTTGGGCTTGCTCCACCAGTTATTTTGGAATCTACTCATATAAATACGCTAAAATTTGTATCAATTCAAATACTTGAAAAATTCAAATTTGAATAAATTAACGACAATTAATGTAAAGTATAATAAAAAGGTACGATATACCTGATATTAAAAATGCTATATAATATCTATTTTTTGGTGATACTTTGAAATTGAAGAGACTAAACAAAATTGGTTCAATTAATCTTACAACAAATGGTGCTAAGAAGAGTGATCCAACAGTAATGTAAAATGATGTGATTACAATAAATATCAAAATGTTAATAATATCACTTAATTCCATTAATCCTAAAAAAAATTAAATTTAAAAATGGTAAATTAAAAAGATTTGCGATAACATTACGTCAATATGAATTCTAATATTTTAACTTCTTTTTTCTTTATAATTATATTGATTTCTTGTAATAATATAGAAGATGAAAGTGTATCAATTGATGTGGATTTTAACCAATCAAATTTACCTATTATAATGATTGATACATATGGAGATGAGATACCAGACGAACCTAGAATTGATGCTTATATGGGAATAATTGATAATAAAAGTGGTGTAAATAGCGTAAAAGATAATTTCAATAACTATGATGGAAAAATAACTATAGAGAAGAGAGGAAATTCATCTCAAGAACAAGAAAAACCTCCTTACAGATTTGAAACAGTTAACAACCAAGGAGAAAATAATAATGTAGAGTTACTTGGGCTTCCTGTGGAGAATGATTGGATATTATATGCACCATGGTCAGATAAATCTTTATTAAGAAATGTTTTAATTTATAATTTATCGAATGATATGGGAAGATATGCTCCTAGAAGTAGATACGTTGAATTATATCTTAACAATGAATATAGAGGAATTTATGTATTGATGGAAAAAATTAAAAGAGATAAAAATAGAGTAGCAATATCTTCTTTAAATCAGGATGAAAATTTTGGTGATGATGTGACTGGAGGATATATATTAAAATTTGATTGGGAGGAAACAGGAGACAATAATGGTGGTTTTAATAGTCTTATTGATGGAATGAGATATAACTACCACTATCCTAAAGCTGATGAAATTACGTCTCAACAGGAGAATTATATTCAGACATATATCAATGATTTCGAAATCGTTATGAATAGTAATGAATATAATTCTGAAGGTGGTTATTCAGATTTAATTGATGTTTATTCTTTTATCGATTTTATTATTCTACAGGAGATTTCAAGGAATGTTGATGCATATGGACTGAGTACGTATATATATAAAGACAAGGAAAGTGTTAATAATAAATTGATTGCTGGTCCAATTTGGGATTTTAATCATGGTTTTGGTAATTGTGATTATTACAATGCCTGGGAAACTGATAGCTGGAATATTAGTTACTTATATGATGACATGGATCAGAGAGCTTTTTGGTGGTTAAAACTATGGAATGATGAAAGTTTTAATATCAAACTCAAAAATAGATATAAAGAGCTTCGAATGTCAGTTTTGTCTACTAATAATATTCACTCTAAAATTGATAGCTTTGTTACATTATTAGGAAGTTCTGTTGATAGAAATTATGAAAAATGGCCTATTTTAGATGAATACATATGGCCTAATTACCAAGTCTTTAAAACTTATCAAGAAGAAATTTCTTATTTAAAAAAATGGATTGATAATAGACTTATTTGGATGGATTCACAATTGTATTAGATATATTAATTCTTCTCTAAAATATTTTCCAGCTAATCTATCTTTGAAAATACGGAAATTTTTTTGTTGCTCTTTTCATAAGATAATCAATAAGACTTTGAGTATCTGATCCTATGCTACTTGTCTTTAATTCTCTAGTAGACCAGTTCCAGAGTAGTTCGGCATCCTTATCATACAACGATAAATCCGCACTAGATTTTCCTGAGGTAGCATTAAGTCCTATGATTGCTAACCCTATTGATGCACCTGTGGATAATAATTTAGATGATTCAACAGAACCCAAAACAACAGCATCAACTTCAAGTATTTCACACAATTCTTCAGGGAGATATTTACTTGATTCAAGATCTTCTGAAGTAATGCCAGCTCTTGATAATAAAGCATTTGTTCTTGCAACAGGTTGCAATTGAGATACAATTTTTCCTTTTTGTAATTTTTTTAGGATTCTAGAAGCAAATTCTGCTTGGCATGATAATCGGGCATCTTTTTCAGCATTTAATACATTTTTTTCATACTCCTCTTGAGTCATTTTTCTAGGCTTTCTACCTGTTACCTTAAAATTAAATGGTACTATAGCAAAGTTTTTATGAGATAACACTTTTTGTTTTGCATTGGGGGACTCATAATCTCTTTGAGCTTTCATTTCTAATGCAGAGAAAAATATTAGAATTAGAATTAATAATTGTTTCATAAAGTAAGAATTAGATTTTAGTAAATTTTACCATAATTTAATAAAAGAATTTTATATTTAATACTGTTAGTGATTTGATATGATTTTAAAATCTATAATTTCAGGTTTATGCATTCTAGCAGTTATATATGGTATTGCTATTAAGAGCAGATTGTATTTTAATATTGGTTATTTTGTATTTGGAATTTTTATAGTATTTAATGAATTAAACTTATTTGCATCAAGTAATGATATAATACATCTTGCTTTAGCAGCTTTATGGTCAATCCAAGTTGTATTAACTATACCAAATAGTCTACCAGCTTTAACACGTGATGGAAGTATAGTTGCTAAATCTGCAATACCTAAAATTATGCTTTCTTTATCTATAATTAATTTTTTTGGAGCATATTATGTTACTCTAGTTGATTATATACCATACGAAGCAATGTATGGACATATTCTCTTTGGAATTTTTCCACTAGCTCCAGCCTATTTTATTCTTTTTGATAAAATTGAGATAGTAGATAAATAAAGTAAATTAATTTTATCTATAACCAAAATAGTGTTAAGCAAGCAAATCTCTAATTAAGTTATTTTAGTTATGAAGAAAAAATACCTATCACAAGAAAGTGTAGAAAACTACATTCATTTAATTTATTTGAATATTATTGAAGCGAATTGGAGTCCTGACATTATAATTAGTATTAATAGAGGAGGATGTATTCCTGGTGTTTATCTTTCTCATTACATTTCAGTTAAACATAAGGTATTTGACTTTAAAGATATTTACAATACTAATATTCATTTATACAAAATAATTCTTGACAATTATAAAAATATTTTAATAGTTGACGATATAAATGATACTGGTGAAACCTTGTCCTCAATTTCAAAATATTTTAAAGATTATTCTCAAAAAATTAAATATGCTGTAATCGTTGACAACAGAACAAGTATATTTAATGTTGATTTTTATGGAAATCAGATAGATAAAGGTGCTGACAGTTCTTGGATTGTTTTTCCATGGGAAAACAATGAAAAGAAATGAGAATGTTTAAAACTATTAATAAAAAAATATTATTATTTCTTGTTTCTTTACAAATCATTGTAATAACAACTTCTAATTTTCTTGTTTCCATACCCATTGAATTTTATGGTATTAAGCTAACATGGTCTGCATTTTCTTTTCCTATAGTTGTTCTTGCAATTGATTTAACAGTTAGATTATTAGGTAAGTCTATTGCAAGAGCAACAATCGCACTTTCTTATCCTTTTGCAATTTTATCTTCAGTTGCAGTTTTACTAGTTGATGGATTAGGTGAACAAGATGCCTACAGGATTGGATTTGCAAGTGCTACCGCATATGGAATCAGCACTTTACTAGATGTATATGTATTTCAATTTTTGAGGGAAAGATATAGTTATTGGTGGCTAGCACCATCAATATCAACAGTTTTTGCAAATATTATTGATACTTTTGTTTTCTTCTTCACAGCTTTTAGTAACTCAAATGATACTTTTATGGCAAAAAATTGGATTGAAATTGCTACTAATCAAAGTATAATAAAAATTACTATAGGATTATTTCTATTTCTCCCATTTTATGGTATTCTATTAAATTTAATTCTAAAAAGAATAAATAAAAATGATTCTTAATTACTACAACCATACTTATATATAGCAAAAGAAATTATAAAGAAACATGCAAAAACAGCACTTGAAATAAGCAATAAAGGCGCACCCATTAACTGAAGTATTTTAAAAGCACCACTCAATACAAAACAGCACAAAGAAAGAACCCCAGTTATGTATACAATTCTTTTCATCTAATTATGTTTTAAATACCCTTATCTTGATACTAAAATCCTAATCTTATTTATTTCTTTATCTGAGATTAATTCTAGTAAATATGTTCCTTCAATTAGATTAGCAATATTTACATAAATAATATTTTTATTTTTTTCAACTTTATTTGGGATTATAGTCTTTCCACTGGTATCAATGAATTTCAATTTATCTATCTTAGAATTGTCTATTAATTCAATCTTCAATTCATGATTGGAGGGGTTTGGATAGATTCTACTTATAAAGGTTTTTGATTCAATAAATAATGGAAGAGCACATCCATCCTTATCTACTGGTACACCAGAAGGAGTATCAGGACAAATATCTAAATCATCTGTTATTCCATCATTGTCACTATCTTTTTGCGAATCTGAGCAACCTTTAGCATCAACATTTTCACCTGTAGGTGTATTAGGACAATTATCCTTATCATCTGTTATTCCATCATTATCACTATCTTTTTGCGAATCTGAACAACCGTTAGCATCAACATTTTCACCTGTAGGTGTATTAGGACAATTATCCTTATCATCAGTAATACCATCTCCATCAGTATCTTCAATAATATCATTTATATAAATTATAATTAAAGCATTATCACTTGCATTACCATCACTGACAGAAATATTTAAGGATAAGAAAATGTTGGTCTCAAAATCCAATTTAGTATTATCAAAAACAGCTAAATTTCCATCATTGTCTATATTAAATGTGTTTTCTCCAGTTCCTCCAGTAATTGAAAAAATTAAATTATCACCGTCTGCATCAGTTGCAATAACAGACCCAACACTTTTACCATTAGAAGAATTTTCATCAATATTAAATGTTTGGTCATCAATAACTGGTGGATTATTGCTTGGATCATCATTTATATCATTAATATTAATTGTAATTGTTGCATCATCACTTGCAGTTCCATCATTGACTTCAACTTTAATATTTAATGAGGTATTCTTTTCATAATCAAGCTCTGAAGTGTTAAATACTGAAAGATTTCCAAGATTATCTAAAGTAAAACTTCCTTGTCCTGTACCACCAGTTATGGAATATGTTAAGTTATCACCATCAGGATCTGATGCAACTACCTCACCAATCAATGTTCCTTCAGAAGAATTTTCATCAACATTAAATGCTTGGTCATCAATAACTGGTGGATTATTATCCCCAATTTCAAAAATATCATTAATATTAACAGTAACAGTTGCTATAACAGATTCTGTGCCATCACTAACCTCAACACCAACAAACAGAGAGGTATTTTTTTCATAATCAAGCTCTGCATTATTTGATACTGAAAGATTTCCAAGATTATCTATAGCAAAAGTACCTTGGCCTGTACCGCCAGACAAGGTATAAGTTAAATTATCACCATCTGGATCTGATGCAACCACTGCTCCAATCCAAGTTCCTGGTGAAGAGTTTTCATCTACATTAAAGATTTGATCTTCAATTACAGGACTTCTATTATTATCACTAGCAAATTCATAACAAACAGTTAAATCAACATTTGGATTATTTATATCATTTGATTTAAAAACTATCACAAAACATGTATCTTGACTAGGAAGTTCTCTAGAATCGAATGTTACATTTATAATATCACTACTAGAAGCTGCAAGAATACCATTGTCTGGTTCCAAATATGAATGATCATTTTCTCCAGAAACATACCAATTTAATTGATAATTTCCATTATTATAAAGAGTAATATCTTTACCAGTATTAGTAGTAAATGAATGATCTTCTGTAATTGAATATGAACTTAATTCAATCGAAGGAGTTAGGTTATCCTTTAGAATAACTTTAGAAAGATTATAGCTCGAAATATTCATTCCAGATCTCTTCACAATGGTCGTTATATAAGGATAGGTTTCTGTATTAAAATCTTTTAATAAACTATAATTTAAAACTGAAATATCACTTGGTGTTATTTTTTTAAGAAAAACCTTACCTTCTCTTATGTTTTCTGAATCAGCCCCATAAAATTCTATATATTCAACGGAACTTGATAGTGAATCAAAATAAAAAAGTATAGAGTCTTCAGTAGAATTTATTCCAGCAGAATGAAAAGTAAAATCCAAAGTATTATTATTAAAAATGTTGGTTGAGTTACCATAAATTATATTTGCATTAGCATCATTTTCTGCAGAAGAATTTAAAAATGATAATCCAGTTGTATTATTTTGAATATTATTTGGCTTTACCTCTGAACCTATTTTATTCCCTGATGAGGAACCGGTAACCCATATGCCTGTTCCCGTATTTATATTTTCATTATTAAACCCTATACCAATTCTATTACTATAAATTTCATTATTGTGCGCATCATTCAAACTAATTCCAGTTTCATTATTTCCTATCACATTATTTTCAATGATATTACCAGTAACATTACTACCATTTAATTTTATTCCATCTGCTCCCATAGAGGAAAAAGCTGTTGAACCATTAGGTGTAACACTGATAAAATTATTTTTTATAGTATTGTTTTTTGCAGCGTTTCCTTCCAATTGAATTCCATTATGAGAAGTTCCAAGAAGAGCTACTAGATTATTATCAATAGTGTTATTTGATGATTGAATTCCAATAATTGGGTCAGAGTGAGATATAACATTTTGTGGAGAATCACCTGATTTATTTGTACCAATATAATTACCTTGAACTATATTATTGTCACCTTTAATAATAATGTTCTTATTGATAAGGTTTGGGCCTGAGTCTTTAATTCCTATTGTATTATTTTCACCTTCAACTGTTAAATTCTGAATAATTGAATTTGTTATTTTATTATTATTTCCTTGAAATGTTACAGAAAATATATCCATCCCTTTTATCTCTGAATTTCCAGCTTTCATATTGATAATTGCAAATTCACCATCGATTTTAACTATTGGATTATGATTTAATCCATCACTAAAATCATTTGTATTACCAGAATATCCACTCTCAGATGTTCCATCAAGAATAAAAGGAAACTCTGGCTCCAAAAAAAGAGAGGCTGGAGTTAGGGTTTTTTTATTATCTGGTAAATCAAATTTTATAGTTAACACTTCATCCGTTGCCCACGGTGGACGATACCTATTTTCCAACAGAGCCGACCTTAAACTTGTCTTATTTGATGTTGTATTAGCAATTCCATCACCCTGGTAATTATCTTCTAAATCTCCGGAACCATCTACTATAAATTCAGAAACTTCTCTTTTAGAAAATTGGATTTTTTGTCTTTTTATTTTTCTATTATAAGAACCAGAGGAAAGACCATTTGATAATGTAACAGCAGTATTTTTTGGTTGACCTTCCATATAATATAGGTATGCCTCTTGACCAATAGTACTAAAATTTCTAGAAGAAGAATTATGATCAATAATACTTACAGCACCTACCCAATATCTAGAATTACTTGCTTCTCTAGTATCAGCTTCTCCAATAGTATAATCGTTTGTATTCCAAGTTTTTACTAAAATCCTCTGTGACCAATGTATTAAATCATCAGATAGAGTATAAAAAATACCTAATGTATTACCTGTTTTACCCATTCCAACAATCATAAATTTTTCAAAATATGTACTATATAAAAGGTTATCATTATGAAATGCTACATTTCCCTCCCAAACAGAACCTTTATTTAAATGAGCAAGTGAGTTTGTATTAATCGTCTCATTATACCTATCTCCAAGATTCACATTGTACCCAGAGCCATCCCAACCTCTCCAGCTATTAGGATCAGAAAGGTCATCTGTTCTAATAATGTATGTTAGACTTTGTGGAGCTCTACCATTATTTATTTCAATATGAGTTGATTCAATCAATGCATAATAATATTCATTATGTTTTAAAATATTTGATTTAATTTCTACTCCTAAATGACCAACATCTAAAAAAACTTCTTCAACTGAATTATTTGATTCAGAATAAACTACATTATCAGTTGGTTTAGACCATGTTTTACCTTTATCTGATGATGAGTAGTACACTATAGAAGTACTATAATAACCTCCTGATTCAGTGTCTGAACCCCTTGCTGTATTTTCATTATGTACTAATGCATGAATATTTATCCCATCGTCTGTATATGGAGCAAGAATCCAGTGCTCAGAATTATGTTTTGATGGATCTGTTTCAAAAGCAGAGGATAAAATTGGATCACAATCTGAAACTAAATTATCAAAAGTTGATCCTTTTAGTTTATAGTTTTCATAATGAGGTATAATCAAATGTATTGAATCATTATTGTCTCTATAAGGTCTCAGCCCCCCATCAGGAATATTTTTATAAGAACAACTATCATTACCCCAAACCCAAAAATCTTCTTCATCATCAATTAATGTAACCTCTCCTGGATAAATAATTTGGGAAAAAGATATTTTTGGAAGAAAAATAACAATCGAAAGAAAAATAAAATATCTAAATATACTATTCATAAAATTTAGTTTAACAAAATAAATTTTACTTTTTTTCCTAAATATATTAAAAAAAGAAATCAAATATTGAAGAAAGTAGGAATGTGTAAAAAATATAAAATAAGAAATTATTATATGTTAAGTTATTCTTGAAAAGATATTTTTTAAATTTAAATTTATTCTTGACTTCAGATATTATATGAGAATATCTTCCAGCATTAATTCTATTTAAATTGAAAAAATTCACCATAGATTTATCGGAGTATTAATATTACTAAATAATTTAAATGGATTTATGTTTAAAATAATCTATAATTAATTATTATAATTCTGCTTTTCTAATAGCCTCTTGAATATTGTCTTCATTTGCCCAGTCCCACTTATCTGTAAATACTTCAATAGAAACTAATTCTTTAAGAGAAATATTCTTAAAAGAACAAAACCAATTTGATGTTTCTGAGCCAGCCTTATCTAAATTCATCATTATTTCTAAGTAATCTCTTTTTTGAAGTTTTAAATTGTTAATAAAATTTTTCCATGTAGTTAATTCACCTTCATTATTAAAAACAAATCTCATGCATCCAACTGTTTTTATCTTTTCATCAAAAGATTTATTATCATTTAAAGTTGAGGGTAGATATTTACTTTCTTTAGTAAACCAAATAGCAGAGTTTATATTATTATCAATTGTCTCAGGTACTTCGATAAATCCATCTTGAAGAATGCTTATACCTGATTTTAAATCAGTGTAATGGTAAACAGTCATAACTATAATAATTATTAAAAGTAGTTTGAGTGATTGTCATCTCCAGATTTAAAAAATGGATCATCCCATCCATTCTTTTTATAAGCTGTATATCCTTTAATAAATAACCAGGAGAAAAGAATAATTAGTATTGAGAGAAATAATATTTGACCTAAATGCATTATTAAACCTATTTAAATTAAAATTAAAAATGAATTTTACATTCCTTATAATTTTAAAATTATTTTTTTACAAAATAGAAAAAAATTTTTTGATAAAACTAAATCTTTAATCAAGCATAAGCGTTAAGATAATTTTAATTTAAAAATACAAAACAATGAAAAATTTAATTTTAACATTAAAAGCCTTATTATTTACTGTAACCCTATCAGCTCAAAACGGAACAATTTTTGATGTAGCAGTTTCTAATAATGACTTTTCAACACTGGTAACAGCTTTAAAAGCTGCTGACTTAGTTGGTGCTCTTAGTGGGGAAGGACCATTTACAGTATTTGCTCCAAACAACGAAGCATTTTCTAAAATAGATCCCGAAACCCTAGGGAGTTTATTAGAACCTGAAAACGTAAAAGCCCTGTCAAACATTTTAACTTATCATGTAGTTTCTGGTAAACTTATGGCAAGTGATGTTGCAGCTGCATTGAAACAAGGTTATGGAAGAGCAAAACTTACTGCATTAAACGGTCAAACATTAACCGCGAGAAAGAAAGATGGTAAAATTTATCTAAGAGATTCTCAAGGAAATATGAGTGAAATTATTGCAACGGATGTTGCAGGTTCAAATGGTGTTATCCATGTAATAAGTTCTGTCATAATGCCAGAATAATTAAAATTTAATATATATGATTTAAACCCTCTTGCTAAAAAGCCGAGGGTTTTTTATTTATTCTTTTTATTTAAATAGTATTCATAAGCATTAGCAAAACAAAGAATTGAAATGCCAAACATATTTAAAGCATCGGCATACATCCACATTTCTTTATACACTCCAAAATATCCATTGATCAACATGGCAATTAGCAATGAGCCATAGAAAGCGTAAATCATAACTTTAATCTACAAATATCCAAGCTAAACATCAACTTGGGATTTTTTGTTTATTCGTAAAATACCTTTATATCTGGATTACAATTAGAATCAGAAGAAGGTGATACTTCAATTACTGTTCTCTTATCTTCATACAAATTAACTATCACTTCTTTTTTAATATCAAAATAATCTGGAATATTATCTCTATAAAATCCTATAGTTTCGTTTGGAATATTTGGTGTATCACAATCAAATGTTAAAATAACTTTAATATTATTAGTGTCTGCTAGTTTCGTTATATCTACATCAAAAGTCTGATAATTTGAATCCATCTGCAGATTCTCATTCCTATAAACAGGAATTATATCATAAAATATTTTATTATTTAAATTAATTTGTCTTGTCCAGAACATATCAGTAGTCACACAACTATAACCACTATAACTTGTACATTCCCAAGACATACGTAACTGATAAGAGTTATCAAAAAAAACTTCTTCTTCTTTACTGCAACTAAAAAGAATAAATGATAAGATTAATAGGTATCTCATCGGTAAACCTACAAACTTCCTATCTAAAATCAAATGGTAATCTGACCAAAAAAAACAATAAATTTTTATATATAATAGAGATATAATTCGTAGCATAAATTGATACAATTCGTAGTACGATTATAAACGTACCTTGACAAAATGTGTTTAATCTGAATGTTTAGAGCCTTTTTTGAACTCTGCCATTTTATCTATTAGGAAATTGCTTTGCTCAATCATATCTGATATGTGATTTTTTAAGTATTTTCTGTTATCCTTAAAATTACTTTTGAACTCATCGTAATTTTGATTTTTTACCATTTCTAATAAATTTTTAGATGTTTCAAGATACAAATCTAGAACTTCTCTATTAGCTGGGTTATCCATTATGATGTTTGTGTATAAGTTTTCATCGCCTCCAGTTATTCTGGATGAAAATGAAATATTTGATTGATAAATAGGACTACATATCTCCATCACTTTGTCAAAATCTAAATCAAGTTTTTTCATTGCAGTAGTAAAACAAACATGAGAAAAGTGTGTCATTCCCTGAATTAAACTCATGTATTTATCATGTTCTTCAATTGAGTTCATCTCAGTTATATTTAAGCCAATTTTTTTGAATATTTCTTTGATTTCTTTATAATATGGACCTTCAGAGACAGGAATAGTTATTATGTTTTGACCAATTATTGTATTTAATGGACCAAAAAGGGGATGACATGAAACAAATTCGAAATCAAATTTAACATCTTTGATAATGGACTTTACTGAGGTAAAATCACTAAAAACTTGATCATTCCTAATTTTACTTTTAATATTATTTATTACATCTAAGGTTTGATCTATTGGTACGCATAAAATAATCCAGTCGGACTTTTCAATTAGTAGATTTTCCTGATCTTTAGAGGATTCATCAGAGATAATTACACTTAAATTTAATTTCTCGAATGCTCTTCTGAAGGTAGAGCCTATCTTTCCAGAACCTCCAATAATTCCAATATTTTTAATCATAAAAACCGTTTTAGGGTCACGAATATATCCTATTTTTAAAAATCATAAAAAATAATGTAATTTTAATTTATCTAAACAACACCCAATGAAGCATATATATTTTTTTCTTTTTTCATTCCTTCCTTATACGATTCTTGCAAAAGATCCATATCCAAAGAATCCAAATATTGATATTCTAAATTATAAATTTGAGATACACTTAAACGACACATCAGATATCATTTATGGTAGTGCAGACATAGCCCTAAATATTAAGGATTCAGAAGATAGAGTAAGATTGGATCTGATTTCACAGGGTAAAGATGGAATGGGTATGGAAGTTAAAAAAGTTACATTCAACGGCTTGGAAGTAAGTTATTCTCATTATAATGATGTGCTCTTAATCGAAACCGGGGCATTAGAATATTCATCACGCGACATAATTAATGTGGTATATGGTGGTATGCCAATTACAGGATTGATTATAGGGCCTAATATGCATGGAGATAGAACGTTTTTTAGTGATAATTGGCCTAATAAAGCTAGAAATTGGCTACCTCTAGTAGATCATCCTTATGACAAGTCTACAGCAGAATTTGTTGTAATTGCTCCTAATCATTACCAGGTTATATCCAACGGATTATTAGTTGAAGAAACGAACTTAAATAAAGAATTAAAAAAGACTCACTGGAAACAATCAGTTCCTATATCATGTTGGCTTTACGCATTAGGAGTTGCAGAGTTTGCAGTCGACTATGTTGATTATTTTGAAGGCAAGTCCATTCAAACTTGGGTATATAAGCAAGATAGAGATAATGGTTTCTATGACTTTAAAATTCCTACAAAACACACAATGGAGTTTTTCTCAGACTACATAGGGCCTTTTGCTTATGAAAAGCTAGCAAATGTTCAGTCAAATAGTGTTAAGGGTGGAATGGAATCTGCAACAGCAATCTTTTATAGTGATGTGTCAGTTACTGGTGATAGAAGTGTTAGGTGGAGAAATGTAGTGATACATGAAGTTGCTCATCAATGGTTTGGGAATTGTGTAACAGAGTATGACTGGGATGATGTATGGTTAAGTGAGGGGTTTGCTACTTATTTCACTCTTATGTTTAGGGAACATGCATACGGCAGAGACGATTTTGTTAATGGTTTAAATGATGCAAAGAGGTTAGTATATAACCATTATAAGACTGATAAGGAATCGTCAATAGTTCATAACAACCTTAAAGACATGAAAGATGTTTTAACATATAGTCTTCAATATCAGAAAGGCGCTTGGGTTCTTCATATGCTTAGAAACTACGTAGGAGAAGATAATTTCAGGAAGGGTATTAGAAATTATTATAAGAAATACTATAACTCAACAACAACAACAAATCAGTTTAAAACTGAAATGGAAGTTGTATCTGGTATGAGTTTAGATACTTTTTTTGATCAGTGGTTATACAAAGGTGGTAATATGGTTTTAGATGGTAATTGGAAATTTGATGAAAAGAAAGGTAGGATAGAGGTAAATTTAAACCAAGTACAAAATGATGGTTATTTATTTGAAATGCCTGTAGAATTAGGAATTTCATATAATGACAAAAATTTAGAAAAAATTCAAACCGTAAAACTAGAAAAAGAAAAAGGTAGGTTTTATATTGCTTCAGATAGTAAACCTATTTCTATTAATATTGACCCAAATACAAAACTGTTGGCTATCTGGGACTTTAATGAAATTAAATAAACAATAATGAAAAATTACATATTACAAATTCTATTTTTAACTATTTCTTTAACGGGATTTTCTCAAACAAAAACGATTGAGTCGGATCTAATGGATCTAAAAATGAACGTGGGAGATACATTTACTCCAAGCAGTTACGTTATGAGTTCTGACGGATCAACAACATCCTGTGATAATATGATTTATTATAATAAACAAGGTGTTTTTAGTACTGCTAAGTCTATTCAAGTAGATAACGAGTCAGGAAAAATTATTGCTAATCAACCTGGATTACATGAGGTTGTTGCTGTATGCATAACAGAAGGAGGTAAAAGGTTTAGCAGAACTTTTGTCGTTGACGTTCAATTTCCAGCTGTTAAAGAAATTAAAATTTCATTAGATTCTGACAAAGTGTACGAAGGAACATATATCCCGATTTCTTACGAAGTTATAGATGAGATGGGTTTTGTTAGAGAAAATGTAAACTTTTCAATAAAATCATCAAATTCCAACCTGGTTGTTGATGATGTTAATAACATAAAAGCAGTTAAATCAGGGAATGTTACTTTGAATGCTACATATGAAGGTATTACTGGTACACTGAACTTAGATGTATTGAAAAATCCAGTCGAGTACATTGAACTTTCATCTAATGCTGATCAGGCTAGGACAGGAGATGTTATCCAATTAAAAGCAGAAGCCTACAATAAAAAAGGTCAGGTTCTATCTAACATACCTTTTGAGTTTTCTTTCAAAGGCAAATCTTTCGATAAAAGTAATACTGCATCTGGTCTAATAATGAATGATGGAAGGTTTGTTGCTGATGTCTCAGGTAATTATTTAGTTACTGCCTCTCTTGGTAATGTTTCTGTTTCTAAAGCATTAAACATTTATGAGAGAAATGTTAAAAGAGATGTTGTAAAAGTTGGAACAGGTCTTGTAAACGATAAACACACCTCTGACTTTTGGGTTTTTGAAGGTGTTGACGGAAGAGATTATGCTGTTACAGGAACATGGGGTGCAGATGGCACATCATACTTTTGGGATGTTACTGACCCTTCTAATATCTTAAAGATAGATAGTGTTCAAGTTGATGCAAGAACAGTAAATGATGTGAAAGTTTCTGAGGATGGTAAAATAGCTATAATAAGTAGAGAGGGAGCTTCTAATAGAAAAAATGGTATCATTATTATTGATGTAACAAACCCAAGAGATGTCAAAATTATTTCAGAATACACAAAAAATTTAACAGGTGGTGTACATAACTTATTTATATACCAAGATCATGTTTATGCATTGAGTGCAGGACAAAAATATTATATTTTAAATATCGAAGATCCAGTCAACCCAATTGAAGTTGGAATGTTTGAGCTAGGTAAAGAAGGCCAAGCTATTCACGATGTTTGGATTGAAGATGGAATAGCATATTCATCAAATTGGAGAGATGGTGTTTACATGGTTGATGTAGGAAATGGTATTGCTGGCGGCTCACCGTCTAATCCAGTAGCTTTTGGTAATTATAATTATGCAAGTGGTGCACATCACGCAACTTACCCATTCAAGAGTAAGTCAACAGGTAAGTTTTATACTGTCTTAGGAGATGAGATCTTTCCAAATGGTATTGATGTTAATGCGCCAAACGAGACTGCAGGTTTCCTTCATTTTGTTGATTTTACTGATGTTGATAATCCAGTTGAAATTGCAAGGTATGAGTTACCTGGTCACGGATCACACAATTATTGGATAGAAGATGATATCCTATACGTAGCGATGTATTCTGGAGGTGTCAGAGTAGTAGATATATCTGGTGATTTGATGGGCGATCTTTATAAGCAAGGAAGAGAAATAGGTTACATACTTCCTGGAGACAAAGATGGTTATATTCCATTTGCTACCATGTCTTGGGGTGCTCAGCTCTATAAAGGACATGTTTTTTATTCAGATTGGAATAGTGGTATTGGTGCTGCAAAGGTAATGCCTGTTAAGCCTGACAATTCTAAAGTTAATCAGTACCTAAATTGATGAGATTACTTTTATTTTTTACTGCTTTTTTAATAAGTAATAGTGCATTTTCGCAAAACTATTATTTATATGTTGCTGCTGAATCAGACGATATGGTTTCCTTACTTAGGTTTGATGGTTCTGAATTAATTGAAGAGGAAAGATTTGAAGTAGGGGTGATGCCAACTGAAATCGAGGGGCCTCATGGTATAACTGTTGATCCAAATGGTAAATATTGGTATCTTTCATTAGCTCACGGGAGTCCTTACGGAACATTAACTAAATATTCAACTGAAACGAATAAACCTATTTCAAGTACCAAATTAGGTCTTTTTCCTGCAACAATGCAGATATCTGAGGCAACAGGTCTTCTCTATTGTGTCAATTTTAACCTTCATGGTGAAATGAAGCCAAGTACTGTTTCTGTAGTTGATCCTGAAATTATGGTTGAAATTAAACAAATAACTACTGGAGCAATGCCTCACGGCTCTAGAATTTCTTCTGATGGTCTATATCAGTACTCTGTTGCTATGATGTCTGGAGAGTTATTTGAGATTGATGCAATATCTCTGAAGGTTAAAAGAAAACTGAATCTTGAAAAGATGAATATGATGTCCTCTGGTAACCATCAAATGAATGGCAATCATTCCATGAAAATGTCACATTCTATGGTTCAGCCTACTTGGGTTATACCACATCCTTCAAAAAAAATAGCTTATGTAGCCGGAAATGGATCAAATGAAATAATTGAGGTTAATTTGGACGATTGGGTAATATCAAAAAGAATAAATGTTGGAAAAGGACCTTACAACGTAGAGATATCTCCAAACGGAAAGTATTTAGTTGCTACTCTGAAAGGGGAGGGAAGTACTGGAATATGGGATTTAGAAGATTTGACCAAAAATAAAGTTTTAAAAAATACGACTATGGTTTCACACGGAATTGCAATCTCATCAGATAGCAAATATGCATTTATTTCTGTCGAAGGAATTGGTGGAGAACCAGGGAAAGTAGATGTAATAGATCTTAAAAATATGTATCTTAAAAGTTCAGTTGACGTAGGAAAACAGGCGGGAGGTATAGCTTTTTGGAAGATTTCAGACTAATTTTTATATAATTATATATCAGTGAAATATTTATTTATAGTTATTTTAATATTGACATCATGTAAGAGTGATTATCATAATCATTATGATATTGATAATAAGGTTGATGAACTGTTGTCAGAAATGACATTAGAGGAAAAAATTGGTCAAATGGCCCAAGTCAACTTAACAGTAGTTGCTAAAGGACCCTCAAAATGGAAATCAACTTTTCCATTAGAAGTTGATCCAAAAAGAGTCAAAAGAGCTATTGTTAAATATAAAATTGGTTCAGTTCTAAATACAATAAATACCACCGCCCAAACAAAAGAAATATGGTATAAAACAATATCAGATATACAAAAGTATGCAATTGACAGCACTAGAATGAAAATACCTATAATATATGGTATTGATGCAATTCATGGTACTACCTATACTGCTGGATCAACAATGTTCCCACAACAAATTAATACTGCAGCAAGTTGGAATGAAGAAAATGCATACAATATGGCATTAGTTACAGCATATGAAACTAGAGCTTCTGGCATACCGTGGAATTTTTCTCCTGTATTAGATTTAGGTATTGACCCAAGATTTCCAAGACAATTTGAGACATTTGGAGAAGACCCTCTTATAGTAGAGAGATTTGGGGAAGCTATGATAAAGGGATACCAAGGTGTGAATAATGATATTTCAAATAAGAATAATGTTGCGGCCTGCATGAAACATTTTGTTGGTTATCAAGCAGTTATATCTGGAAAAGATAGAACACCAGCTTATATTCCAGAAAATGTTTTATCAGAATATCATATTGAACCTTTTAGGAAAGCTATTGATGCTGGTGCAAAAACAATAATGATAAATTCAGGTCTTATTAATGGCTTGCCCGTTCATGCAAATTATGAACTAATGATAAATGTTTTGAGGAATAAACTTGGATTTGAAGGTGTAATATTAACAGATTGGCAAGATATAAATAAACTTCACGATAGAGATAAAATTGCTAAAAATATAAAGGATGCTAT